>NZ_JBOHHW010000024.1:0-72472 GCF_050725575.1 Sphingomonas sp. | reverse complement strand
CGTAGAACTCGGTCGCCTTCTGGCTGCCGACCGGCAGATAGTTCATCAGCACATCGGCCTTGCTCTCGCGCAGCGCGGCGACGACTTCGGCCTTGGTCGGTTGCGGCAGGTCGGCGACGATGAAGGTACGGTCATCGGCATAATCGGCCATATGGTCGGCGACGCCGTCCAGGACATTGCCCATCTTCACCTTGACGCCGCTCGGCGGGACATCCGCACAGAACACCGCGGCGCAATTGGGCTTGGTGAAGATCGCGTCGGACACGTCCACGCCGACCTTGCGCGTATCGACGTCCCATGCGGCGACGACCTTGATATCGCTCGGCTTGTAGCCGCCCAGATCCCAATGCATCAGGCCGACATGGTCGTTCGATCCCTTGTGGTAGAAAGCGAGACCCTGGACCAGCGAGCTGGCGCAGTTGCCGATGCCGACCACTGCGACGCGAATATCCTTTGCGTGCCTTGCAAGCGCACGAGCGGTTATCTCGGGAAACAAGGCCCTGATATAGTCACGTAACTCAGGGTGACGTCGAGCTACTTCAATGGCTCTGGTCAGAAATTCTTCCGCGCCCTGGATTGCGCGCAACGTTCCCAGCAGTCGCGCCTTGATCTTGTATGAGTGAACGAGATCTTCGATCGTTTCAGAAATTTCCGTAGAATCGTTGCCCATCTTTTCTATCAGAAGGAATAATAGAAAGAGTGATCGATCTTGAGCCCATGCCTCACCGAGTAAACGGTCGACAATGGCAATTGTGGCGACGTCGTGGGTCTCGATGTCGTCGAAGCCGCCCAGCACGGAATGGATGTCCGCTCGGGTCCCCGCAAAAGGGGCGTCATGAATTGGTCGAAATTCGACGCTTTCGCGGATGACGGCCGCGATGCCCGCTTGACCAGAGATCAGAGCTTTCACGGCGCTTCCATAACATCGGCACCCAATTCCACCAAAAGTTGTCGCATGTGCCGCCATGCGATCCTGTCGGGTCTGGATGCAGGCTTCGGCCCGACAACGGTCTCGATACAATCCAAAAGGATGTCACCGTAAACATGTGCTTCCACGAAATCGCATGTCGCAGCTCCGCGATTGCGGTTCATGACGAGTTCGGCGATATCGGCATCGCAGGCACCTTTCGAAAGTCGCTCCGCAAGTTTTGCTGCGATGAGCTTGGCCCGCCGATCCCATACCGTCCGGTATCCCGGGGGAGGCATTTTTCCTGATACGATTCCATGTCTTTCGCTGAATATGAACGGATTCTCTTCGAAAACGGTCGTTCTATGCGCAATCGCATCTTCGCGAACGATAATGCTATATTCTCCGTAATAAGGCATCCCCACTCCATCTACGGTGATCGCGGCATAGTTCAGCTGGTCGTAAAACAATGGACTTACTGTATTTTCCGCAGATATTCTTTGCAGATTGAATTCATCTTCGGTATAGGATTCACCACTTTGCCGCCTCTTGTAGAAATTCCGATAAAGACGATTTTCGCTGTAAAGCCAATGCGATAGCTGTCTGAATTTCCGATTGATAACTAGTTTTGATTTTTCTGTCATAAATAACAATAGATCATATTCATACTGAAGGTTTGCTTCTTCGATCACCTTTTGTGCTGCAGCAAGGCGATGTTCGAGCGCGGTGCACTCCTCTGCGCGCATTGCGTAACGGACATTGGGAAAGCCGATGTCACTAAAGCAATAGCTGCATTGTCGCTGGTCAATTTGAATCATGCGAGTGCAGATCGGGCAAGCTTCTTTCATCTGACATTCCCCGACCACGTCTTTTACAGCGCCAGCAATATCGGCGATCTGATTACATTTATCGACGCTGACCGACCATGCAAGATGGTGGTTCGGTCTCGGCGCGTATGCAATTCGATCATCGCTTAAGCGGCCTCAACCGCCGTAGCTGATGCCTTAAGTGTTTTTTTCGCCAACGCATTTGATGCTTTTTTCACGGTCGCCTTGGCGCCCTTCGCTGCGTCGCCATCAAGCGTGTCGCGCTTTATAACCTCGGTGGTCAGCAATGCGCGGAGTTCGTCATCGCTCGTTTTCACGCCAGCGAACAGTCGCCGCATTTCTTTGCGAAGCGCGCCAACCACTGCGTCGCTGAGTATCACTTCGGCGATCACATGACGGTTCAGGATTTGGGCCTGTTGATGGAATTGATGAAGCGCGTCGGTTGTCACGCTTTCCCGGCATAACATGAACAGCTTCGCCAGATCCTCGCCCGAGCGCGATGAAAGCGTGGCCATGTCGAAGCAATAAACTTCCTCCCAGTCGATCGGCTGAGCGAATTTGATGCGATAGATTTTCCATACGATCGCGTTGGTCAACAATACCCACTCAATCCCTTCATGAGCGCCGTAATTTACCGCTTGGCGAAGGTGATTGTTGTTGAGGGAAGTGCCGGCAGATTTGATCTCAGCCAGATAGTGAACCTTACCGCCAATCTTGACAGCAAGATCGCAAAAGGTGCCACGGATTTGTTGTTCACTGGTCAGTTCGGTGTATTTGTCATAGCCGAAAACGTCGCAGAGCATGTCCTTGCAGACGGTGACGGTATCCGCCTCGGAAATATCGCGCTCGGCGAGCTTGCGGACGATGGGCTGGTATT
This sequence comes from Sphingomonas sp., assembly GCF_050725575.1. Lineage (GTDB taxonomy): Bacteria > Pseudomonadota > Alphaproteobacteria > Sphingomonadales > Sphingomonadaceae > Sphingomonas. Next base: position 69,861 of record NZ_JBOHHW010000024.1, on the reverse strand, counting down.
TCTTCAAACCAGCAACGAGACGGTCTTGTACCTTCTTTGGAATCTTTACGGTATTCATGCTGCATCCCCCCAATTTTATTGGGTTCAGCTTACCGGGCAGAAGCCGGCGTGCAACAGTGATATATTTTCAGCCCCGGGGAGATGCTGCGAGAGTCCCGACATTGGCGAAGAGCGTCAGGTAATTCCAAGCTGGATGACGCAACACCCGCGAGCAGGCAACCCCCGCGCCTCTGGTTCGTTATCTATTTCATCTTCCATCATTTCATTGAGATGAGTCATGACCCATAGCCCGCCGATCCCCGCCGGAAATCAGTCGCCCTATCCGTTGCAGGAGCCGCCGCACGAGCATCTTCCGCCCTTGGCTGACGCATCGGCGGGATATGACGATGACCAGAGCGACGATGAGGGCCTGGTGGCCGGGATCGGCAACAAGGCGCTCGGCATTGGTGCAGCGGTCGGTATCGGGTCCGCAGCGATCGTTGCCGGGTTGCTCTATGCGCGCAGCAGCGGCACGGCGGCCAAGTCGAAATCAGGCGCGAAGCCGGGGACGGCTGCACGTAAACCGGCAGCAGCCAAGCCCGGGACGGGGTCGCGCAAGGTCAAGGCCTGATCGCGAAAGGGCGGGTTCGGCAGCGACGGGCCGTTGACTGCGGCCAACGGGCCGTTGCCGCCCCAAGGGCTTGACATTGTAGCATCCGGTTCGATTCTGGCGGCTGATTTCCGGTCATCGGCAATCCAGTCGCGAGGGGGAATTATGACATCGGTGGGCTTCTTGATGCGCATGGGCGTTGCCGCCATCGCGCTGGCAGTGGGCGGTGCGGGACAGGCGTCGGGCAGCGAGAAGCCTGCACCCACCACCTCGATGGTCTCGGACGTGCCGCCGATCCAGTATCAGGAACGCATCCTCAAAAATGGCCTGCGCATACTCACGCTCAGGGACATAACGACGCCCAATGTCTCGGTATCGGTGTGGTACGAGGTGGGATCGAAGCATGATCCCGACAAACGCTCGGGCTTCGCGCATCTGTTCGAGCATATTCTGAGCCGCAAGACGGTGAACATGCCGTACAACATGATCAACCGATTGACCGAAGATGTCGGCGGGGTGCGCAATGCCTCCACCGGGTTCGACCGGACCAATTATTACGAGACCGTGCCGGCGCAATATCTCGAGACAATGCTGTGGACTCATGCCGAGCGCATGGCGCGTCCGGTGGTCGACAAGGAAGTGTTCGAGACCGAGCGCAATGTGGTGAAGGAGGAATTGCGCCAGCGCGTGCTCGCCCCGCCCTATGGCCGGCTGTTCCGCTTTGCGATGAACGAGAACGCGTTCGACGTGCTGCCGCATCGTCGCCCGGCGGTCGGCAGCATCGCCGATCTCGAGGCCGCGACGCTGGAGGATGCCCGCGCCTTTCATGAGGCCTATTACGGGCCGGATACCGCGACATTGATTGTGGCGGGCAATTTCGACGAAGCACGGCTCCAGGCATTGGTCGATCAATATTTCGCGGCAATCCCCCGGCGGCCCCGGCCGATCCCGCTGGCCATCACGGGCAGCGAGCCGCCAATGGCACTGCGGCGGATCAATGCCACCGGCCCCAATGTGCCGCTGCCCGTGGTCGGCGCGATTTACAAGGTGCCCGGCGCGAACCACCCCGATAGCGCCGCGATCGAGGTGATGGACGCAATCCTGGGTAATGGCGAGAATTCGCGGCTGTTCAAGGGATTAGTGCGATCGGGCAAGGCCAGTGAGATCGATGAGGATCTCGACCTCAACGAAGAGGCGGGGATGATCGCGCCGATCGCGATCCTGAGCGCAGGCCAGGATGCCGAGGTGGCGGCGGGCGCGATGGATGCCAAGTTGAACAGCATTGCGTTGGGCGAGGTTTCGGATGCCGAGCTCAACGAAGCCAAGAATGAATTGCTGTCCGAGGCACTGCGCGAGCGTGAGACCTTTTCCGGACGCGCGTTCGAACTGGGCGAAGCACTGATGCGCACGGGCGATCCCCGGGCGGCTGACAAAAGACTGGCGGCGATCGGCACGGTGACCAAGGCCGATGTGCTGCGGGTGGCGAAGCGCTATCTCGATCCCAAGGCGCGGGTCGAAATCCGCTATACCAATGGCGACGGCAATCCCGCGAGCTGGGCCAACCCCATACCGATGCCGACCTTCACCACCGTGCCCACGGCGCAGTCGGTGCCGAACCAGCTGGCAGCGGAGGGCGCGCGGCAGGCGCCGCCGGGACCTGGCCCGGTGCCGGCCGTCGCGGTGCCGAAGATCGTCGAAGCGCGGCTCGACAATGGCGTTCATGTGGTGGCGGTTAAAACCGGATCGGTGCCGCTGGCGACGATGACCGTGGTGATTGCCGGCGGCTCGTCGACCGATCCGGCGGGCAAGGCCGGGCTCGCCCGGTTCGCCGCCGATCTCGCGACAAAGGGGAGCAGGACGCGCACCGCCGAGCAGATCGCGGCGACCCTGGAGAGCCTGGGTGCATCGATCAACGCCGGGGCCGGCCCCGATGGCAGTTCCTTCTCGATCAACGCGCCGGCCGCCAATCTGGAGCAGGCGGCGGGCGTGCTGAGCGACGTCATACGCAATGCCAGCTACCCTCAGGCCGAGTTCGACCGGGAGCGCAAGCGGGCGATTGACCAGCTTCAGGTGGCGATGAAGGACCCCGGGCCGCTCGCCAATATGGCGGTTCTGCCTGTGCTTTATGGCGCGGCGCCCTATGGCCGTCAGGGCGGCGGGACAATCAGGAGCCTGGGTGCCCTGAGCCGTGCCGATCTGGTCGCTTACCGGCAACGCTGGTGGCATCCCGCCAATACATCAGTCATCGTCACCGGCGGGGTCGATCCGGCGATGGGCACCGCGCTCGCCACCAGGCTGTTCGGCGACTGGCGGATCAGGGCTCGGGCGCCCGCGGTGCCCAAGGTGCGCACGGGGCAGGGCATGTCGAGGCATACGATCGTCATCGACCTGCCCGGTGCCGGTCAGACCGCAGTGGTAGCGGCGGTGCGCGGCGTGAGCCGCTCGGATGCCGATTATCCCGACCTGCTGCTCGCCAATGCGGTGCTTGGCGTCGGCTCCAACGGCCGGCTGTTCACCGAGGTGCGCAGCAAGCGCGCGTTGAGTTACGGCGCCTATAGCGCGATGCCCGCGCGCGCCGACACCGCGATGCTGTCGGCGAGCGCGCAGACCAAGAACGAGACCGCCACCGAGGTCGCGGAGATCTTCCTCAACGAGTTCAAGCGACTGGGAACGGAGCCGATCAGCAGCGACGCGCTCGACAAGCGCAAGGCCTATGTGAAGGGCAGCTATGTTCGCCAGATGGAGACGGGTGGCGGCTTCAGCGCGATCATTTCCGGCCTGATCCAGCAGGGGCTTGAGCCGGGCGAGGCTTTCGCGCTTGCCGGGAAGCTCGACGCAGTGAAGCCCGATGCGGCCAATGCGATCGCGGCGCGGCTGGTCACGCCCGAAAACGCCTGGCTGGTGATCGTGGGCGATTCAGCCAAGTTCATCGACAAGCTGCGCACGCTCCGGCCCGACGCGGTGGTGATCCCCGCGGACAAGCTTGATCTGGAGTCGCCGACGCTGGGTGCGGCGGGATGATGATCTGATCGAGCCTGGTTGAAATTCGCGGGAGTACGAATTTCAACCAGACCAGCGGATTCAGCGTTCCGGATCGGGCAGGAAAGCGGCGAGAAGGCCGATCGCCGGCAGGAACGCGCAGATCATATAGACCAGTTCGATGCCGCCGCGGTCGGCGACTTCGCCCAGCACGGCGGCGCCGATCCCACCCATGCCGAACGAGAAGCCGAAGAACAGGCCGGAGATCATGCCGATCTTTCCCGGCACCAGTTCCTGCGCGAGCACGACGATCGCCGGGAAAGCGGAGGCGAGGATCAGGCCGATCACCACCGTCAGCGGGCCGGTCCAGAACAGGCTGGCATGTGGCAGCAACAGCGTGAAGGGCAGCGCGCCGAGGATCGAGAACCAGATCACATATTTGCGCCCGAACCGGTCGCCGATCGGACCGCCGGCGATCGTGCCGACCGCCACCGCGCCGAGAAAGACGAACAAATGGATCTGGGCCACCTCCACGCTCACGCCGAAGCGATGGATCAGGTAGAAGGTGAAGTAGCTGGTGAGGCTGGCGAGATAGACATATTTCGAGAAGATCAGCGCGAGCAGGATGGCGATGCCGGTGAGCACCTTGCCGCGTGGCAACGTCACGACGACCTGACCATTGGCCCGGCCGCGCGTCAGCCGGGCAATGCCGTGATGGCGGTACCATTGCCCGACATTCCACAGGATCGCGCAGGACAGCAGCGCAAGCATCGCGAAGAAGGCAAGGCTGGACTGACCCCAGCGCACCACCACGATCGCGGCGGCAAGCGGGCCGAGCGCCGACCCGGCATTGCCGCCGACCTGGAACATCGACTGAGCCAGGCCATGCCGCCGCCCCGCCGCCATGCGCGCGACGCGCGAGGATTCGGGATGGAACACCGAGGAGCCCATGCCGAGCATCGCCGCGCCAACCAGCAACAGCCAATAGCTGTGCGCCGCCGACAGGACGAGGAGTCCTGCCAGCGAGAACAAAGTCCCGCCCGGCAGCGCCAGCGGGGTCGGCTTCCTGTCGGCATAGAGGCCGATCAGCGGCTGCAGGATCGACGCGGTGAGCTGATAGACCAGAGTCACCAGCCCGATCTGGCTGAACGACAGGCCAAGCTCAGTCTTCAGATTGGGATAGATCGCCGGCAGCAGCGACTGCATCATGTCATTGAGCAGATGACAGAAGCTGATCGCCAGGATCACGCCGAAGACAGTCGTTTCGGTTGCGGGAAGCGGTGGTGCTGCGGCTTTGGTGGCGTTCATCCGGGCATCCGTTGGTAAGCTGGCTTTGGTGAAGCTGGAGCGGTCCCGTACCCCCTCCCGGTGTTGCCCGCATTCCTGTATGGGTCTTTTACTTTTGCAAGTGGGACAGAGTCATGCCGTGGAGCAATCCGGCCCTGGTCGAGGATATTGCGCGGCCGATCGTCGCGATCGGCAATGAATGTCCGCCGGCGTTCGAGCTTGACTGGCACCAGCATCGCCGTGGCCAGCTGCTTTATGCCGCACGCGGCGTGGTGGTGGTCAGCACGCGGCACGGCGCCTGGGTCGCGCCGCCCGAACGCGCGATCTGGACGCCGGGCGGGTGTGCCCATGCGGTGCGGATGGTCGGCGCGGTCAGCACGCGCAGCGTCCTGATCGAAGCCGATGTGCATGGCTCGCTGGGTGACCGTAACAAGGTGATCCAGGTCTCGCCGCTGCTGCGCAGCCTGTTGCAGGCATCGTGCGAGGTGCCGCCGGAATATGATGTCGACGGGCGCGACGGCATGGTCATGGCGCTGTTGCTCGAGGAGCTGGCGCGCGCGCCGACTGTGCCGCTCGCCGTGCCTTTCCCCAAGACGGTGGAGATGGCGCGCAAATGCCAGGCGTTCCTCGAACGGCCGACACCGCACGACACGATCGACCTGTGGAGCGCCGACCTCGGCATGGGGCGGCGCGCCTTTACCCGCGCGTTCCGTCGGGAAACCGGGCTCAGTTTCGGTGCGTGGCGGCAACAGGCCTGTCTGCTCATCGCATTGCCGCGGCTGGCGGCGGGTGAGGCGGTGACGACCATCGCGCTTGATCTCGGCTATGAAAGCCCGGCTGCCTTCACCACCATGTTCAAGCGGCTCGCGGGGGTCGCGCCGAGCCATTATCGCCCCGGCGGCGCGACCGGCACGGCCTGAGCGACTCCGAGTCGCGGGTGCCGGATGATGGGGTGATCGGCCCGTAACCCACTGATTATGCGCAAACGGCCAACGCTTGCCTGCCACGGTTGAGCAGTTTTTCGAGCCCAAAACGTGATGAGTCGAACCGCGCAAGTCTGGCCTTGCCCCGTCCCGACCGCCTATCAAAAGGGGGCCGGCGTGTATCAGCCGGACCAAGATCGGGAGTATCTTTTCAATGAAAGCCATAGCCATTCTGGTGGCGGCAGCGGCATTGGTGCCGGCCGCGACCTTTGCCCAGACGGCGCCGTCTTCATCGCCGTCGACCCAGAGCGCCAGCCCGACCGAAGCACCGGCGACGCCCGACACCGTCAACTCCACCGCACCGGTCGACACCGCAACGCCGACCGCGTCCGATCCGTCGAGCACGCAGCCAACCGCCACCGACACGACGGCGGATGCATCGGCGCCGCAGGCGACCGACGAAGCGACGTCCAAGAAGAAGCATAAAAAGCCGCATTGAGCGGTAAAAAGAGCGCCACGGGGAGGGGGTGCGGGCATCGGGCGTTCAGCGCCCGGTGCCCAATCGCCCATGTTGGGGTCCAGACCCTAGCTCGCCCGTGCGCTGACCAGCCAGCAGGCGAGGCTGAACCGCGCGGTGCCGTCTGACACGAACGGCTCGAACGCGGATGTGAGGACGGCGGACACCGCCGCCCGCGTGCGATCGTCGAGATCGGGGAGCAGCGCGCCGACCCGGCCCATCGTCATGATATAGGTTTGCAGGTCGGCTGCCGGGAGCGTGCAAGCGATATCGAGCGGCGTGATGTCGATGTCGCGCCATCCGGTCTCCAGGATGCGGCGGACCTTCTGCGCATCGGCAAAGGCGAACTGCCCCGGCGCGTCGGGATCGGACGGGGCCAGTTGCGGCAAGAGCGGCGCGGCCGCATGTTCCGCTGCGGTCATGAAGGGATTTTCAGCCGGATCACGCCAGGTGATCATGGTCAGTCCGGCATCGTCGCGCACCGCGCTGCGCAGATTGGCGAACGCCCGTTCCGGCTGGTCGAAGAACATCACCCCGAAGCGCGACACGATCCAGTCGAAACTGCCGCTCGCAACGCTGTGACGTTGCGCGTCGCCGGCGATGAACTGCGCCGCGAGGTTCGTTTGTGCCGCGCGGCGACGTGCCGCCTCGACCAGCGGCATCGAGATGTCGAGGCCGGTACACTGGCCATCAGGCGCAAGTGCCCGCGCCACCGCGAGCGTCGTCGCGCCGGCGCCGCAGCCGATATCGAGGACATTGCGCGCCCCGCCCGCCCGAACGGTCTCGGCCAGCAATTCCTCAAAGGGCAGGAGCAGGCGGTCGAGCATTGCCTGCTGTGCCACCCAGGTCGCGCCCGCGCGGGCATTCCATAGCTCGGATTGGGTCTGGTTAGGCGGCCTATGATCGGATGGGGCGGGCGCTGGTGTCATGGCGATTTTCCTTGTGCTGATCGAGTGTCCGCAGCACTCTGCCACTTCAAGCCGACTTGAGGTCAATAGTGAAACTTCTCGATATCGCGGAGGTCGCCAAACGATCGGGCATGCCGGCGTCCACGCTGCGTTTCTACGAGGAAAAGGGGCTGGTTGAATCGCTCGGCCGGCGCGGGTTGCGGCGGATCTTCGGTGCCGATGTGCTGGAGCGGCTGTCGCTGATCGCGCTGGGGCGGATGGCGGGCTTCTCGCTTGACGAGATCGGCGGCATGTTCGGTGGCAATGGCTTGCCCCGGATCGACCGCGCGATGCTGAGCGCGAAGGCAGACGAACTGGAGCGCTCGATCGGCCAGCTCAGCGCGCTGCGCGACGGCCTGCGCCATGCGGCCGCCTGTCCGGCGCCCAGCCATATGGAATGCCCGACATTTCGCCGCCTGCTGACGGCTGCCGGCAAACATTCCGAGCGGGCGGAGTCGGTCATGGTCCGCCCCGGCCGTCGGCGCACGCGGGCGAAGGGTATGGCTTAGCGCCGCGCCGATTTCTCGCTCCATCAAGGGACCCGTGCGGGAGCCGATACGTTCACCCGCCGCCAGACTCGCCACTCACCTCAGCCGGAGCCTTTATATGAAGCACCTGATCGCCTTCGATCTTGATGGCACGCTCGCCGAGAGCAAGCAGCCGCTGCAGGAGGCGATGGGCGAGGCGCTGGCCGACCTGCTCGCCGTAGCGCATGTCGCGGTGATTTCGGGCGGGGACTGGCCGCAATTCGAAAAGCAGGTTGCGAGCCGCCTGCCGGCGCGCGCCGATCGCAGCCGGTTGTGGCTGATGCCGACCACCGGGACCAAGCTCTATCGCTATGACGGCAGCTGGGCGCCGGTCTATGCCGAGCTGTTCGACGATGCGCAGAAACAGGCGATCTTCGCGGCGTTCGATGCCGCGCTGGCCGCGACCGGATTCGTGCCGGAACAGGTGTGGGGCGAGCGGATCGAGGATCGCGGCAGCCAGATCACCTTTTCCGCGCTTGGCCAGCAGGCGCCGCTCGACGCCAAGGAGCATTGGGATCCCGACTTCGCCAAGCGCAAGGTGATCCAGGCGGATCTGCGCACGCGGTTGCCGGGCCTGTCGATCAATATCGGCGGGGCGACCTCGATCGACGTCACGCGCGAGGGCGTGGACAAGGCTTACGGCCTGAAGAAGCTGCGCGATGCGAGCGGCATTGCGCTCGACGCGATGATGTTCATCGGCGATGCGATCTTCCCCGGCGGCAATGATTATCCGGCAAAGGAGCTTGGGCTCGACACGGTGCGGGTGCGCGATCCGCAGGATACGCTGTCGGTGATCGCGACGATCGTCGCCTGCCAGAAATAGCGGGTTCGCCTGCGGTCCGGCTACCGGGGCGGCACCGGTGCAGTCGCCTTCGGCGGCAGCACCGCCTTGTCCAGTTTCGCCGCCACCCCGACGCTGCGCCCGGCAAGATTGGCCACCGAATAGTGCATCGCGGTGCCCAATATCTGCGCCGTCTGCGACAGGGTCAGCCCATAATCCTGCTGCAGCCACAGGATCATGCCGGTGCTGGCGGATTTCAATGCTTCGTCGAGCGAGCCGGCCTGGCCCAGCACCATGATCCGATCCGGGGATTCGACGCGCGGGCCGGCGATGCGCTTGCCCTTGATCAGCTCGACCCTGAACGCGACGTCCATCGACGTCTCCAGCGCATATTGCGACGTCTCGCCGTCACCTTGCAGGGCATGGGCGTCGCCGAGATAGAGCAGGGCGCCTGGCTGCTGCACCGGCAGATAGACGATATTGCCCTCGACCACTTCGTTGAAGTCCATATTGCCGCCGAACGGGCCGGTGTCGCCGGTCGATAGCGGCGCGGAGCCGAACCCCGGCGCGACCGCCAGCCCGCCAAGCATTGGCCTGACCGCGATCGAGAAATCCTTCAGCGCGCCGCTCGCGCCCTGCGGCCGGGCGCGCCCGGCCTTGCGGTCAAGCGTCCAGCGCACCGGCTTGCCCAGTTCGCCGGCCCTGGCGACGAGGCTCGACCCCAGTGCGCGGCCGACGATCGTGTCGAGGCTGTCGGCATAATCGCGGTTGAGGCGCAGCCGCTTGATATGCACCGCCAGCATGTCGCCCGGCGCCGCGCCAGCAATGAAGAACGGCCCGGTCTGCGGGTTGCCGAACAGGGCGACGGTATTCCCCGCCGCATCCACGCCGCCGGAATCGACTGTGCTGGTCTCGACGCTGTCGCCCGGCCAGATCGTCAGTACCGGCGCGCGGTGCGGATCGAAACTGTTGGCATAATCGACCGGCTGGAAGTGCCAAGTGCGCGGGGCCCCGGCGGGGCGGTCGGCGATGCGCCGCGCGGTGAATGTGTGCAGTGCGCGCCGATCGGGGAAATTATTGTCGGGAAAATCGGCCTTGCCGGCCATCGTTGTGCCGGTCTGTGAGCCGGAGAAGCGATAGATACCGCCGCCTTTGGCCTGCGATGAAAACTCGATCGTGCCGGCGGTCGCGCGCCCGTGCAGCGGATCGCCGTCGATATCGCCGGTCAGCTGCTCGCCGACCCGGACCAATGTGAGCATCGAATAAGCGGGATTGCCCCACATATCCTGGACCAGGATCCAGGTTTCGGCAGGCTGTTGGGCGTTCGCCGGGGCCGCGGACAGGCACAACAGGATCAGTGTGAGCAGGTATCGCATGGTCTCTGATCCGGCTTATGACTACAAATGTAATCGTACTTGAACCGCCAAGTCGGTCAAGGCGGTAATGGCTGTGGCGATGCGCCGGTCATTGTACCGGTGGCGCGGGGACAGTGTTGTTTTTCCGACACAGAGAAAAAGCGCGCCGGCACCAGTCCGGCAAGGCGTGAGATACCCGATCCTTTTCCATGGTTGAATCGCTGCCGGCGACAGGATCGCGGGGACGAACGGGGAGATATGGGACACCGGTTGTCGCATGTCCGGGGGCAAGCGGCCGGAGATATGGGACACCGGTTGTTGCATATCTTCCGCCGTCGCTGTGGCGAAGATCTTAAATAATATACTTATATATCAAATACTTATGTTGAATATGTGCAAACCAGACCAGAGCGGACCCTGCGCCCGGAGCTTTAGAGCCGGTCCCAGCGGGTCCAGATGCCGATGGCGTGGACCACGGCGAAGACAAGCACGATCGCCGAGCTGACTTGCAGGAAGGTCGTGCCGTGGCCGGGCATGCGCGCGAGCATGACGGGATAGGCGGCGGCGCGCGCGACATAGACCGCACAGATCAGGATCAGCGCCGGACGGAGCAGCGGCAGGCGCGGCACCAGGCCAGCGCCGGAAAAGGCATAGGCGGCCCAGCCGGCGAGGATCGCGGTGATGCCCAGCGTGATGAGGGCGGGCCGCCATGATCCCTGCTCGGCGAGACGCGCCATGCCCTCGCCCGCGCCGAAGAAGCGATACCAGGACGGGCCGCCGAACACGCAGCCGAGGTGAAGCAGCGCAGCGATGGTGTTGAGGACGCCCGCCGCGATCAGCCAGTTGATCCTGTCCATGCCTTCGCTCCCCCGTTTACGCGGGGCGATGTTAGGCCTTTTCGAGCCGGAAGGCACGGTCAAGCGACCAGGCGCCGCCGCCGCGCGCGATCAGCGGCAACAGGATCGCCGCCCAGCTGAGATGCGTCGACCAGGCATCGGGATAGACGAAGATTTCGATCACCAGCGTCATGCCGAGCAGGGCTGCCGCGGCAGGGCGGGTGAACAGGCCGAGCACCAGCAGGATCGGGAAGAGATGCTCCGAATAGGCCGCGATATGCGCCGCGACCACCGGCGGCGCGAAGGGCAGGGCGTATTCGGTCGCGAACAGTTCATAAGTGGCCGGCGTGAGCGTCAGCAGCCCTTCGACCTTGGTCCGGCCGGACAGGAAAAAGACCGCGGCGATCGCGAGGCGCGCGATGAGCAGCAGCAGGTTGCGCGACACGAGCGTGTCGAGCCGCGCGGCGGCGCGGGCATAAAGCGTGGCGGGGGTCATCAGCGTCTCCAGTCAGGCCCCTTTCCTGCCAAGGGAAGGGGCCGATCCAGCCTCATGCCTTGGGGGTCAGCGAGCCATTGCCCTTGGGCGTCTTGATCGACGTGCAGGTGCCGGCGGGGACGAGTTTCCAGGCATCGCCCTGATAGGCGACGCGCGACGTGCCGGCGCAGCTGGTGCCGGCGCCGGCCTTGCAGTCATTCTTGCCGGCGAGCGACACGCCATAGCATTTTTCCATCGGCTTCTTGGCGGCCTGGGCATTGGCGCCCGACCCGAGTGCGATGCTCAGGGCAAGGGCTGCGGCAATTGCCGCCGGGGTCTTCGCCATATTGGGCTTCCTTTGTAAATCGGCCTCGACGTGGGGCGGGGAGTTGGCCCCGCCGCACGGTGACCCTGGGAGGCCTTTTGGGCACAGGTCACGGAAGCTGCTTCGTGTTGCCCCGGGCTTCGGTTACACTGGCGGCACGATCGTTATTCCGGCGTCGGGCAGGCCAGATTTATGTGTAACCTTTGGCCGCGCTGCCGCGAATGACCCGTCGGGAGTGCATGTGAGGGCGAGCGAAGATCAGCTCAGGATATGGATGATCGGCGGTCTCGATGGAGATTCCGGCGCCTATACCGCCTTGCTCAATGCGCTCGTGCCGATGCTGCGATCCTTTTTCGGGCGGCGCCTTCGCGGCGCCGCCGACGATGTCGAGGATCTGGTGCAGGAAACCATGATGGCCATTCACACGCGGCGCGGCACTTATGACCGCGACCGGGCCTTCAGTGCCTGGGCCTATGCCGTTGCGCGCTACAAGATGATCGACCATTTCCGCCGCACCCGCACCCGCACCACTGTGCCGATCGAGGGGCTGGAGGATATATTGGTCGCCGAAGGATTCGAGGCGGCGACCTCGGCGCGGATGGATGTCGATACGTTGCTGGCTGAATTGTCGCCCAAACAGGCGCGGGTGATCCGCGAGACCCGGATCGAGGGGCTGAGCGTGGCCGAGGCGGCGGAGCGCGGCGCGATCAGCGAATCCGATGTGAAGGTGTCAGTGCATCGCGGTCTTGCCGCGCTCGCCAAACGCCTGAAAGGTGGCACTTGATGCGCACCGAAGACCTGATCCGCTCGCTTGGCGAGGAATTGCGCCCGGTGCCGCGCGGCGCGGTCGCGCGGCGGATCGCGATCGGCATGGCGGGCGGCGCGATCGTTACGCTGGCGCTGGTGCTATTCTGTCTCGGCATGCGCCCCGACATGATGCACGCGATGTGCGGTTCGTCGTTCTGGATGAAATGGGGCTATACCATTTTGCTCGATCTGGTGGCGATCGCCGCTGTGCTGCATCTGGCACGACCGCAGGCGATACGGCCACGCTGGCTGTGGCTGCTCTGGGTGCCGGTGGCGGTGCTCGCCCTGCTCACCGGGCGCGAGATGCTGATGATGCCGATGGACGGGTGGCACGAGCTGTGGATCGGGCATAGCTGGCGGGCCTGCTCGATGCTGGTGGCGATGCTGTCGCTGCCGATCCTGGCCGGGTTGCTCTGGTCGTTCCGGCAACTCGCTCCGACACGGCTCAGGCTGACCGGGGCGCTTGCCGGACTGGCGGCGGGAGCGTGCGGGGCGACGCTGTACGGGCTGCATTGCCAGGAATCCTCGGCGCTGTTCATCCTGACCTGGTATTCGCTGGGGATCGCCATGGTCGTTGCGCTGGGTGCGCTGGTCGGGCCGAGATTGCTGCGCTGGTGACTTTCCAGACTCTTCCCCGGAACCGGGGAGGAATTTAGATGGGCTTGTAACGAACCCCTCCCACTCCCCGAAAACCCTTTCGCCATTCCGGCTCAAATGTTTTCGGAGACCTTCCCCATGACCACCCGCATCCTCGGCGCGAGCTTCGCCGCCACTGCCGCCATCATTGCCGTTGCCGGCGTCGCGACCAGCGCACCGGCGCTGGCGAAGGGCGAAAAGACCGTCCATTGCTACGGCGTCAACACCTGCAAGGGCACGTCGGACTGCAAGACCGCGTCGAACGATTGCAAGGGCCAGAATGAGTGCAAGGGCCAGGGCTTCAAGGCGCTGACCGCCAAGGCGTGCACCGCGGCGGGCGGCAGCCTGACTGCACCCAAGTGAGTTTCCGGACCCGGCCGGATGACCGGCCGGGTCCTTTTCCCGCACTGGACCGACACCATGACGATGACCCGCAACCCGGCCTTTCACGGCTTCGGCCTTGGCCTCAGATCGCAGCATTATCCCGATTTCCTCGAGCATGATGTCGCGGTGGATTTCGTTGAGGTCATTTCGGAGAATTTCATGATCGCCGGCGGGCGGCCGCTGCATATCCTGGAGCGGATCCGCGAACGCCATCCGGTCGCATTGCACGGCGTATCGATGTCGATCGGCTCGGCCGACGGGCTCGACCAGGATCATCTGATGCGGCTGAAATCGCTGGTCGACCGGATCGATCCGCTGTTCGTGTCGGATCACCTGTGCTGGACCGCGATCGAGGGGTTCAATTCGCACGACCTGTTGCCGATACCCTATACGCGCGAGGCGATGGATGTGGTGTGCGCCAATGTCGCACAGGCGCAGGATATGCTTGGCCGCGCGATGCTGATCGAGAATCCGTCAAGCTATGTGCGCTTTGCCGACAGCGATGCGACCGAATGGGATTTCATGGCGGAGATGTGCGCACGCACCGGGTGCGACCTGCTGCTCGACGTCAATAATATCTTTGTCAGCGCGACCAATCATGGGTTCGACGCGATCGCCTATCTCGATGGCGTGCCGGCGGAGCGGGTGCGCCAGATCCATCTCGCCGGGCATAGTTCGAGTTCGGGTTCGAGTTCGGGCGGGGGCAGGGATTTGCTGATCGACACGCATGACCGGCCAGTGCCCGACAGCGTCTGGGCGCTGTACGACGCGGCGTTGGCGCGGATCGGGCCGGTCGCAACGATGATCGAGCGCGATGACGATATTCCGCCGCTTGCCGACCTGCTTGCCGAGCTCGACCAGGCGCGACGCATCGCGGCCGCGCGTGAGCGGATCGCGGCATGAGCCTGATTGCGCTGCAGCGCGACTTTCGCCGCCATTTGCTGGACGGGGCGGGTGCGGTGAAGAGCTGGGTCGCGCCCGGGACAAAGGCCGGGCTTGCGGTCTATCACAATGCCTATCGTGTGCAGCTGACCGATTGCCTCGCCGAAACCTATCCGCAGCTCCATGCCTGGCTGGGCGGGCCGGGCTTTGTCGATGCGGCGCGCCATCACATCGAGCGAACGCCGCCAAGTGGCTGGACACTCGGTGTCTATGGTGCCGGGTTCGACCGGACATTGGCCGGCCTCTATCCCGACGATGCCGAGGTCGCCGAACTGGCGACGCTGGAATGGATGCTGGCCCAAGCGTTCGAGGGCGCGGATGCAGTTGCGCTGCCGCCGGCCGCGATTGCCGGGATCGACTGGGACAAAGCGCGGTTGAGCTTCGTGCCCACGCTGCGGATCGCGCCCGCCCGGACCAACGCCGGCGCGATCTGGTCGGCGCTGTCCGTCGGCACTGCGCCACCCGCTGCGGCGATCCTGCCCGAGTCAGCGGCGATGCTGGTGTGGCGGCAGGACTTCACACCTTGTTTTCGGACCATCGAAGCGATCGAATGCGATGCCTTGCAACGTGCCCAGTCGGGCGCCGGCTTTGCCGACTTGTGCGCGATGCTGGTCGAGGCGCGCGGCGAGCAAGCGGGGCTGGCGCTGGCCGGGGCGATGCTCGGACAATGGTTCGCCGACGGGCTGGTGGCTGCCGCGCCGGAGGATTGCGATCGAGGCTGAACGAAGAAAGCGGCCCGGCGTTGCCGCCGGGCCGTGAGGTTACGCCTTGGGAGCTATCCGGGCGATGAGAGGATGCGACGGCGACGCGCGGTTTGTGGCCGCAACAGGTTCGGGCTGGCCGTCGTGCCGCACCATGAACCGCTTAGTGAGCGGTGGCGTTGCCCTCGGCGCTATTGCCGACTGCAATTTCGTTGCCAGTCGGAACCGAATCGAGGCTGCCGACATTCCCGCTGATTTCGCTATCGGTCGACAGGTTGCCGTCGAGCGGTGCTTCCTCATTGACCAGCTCAAGGTCGTTGGTGGTGCCATTGTCCACCGGCGCCGGCGTGTTGCAGGCGGAAAGACCGAGCGTCGCGGCCGCGATCAAAGGGGTTGCGAACAGCGATCGTGTAAACAGCTTCATTGCATTCTCCTGGAAATCCCTGGGGCGAGAATCGGCAGGTCAGCGCCTCCCCCGGCCCGCTGATCAATCTCTACTGTTATAATGGGAATTCAACACAGGCTGATCTTTGTCGTGAGAAAGCTTAGCTATCAGCCGTCGCTTTGCATATTTTGCTAATGAGTTTGACTCGCAATTGTGGCGTTGATACCGGGCGGCTCGAATTTTCCGGGGGTATCGATGACGCGCATTTTCCTGAGGCTGTCGGCCAGCCTTGTCGCCATGGCGCTTGCCTCGACCGCTCAGGCGCAGTCAGCCGGGCCGAATCTGTCGGACCAGCCCATCGATGCCGCGCTACAGGCCGACACCTCCGACGACATCATCGTCACCGGCGAAAAGGTCGCGCGATCGTTGCAGGAGACCAAGAGCAGCGTCGCAGTGATTACTTCGGCGCGGATCGAGGAAGAGAATCTCCGCTCGCTGCAGGAGGTGCTGCAGCGCACCGCCAATGTCTCGACAATTTATGGCGGGGCTGGCTTCACCATTCGTGGGATCGCCAATAATGGCGTTTCGAGTGGCGGCGATGGTGCGCTGTCGACGGTCTATGTCGATGGCGCGCCGCTGCCGACCGGTACGCTGCATGGTGCGCCGACCGATATGTGGGACGTCGCGCAAGTCGAGATATTTCGTGGGCCGCAGTCGACGCTGCAGGGGTTGAACGCCCTGGCCGGCGCGGTGATCATCCGCACCACCGACCCGACGATGGACTGGAGTGCGCGCGGGCGGGCGCTCTATACCAGCTATGACGAACGCGCGTTCGCCATTGCCGGGGGTGGGCCGATCATCGCCGACGAACTGGCGTTCCGCATTGCCGCGGAAAAGCGCGACGGCGATGGCTTTGTTCATAATGTCACGCGCAACGCGCCGGAGAATCCAGTCGATGCGCTGAGCCTGCGGGGGAAACTGCTCTGGACGCCCAATGCGCTGCCCGGGTTCGAAGCACGGTTGGGCTATACTCATTCCAAACGCGATGGCGGCTATGCCTTTACCTATACCGACGTCACGCCCGACATGTTCGATCACCGCACCGCATCATCGAATGCGCCCAACGCCAGTTCGATCCGCACGGACATCGCCACGCTTGATCTGAGCTACAAGCTGAATGACCGATTCTCGCTCAACAGCGTGTCGTCGTTCAACAAGATCCGCCAGTTCGACACCTATGACGGTGACCGCACCGCGGCCGATCTGACCGTCGGCAATATCGGCTTTCGCTACCGCACCTTCACCCAGGAGCTGCGCCTCAACTACAAGGGCGAGCGGCTGAGCGGGCTGATCGGCGCCTTTTATTATAATCGCGACCAGATCGGCACTCAGGCCAGCCTCACTCAGGTCCAGACGCCGACCGGCACGATCGCTGCCTTGTTGCAAGGCAATGGGGTCGACCCGGCAACCGCCGCGCTGATTGCCGCGCGCTACACCGCCGCCTTGCCGTCGATCCCGGTCGATTATGCCAATCGCACGCCGACCAAGGTCGAAACCATGGCGCTGTTTGCCGACGCCAGATATGAACTCACCGATCGTCTGTCGGTGCTAGCCGGCGCGCGTTACGACCGCGAGACCAACCGGCTTTCGTCGGATACGCGCGCGCGATTTGCCGGAACCTTGCCCAATCCGGCGGACTATGGGCCATTCGCGCCGGCATTTACCGCGATCAATGCCGGTGTGCTCGGACTGGTCGGGCAGGCGGCCGGGGTGACATTGCCGTCGAAGCGGACGTTCAACGCGTTCCTGCCCAAGCTTGGGCTGGAAATGAACTGGACGCCGACCGTGTCGACCGCCTTTGTCGCGCAGCGCGGCTATCGTTCGGGCGGGTCGAGTTCGAACATCGCGCGCAACCTGACCATGGCCTATGATCCGGAATTCACCTGGAACTATGAATTGTCGCTGCGCACGGCCTGGCTCGACGGCGCGCTGACGATCAATGCCAACGCCTTCTACATCGACTGGAAGGACCAGCAGACCTCCGTCAATTTCGGGCTCAACACCTATGACTTCAACACGGTCAATGCCGGCAAGTCGCATCTTTACGGCTTCGAGATCGAGGCGCGGCATCGCGTCAGCCGGGCGTTCGACTGGTATGCGTCGATCGGCCATACCCGCACCAGGTTCGATTCCTTCAGGGTCGATGTCGGTGCGGTCAACGATCTGAGCGGGATGCAATTCCCCTATGCCCCGCAATGGACGCTGTCGGGCGGTGCCAATGTGCGCGTCGGGTCGCACATCGTCGCCAATGTGAATGCCAGTCACCGCAGCGGCGTGTTCACCGATGTCGGCGCGCCGCAGTCTCGATATGTCGTGGGCGGCCGGACGCTGGTCAACGCCAAGCTCGGCTATCAGGCCGAGCATTGGAGCCTGTCGGCCTATGCCAGCAACTTGTTGGACGAGCAGTATTTCGAATATGGCAATGCGTCGCAGCGCAACGGGGTGCTGGGCGATCCGCAGGTCTTCGGCCTGGTGTTCGAGACGAAATGGTGATGCCGGAATCGCTCACCTGGCTGGCCGCGATCCCGATCCTGATCGGTGCGGCGGCGGGCGGATGGGCGCTGCGCCGTGCGTGGCGGCTGCGCATCGAGCAGCGGCTGCCCTGGATGCTGGGCGGCTGGGCGATGCTGATCGCGACCTTGTTGTGGCCGGCCTGGGTGCTGGGCGCGGCGCGCGGGCCGTTCATCGCGGTGGCGCTGATCCCAGTCGGCGTGCTCGCGGTGGTGACGAGCGGTGCGACCGTGAAAGCGGCGCGGAACCGCAATAATGACCAGAGCCTCGCGCCCGAACCGCTCGAGCGGCCCTCGACCGCCTGGCGCACGATCCTGCGCTGGCTGCTCGCCGGGCCGATCGGGATGATCGCGGCGATGGCGGTCGGCGTCTGTTACGCCGTGTGGGTGCCAGGCGAGCCGCAGACGCGATTGCTGATTTCGGGGCTGATGGTGCCGGTGCTGTGGGGCGGGGCGATGGCCTGGACGCTGGCCGACAGCCGTATCCTGCGCGCCACCGCGATGCTCGCCAGCGTGACGTTGATTTGCTTCACTGCCGCCATTCTCAGGGGGTTCGCATGACCGCGATGACCGAAACGGCGCCGCGCAAGCGCCAGCCGATCTGGCCCAAGGTGCCAGCCGATTTCGTGCGCGCGGTGCTGAAAGGGCATAGCGCGCTTGGGCTCGCCTTTGCCGCCGCAATCTATCTTGTCTGCCTGTCGGGTAGCATCGCGGTGTTCGCGCGCGAGTTCCAGCGTTGGGAACATCCCGCCGCACCGCGCATCGAGGCCGCTGCGCCCGTCGCAGTGCAGACCGCCTTTACCGGGGCGATGGCGCGTGCGGGGAATCAGGTCGAGCATGCCTATGTGACATTGCCGTCGCCCGAACTCCCATGGCTGCTGATCACCACCGAGGGCAAGGCCGGCGAGCATGCCTGGGTCGCCGACGGGCAGGGCCGGATCGCGGGAAGCGGCACATCGCCCTGGACCGAGTTCGTCACGCATCTGCACATCAACCTGCATTTGCCGCAGACCTGGGGCATGTTCCTGGTCGGGCTGACCGGGGTGGCGCTGCTCTCCTCGCTGATCTCCGGCCTGCTCGCGCATCCGCGAGTGTTTCGCGATGCCTTTCACGTGCGGCTCGGCGGATCGCGGCGGCTGCAGGAAGCGGATTTGCACAACCGGCTCGGCGTGTGGGCGCTCCCTTTCCATGTCATCGTGTCGCTGACCGGCGCGCTGCTTGGGCTGACCACGCTGATCGTCGGGGTGCTTGGCCTTGCCGTGTTCCAGGGCGATGTGAACAAGGTCTATGCCCTGTTCCTGCCGCCGCTGCCGAAGGACGACCCGCGGCCCGCGCCGCTGCCCGATCTCGCCGCCATGCTGCGCCAGGCATCGGTGCGATCGCCGGGTGCGACGCCCGCCTATATCCTGATGCAGCACCCGGCCGAATATGGCCAGGCGACACAGGTCGGACTGCGCCAGCCCAACCGGCTCGCCGGGACCGATGCCCTGACCTTCGACCGCGATGGCAAACTGTTCCATGCCAGCTACGCGCGCGACAATAATCTCGGCAAGGATATTCTCGGCTCGATCGGCTCGCTGCATTTCGGCTGGTTCGGCGGCGGGGCAGTGCGGGTCGTGTACGGCCTGCTCGGGCTTGGCCTGACCTATCTCGCCGCGAGCGGGGTGACGATCTGGCTCGCACGGCGGCGCGATAAGGGGCGGCCGGCGCAGGGCTGGGAACGAGTGTGGACTTCAGTCGTGTGGGGTCAGCCGCTTGCCTTTGCCGTCGCAGCACTGGGCGTGGTGATCGCCGGCACGGGCGCGCCGCTGTCACTGCCCTTGTCGCTGTGGGGCGGGGCGACATTGCTTGCGCTGGCGGCGAGCGGGTTCGTCGCGGCGAAGACGCTGTCGCGGGCGTGCCGGGCGATCGGTGGCGCGGCACTGGTGTTGGCGGCGCTGGGGCATGTCGCGCTGCGCGGCGGGCTGACGGGTGATCCGGTCGCGGTGATCGTCAATGCGGTGTTGCTGCTGCTTGGCGTGGGCTTGGTGGCTTCGGTGCTGCGGCGTGGGGTGGAGGCGTCGGTACCTGCCTAGCGGGTCCGGCCAAGGATGGGCTTTGCGCTGATGGCGTAGGAGATATGGGACACCGGATTGTCCTATATCTTTTCGGCAGGTCGCCGCAGCGGCATTGAGTGTGCTTGTAAACAAGCTCCAGCGGTGCTAACGGCCGCAACACTATTCGAGGAACATCATCGTGACGACCGTAGAATTCGACAGGACAGCAAGCGACGCGGCGGCAAATGCCGGCGTTGAGCTGCTATATTCGATCGACATCTGACCCGTCTCTTGTGTTCAGGAGGCGTTGGCCTCCCCTGTGTTGCAAGACCCCGGATGGCCACCGCCTTCCGGGGTTTTTCTTGTGCGCATGCTTTGCTTGCGCTCTGCTTGCGAAAAGGAGCAAGGCGATGACGCTTTTGCTGACGATCAATGCTGCCCTGTCCGCGTGCACCATGCCGGTGCGCGCCGCTGGCGCATGGCGGATCGAAACCTGATTTTCCGGGCTTTTTCCGCCCGGGTCCCCTGACGGACACCCGGACATACCGAGCAAAGGCTCGCCGGGGATCCGCCCGGCGGGCCTTTTGCTTTTGGGGCGACCGCGCACCGCGCGCGCCCTCCACCGAATTGGCGCGCCAATGCCAATGGCCGCTCGGGCCCGGTCTGGCCAACCGGGTTTGACGGCGTTTCAACGAGAGTGAAGACAATGACCAACAAGATGCATGTGAACGTCGGGACGATCGGCCATGTCGATCATGGCAAGACCACGCTGACCTCGGCAATCACCCGGGTCCAGGCCGCGCGGCTGGGCGGGAAGGCCCTGTCGTTCGACCAGATCGACAAGGCGCCCGAGGAAAAGGCGCGCGGCATCACCATCAACACCAGTCATGTGGAATATGAGTCGGACCTCCGGCACTACGCCCATATCGATTGCCCGGGTCACGCCGATTATGTGAAAAACATGATCACCGGCGCCTCGCAGATGGATGGGGCGATCCTGCTGGTCGACGCTACCAAAGGCGCGGCGAAGCAGACGATCGAGCACATCCTGCTCGCGCGGCAGGTGAATGTCGGTCACATCGTCGTGTTCGTGAACAAGATGGACATGCTCGATCCGGGCGACCGCGACGACATGATGGCGCTGATCCAGCTCGAGACCAGCGAGTTGCTGGCCGCGCAGGGCTATCGTGACTCGCCGTTCGTGTTCGGCAGTGCGTTGCGCGCGGCCGAGGCGGTCGAGCGCGGTGACCTCGCCGGTGCCGATGCGCAGGCGATCGTCGATCTGGTGACGGCGCTTGATGCGCATATCCCGGACCCGGTGCGGGATTATGACAGCCCGTTCCTGATGCCGATCGAGGGCGTGCACACCATTCCCGGCCGCGGCACCGTGGTGTCCGGCCGGGTCGAGCGCGGCACGCTCAGGATCGGCAGCGCGGTGGAGATTGTCGGGCTCGACAATCACGGCGCAGAGCTGATCGTGACCGGTATCCAGAGTTTCCGGAAGGATATTCCGGAGGCGCGTGCCGGCATGAATGTCGGGCTGTTGCTCCGGGGGTTGAAGCGCGACGATGTCGAGCGTGGCCAGGTGCTCAGCGCGCCTGGTGCGATCAGGGCGCGAGTCATGGGCAGAGCGCAGATCTTCGTCCTGACCGGCGAGGAAGGCGGCCGTCACACGCCGTTTGCGAGCGGTTACCGCCCGCAATTCTTCTTCGGCGTGACTGATGTCACCGGGGTGATCGAGATCGACAGCGGCGCCTCGGTGTCGCCGGGCGACCAGGCAGACATCGGCTTCACGCTGAGCAAGCCGGTCGGGATCGAACCGGGCGTGCGCTTCGCGATCCGTGAAGGCGGCAGGACCGTCGGCGCGGGGGTGGTGATCGAAGTCACTGACTGAAAGCGCAGGCCTTGCCCGCAAACTGCCCGGCCCCGGGATGTCCCGGGGCCGGGCTTTTTTTGAGTTAGCCGCCCGTGCGGCCGCCATGCGTCAGGGTCGCGCAGCCGTAAAGCGGGCGACCGCCGGTGATCAGCCGGTGCGCCAAGCTGACCGTGCGCGACAGGGCGCCGGAGCGGCGCGCCACGTCATAGCGTTCGGTAACGCGGAAACCGGGCGCGATGCGGATGGCATCGTCGATCCGGCGCAGTCCCCAGGAAAACTGCGCCTGAGTTCGCCCGACGCTGCGGTTGCGCCGCGAATTGCGCACCATGAAGGGCGAGGCGAAGTCAAAGGCAAGCGTCAGCGGCGTCGCGCGGACCCCGGCAAGATAGTCGAGCGCGCGCAGCCAGGCCGCACCAGCTTCGGGTGTGAGGTACATGCTGACACCCTCCGCCATCACCAGCACCGGCCGCTCGCGCCGCCAGGGAACGGCATCAATCCACGCCAGGACATCCGCGCCGTCGGCGGCGATCGCATGGACATTGGGACGGGCGGGGATCAGCGCCTGGCGCAGTGCCACCACATCGGGGAATTCGATGTCATACCAGTCCATACCCGGCGGCGGCGTGACGCGGTCGGTACGCGTGTCTAGCCCCGAGCCGATCGACACGCACAGCGCTTCGGGGTGTGCGGCGAGAAAGCGCCGGACCACGCTGTCGAACCACAGTGCACGGACGATCGAGCCGCGCATGCTGCCGCGATCATCGGCGAAACGCGCCGGGTCGAAGGCGAGGCGTTCGCCGATCGCCTGCGCCGCCGGATCGATAAAGCCGAGATCGGGATTATGCTCGCGCGCCAGCAGCCGTGCCGCGAGCGGGATCAGCAAGGTTTCCGGAACGCCGCTCAGCGCGGCCGTCGACAGCCTGTCCATCATTGCTCCCTTAAAATCTTGTGCTGAGTTCCAGTCCGATCTGCCGCGATCGCCCGATCGGTGAGTACCAGTTGCCGTCATTGCCGAAGCCGAGGTTGCGAAAGGCAAGGCCGGTGCCGCGGCGGACATTGGTCAGATTTTCGACGAACAGCCGCGCCGAATAACGCTTGCCGTCATAGCCGGCCTGCAGGCCGATCGTCTGCGTTGCGGGCTGAACCGCTTCGCCGCGGCTCTCCAGCGTTTCCGTCCCGGTCAGCGCCAGCTCGGCGCGTGCGAACCAGCCGCTGGCCAGTTGATAGCGCGCGGCGAGATAGCCGTCATAGGCCGGCACCAGCTTCACGCGACGGCGCCGCGCATTGGTGGTCGCGTCGATCTGCAGGTCGCGATAGCGTGCATCGGCATAGCCGAAATTGACGGTCAGCGTCAGGCGCGGGACCGGTTCGGCCGAGGCCTCCAGCTCGAACCCCTTGCTGTCGATCGACGCGTTCGAGCCGATATAATCGGACGAGATGATCCGCCCCTGCGCGTCGGTCGCGACCTGGATCTCCTGCCAGTTGTTCGACCGGATATAAAAGGCCGCGCCGGCGATGCGCAGCTTGCCGTCAGTCGAGCGCCATTTGAACCCGGCCTCGCGGCTCCACATCGTCTCGGAAGCGAAGCGCAGTACGTCGTCGCTGAGATTGGCCTGCGCAGCAGTGAGGTTGAAGCCGCCGGGAATATAGCCCTTCGCGGCATTGGCGTAGAAGGTCAGCTGCGGCGAGGGCGCATAGCGGACCGAGACGCGCGGCAGCAGCGCCGAGAAGCCGCCCGACAGGGTGGCGTCGCGATAGACGAACTGGCCGCCCGCGCCGAGATCGAGCGAGCCGGCCAGCTGGCGCGCGGCACGCTGGGCATGATCATAGCGCAGCCCGCCGCTGAAGGTCAGTCCGTCGAGGCCGATGGGCGACCAGCTGGCCGATGCGAACACGCCCCAGTCGCGCGCGCTGGCGCGCTGCAGCGGCGCGCGGACAAAGGAATCGATCGTGCCCGGCCCGACAAAGGTCGCAAGGAACCGGCGATCGTCCTGACGATAATGCGAGACGCCGACGATATAGTTGAACGGCTTGGCGGCGGGCGAGGAGAAGCGGAGTTCGGCGTTCCAGAAATTCTTGGTCTTGTTGTCCTGCCCGGCGACGGTCGGCAGGGCGGTGAAGTCGAAATCGAGCCCGCGCGCATCGCTGCGAAACTGGCGATAGGAGAGCGCAGCGTCGATCGTGCCAAAGCCGAGCCGGTAGCTGGCGCTCGCACCGGTCACGATCTCGCGCTCATTGGTCCGCTTGGGCGCATCGTTGAGATAGGTGAAGCGCTCGATCTGCCGGCCGCCATTATATGTGTCGGCATAGCTGGCATTGTAGCGATCGATATCGAGCGGCAGATATTCCTGGTCGAACACCCCCGGTGCGCGCGTGTCGAGGATATAGGCGGTGGCGTTGACGGTCAGGCGCGCATCGGGCGTCCAGCGCAGCCGGCCCTGCACGAACGTCTCGCCGATCCGCCCGCCGCGGGCGCCGGGCGCGCGATTCTGCAGGAAGCTTGCCTCGCGTCCAAGCTTGAACGCGACCGATCCGCTCAGCGTGTCGCCGGCCAGCGGGCCGCCGAGAAAACCATCCGCGACCACGCCTTGGCCGCCGCCATAGCTGGTGCCGGTGACGCGCATCTCGCCGGTCGCGGTCGTGCTTGGCGCGCGGGTGTTGATGACGATCAGCCCGGATTCGCTGTTCGCGCCGTACAGGGTCGCCTGCGGCCCGCGCAGCACTTCGATCGATTCGACCTGGTTGAGCACGGCGTTGGAGAGTTCGCGGAACGGGATGCCGTCGATATAGACCGCGGCGCGATTGACGATGAACGGGTTGGATTCGATCCCGCGGATCGAGATGAAGGTGCTGCCAAGCTGTCCGCTTTCGTTGAACTGGACATTGGGCACGGCCGCGTCGAGCTGGCGGATGTCGCGAATCCGCGCCGCGTCGAGCGCCTTGCGGTCCAGCACGGTGACCGACAGATCCGTGTCCTGCAGGCTGGTGCCGCGCTTGGTCGCGGTGACGACGATGTCGCCGGCCTTTTCCTGCGGCGCGGCGCTTTTAGCGGGGGCGGGCTCTTCAGCGGCGGTTTCGGCATGGGCGGGCATGGCAAGGCCAAGTGCGATGGCCGCGGCCGAAGCCGCGATGACGATATGATTCACGATGATCCCCCGGCCGGCGCGAAGTGTCGCCGCCAGCTTATTGCGAATTATTCTCAGCGCGTGTAATAATGTCTCACGAGCGTGCCGCTACTCCGCAACGGGACAGGCTGCTCCGAAACAGGAAATATTGGAGTCGGGCGGTGGTGGGACGAGCGGACGGACGAATGGAAGACCAGCGCGCCGACCGTGCCCTGATCGAACGGCACGCCGGACAGGCGGGCAGCGTCAGGGCCAACCCGGCCGGATCGGTGATGATGGTGCGGGCGGGGTACGACGCCTTTGCCGGGGAAGTGCGGACCGGCCCCTATCTGCGCATCGGCATGGCGCTCGGGCCCGCGACGCGATTGTTCCAGAACGCTGACGGGGTTCGGCTCGACGGCCAATGGCGGTTCGGTGAGGTGGTGGTCACGCCGCCGCATCGCCGGGTCGAAACGCGCAGTGCCGCGCTGCGCATGGTCGGGCTGGCGATTGATCTCGATCGTGCGACGAAATGCCAGGGCTGCGCGGTGCTTGACGCCGACCTCGCCCGTGCCGCCGGTGGTTTTCAGCGCGATCGGTTGCTGACATCGGTATTGTCGGCGCTGTGGCACGAAGCGGATGTGCACGGTGCCTCAAGCGCCTTTTTCGATCATGGCGTCGCGCTGGTGCTGCAGCGCCTGGCTGATCTGCCACCACCGCCCGGCAATCGTCGCGTCTATCCGCTCGGACCGGAGCGCTTCGCGCGCGTGGTTGAGCTGATCGAAAGCCGGCTCGACGACGATCTGTCGGTGCCGGAAATGGCGGCGGAGGCCGGGCAGGATCCGAGTGGCTTTACCCGATCATTCCGGGCGACCACCGGGATGACGCCCTATGCCTTTCTCACCTTGCGCCGCATGGAGCGGGCCAAGCTGCTGCTCGCCACCGGCCTGTCGGTCACGCGCGTGGCCGGGGCGGTCGGCTATGCCAATGCCGGCAAGTTCGCCAGCGCCTTTGTCCGGATGTGCGGCGTTACCCCGTCCGCCTGGCAGCGCGGTCGATAGACGCGATGCCGGTCAGGCAGCGGACGGGGATTGATCCACCAACTGCAATCGGCCGATCCGGCTATTGGGTGGCAGGATCGCGCCCGGTGCGATCGCCGCATTGGCGCCGATCCGCGTACCATCACCAAGCAGCGCACCGAACTTGTCGATGCCGGTGTCGATGACCTCGCCGTGGAAAAGGATCCGGATGCGCTTGTCGTCCTGTTCATTGCGGTAATTGGCGATGATCGCGCCGGCTTCGACATTGACGCCCGCGCCGAGGATCGAATCCCCGACGAAATTGAGATGCGCGATCTTCGACCCTTTGAACATGAAGCTGGTCTTGAGTTCCGCATTTGGTCCGATGATGCACTCCTCATCGAGATAGACCCCGCCGCGCAAATAGGCGCCCGCGGCGACGAAACAGTGCGGCCCGATGATCGCCGGCCCTTTCAGGACTGCGCCCGGCTCGAGCGTCGCTGATGCGTGAACCGCGATGTCGGACTCGATACGATATTCCGCACCAAGATGAGCAATGGCAGATCGGACCAGCGCCTCCGCGTCACGGACAATGGTCCATGGCTGGCCGTCCGCTGCGGCAAAAGGGGAGGTGGTCCAGCGCTCGATGTAGCGCGATATTTGCAGGTCGATGGTCATATTGCTTTCCTGTCCTGCGCCCATTGCTCCGACCACAGCAGCAGTGGTTCCAAAGCGGTCAGCAAGGCTCGACCGGAAGCGGTGAGGCGATAGGCACCTTCCGCTTCGATGATCCCGGCGGCGCGAAGTTCCTTCAGCCGCGTGTTCAGCGTGGCGGGCGGGAGTTCGGATGCTGCCGACAATGCGCGAAAGGTCAGGGGCGTGTCGTCTCTAAGCTCCCATAGCACCCGCAAGCATCCTCGGCGTCCCAGCAGGTCGAGCGCCGCCATGACCGGCCGGCCGGTTTTCGACCCGCGGACTGCCTGTCCCGGCAAGGGTGCTACAAAAACCATAGCATTCAGTCTCCAATATGCTATGAAAGCCATAGCAGATTGGAGAAGATCATGCCCGTTCGTATTTCGCCCGCCAGTGCCCCCTGGTCGCCCGCCGTTACC
Source organism: Sphingomonas sp. (assembly GCF_050725575.1). Taxonomy (GTDB): domain Bacteria; phylum Pseudomonadota; class Alphaproteobacteria; order Sphingomonadales; family Sphingomonadaceae; genus Sphingomonas. The sequence continues at coordinate 42,748 of NZ_JBOHHW010000024.1, read as the reverse complement.
AGTGCATTCGAGCGGCTGCCGCAATTGCAGCTCTTCCGCGTCCTGGCGCGGGATGAGCGGCTGTTCAGCCGATTTGTCGGCGACGGCTTGCTCGGCCCGGGTCATGTCAGCCTGCGGCATCGCGAACTGACCATTCTCCGGGTCTGTGCCTTGAATGGCTCGGACTATGAATGGGGTGTTCATGTCGGTTTGCTCAGCGCGGCGGCGGAACTGACCGAGGTAGAAGTCGCGGCAACCACTGCTACTGTGCAGGTCCATCAATGGGCGGCAAAGGATGGTATCGTCATCCGGCTTTGTGATGCGCTGCAGGTGCAGTGCGATATCGATGATGATCTCTGGTCTGACCTTGCCGGCCATTTCGACGAGATGGCGATACTGGAACTGCTGATGCTGATCGGGAAATATCGGCAGGTCTGTATTCTGACCAATGTGCTCAGGCTCGACCCGGAGAATGGCATGCCCTCTCTCCATAGTTTCCTAAGAGTCTAGAAAGCTCCGAAACGGTCCTGTTTTCAGTATGGAGATAACAAAACCATAGTAAAATCCCGTGGCGACTCGATGTCGTGATAATCGGGAGGAAGCAATGGCAATTCCTAAGCTTCAGCGTGAAGCGCTCACACTGGCGCGACTGCGTGACCTGCTTGATCCGGGCCGGGTCTATTATCGTCCAGTGGTCTTCGACATATTGCAGCGCGCCGATGTGACGGAGCTCAAGGCACTTGTTGCCGGGGTGAAGGACCTCAAGGCCGAATATGGCGACCTGGACGGCATCATCAAGGCGGCCGAGGGCGCACTCCGCAAGGCCAAGGGGTGATCACCGAACGGGCCGATCTGTCGCTGCCCGTTCGCTATTCCGGCCTGGACGATATCCTGAAGCGCGTGCCGGTGAGCGTGGTCTGGGAGATCACGCTTGCCTGCGATCTGGCGTGCCAGCATTGCGGGTCGCGCGCCGGGCGGCGGCGGCGTGACGAGCTGACCACGGCTGAGGCGCTCGATCTGGTCGACCAGATCGCCGAGCTTGGCGCGCGCAGCGTCGGGCTGATCGGCGGCGAAGCCTATCTGCGCAAGGACTGGCTGCAGATCATCGCGGCGATCCGCGCGGCGGGGATGGAATGCGACCTGCAGACCGGCGGACGCAATCTGAGCGACGCGCGCGTCGCGCAGGCGGCGGCCGCGGGTCTCAATGCGGTCGGCATTTCGATCGACGGCATCGGCATAACGCATGACCGGTTGCGCGGCGTGATCGGATCCTACGAACTGGCGCTGGAGGCGATGCGCAATGTCCGCGCGCACGGACTTGAGGTCGGGGTCAACACGCAGATCAACGCCCGCACCCTGCCCCAGCTGCGCGAGCTGATGGACATCATCATCGATGCCGGCTGCCATAACTGGCAACTCGCCATCACCACCGCGATGGGCAATGCCGCCGACCATCCCGACATGCTGCTTCAGCCCTGGCAGATGCTCGACGTGCTGCCGCTGCTTGCCGAGCTTGCCGTCGAAGGGCGCGAGCGCGGCCTGTTCCTGCAGCCGGCGAGCAATATCGGCTATTTCGGCCCGCATGAATCCGCGCTGCGCAACGTGATGAATGAAGAAATCCATTTCCATGGCTGCAACGCCGGCGACACGGTGATGGGGATCGAGGCTGACGGCACGATCAAATCCTGCCCCGGCCTGCCCAGCCCCTATGCCGGCGGCAATATCCGCGACCGGCGGCTGCGCGACATCTGGGAAAATGCCGAGCCGATGGCGTTCAACCGGCGCCGTACGGTCGATGATCTGTGGGGCTATTGCCGCACCTGCTATTATGCCGAGACCTGCATGGCGGGCTGTACCTGGACGGCGCATGCGCTGATGGGGCGGGCCGGCAACAATCCGATGTGCCACCACCGCGCGCTCGATTTCGAGGCGCGGGGCCTGCGCGAACGGCTGGTCAAGGTGAAGGATGCCGAAGGGCGATCCTTCGATCATGGCGAATTCGAGATCGTCGTCGAGACAGTGGATGGGGCAGTGGTCGATCCAGCGGTCGGGGGCGGGGCGCTCGCTCATGTCTGAGTCGGGACGCATCCCGGTCCCGCTGCGCCTGTGTCGTGGCTGCCGGCGCTTCGTCCGGATCGAAAATGAGCTGTGCGATTTTTGCGGTGAGGACCTTGCCGCGCTGGAAGCGGCCCATGCGGCAAATGCCGCTGAAATTCGCGCGCTGACCGAAGCATTGCGCGCGGCGATCGCCGAGGCGAAGGCAGGCGGCGCCTGAACGCCACGTCGACCCCGACAATTGGCTTGTTAGTTCAGTTTGAACGGCGGTCGAACCACCACCGGGCAGCTGTCCTTGCCATTCTTGATCGCGCCATCCCTGACCAGCGCGGCATAATGGCGCGCGATGCAGTCGCTCCATTCGGTATGACCCTGGCCGGGCGCCAGCAGCACGAAGCTGCTGCGAAACCCCTTCGCGGCATGGCGGGTGAACCATGTTGGCGTGCCGCCGTCATTCTCCCCGGTGACCATCAGTACCGGCACATCCGACCGAACCGGCCGGCGATAGCCGGCGGGCAAAGGCGATTGCGGCCAGTATCGGCAGGCCCCCTGTTGTTGTCGAATCCGGAAATCGCGCAGGAAGCCGATATTGCCGGCGGCAACAGCGTTCGGGGAAATGAAACGGACATCCTCATTGCAGGTCAGAGCGAAGAATAGACCAAAGCTCAGATCGGGGCTCGCGCCGGCAATGATGCCATTGACGATCGGCTGCCAGTTACCGAGATAGGCCTGATGGATTGCCCATGGCAGTATGGCCGCGCTCGCCGGTCGGTACAGCCTGGAGCGGACCCACGACGCGACTGGCCCGCGGCGCAGGACCTGCGCTTTGCCGTCGCGCGCGAGCGTCGTCCGTATTTCACCCTGGTCGAGCCGGGCCAATATCGTGCGAAATTCCGTGCGCAGTTCCGGAAACGCAGCGACGCAGGCACGGTCCGCATCACACGCTGTGAAAAGATGGTCGAGTTCGCCCTGCGCCGTCGCCGCCATGGCTATGGGGGTGGCGATATCGATCGGAACGACGGAGCCGAGATAGGCCGTGCGAACGCTTGCGGGAAAGGCGCGCAGATAGACTTGTGCTGCACGCGTGCCATAGGATCCGCTGAACAGGTTGAGCTTCCCATAGCCGAGCACCCGGCGCATCTGTTCGAGGTCGGCCGCAAAATTCGTATAGCCATATTGCGTGAGATCGGCGCCCCGGCTCAATCGCTCCGCACAGGCTTTGACCGCCGCCGGAGGAAAGATATCCGATGCCAATGGCGCCGAATTTCCGCTCTGGATCAGATCGCACGCCAGCGCGGCGGACTGGCCGGCGCCGCGCTGATCGACCAGCAGCAGGTCCCGATCATCGAGCAACGGCCCAAGCCAGCGATCATGGAATGCCGCGGCATCGATCGCGCTTTCGCCAGGTCCGCCCAGCAGGATCGCGATCGGGTCCGGTCGGGCGTGGCCGCTGCGCGCCGGCACGATGGCGACGGCGACCGGAATTTGCCGCGCGCCGGGCCGCGCGGGATTTTCCGGGCGCAGCAATGTGCCGCAGCGCGCCGTCCGGCCGATATCGGGCAACGCGCATGGCTCGAGCTTCATTCCGGCGGCAGGCCGGTTCGAACCTGCCATAGCCGATGTGCCTGTCCAGGGGAGGACGAGGGATGCTATCAGCATGGCCAGGACGGCGCTCGCTCGACGATCCATATACGCCTCCCAAACGGAGTCTCGGCGACCAGACATTTTGCAACGCCCGGCTATAATGGCTGGAATTGAACAGGCTGTCACCGGGGAGACAATATCTGGGCTGGCCTGAGAGCCAACTCCGGGTCCGCTAGGAAGCCGCCGGCCCGGATCTGCCGAGCGCCATCGCGCTGACGAACAGCGACGACGCGATATGGGCGTCGAGCCAGCGCCGCACCCCCGGCACAGGCTGCGCATCGAACCAGTCGCGATCGACCGCAGCGAACTGGCGCACGAACGGCATCAGCGCGATATCGGTCAATGTGCGATGCTCGCCGCACAGATTGGCGGCGCCGGCGAGCCGCGTGTCGAGATCGGCAAGGAGCGCCAGTCCCGCGGCGCGGTGCTCGATCGGGTCGCTATGGTGGCGGTCGGGATATTTGTAGCGGTCGAGATGATGCTTGAACGGGCCGTCATTGGCGGCGATCAGCGCCGCATCGTCGCCGGCCAGCCAGTGTTCCGGGTCGTTGTGCGCGAGGGCGTGGCGCATGATGTCGAGGCTCTCATCGATCACCCGGCCATCCGGCAATACCAGCACCGGGACCGTGCCCTTGGGCGAGGCGGCGAGCATCGCCGCCGGCTTGTCGCGCAGGCTGACCTCGTGCAGCGCGAACGCCACGCCGCTGACCAGCAATGCCATGCGCGCACGCATGGCATAGGGGCAGCGGCGGAAGCTGTAGAGGGTCGGGTGGTCCATTGGTCCGGTGATAACCGAATGATGGCCGGGGGGCGATGGCGGTCGCCCCCGACGCAGTTCAGCCCATCACCGCCTTGGGTTCGAGATAGGCTTCGAGCCCGAACACGCCATTTTCACGGCCGATGCCCGATTGCTTGAAGCCGCCGAACGGCGCGTTCATCTCCATCGGCGCGGCGTTGATGATCACGCGGCCGGCAACGATCCGGTCGGCGACTGCGCGGGCGCGTGTTTCGTCGCCGCCGGCGACATAGGCGTGCAGGCCGTAATCGGTATCGTTGGCGATCTCGATCGCCTGCTCATCGTCGCGATAGGGAATGATCGACAGCACCGGGCCGAAAATCTCGTCGCGTGCGATGACCATGTCGTTGCGGACATTGGTGAATACCGTCGGCTTGACGAACCAGCCGTCCGCCGTGCCGTCGGGCCGGCCTTCGCCGCCGGCGAGCAAGGTTGCGCCCTCTGCGAGGCCCTTGGCGATATAGCCCTGGACGCGGTCCCATTGGCGCTGGCTGACCATCGGGCCGATCGCCGTGTCCGCCTCGCGCGGATTGCCCGATTTGATCCTGGCAATCGCTGTCCTGATCGCCGCTTCGAACTCGGCCAGGCGGCTTTCGGGCACCAGGATGCGCGTGCCGGCCACGCAGGCCTGGCCGCTGTTCATGAATCCCGCCCCGAGCACGAAAGGCACGGCGGCCGCGAAATCGGCATCGTCGAGAATGATCATGGGCGATTTTCCGCCAAGTTCGAGCGTGACGCGCTTCATCGTCTCGGCGCCGGCGCGCAGGATTGCGCGGCCGGTCGCGGTCGACCCAGTGAACGACACCTTGGCGATATCGCGGTGCGCGCTGATTTCCGCGCCGACCACCTCGCCGCGCCCGTTGACGATGTTGAATACACCGGCGGGCAGGCCGGCGGCGTGTAGCGCCTCAGTGACGATCTGGGTCTGGATCGCGCTCATCTCGCTCGGCTTGATCACGCAAGTCGATCCCGACGCGACGACCATCGCCAGTTTGCCGCAGATGAAACCGGCATCGCTGTTCCACGGCGTGATCAGCCCGACCACGCCAAGTGGTTCCATCGTCACCCGTGCAGTGCCGATCTGGCGGATGAACTCGTAGCTCTCCAATGTCTTCGCGGCGAGGCGGAAGGTGCCGACCGCATAATCGGCCATCCAGGCAGCGCGCGACATCGGTGCGCCATATTCCTCGATCACCGCTTCGGTGATGTCGGCGGTGCGCGCCTCGATCGCATCGGCGAGACGGTCGAGCAGCGCGATCCGCTCTTCCTTGCTGGTGCGCGAGAAGTCGGCAAAGGCGCGCTTCGCTGCAGCGATCGCGGTGCGCGTGTCGGTCTCGTCGCCAAGGCGGACCTGGCCGATCACCGTTGCAGTCGCCGGATTGTACAGATCGAACAATTCGGTGCCGTGCGGGGTGACGAACGCGCCGTCGATATAGACTTGGTCGATGATCTTCATGTCGGGTCTCCTGGCTGGGAGCCCGCGATGTATGTCGCTGGCATTGGCCGAATAAGCGGGATAGACCGGCATGAAGTGATGCAGGATATCGCACAATGGCCAAGACGGGGCTCAGGACCGGCCTGACCGAATATGACGCGATCGTCGCGGTTGCACGGCTTGGCAGCTTTCGTGCGGCGGCGACTGAGCTTGGCATGAGCCCTTCCGCGCTCAGCCATGCGGTGGCGACGCTCGAGGCGCGGCTTGGCGTGCGGCTGTTCAACCGAACCACGCGCAGTGTTTCGCCGACCGATGCCGGCGAGCAGTTCATCGCCCGCATCGCCCCCGCACTGGCCGATATCGGCGGCGCGATCGAGGGCATCAACAGCCACCGCGATACGCCCACCGGCACGCTGCGCATCAACACCTCTGCGGGCGCGGCGCGGATGATCTTGACGCCGATCTTCCTCGCCTATCTCAAACGCTATCCGCAGATGAACCTGATGCTGGTCACCGAGGGGCGGCTGGTCGATATTGTCGGCCAGGGCTTCGACGCCGGCATCCGCATCAGGGAGGTGGTGCCGCAGGACATGATCGCGGTGCCGATCGGCGGGGATCAACGCATGCGTGTGGTCGGATCGCCAGCCTATTTCGAGGGGCGCAACCGGCCACAGGTGCCCACCGACCTGCTGCAACATCAATGCATCCGCGCACGCATGGCGAGCGGGGCGATCTATCATTGGGAATTTGAGCGGCGCGGCGAGACTGTGGAGATCGATGTGCCCGGCGCGCTGACGCTCGACGAGATGACCCTGATGCAGGAAGCGGTACTCGCCGGGGCGGGGCTGTCGTTGCTCAGCGAATGGTCGGTCGCTGACCATATCGCCGCCGGGCGGCTGATCAGCGTGCTCGACGACTGGTGCCCGCCCTATCCCGGGTTGTGCCTCTATTATCCCGGCCGGCGGCACGTGCCCGCCGGCCTGCGTGCGTTGATCGAGCTGATCAGGGAAGTGAACGCCGTCAGGTAAGTCAGGGTTCGACGATGATCTGATCGACGCGGTCGGGGTAGAAGGCGACATGGTCCCTGATCTGGGCGACCGGGCCATAGGGCGCCTCGTAGGTCCAGATCGCATTGACCGACCGCTCGCCGCCCGCCGGGATGCTGAAATAGGAGGCCTCGCCCTTGTACGGGCAATAGCTCGAATGGGTGGTGCGTTCGACCAGCGTCAGGTCGAGATCGGCGCGCGGGATGTAATGGACCGGCGGATAGGACGCCTCCTGCAGGATGAGCGCATTGCGGCTGTCGGCGATGGTCTTGCCGGCAACGAGCACCTGCACACGCGACGGATCGGCGGTGATGGTGATGGGATGGTCGGGACCGGGACTCTTGATTGGCCTGTCGATGATGGTCTGGTCGGACATGGATGATCTCCTTGATCGATGTCGGAGATAGGAAGCGTGACGCGCTACCGCCATGGCCGGCCTGCGCTTTCGCACCGGACGCTGCGCTGCTAGTCTCCCGCGCATGAAAGTCCTGATCTTTGGTGCGACCGGCATGGTTGGGCGCGGCGTGCTGCGCGAATGTCTGCTCGATGATGGCGTCACCGGGGTGATGACGGTCGGCCGTGCGATCACCGGCGTACCGCATGACAAGCTGCGCGAGTTGGTGGTCGAGGACATGTTCGCGATCGGCGACGTGCGCGAGGGCCTGCTGCAGTGCGACGCATGCTTCTTCTGCCTCGGCGTGTCGGTCGCGGGGATGAGCGAGGCGGATTATACTCGTATCACCCATGACATGACCCTGGTCGTCGCGGAGCGGATCGCGGCGCTCAATCCCGGCGCGATCTTCGTCTATGTCACCGGCGCGGGCACGAGCGAGCAGAGCCGGATGATGTGGGCGCGGGTCAAGGGCCGGACCGAGGCGGCGCTGGCGCGGCTGCCGTTCAAGGCCAATTTCATGTTCCGGCCGGGCTTTATCCAGCCGCTGCACGGCATCGTGTCCAAGACGGGCTGGTACCGCGCGGCCTATGCCCTGACTGGCTGGATCGCCGGCCCGATCCGGCGGCAATGGCCGGGGGCCGTGACCACGACCGAGAATGTCGGGCGCGCGATGATCACGGTGGCGCGGCACGGGTTCGACAAGCCGGTGCTGGACAATGCGGACATCAATCGGGCGGCGGGTTAGGGAGCGACAAGGCCAAATCCCCTTTATCGCTTCCCCGGCGAAGGCCGGGGCCCAGTCGGAAAGGCGGAAATAGTGAAGCGCAACGGCAATTACAGTCTGGTTCGCTACTGGGCCCAGGCCTTCGCCGGGGGAAGCGATTTGGGAAGTATACGGACGACCAAGTCCGGGGTCACCGCCGGCATTTAATTGCGCAATAGTCCTCAATCACCATTCCCCGCTTGCCCTTGGCGCCGACCCGGCGCAAAGGCACCGGCCCGCCGGGCTCGAGACCCGCGTAAAAAATCCAGAGAGACGTGTCATGCAGACCCAAGGCCCCGTGCTCGGGCTCGATTTCGGCACGACCAACAGCGTTGCCGCGCTCGCCCCTGCTGGCGCGCCGCCCGACCTGATCGACTTCGACGCGCCCGACGGTCGGGACGCGGTGTTCCGCTCTGCCCTCTGTTTCTGGCATGACGAGGCGGTGCGCGGCGGGATTGCGTCGGAAGCAGGGCCTTGGGCGATCGCCGAATATCTCGACTATCCGCAGGACAGCCGCTTCGTGCAGTCCTTTAAGTCGGTCGCGGCGAGCGCCAGTTTCGAAACGGCCTCGATCTTCGAGCGGCGGCTGCGCTTCGAGGATCTCGGGCGGCTGTTTCTCGACAAGATGCGCGCACGCAGCGGCGGGCGGCTGAGCGCTGCGCCGGCGCGCGTGGTGGTCGGCCGGCCGGTCGAATATGCCGGCAGCCGGCCCGACGCGGCGCTTGCCCGCACACGCTATGACGCGATGTTCGCCGGGATCGGGGCGGAGATCCATTATGTCTATGAGCCGGTCGGCGCGGCCTATAGCTTCGCGTCGCGGCTGACCGATCCGGCGACGGTGCTGGTTGCCGATTTCGGCGGCGGCACCAGCGACTTTTCAGTTGTGCGCATTGCCGCACCCGGCGCCGCGCGGCGCTGCGAGCCGCTGGGCCATGCCGGTATTGGCATCGCCGGCGACCGGTTCGATTACCGCATCATCGACCGGCTGGTGCTGCCGATGCTCGGCAAGGGCAGCAGCTATCGCTCGTTCGGCAAGCTGCTGGAAATCCCGCGCGGCTATTTTGCCGATTTCGCTGACTGGTCGCGGCTGGCGCTGATGCGCAATCGCAAGACCATGGCCGAGCTTGAGCAACTGCGCCGCAACGCGACCGACCCCGAGGCGATCGGCCGAATGATTGCGGTGATCGAGCAGGAACTGGGTTATCCGCTCTACGATGCGGTCGGCCGGCTGAAGCGCGCCTTGTCGAGCGGCGATCAGGCGCATTTCCATTTCGCCGGCGCCGGCTTGACGATCGAGGCCGATGTCACCCGCGCCGAGTTCGAGACCTGGATCGCCGAGGATATTGCGCGGATCGACCAGACGGTGGATCGCGCGCTGGCGGTCGCGGGGGTGACGGCAGCGCAGGTCGATCGCGTCTTCCTGACCGGCGGGACGTCGCTGACGCCACGTGTTCGGGCGATCTTCGCACAGCGCTTCGGCGAGGATGCGATTGCATCGGGCGGTGAACTCACCTCGATCGCACACGGCCTGGCGCTGATCGGGCAGGAGGATGATCTGGCGGCCTGGTCGGTTTGAGCGGTGGCGCGTCGGAACTCTTAAATCGATCGTCAATCGGCCGGCAAGCCGATTGGTAATTCCACCCGCCAGAATTTGGTCTGCAGGCCCTCCGTACCGAAATCATTGTCGTTGACCAGCAGCAACGTATTTGCCGACAGCAGGATTAGCCCTTCGAGATCCGCATCAATCTCGGGCAGGTCGTCGCTGTCGAGGATCAGCGTCTTCTCCAGCGCCCGGTCACCGATCAGGCCATCGGCGCTGAGCTGTTCGAGTGTCGGGCGCACCGCGTCGTCAAGCAGTTCCGGGCCGGTCTCATGCGCCGGATCGAGTTGGACGGTATAGAGCTTGGTGGTCGCGGAACCGCGTTCGAGGATCAGCAGGCGATCTGCGGCAAACAGGACGAGTTCGCTGACCTTGAGATCGGACCAGTCCACTGCGCCCAGCGCACAGTCGCGGCGAAAGCTTTCGGGCGGATCGAACGGGTAGAGATATTGCGCGGCGACCGCGCCGGTTGCCGTGTCCATTTTCCAGATGCGGACATGCTTTGCCCTGCGGTGCGCTTCGGCATCGGGATGAGCGAGCGGGCTCTGGAACGCGAGATAGAGCCAGGCGCCGTCGTCCGACAATGCCAGCGCCTCGATGCCGCGGTTGATCTGGCGGCGCGCGGCGATGGCCGGGAGCGCACCGATCACCGGATAGTCGGCGCCGGCGAACAGCTCTTCCGTGCCGCTCGGCACCCAGCGGGCGATCACCGTGCCGTCGGCGGCGATGCGGAACAGCGACGGACCATATTCGTCGCCGACCCAGAAGCTGCCGTCGGGCGCGGCCGCCACGCCTTCGGTATCGGCACCGGACGGATCGGGCGCGAGGATCGTGCCGTCGAGCGCGATCGCCGGTTCGCTGATGCTGTTCGCGCCGCCGGGGGTGGGCAGGCCGGATATCGCTGTGCCGCTGCGGCCGCGAAGTGGCAGGGTACGGAGCAATGCGACGGTGTCGCCTTCGATGCGCAGTTCGGACAGAGCCGGGCCGATATCGGGGCGCGGCATGACCTTGGCGCCCTCGGCATCGGCATGGCGAGCGACCGCGATGAGGCCGTAGCGCGCGACCGCCGGCTCGACCTTGAGATTGGGGCCGCGGTCGCCGATCGCCCAGAAGATGCCCGCCGCATCGCCGGCACGGCGCGCGAGGCCCGAGCCGATGCCGCGCGTGATGCTCAGCGTGCCGCCCGGGAGATCGAGCGTCGCGATCTCGGCATCGGTGTAGGCAAGCGGGGTGATGTGCGGGCGAGTGTTGGTCATCACAGGCTTCTTACCAATTTCCTGCCGTGTGAGGAGAAGAACGGTGCTTCGACAGGCTCAGCACGAACGGGGTTGGGAATTCACCCAATTCGATGTGATCCTGGATGCCATGAGATCGCCGACACCTTGAATCGGTCCGCTCGCCCCTTTCGTCACCCCGGAACAAGTCCGGGGTGACGGCTGGTGATTATGGCGCGTCAGTCTCACACATAAGGCGGTAATTTCCCGATCACCTTGTCGAGCGTGATCGGATAGTCGCGCACCCGGACGCCGCAAGCATTGTACACCGCATTGGCGATCGCCGCGGCGACGCCGCAAATGCCGAGTTCGCCCACGCCCTTGGCCTTCATCGGCGAGGATTTGTCGTCGACCTCGTCCATGAAGAACACGTCCTGATGTGGGATGTCGGCATGGACCGGCACTTCATATCCGGCGAGATCGTGATTGACGAAATAGCCGAAGCGCGGATCGACCACTGCTTCCTCCATCAGCGCCGCGCCCGCGCCCATGGTCATCGCGCCGATCACCTGGCTGCGCGCCGATTTGGGGTTGAGGATGCGCCCGGCGGCGAACGCGCCGCTCATCCGGCGGATGCGCATCTCGCCGGTCGCGCGGTCGACCCCGACCTCAGCGAAATGCGCGCCGAAGGTTGCCTGGGCATAGGTCTTGGCAAGATCGCCGAACTCGATCGAATCCTCCGCCGACAGGCCGGCATCGCCCGCCGCCTCGGCCAGCGACACGCTGCGCTTGCCCGATTTGACCTTGCCATCGGCGAAGGTCGCGGTGTCGGGATCCATGCCGAGCTTGCGCGCGATCGCGGTGCGCAACGCGTGGCACGCGGCATAGACGCCGGCGGTCGAGCTGTTGGCGCCCCATTGTCCACCCGAGCCGGCCGAAACCGGGAAGCTCGAATCGCCAAGCAGCACCACGACCTTGTCGATCGGCACGCCCATCATCTCGGCGGCGGTCTGGGCGATGATCGTGTAGCTGCCGGTGCCGATATCGGTCATGTCAGTCGCGACGGTCACCACGCCCTTCTTGTCGATGCCGACCCGCGCGCCGGACTTGGTGGTCAGGTTGCCGCGGAACGCCGCCGCCATGCCCATGCCGACCAGCCAGCGGCCGTCAGTGACCTGGGCCGGTTTCGGGTTGCGTTTGTCCCAGCCGAACCGTTCCGCGCCGGTGCGCAGGCAGCCGATCAGATTGCGATGCGAGAAAGGCGTGCCGGGATTTTCCGGATCGACCTGCGTATCGTTGAGGATGCGGAACTCGACCGGGTCGAGCTTCAGTCTCTCCGCCATCTCGTCCATCGCGATTTCGAGCGCCATCAGCCCCGGCGCTTCGCCCGGCGCGCGCATCGCATTGCCCTCGGGCAGGTTGAGCACCGCCAGCCGCGTCGCGGTCATGCGGTTCGCCCCGGCATAGAGCAGACGGGTCTGGTTGACCGCCGTCTCCGGCCCGCCGCCCGGCAGGTCACCCGACCAGCCTTCATGGCCGATCGCGGTAATCTTCCCCTTGCGGGTCGCGCCGATGCGGATGCGCTGGATCGTCGCGGGACGGTGCGTGGTGTTGTTGAACATCTGCGGCCGCGCCAGCGCGAGCTTGACCGGACGCCCTGCTGCGCGCGCGCCAAGCGCGGCAAGCACCGCGTCGCTCCTGATCCACAGTTTCGAGCCGAAGCCGCCGCCGATGAACGGCGACATCACATGGATATCCTCTTTCGGAATGAGCAGCGTTTCGCTCAGGTCGCGCACCGCCCAGGCGATCATCTGGTTCGAGGTCCACAGCGTCAGCTTGTTGCCGTCCCACGCGGCGATGCTGGCATGGGGCTCCATCGAGCTGTGGCACTGGTCGGGCGTGGTATAGGTCGCGTCGAGCTTGACCGCGGCCTTGGCGAATGCGCCGGCAAAGTCGCCGACCGCCGTATCGGACGCACCGCCCCAGCCATCCTTGGGCTTGATCGCCGATGCCTTGGCTTCGGCGAGATCATAAGCGCCAGTGCCACGGGTATAATCGACCCGCACCAGCTTCGCCGCCGCGCGCGCCTGTTCGAAGCTTTCCGCGACCACCACCGCGATCGCCTGGTCATAATGTTCGACCTGCGGCCCGCCGAGCAGATGCGCGGTGATCGCCCCGGCCTTGCCGAGCTTGCCGGCATTTTCATGCGTGACCACCGCCAGCACGCCGGGCGCGGCCAGCGCCTCCGCCGTGTCGATACGGGTGATGCGCCCGGTCGCGATCGCCGCGCCGACAATGAAGCCATAGGCCTGGTTGGGCACGACATCATGGCGTTCATAGGCATAGGGCGCGCGGCCGCTGGTCTTGAGCGGGCCGTCGATACGATCATGCGCCTTGCCGATCACCTTGAGCTGGTCGATCGGGTTGGTCGTGGCGGGCGTGTCGAATTTCATGGCTCAGCCTCTCGCTTCGGCGAACACCGCGCCGAGCGTGCGCTCGACCAGCGGCAGCTTGAACGCGTTTTGCGGCGTGGTGCGCGCGCCCGTCAGCACGCCGGCGGCAGTGGCTTTCGCGCCGCTCGGAATGTTCGCCTCGGCCGCCTCGACTCGCCACGGCTTGTGCGCGAGGCCACCAAAGGCAAGCCGCCCGCTACGTCCGCCCGGCTCGATCACTGCCGCGACCGAGATCAATGCAAAGGCATAGGAGGCCCGGTCGCGGACCTTGTGATAGGAATGCACGCCGCCGATCGGCGCGGGCAGGGTGACGCCGGTAATCAGCTCGCCGCGGACCAGCGCGGTTTCGACCTCGGGCGTGGCGCCGGGCAAGCGGTGGAAATCGGCGATCGGGATCGATCGTGCGGTGCCGCTGGCATCGACCGTCTCGACTTTCGCATCGAGCAGCCGCATCGCCACCGCCATGTCGCTCGGATGTGTGGCGATGCACTGGTCGCTGGCGCCGAGCACCGCGTGAGTGCGGTTGAACCCGCCGATCGCGGCGCAGCCCGCGCCGGGCTGGCGCTTGTTGCACGGCTTGGTCGTGTCATAGAAATAGGGGCAGCGGGTGCGCTGGAGCAGATTGCCAGCGGTGGTCGCCTTGTTGCGCAACTGGCCCGAGGCGCCGGCGAGCAAGGCGCGAGACAGCACGCCATAATCCTTGCGCACGCGCTTGTCGGCGGCAAGGTCGGTGTTGCGCACCAGTGCGCCGATCCACAGCCCGCCCTCCGGCGTCGCCTCGATCGTGTTGAGCTTCAGATGGTTGACATCGACCAGATGCTGCGGGGTTTCGATCTGCAGCTTCATCAGGTCGAGCAAATTGGTGCCGCCGGCAATGAAGCGGGCGCCGGGATTGCGGGCGACCATCGCCGCGGCCTCGGCCGGGGTCGCGGCGCGCTCATAGGTGAAGGCTTTCATGCTTTCACTCCTTTCCTGGCCTGTTGCCCGGCAACGTCCTGCATCGCGTCGATGATGTTCGAATAGGCGCCGCAGCGGCAGATATTGCCGCTCATCCGTTCGCGCATCTCGTGTGCGGTCATTTGCGGCGCGGCGACGATATCGCCACTGACATGGCTGGGAATGCCGTCGCGGATTTCCTGCAGCACCGACACTGCCGAGCAGATCTGGCCCGGGGTGCAGTAGCCGCACTGGAAGCCGTCATGCTGCACGAACGCGGCCTGCATCGGATGCAGGTCGCCGGGCCGGCCAAGCCCCTCGATCGTGGTGATCTCGTCTCCGTCATGCATCACCGCGAGCGTCAGGCAGCTATTGATCCGCCGCCCCTCGACGATCACCGTACAGGCACCGCACTGGCCATGATCGCAGCCCTTCTTGGTGCCGGTCAGCTTCCAATGTTCGCGCAGCGCGTCGAGCAGGGTCGTGCGCGTGTCGAGATCGAGCGCGCCGGCCTTGCCGTTGACCTTGAGCGTGACCTTCATGGTCGGCGGCGCCGCGGCGGGCGAGGGCGGGGCCTCGGCCAGTGCAGCGGCGGGCGCGGAGGCGACCGCGACGCCGGCCACACCGGTGCCAAGGATACTGCGCCGGGTCATTTCGAGGGTCTGGGGATCGGACATGAGCGATATCGGCCTTTCGTCCTGAAGGGCGCCATTCCGAATGACGGGGATGTGCGCCCGATACAGGTGAACATCATGCTCCAACGCGGGCCCGATGTGAACGATCCCGAGGGACAATGTACGACAATTTTTTCGCACGGCGGGCGGGGGAAGGTTATGCGGCCCTTGCCCACCCCGTTCGTGCTGGCCGCGTGCCTTGGCAGGCAGTCGAAGGGAGTCGTTCTTCCCCTGGTAAGAAAGAACAGGACTTCGACGAGCTCAGCCCGAACGGGGAGAGGGGGGCGCCTTACGCTCAGGCCGGGACGGCCGCCTTCATCGCATCGTTCAACCAGGCCCAGGCCCGGCTTTCGGCCCGGGTGATCGTCTCGCCGCGTAATTGCGCCAGCAGCTCGCGATAGCGGCCCATGCGGCCCGCCTGTTTGTCATATTGGGCGATATGCCAGTCGATAAAGGCGCGATCGGGCGTGCGGCCCATCGCCCGGGCGGATGTCCGCAGCCAGTCCTGTGCGATCGCCCGCCCTTCCGCACTGTCCGGTGCGAGATCCTGATCGACTGCCCGCGTCGCTGCCTCATAGGTGTTCAGCGATGCATCGCGATACGCCGCCGGGTCGAGCGCATCGGTCCAGAAGGCGCTGGTCTCGGCGCGCAATTCCTGGGCGAAGCTCTCGTCTTCCAGCATGGCGGCGATCTCTTCCCATGCCGCGATCTGTTCCTCGGTCGGGTCTTCGGGCAGGTCGGGGACGCTTGTCTCCACCATCCGCTCGCGCCAGTCATCGTCGATCGGCGCACCGTCGGCGATCCGGTCGACAAAGGTTTCGACACGGGCGCGCATCTGCGCGTTGCTCAATCTGCTCATGGTCCAAAGCCTCCTTAAATCATTAGCGTCAGGGTCTGGGACGCGAAGCGTGGCACGAAGGACAGCGGCGGTCCTGCGCTTGGCCAGGATCTCGGTTTCGAGCATGTCGAGCCGGGTGCGCAGGACGTCCCGGAGCGACAATTGGCTGCGCAGCAATGTCTCGATTGCCGCGAGCCCGACACCCGCATCGCGCAGCGCCCGAATGAGATCGAGCCGCGCGACATCGGCATCCGCATAGAGCCGGTAATTGCTGGCCGACCGGATGTTCGGCGGCAGCAGGCCCTTGTCGGAATAGAAACGGATGCGCCTGACCGACTGACCCGTCAGGCTCGCCAATTCGCCGATCGTGTACAATTTCACTCCCATGGCGACTCGATTACGGTCTCCACCAAGTGGAGGGTCAACAGCAAAATTGGCGGGGATTCCCTTCAGGGGATGTACTTCTTGTTCCCCGGCCTTCGCCGGGGAAGCAATTGAAAATTACATGTCGACCTAACCGACCGCGCGCCCGATCCGCACCAGCGTGCCGCTTGGGTCGCTGACGGCGAATTCATAAGTGCCCCAGGGCTTGAGGTGCGGGGTGCCCTTTTCGATGATCAGGTCGCGCACGCGGTCGGCGACCGCATCGACATCGTCGACATAGAGATACAGGCCAAAGGGATTATGCTCGATATGCGCCGGCCATCCGGCGACCTTGTTCAAATGCAGATGCCAGCCCTTGCCGTCGGCGAGGATGCGGTAATCGCCATAGTCATTCTCCACCTCGAAGCCGAGCGTGCGGTAGAATGCTTCGCTCGCGTCGAGATCATTGCTCGGCAGGATCGCGGTCACCCGGTGCGTCTCGGTCATTCGCTGTCTCCCTTGGCAACCCTATCTCTATGTCGTGCCGGACAGGATCGCGACCGATAAAGCGCGGTACAATCCGTTTCCGGACGATCGCCCCAAAATGTCCGGCGCCCGCGCGCGAACGGCGGTTAAAAAGCGCGGGCGCATCGTGTATCCTCAGGCGATGAGGCCGGGAAACGAAGACGATCCGGATCGCCGGGTGCGCCGGACGCGGGCGGCGGTGGTCGACGCCTTTATCCGCCTGATCTTCGCGCGTCGCTATGACTCGATCCGCACCGCCGACCTGATCGCCGAGGCCGATATCGGCCGCTCGACCTTTTACGAGCATTTCCGCGGCAAGGACGATGTGCTGGCCGCGGTGATCGATCCGCTGTTCGTGCCGCTGGCCAATGCCGCGACCGGCCGCGCCGGCGTGGTGCCGGTGCGAATGATGCTCGATCATCTGTGGGAACAGCGAGCTCTGGCGCGCGTGATCTTCGATCCGGACCGCCTGCCCAGATTGCAGCGCAAGCTGGCGGCAATGATCGGCGAGCGGCTTGAGCGCACCATGCCGGACACCACGTCGCGCGCGCTGGTCGCAACGGCGGCCGCGGCGGCGCAACTGGCGATGCTCCGCCTGTGGCTGGCCGGCGAGGTCGCCTGCCCGGCGGCGGTGCTTGCGCTGCTTCTGATCAATGATCTGCCGGTGAAGGTACCGGGGCGGGAGCCGTTAGACGCGATAGTCTGATCAGGAATCGATACGCAGAATACATGCCTCGCCTGTTCCGCTTCGTTGCGGACGTCGCCGGCATGATGGATAATGGCCGCATGACTTATGCCCTGGACATTCTTAAAGCGGCGCATCGCCATAGCAGCCGTCATCGGGGCGAGCTGGAATGCAGTGCAATCTGCGGCTGCTTTTATTGCCGCAAAACCTATATTGTGGCGGAGATCGACGACTGGCTGGATGAAGGAGACGGTACGGCGTTCTGTCCGCATTGCGGGATAGACTCCGTGATCGGCTCCGCCTCGGGCTATCCGGTTGCCGAGCAGCCGTTCCTGCACGCGATGCACGCTTACTGGTTCGCATAGCCGCCGCCAGGTCCGGCCCTCAGCCCTTCTTCAGTACCGCTATCCGCTGGTCGATGCGGCGCTCGAGTATGCTCAGCGGCATTGCGCCTTCCTTCAATATCTCATGGAATTGCTTGAGGTCGAACCTGTTGCCCAGCATCGCCTGCGCCTTTTCGCGGGCGCGGGTCCAGGCCATGTGTCCGACCTTGTAGCTGCAGGCCTGGCCCGCCTGGGTGCAATAGCGTTCGACCTCGCGCTGGGTGCGCGGCTGGGCGAAGCCGGTGGTCGCGACCATATAGTCGGTTGCCTTTTCGCGGCTCCATTGCTTGGCATGGATGCCGGTATCGACCACCAGCCGCGTGGCGCGGAACAGGAAGGACTGGAGATAGCCGGCACGTTCCAGCGGCGAGCGATACGCCTTGAGTTCGTCCGCCAGCTGCTCGGCATAAAGCGCCCAGCCTTCGGAATAGGCAGAGAAGAAGCCGATCTTGCGCAAGGTCGGAATGTCCTTCGATTCCTGCGCGAGGCTGATCTGCAGATGATGGCCCGGCACGCCCTCATGATAAGTCAGCGAGGGCAGGGTATATTTCGGCCAGTCGCCGACATCCTTGAGATTGACGAAATAGATCGCCGGCCGCGCGCCATCGAGCGAGGCGCGGTTGTAATAGCCGTTCGATGCGCCGTCCTGGATCTCGACCGGCACCGCGCGGATTTCCAGCGGCTGGGTCGGCACGGTTGCGAAGGCTTGCGGCAGCCGCTCGTACATCGCCTTGACGCCCTCGTTCAGCCCGGCAATCAGCTCGGCGCGGCCGGCCGGCGTGTTGGCGTAGAGCTGATCGGCGGCGACATTGAGCTTGGCGAGCCGCTCACCGACTGTGCCCGTGGTATAGCCCTGCGATTTCAGGATCGTGTCGAGCTGCGCGGTGATTTCCGCCACTTGCGCCAGACCGATGCGGTGCACCTCGTCGGGGCTCATCATGGTGGTGGTCGCCTGGTTCAGCGCCATGGCATAGATCGCGTCGCCATTGGGCACCCGCCAGATGCCGTCGCCCGCTTTTGTGCCGGGCTTGAGCTTCTCGATCAGCGCGATCTGGCGGTCGAGTGCTGGATAGATTTTGCTCTCGACGATCCGGGCCGCCTGGGCTTGCCAGTCGCCGGCAATGGTCTTGGCCGCGGCGCGTGTGACCAGCGACTGGACGATGCTCGACGTCGCCGCCGGCTGTCCGCGCAGCTTGCGCATCTGGCCCAAAGTGAGGTCGAGCGACCAGCCGGGCGCGAGAAAGCCCTTGGCCGCCTCGGCCTCCTGCAATGCGCTTTCCTGGTCGAGTACCGTCGCGAACTGATCGAGCCGGGCGAGATAGGCATCGGCATCGGGCCTGGCATTGATGGTGTGTGCGGTGTTGAGAAAGTCGGGCACGGAGAAATAGGCGCCGCCCTGCTGGAAGATGCGATAGGGGCGGATCGCGCTGTCGATGCCGAAGGCATCGGCCGAGGCGATCTGCGTGCTGAGCGAATAGCGCACCACTTCCAGGTTGAGCTGCGCCGGCGGCGACAGGGTGACCATGTCATATTGGGCGAGACGCGCGAGCGCGGTCTTGGTCTGCGCCACATCCGCGGCGCGCTTCTCCGCGGTGCGCGGCGACAACCGGCTCTTGGCGCCCGCCAGCGGCCCCTTGTCGAGGCCGAGCGAGGTGGCGAATTCAGGTGACCGCGCGACCGCCTGCTGGAAGATCTCTTCGAAATCGGCATTAAGCGCGGCATCGGCGCCTGTCCCGGCTGCGGCCAGCACCGTGCCCGGCAGGGTGGCGGCAAGCGCGGCGATGCCGCCGGAAGCGAGGAACTGGCGACGATCCATGACGGGCGACCTCTCGATGGGCTGTTATCGGCTCAGTCTAGGCGAGCGCGCGCCGCGTCCGCCAGCGACATTTGGCGGATTGGCGCAGATTTTGATATTGGCGGCGCCGGCGTCGCGCAGCCATCATGCTGCGGCAACCACCTCAATCTCCACCAGCCATTCGGGCAGCAATGTCCTGACGACGATCGCCGTTGTCGGAACGCGGCGGTCGCCGAGCGCGCGACAGCGGGCGGCCGCATTGGCCTCCGCAAAATCATGGTCAGTGAGGTAGCTGGTGAGGCGAACGATATTGTCGACCGTCATCTCGGCTTCGGCGAGAATGCGGGTGATGTTCTTCCAGATGAGGATAAGCTGGTCGTCCAGATTCTCGGGCGCGCTACCCGCTTCATCCAGCCCCATCGTACCGCTCAGATAGAGAAATCTGGTCGGCGCGATGACCTCCATCGCATGCACGTAATCGTCACTGGCCGGGTAGACTCCAGTGATGGGATTTCGCGGTATCATGCGCATTTCATTGTCTCCTTTTCGCCATTGGGAATCGTACGATGGTTCTTGCGCAAATCCGAATGCCGCGTGTCGTTTCCCGCCGGCAGAGCAGAATGGATCAATAGCCGATACGGCGTGACATTTCGGCGTTCAGTGCGTTGAATGGCGGCGTCGCGATATAACGTAGTCGTCAATTGCACAGGAGCCAGATGTGTTCGTTCCTCTTCCCATCCTGATCGCCCTTGGCGTCGTCTTTGTGATTCTGCTCGCGCTGGTGCTGCGCCGCTCGCGCGTGCGCGATCCGCTGCTTGGTGGGCAGCCGCCGGTCTATCGTCCGGTGCCGACACGCTATCAGCCGCCGGCGAGCGCCGCGGTCGATGTATCGGGCAGCGAGCCGAGCCATGTCCTGTCGCCCGAAGTCGAGGCGCAGGTCATCGCGCTGCTCTCGGCCGGCCGCAAGATCGAGGCGATCAAGGTCGCACGCGAGGCGACCGGGCTCGGGTTGAGGGAGAGCAAGGACTTGGTCGAGGGGCTGGAATAGCGCCGGCCCGCAGGCGATTCAACGCCGCTGCGAGATGCCGCAAGGTGAGGTCGGACGAGATGCCTGCCGGCGGTCGTCCGGCTCTTTCTCATGGTCATGGAACAGGGGCGGTCACCCCTGTTCCGATGGAAATGACCCCTGTTATTGCGCTGTCCCACCCCTGTTATCGATAACAGGGGTGGGAGAAGGTAAGGTGCTGGAAACGTGAGGGGAATTCGGCCGCGGAATCCAACTTAACAGGGGTGGGTTTTTTTATTCGTCGCGGAACAGCGGTGAACCTTGTCGCTCGAAGGTCGCATCTTCGCACCAGCGGTGCCCCGCAGACATGCTCTTCAAGCCAAAGTGCTTCCCCGGCATTTTCTGGTCAAAAGCGCCAACGCACCCCGCGTCACTTCCCGAAGCGACGCTCCGTCAGCGTACCCTGCGCGGTGATCCCGCCCGTGCCGCTGGCATCCTGCGCCAGCACGACGCGATAGGATCCGCCGGCGATATGCCATTGATGCCCGGCATCGTCCCAGTTGGCGAGGATGCGCGGTTCGGCGGTGAGCGTGACATGGCGGGTCTCCCCCGGCTTCAGCGTGATGCGCTGGAACGCGGCAAGGCGCGGCGCGCCATCGGCACGTGCGACATAGATCTGCGGCACATCGGCGCCGGCCCGGGCACCCTTGTTGGTCACGTCGAAGCTGATCGTCAACGTCTGGCCGCCCGCGACCTTCAGATTGGCATAGCCGAAGCTGGTATAGGTCAGGCCATGGCCGAACGGGAATAACGGGGTCAGCTTCTTCGCCGCATACCAGCGATAGCCGACATCGCTGCCCTCCTGATACTCGACCGGGAAAGAGACCGGTGCGGCACCCTTGCCACCGTCCGAATTGGCGGCGGCAACACGGTCGGCCGCGGTCTTCAGAGTCGACAGGCCGACCGGCTCGGGGCGCGGTGCCTGATCGGCCGAGCGCGGGAAGGTGATCGGCAGGCGGCCCGACGGGTTGACCGCGCCGAACAGTATATTGGCGATCGCCTCGCCGCCACGCTGGCCGGGATACCAGGCCTGGACCACGCCATCGACCTGGTCGATCCACGGCATCAGTACCGGGCCGCCGGTTTCCAGCACCACGACGGTCTTCGCATTGGCGGCGGCAACCGCGCCGATCAGCGCGTCCTGATTGTCGGGCAGCGCCAGCGTTTCGGCATCCTGTGCCTCGGTCTGCCACTGAGTGGCGAAGACAATGGCGAGATCTGCGGCCTTGGCTGCGGCCGCGGCGGCAACCGGATCGCTGCCGTCGATGAAGGTCACCTCGACGCCGGGCGCGAGCTTGCGGATCGCGGCGAGCGGGGAGGAGGCGTGATAGGTGACGCGCGCGAACGAAGCCGCCGCGCCGCTGGTCAGCGGGATCTCGACCGGCGCACCGCCGACCGAGCGGACTTGCGACGACCCGCCGCCCGACAGCACGCCGACATCGGCATGGCCGCCGATCAGCACGATGCGCTTGGCGGTCGCGGCGAGCGGCAGCAGGTTCTTCTCATTCTTGAGCAGCACGATGCCGGCTTCCGCCGCGGCTTGCGAGACCTTGGCATTGGCCGCGTAATCGATCGGCCGTGCGGTTTCGGGCATCGGATGATCGAGCAGGCCATTCTCGATCATGCCGGTCAGGATGCGCGTGACCATCTCGTCGAGCCGTGCCTGTGGCACGCTGCCATCGGCCACGGCGGCGGCGAACGGGGCGGCGAAATAGGGCTGCTTGTCGAGCTCCTTGCCCGATTGCTGGTCGAGCCCGGCAATCGCCGCCTTGGCGGTCGAATGCACGCCGCCCCAGTCGGACATGACCCAGCCCTTATAGCCCCAATCCTTGCGCAAGATGTCGGTCAGCAGCGCCGCATTCTCGCACGCCCAGTCGCCATTGACCTTGTTATAGGCGCACATCACCGAGCCGGGCCGGCCGCGTTCGATCGCGATCTGGAAGGCGAGCAGGTCGCTTTCGCGCAAGGCGGACGGCGTGATCCGCGCATCGAGCAGCATGCGCCCGGTTTCCTGCGAATTGAGCGCGAAATGCTTCACCGTCGAGACGATATGGTTGCTCTGCACGCCGCGGATCGCTTCGCCCGCCATCTCGCCGGCGAGCAGCGGGTCTTC
Source organism: Sphingomonas sp. (assembly GCF_050725575.1). Taxonomy (GTDB): domain Bacteria; phylum Pseudomonadota; class Alphaproteobacteria; order Sphingomonadales; family Sphingomonadaceae; genus Sphingomonas. The sequence continues at coordinate 19,991 of NZ_JBOHHW010000024.1, read as the reverse complement.
GCCGAGATATTCGAAATTGCGCCCGTTCCACGGATCGCGCGTCAGGTTGACGCCGCCGGAGAGCAGGATGTTGAAGCGCTTGGCGCGCGCTTCCGACCCGATCATCGCGCCGCCCTGATAGGCGAATGATGGATCGAAGGTCGCGGCGGTGGCGAGCCCGGCGGGAAGCGCAGTCGCGACATCGCCCTTGCGCTGTTCGACCTGATTGGCGACGCCGAGGCTCGCATCGCTTTCACGCTGCGTCGGGATGCCGAGCCGGGGGATCGGCGGAATGTGGCCGGCGGACGGGATCATGTCGGTCGGCGAACCGGGTTTGCCGGTCGCGTGCGGCGGGAAGAAGCTGAAGACGAGCTGGAGCTTCTCGGCCTGAGTCATCGCCTTGACCAGTTTGGCTGCGCGGGCTTCAGCATCAGTGCTGGCGGCGGCTTTCGCGGCAGGCGCACGCTTTGCGGTGCGGGCATCGACCATTGCCGGCATCGCTGCCGAGACCAGCATGGCGCCGATTACGGCCCGGGTTCTGAAACTCATCATGTCATGTCGCCTTCCACATGCCGACAGCCGGACGCCTCCGGTGATTCAGGAGGCGCCGGCGGTGGGCTTTACGGACAAAAAGGCGGGCAAGACCGACAGGGGGGAGGGGAGGGGTGGTCTTGCCCGCCTGGTCTATCAATCAGAACGATGCCTTGATGCGGGCACCAATGGTCCGCGGCGATTGATAGACCGAGAGGAACACGGGGTCATAGCGCGTCGGGCCGAAGGTGCTGGCGCCGGTGCGGATCTTGCGGTCCTCGACATTCTGCACGAACGCCTCGATGCTGAAGCTGTCGCCCGGCGCCGTGTAGCGGAGCGACAGGTCGCTGCGCGTATAGGCCTTCTGGCTGTCGAAGCCGTCGCCATAGACCACCACCTGGCCAGTGGTCAGCGTGCGCGGTTTGAAGTCGCCGTTGAAGTAAGTGAGGTAGCTCTTGGTCTCGTAATGGATCGTGCCGCGTGGCGTGATCCGACCGCCATTGGCGAGCACGAAGTCATGCTCATAGCTTGCCGTTGCCGAGAAGCGCGGCGCGTGCGGCAGCTCATTGCCTTCCAGGTCGCGCGCGGCGGCGGTGTTGCCGCCATCGTCAAAGCGGCCATCGATCGCGACCAAAGTGTCGAGCCTGGTCTTCTGCAGCGTGCCGGCGAATTGCAGCCGGTCATGATCGGTCAGGTTGGCGTTGAGCTCGGCCTCGAAGCCGTATGCCTTGGCGCCCTTGGCGTTCTGCGTGCCGACCTGGCTGCTGATCGTGTTGCCATTGGCGTCGCGGATCGTGACCACCTGGTTGACCTGATAGCCGCGGAAGTCGGAGTAATAGGCCGCGAGGTTGAGGGTCACGCGGCGGTTGAACAGCCGGCTTTTCAGGCCGACCTCATAGTTGGTGATCGTCTCCGGGTCGGTGGTCTTGCCGCCGTCCTGGATGTTGCCCGATTTGAAGCCGCTGCTGATGCTCGCATAGCCAAGCATGCCGGGCGAGAGGTCGGCATCGACGCGGGCGAGATAGGTCAGCTTGTTCCAGCTGCCTTTCACGTCATTGTTCGAGATCGAGAAGGCGCCCGCCGGGAACAAGGCGAGCAGTTCTTCGGCCGTCGCATTGGGGTAGGCGCCGAAGAAATTGGCGGTGCAGATCGGGCTGGTCGGCGTCGGGCAACCAAAGCCGGTGACGTTACGCCCGCCGATATCGGCCTTCTTGTCATGAGTGTAGCGCAGGCCGCCGGTCAGGCGAATAGAGTCGGTCGCGTGCCAGATGACCTGGCCGAAGCCGGCGAGCGAGTCGATCGTGCGCTTGGCCTGGATGAAGCTGCCGACAAAGGCGCGCGTGCTGCCGTCGCGATAGCCGTCGCGCTGGTCGACATCGAAGCGGATGCTGTTGTTCTCATGCGAGTAATAGGCGCCGATGATATAGTCGAAGCGGTTCTCGCCGGTCGATTTCAGCTGCAGTTCGTGGCTGGTGAAATCATAGCGCGACTTGACCGTGCGGTTCTCGCCGAACGCGCCGAGATAGAGCTGCTGGCCGGTCACCGGGTCGAAGCCGCCGGTCGGTGGCAGTGCGCCGGCATCGGCATCGGCCTGGGTGCTGCCGCCGAGGCGCGAGAAGCCGGCGATATAGCTGATCTGCGCATGGTCGCTGATGTCGAGGTTCATCGTGCTGCGCACCGCAACCGAATAGCGGTCGGTGTCGGGCGCGGTGTCGCTGAGCGTCGAGAAGAGCCTGGTGCCGGGACGCGGCGTCTGCAGCAGCGAGATCACCGGCGCGCCCTTGTCGAGGAAGCCTTCCGCGCTGAGGTTCCAGCTGAAGCGGTCGCTCGGCTGCCATAACAGGCTCAGCCGGCCCGACATCTGGTCCTGCGCGTAATATTTCTTGCCGGTGGTTATGAAGGCGGAGCGGTCGACATTGGGCACGTTGGGGGCGGCCTGGAAATCGGCATAGCCGTCATGGCGCTCGGTGACGAAGGCGAAGCGCGCCGCCAGCGTGTCGCTGATCGGGATGTTGATCGCGCCGCGCGTGCCGATGCGATTGTAATCGCCGACGATCGCCTCGGCATAGCCGCCAAGCTTGTCGAAGGTCGGCTTGGCCGAGATCAGGCCGACCGCGCCGGCGGTGGCGTTGCGGCCGAACAGCGTGCCCTGCGGTCCGCGCGACACTTCGACGCGCTCCATATCGTACATCAGCACGGACGCGCCCTGCGCGCGCGGCGAATAGATGCCGTCGATATAGATCGCGACCTCTGGGTCGGCGACTTCAGTGAAGGCGGTGTCGTTGCCGATGCCGCGGAGTGTCAGCAGCACCGCCGACTGGTCGCCCTGCTGGTTGAATTGCAGGCTCGGCACGAAGCGCGCCAGGTCAGTGATGTTGTTGACCTGTTGCCGGTCAAGCGTCGCCTGGCTGAAGGCCGAGACCGCGAGCGGAGTCTTTTGCAGGCTGGTCTCGCGCCGCGTTGCGGTGACCAGAATGTCGCCTTCATCCACGGGCGTCGCCGCAACTGCCGGATCGGCCGCCTGCTCGGCGGGCGCCGGCGCGGTCTGCGCGAACGCAGGCGCTGCGACAAGGAACGAAGTGGCGAGCATGGTGCTCGCGGCGAACAGAGACCGTTTCATGAAATCCTCCCACACGACTCACCCTTGTGATCGGGCTTGGCGGCACCCAAAGGCGCGCTCGACATCGATGTCAACAAAAACCGACATCGATGTCAAAGGAGGCCGACATCGATGTCAAAAATTCTCCGGACAGTTGCACGATTGCATCGCTCCAGCCATGAAAGGGTCGTGACGACCTCCTCGCCAGACCCCGAAGCGCGAACCAGCAAGACCCTGTTCGAGCTGTCGATCGGGGTGTTCTTCCTCGGCGGCTTCCTGACCTCGATCGTCGGACTGCTGGTGCCGCGCCTGACGCTGACCCTGGGGCTCGACTATACCCGTGCACTGCTGGTGCAGTTCGCCTTTCACCTCAGCTACCTGCTGTTCGCCTTCCCGATCGCGCTCGCGATCCTGCGCATCGGTTACATGCGCGCGATCGTCGCCGGACTTGCCGTGATGGTGGCGGGATGCCTGGCGCTGATTGCGTCGGCCGAATGGCGCTCCTTCGCGCTGGTGCTGCTTGCGCTGCTGACGCTGTCGACCGGCATCACCTTTCTGCAGATGGCCGCCAATACCGTGGTCACGGTGGTCGGCCCGTCGCGCCGCGCCGCCGCGCGGCTGACATTGCTGCAGGGGTTCAATGCGCTCGGCACGGTGCTCGGGCCGCTGATCGGCGCGGTGTTCCTGCTCGGATCGATCGGGATTGATCGCGGCGGGCCGGTGGGCGACGACGCCGTGCCGTTCATCGGCGGAGCGGTGCTGCTCGGGATACTCGCCATCGCATTCCACCGGCAGCGCAACCTGCTGGGCAAGGCGGCACTCTCGCCTGCCGGCGCCTTGCTGCGCCATTTGCCGACCGTGCTGCATGACCGGCGGCTGCTCGCCGGGACGGTGGCGATGTTCGCTTATGTCGGGGCGGAAGTCGCGATCGGTACGCTGATCCCCAATTATCTGATGCTGCCCGACATCCTGCGCGCAACGCCGCTCGCCGCCGGGCAGCTGGTCAGCCTCTACTGGGGCGGGGCGATGATCGGGCGGTTCGCCGGTGCCTTCCTGCTCCGGCGGATCGATGCCGGCATGCTGCTGGCGGTGGCGGGGCTGGCGGCGATGGCGCTGGCCGCGGTCGCGAGCCTGGCCGGGGGCATGACCGGTGCGGTCGCGCTGCTCGCAGTCGGGCTGTGCAATTCGATCATGTATCCGACGTTGTACGCGCTGGCGCTGCCCGAGGATGATGCGCAGGCGCCGCTGGCGTCGATGCTGCTGTGCATGGCGGTGGTCGGCGGGGCGATCGTGCCGCTGCTGACCGGCGTGCTGGCCGACCGGATCGGGCTGGAACTGGCGTTGCTGCTGCCCGCCTCCTGCTATCTGGTCATCGCCGGCTTCGCGGTCGCCAACCGGACCGCCGCCGGCCCTGTGACGGTGCCGGCATGAAGCCGATCACGATCAAGGAAGTGGCGGCGCGCGCCGGGGTGTCGCCCAAGACCGTGTCGCGGGTGATCAATGACGAGGATCATGTCCGCGCGCCGGTGCGCGAACAAGTGATGCGCGTGGTGCGCGAGATGGGCTATCGCCCGAACAGCTTCGCGCGCAGCCTGTCGAGTTCGAAATCCTATCTGCTCGGCCTGCTGGTTGACGATCCAGCCTCGGGCTATGCCGCCGATGTCCAGCTCGGCGCATTGCTGCGCAGCCGCGACCTTGGCTATCATCTGGTGATCGAGCCGCTCGACACGGCAACGCCCGACTGGCTTGGCCAGATCGACACTGGCTTGCGCGCCCTCAATCTCGGCGGGGCGATCCTGACCCCACCCTTGTGCGACCGGGCGGACCTGATCGCAGTGCTTGAGCGGCACGAGTTGCCGTTCGTACGCATCTCGCCAAGCAGCGACGATGAACGGTCAGGCTCGGTCCGGATGGACGACCGCGCCGCCGCGCGCGAGATGACCCGGCACCTGATTGCTCTCGGGCACCGCGACATCGCCTGCATCAAGGGCGATCCGGTGCACAGCGCATCGGGCCTGCGCTATATCGGCTTTCGCGACGCGATGCGCGAGGCGGGGCTGGACGTTGCGCCGAACCGGACGCTGGAGGGCGACTTCTCGTTCCGCTCCGGCCTCAGGCTCGGCGAGGAGATCCTGACCAGCGGCGACCGGCCCACCGCGATCTTCGCCAGCAATGACGATATGGCGCTGGGCGTACTGGTCACCGCGATCAAGCATGGCATCGCGGTGCCCGACACGCTGTCGGTCGCCGGCTTCGACGATGCGCCGGTCGCGCGGGTGTCCTGGCCGCAGCTGACCACCATCCGCCAGCCCAAGATGGAACTGGCCGCCGCGGCGGTCGATATCCTCACCGACCCGACCTATGCCACGCATCCGGACAAGGGATCGTTCAGCCGTAATCTTCCCTATGAACTGGTCATGCGCTCAAGCACTGCCGCGCCGGCGAAGAGGTGAAGATCGACGCTGTTGTCGGTTTCGCTTTTCACAGGCAATCTGGCCAGGGCCAAGCATGACGGGGCGAGAATGAACCGACCGAGACTGCTGAAATGGCTGCATCGCTTCGGGTATGTCGCCACAGTGATCATACTGCTTGAGCTCGGCTTGATTTCCTATTCGGCAATCGGCGAATGGTGGCGCTGGCGGGGCACCCGCGCGGAGTTGATCGAGCAGACACGCACTCATGAATCGCCTTTGCCTGCGGCGGAGTATGATAATGTGGTCAAATTGCTGCGCCCCTTGCCGGCCTTGAATGCGCTACACGGCAATGGCCTGCGCTTTGCGGCCATGCCCTATTTCGGCGGCGTGATTCACGCGCTGACGCTTTCTCACGCCGAAGGCCCCGGCCCGGCAGAAGGCTTCATCGCGGTGACCACGCTGCAGGAGGGCAAGAACATGGTCCATATCCAGCGGTTCACCGTGCCCCAGGCCGACTATAGCCACTTCACGACGCAATTCGACCGCTTGACCGATGGCTGGTCCGGCGCTGGCGACGGCGGGTGCCTGGATGGAACAGAGATTGCCTTCGAACGTGTCAGGGGAACTCGTACAACCTCCGGAAGGGGAAATTGCGAAGCGCATTATAATGAGGTGCGATTGCTCGTGCAGCGCCTGGTGCGCCGTTTCGCGCCCGGGGCCGGCCTTGCTCTCCGGTAACGATCGGTCTCGGTCGGTGCGAGAAGATCAATAAGCGAACAACGCGCGTCGCCCAGGTGAAACGTCGCGAAAAAATCCGCTGCAGCGACGCGGTGCCATAACCGCCGCCGAACCTCATCGCGGCCACGGCGACACAATGATACAAAGGCGCCGGCGCTGCCTTTTCTTCGCCTCAGATTGGCCGGAGTTGATCCATGTATAAGTGTTGAGTTGTATGGCGTGAAATAGCACTTACCTGTCGCATACACAGGTGTTCGGGCAGTTTTCGGGCGGCAAAAGGGATTTGAATGAACAGCAGGACGGACGCACCGGTCGGAAACGATGTGCGACTTGTCTTTCCCAGCGCGGCGGCAGCCCAACAGCGCGTCGGCGGCGTGGCGGTTGCGGCGCATGCGACGGCGCAGGCGCGCGGCCGGGGCGCACGGCAAATCTGGATCGATCTGCAGGATGGCGGGCGCCTGTCGTCCGAGGCGATCGACGATGTGCGCCGCGCCGGTGCCGATGCCTCGATCCATTTCGTCCTCGATCATGAAGCACGACGGTTAAAGGCGGCGGAGATCCGGCCGATCACCCTCGCCGGCGTGGTCGAGGCGACCGGCAAGAGCAGTGACGGACTTGCCTCGCGCCTGGTCAACCGGCCGGTGTCGCGGCGCGTCTCCGCGCTGCTGCTGCGCATACCCGGCATGCGCCCCTGGCACGCGACGGCGGTGGTCGGGCTGGTTGGTGCGGCGATGATCCTCGGCCTGTTGTTCGGCGGCTATGCCGGGCTGGTCGCGGGCGGGCTGCTGTTCCAGGCGGCATCGCTGCTCGACGGGGTCGATGGCGAGATTGCGCGCGCGACCTATCGCAGCAGCGCGGGCGGCGCATTGCTCGACACCAGCGTCGACATGACGATCAATGTCGGTTTCTTTGTTGCCGTAACGATCAGCCTGACTCAGCTTTACGGATATGGTCAGGCGTTTGCCGGCGGGATCGCCATTCTGGTCGTGCTGGCCGGGCTGAGTGTGATGGCATGGCTCGCGCGGCGGCTCGGTAAGCCGGGCGATTTCAATTTCCTCAAGCGTTTTTATCGGCAACGCTTCCCGACCGGCCTCGCGGCGAAGATCACTGATGTGCTGGTCGTCGTCACCAGCCGCGATTTCTTCGCGCTGCTGTTCGCGCTGATCATCGTTGCCGGTGGAGGCCGGGTGATCCTGTTCATGCTGTGCGGCTTTGCCATATTGTGGCTGTTCCTGGTGCTCTGCGCGGTGCGCCCGATTCTGCGCGAATCCGCTGGGACGATCACGGAGGCGCTGGCGGTCGACGACACGACGCGCTTGGCCTGACCTTGGCCCGCGACGATACCCATCAGGGCGGGATCGCCGACCGGATGATCCTGCGCGGGGCGTTCTCCACTGCGCTTGGCTTCGTCATCCGGCTCGGAGCTCGCTTCCTGTTCCTGTTCGTCGCCGGGCGGCTGTTCGGCGCGGCGCGGTTCGGCGCCTACAGCATCGCCGTCGCGGTGCTCGAAGCGTGCGTCGCGCTGACTGGCCTGTCGCTGAAGAAGACATTGTTCCAGCTGCTCGACCGCAATGTCGAGGCGCGCGCGACTGGATCGGATCGACCTGATTTCCATGTCGTGCTCGATGCGGTGCTGCTGGTGCTGACGGCGAGCGCGGCGGTCGCCGCGCTGATCATGGGCGCGGCCGCGCTGATCCCGCCCAGCACGCTGGCCGGGTCGACCGCGCGAGCGTTGTTCTGGATCGCACCGATGATCGCGGGACAGGCGCTGGCCGACATATTGTTTGCCGCGACGCGCTGGACGCATGTGGTCAAATATGAAGTGGTCGGGCGCAGCATCGTCGAGCCCTATTCGCTGCTCGCCGGTACGGTCGCCGCCTATCTGCTCGGCTACGAGCGGACCGGGCTGATCATCGGCTATTGGGTCGGCAATATCATGCTCAACGGCTATGCGCTGTACGCAATACGGCGCTGCTTCCCGCATTTCGCGCTGCGCAGCTATCGCCCGGGGCGACGACTGATCACGTTGCTGCGCGAGCTGCTGCCCAATACCGGCACCGATGTGATCAATGGCGTGTTCACGCGCCTCGACCTGTATCTGGTCGGCATCTTTCTCGGCAATCACTGGGCCGGCATCTATGGCATGGCGCAGCAGCTGCGCACGCCGCTGCGCCATGCGCGGCAGAGCTTCGACAGCCTGCTGGTGCCGATGGTCGCGCGTACCTTGTCGGTCAGCGGCCAGGCGCGCACCGTCACTGCGCTCGCCACCGCCGCGCGGCTGATCCTGTCGGTGCAGACCGCTTTCCTGGTCGCATTCGTCGCGGTCGGCGGGCAGCTGCTCGAGCTGTTCGGCGCCGGGTTCAGCGCGGGCTATCTGGCGCTGATCCTGCTCACCGTGGCGGAGGCGGTGCAGGGGACGTTCGGCCTTGGTGATTTCCTGTTCGTCTATCTCCGGCCCAAGAGCGGATTGCTGATCATGCTGGCGAGCTTCATCGTCTGCGTCGCGGCCGCGATCAGCTTCACCCCGCGCTTCGGTGTCGCCGGGGCGGCGGGGGCGGTGTTGCTGGCGACCATGGTGCAGGCGGCGCTGCGGCGGCTGGTGCTGCGCGCGCAGCTCGGGGTGCGTGCACCGCTCGCGCCATTATGGCCGCCGCTGCTGGCGGGAGCGGCCGCGCTGACGGTCGCGCTGGCCATGCATCGCGGCCTGAACACGGGCTTCGGCATGGCGACAGTGCTGGCGTTCGTTGCGACTGCGGCGGTCTATGGCGGCGTATTGTTCGCGTCGCTGCGCCTGACCGGGCAGAAACTGGCGATCAGCGGGTTCGCCGCCGGATGATGCCGATCGCCAGCCGGTGAAGGCTGGCGCTCACGCCCCCGCCATTACCTCCATGAAATGCGCCAGCACCGCTTCCGGGCCATTTGGCGAAATCGCATGGTACAGCCCCTCCGTCGCGCCGCGTGCCGCCGGTTCGGCACGGGTGGCCATCGCCTCCTCGAAGCGCGCCATCGCCGTGTCGTCGTCCTCGATCAGCGCCGCCGCCAGATCGGCCGCGTCGGTCATCGCCAGATTGACGCCTTCGCCGCCGAATGGCGACATCAGATGCGCGGCATCGCCGATCAGGGTCAGCCCCGGGCGATGCGCCCAGCGATGCCCGACGGGCAGGGCGTAAAGTGGCCGCACGCCGATGATCGTGTCGGCCGAGCGGATCGCATCGGTGAACGCGGGCGCCCAGCCCTTGAGATATCCCAGCATCCGCTCGCGGATCGCGTCGGGCGCGGCGTCCTCCAGCGAAATGGCCCAGGGCTCGTCGGTACGTAGCGAGAAATAGCCGCGGATATGGGCATGGCCGTTGCGCTGCAGGATCAGGCCGCGATTGTCGCCGAGCGCGAACATCTTGCCCCGCCCGGCCAGCGCGGCGATCGCAGGATGGCGGCGGTCGACATCGTCAAAGCCAAGCTCGACGAATGTCACGCCCTCATAGGCAGGGCGGGCGTCGGAGAGCAGCGGGCGGACCTTCGACCAGGCGCCATCGGCGCCGACCACCAGGTCAAAGGACTCACGCACGCCGCCCGCGATCACATCGTGACGGCCATCTTCCGTCGGTTCGATCCGATCGACGCGCGTACCCCAGCGGATCATCGCCGGCGGCAGCGAGTCGATCAGCAAGCAGCGCAGCGCGGCGCGGTCGACTTCGGGCCGGTCTCCCTCGCTCGAATCGTCGCCGAACAGCAGGACGCCATCACTGTCGTACAGCCGCATGCCCTGATCGTCATAGCGCGCGGCAGCGAGGAATTCGCGCTCGAGCCCGGCGAGGCGCAGCGCGCGCTGCCCGGTATCGGCGTGCAGGTCGAGCGTCCCGCCCTGTGGTCGGTCGCTGGCATGCGCGTCGCGTTCGAATATAGTGGCGGACAGGCCGCCGAGATGAAGCAGCCGCGCCAGCGTCAGTCCGCCCGGGCCGCCGCCGATAATCGCGATCCGATATTGTCGCATCAGATTTGGGTCTCTATGGTTTGCATAGGCCACTATATATATTAGATAGGTAGCTATGTAAATGGGCGACGATCTATGGAAACCGATGGCGACGCCCGGTCACCATATCAGCCGGGCTGCGCGGGCGATGGCCCGGCTCGGCGATGCGCGGCTCAAGCCGCTGGGGATGAGCACCGGGCAATTGCCGGTGCTGGTCGCGTTGAAGGATGGTGTGAAACTGTCGCAGCGCGAGCTGGCGCACTGGGCCAAAGTTGAGCAGCCGACCATGGCGCAGATGCTGGCACGGATGGAGCGTGACGGGCTGATCCAGCGCGAGCCTGACCCGGAGGATGGACGCAGCAGCCTGATTTCGCTGACCGAGACGGCGCGAGCGCGGCAGGGTGCCGCGCGCCAGATCCTGACCGCGGGCAATGCAGCGGCGGTACGCGGGTTCAGCCCGGACGAGGTCGAAACCCTGCTGTCGCTGCTGAGGCGGGTGATCGACAATATCGACGCGGAGGACGCATGAGCGACATCGAGTACCGGCGCCATGAGGGGAGCGCGGATGAGGCGGTCGCGTTGCTGCTGCCATTATGTGCGGCGGTCTTTCCCGGGTTCGACCCGGATTATCTGGCGTCGCGCCTGCCCGGGATCGCCGGGCACGATCTCTGGCTCGCCTGGGGTGGGGCCGAACTGGCCGGGTTCAAGCTCGGCTACAGGCGAGGGCCGGACCTGCTTTATAGCTGGCTCGGTGGTGTGCATCCCTCGGCGCGCAGGCTGGGGATCGCCGACGCGCTGATGGTTCGGCAGCACGAGACGGCGGCTGCGAGCGGCTATACCCATGTCGAAACGCGGACACGCGCAGTGAACAATGCGATGATCATCATCAATCTGCGCCACGGCTTCCAGATCGTGGGGTTCGAGGTCGACACAAACGGGATACCGGTGGTGACTCAGCGCAAGGATCTGCGCGGCTGAGCGGTTCAGGCGACCCGGCCATGTTCGGCGAGGTGATCGAGAAGCACCCGCCCCCGCGCCGGTAGCGATTCCGACCGGCCGAGAAACACCGCGTGAAAGGCTTCGGTGTCGCCGGGGTTGTGCTGTTCGAGCAGCGGCACCAGCCGGCCCGCCGCGAGATCGTCGCCGATGGTGAAGGTGGCGAGGCGAGCGATGCCGATGCCGGCCAGCGCGAGGCGGCGAATGCCTTCGCCGTCGCTCACGCGAATACGCGCCGGCAGCGGCAATAAGGTCTCGCGCCCCTGGTCGAGCAATGGCCAGCCATTGGTGGCGCGCGAATAGGCAAAGCCGAGCCGGTCGTGCCGCTCGAGCTCGGCCGGGCTTTGCGGCATGCCGTGGCGGGCGATCCAGCCGGGCGCGGCGACGATCATCATGCGCGTCTCGCCAAGCTTGCGTGCGACCAGCCGGGAATCGGGCATGGGGCCGGCGCGGACCGCAATGTCGGTGCGGTCGGCGAGCAGGTCGATCACCGTGTCGGTCTGGACCACATCGATATCGATATCGGGCCAGGCGTCGAGAAAGGCAGGCAGGATCGGCGCGAGGACATGGGTGACATAGGAGGCGCTGCTGCTGATGCGCAGCCGCCCCGTCGGCCGGCCGCCTGCGCCGGCAGTGCGCTCCGCCTCGTCGAGATCGGCGAGGATGTGGAGCGCACGGTCGTAATAATTCTGCCCTTCCGGAGTCAGCGCGAAATGCCGGGTCGAGCGCTGGGCGAGCCGCACGCCAAGCCGGGCTTCGAGCCGTGCGACCAGCTTGCTGACCGCCGAGGGCGTGAGGCCGACGACCTGTGCCGCAGCGGAGAAGCCGCCATGGTCGACCACGCGGACGAACATCTCCATCTCGCCGGTACGGTTGATGTCGCTTCGTGCCATTTGTGCTGTCAATTCTCGAATGATGTTCCTTCAGGCCGTCTACTTCACGGATGGCGACGGGTCCATCTCGGGCGCGACAGAGGTGCCGTGTCGCGCCCCTCGCCGAAAGGATACTCCAATGAACCGCCTGTTCTCCGCTCTCGCTCTCGTTCTGGCCTTGCCGGGAAATGCCCAGGCAGCCGACTGGGTTCCGGGGTGGAGCGCGAGCCCGCAGCCGGTCTGGGGTGAGGGCTTTGTGTTGCCGGCGGGGGTTCCCGTGACGCTGCAGGATCGCACCGTGCGGCAAGTGGTGCGGATCGGCATTGGCGGCACGCAGGTGCGGATTCGCCTGTCCAATGCCTATGGCCAATCGCCGGTGCGGATCGCCGGGGTGCATCTGGCGCGGTCGGCAGGCGGCTCGGCAATCGCCGCAGCGACTGACCGGACGGTGACCTTTGGCGGCGCGCCAGGCGTGATCCTTGCGCCGGGCGCTTCGGTGCTGAGCGATGCCGTGGCGATGCCGGTCGCGGCGGCGGCGGATCTTGCCGTCAGCCTGTATTTCCGGGAGGCGGTGCCCGTGGAGTCGTTTCACTGGGACGGGCGGCGCAGCGGCTATCTCCTGCGCGGCGATCGTCTTGCGGCACCTGCCTTCGTCCGGCCTGAGCTGACCAGTGTCAGGCTGTTCCTGTCCGATGTGTTGGTCGAGGCACCGGCGGTGCGCGGGACAGTGGTCGTGCTTGGCGATTCGATCACTGACGGTGCGGGCGCGACGATGGAAACGGAGCGGCGCTGGCCGGATTATCTCGCTGCGCGCGCCGCGCCGCAGGGCATTGCGGTGGTCAATGCGGGCATTTCGGGCGCGCGGCTGCTCAGCGACGGGATGGGCAGCAATGCGCTGGCGCGGATCGATCGCGATGTGTTTGCCCAGCCCGGCGTGCGGACATTGATCGTGCTGCTTGGCATCAATGACATTGCCTGGCCGAGCACGCCGTTCGCGCCGGGCGAACCCCCGATGCGGTTCGAGCGGCTGACCGTCGGCTATCGCCAGCTTGTCATACGGGCGCATGCCAATGGCGTGCGCGTGATCGGCGCGACCCTGACGCCGTTCGCGGGTGCGCTGCCCCGCACGCCGATGGCGGCGAGCTATTACAGCGCGGAGAAAGACGCGCTGCGGCGGCGGGTGAATGACTGGTTCCGCAGCAGCGGCACATTCGACGCGGTGGTCGATTTTGACCGGTTGCTTGGCGATCCGGCCGATCCTGCGAGGTTGCGGCGCGATTATGATTCCGGCGACCGGCTGCATCCCGGCGATGCGGGCAATGCGGCGATGGCCGGGGCGATCGATCTCGCGACACTGATCGACGAGTCAGGCCGATGAGCGCTGACCGGGCGCGAGCGCCTCGAGGATCCGGCAATCCGCGACGCTTCCGCCACGACATGAGACGACCATATTGGCCAGTTCGCCGCGCAGGGCGGTGAGGTCGGCGATCTTGCGGTCGATCTCGGTCAGATGCTCCGATGCGATGGTGTCGATCGTCGCGCAATCGCGGCCGCGGTCGTCGGACAGGTCGAGCATGGTGCGGATCTGGTCGATCGAAAAGCCCAGGTCGCGGGCGCGGCGGATGAAGCTGAGGCGCATCAGGTCGCTATGGCCATAGCTGCGATAGTTCGATGCGGTGCGCGGCGGGCGGGCGAGCAGGCCGACCTTCTCATACCATCTGACTGTCTCGACGCCGGTGCCGGTGGCGCGCGCGAGGTCGCCGATCTTGAGATCGCTCATAGGCCTTGACCCTGTAGTTGCTACAGGGTGCATATAGAGCGGATCGTCGAGTCGGTCGAGGAGCCGCGATCATGGCCTGCAACAGTTGCGCAACGCAGAAACCGGCCAATGATCCGCGCTGGCGCCGGGTGTTGTGGATCGCGCTGATCGTCAACGCGGCGATGTTCGGGATTGAGCTGGTGGTTGGCGCAACGGCGGAATCGCGCGCGCTGCAGGCCGATGCGCTCGATTTCTTCGGGGATTCGGCCAGCTATGCGATCAGCCTGGTGGTGGCCGGCATGGCGCTACGCTGGCGCGCCCGCGCGGCCTTTGCCAAGGGCGCGACGCTGGCCGTGCTCGGCGGCTGGGTGCTGGTGACGGCGGGCTGGGCCGCGCTGGTCGGAGCCTCGCCGCAAGCCGTGCCGATGGGCGTGATCGGGGTTATGGCGCTGGTCGCCAATGGCGGCGTTGCCGCACTATTGTACCGCTACCGCCAGGGTGATGCGAACATGCGCTCGGTCTGGATCTGCTCGCGCAACGACGCGATCGGCAATGTCGCGGTGGTGCTGGCGGCAGGCGGGGTGTTCGGCACCGGTACGATGTGGCCCGACCTGATCGTCGCGACGATCCTGGCGGTGCTGGGACTGAGCGGCGGTGCGCAGATCGTGCGCCAGGCGCGGCAGGAACTGCGCGCGGACCCAGCCTCCGGCGGATCGATCGCTTCCCATCATGGCGCGATCGCTGCTAGTGAGTGATGTGATGCACCGGATGCTCCTGCTCCTGACCTGTCTCATGCTCGCGCTGTCGCTCGGGCTCGGGTCAGTCGCGCATGCGTCGGAGCCGATCGGCTGTGCGACCACCGGCACGGAAATGAGTGCCGGGCATAGCGACGGCGATTCCGACCAGGTGCCGGCCGATGGCGATAGCGGCTTTCCGCACCATCATGGCGGCTGCCATGGGCATCATGTCGCGGCGCCGGTCGCCGATGCCGATGGCGTCGGTCATGCCCCGGCCGCGTCTATTCCGGCGCTGGCCGAGTATCGCGGCGGGGTGACGAGCCCGACCGACCCTGCGCTGAGACCACCCCAAGCCTGACGGCCGCCCCCGGTCGCGACGCGATGTGCGCCGCGCTGCCGGAGTCTTGTCCGTCAGGAGTGTTTTCAAATGTATCGTTTCATCGCGGCCATGCTGGCCGCCGCGTTCTGTGCGGGTGTCGCACAGGCGCAATCAGGAGGCGTGCTGACGCTTGAACAGGCGTTGGCGCAGGCCGGGGCGGCATCGCCTATGGTCGAAGTGGGAGAAGCCGGGGTGCGTGCCGCTGATGCGGGTCGTACCGTGGCCGGGTTGCGGCCCAACCCGTCAGTGCAGGTCCAGGCCGAGAATATCGTCGGCACGGGCAGCTATCATGGGCTGTCGAGTGCCGAGACCACCGCCAGCCTGCAAGTGCCGCTCGAACTGGGCAGCAAGCGCTCGGCACGGATCGCGGTGGCGGACTCGCGGCTGACCCGCGCGCAGGTCAGCGCGGCGATGCTGCTGGGCGACCTGAAGCTGCGCGTCACTCAGGCCTATATCGTGGCGGTCGCGGCGGAGCGGCGACTGGCCGTGGCGCAGGCGCAGGCCGGGATCGCCGATGAGGGCCTGCGCGTCGCGCGCGACCGGGTACAGGTCGGCGCGACCTCGCCGATCGACGAACAGCGTGCCGATGTGCTGCGGATCAACGCCGCGACCGCGCTCGATCGCGCACGGCGCTCGGTGACGGTGGCGCGCGACGCGCTGGCGCGGCTGACTGGCCGGCCGGTGACAGGGGCGCTCGACCTGGACTGGTTCGACCGGGTCGGCGGCTATGGCCCGACCATCCCGGCGCGGGCCGAGGGGACGCTGGCCTGGGCGGCGGCGAAGGCCGATCTCGCCACGGCCGATGCTCAGGTGCGGCTCGCGCGGTCGCAGCGCGTGCCCGACATCACGCTCAGTGCGGGCGCGCGACGGCTGGCGGCGACCAATGACATGGCGGCGGTGTTCGGCGTGTCGATCCCGATCCCGCTGTTCAACAATGGCCGCGCTGCGCTCGATCAGGCGCGCGCCGAGCGGGCCCAGGCCGATGCGCAGCGCCGGCTGAGCCTGACGGATGCCGAACAGGCGATCGCCAGTGCCGAAGCCGAGCGCGACAATGAAGCCGCGACCGCGCGCGCTGCGGGCGGTGCGGCGCTGGCCGCAGCGGTCGAGGCGGCGCGGATCGCACGCATTGGCTATGGCCAGGGCAAGTTCGGCCAGCTCGAACTGCTCGAGGCCGAACGCACGCTGGCCGAGACGCGCGGCGCGTCGATCGATGCGCTCGCCGCTTACCATGATGCCGAAGCGCGGCTGAAGCGGCTGACCGCTCCCGCGCCCCTTACTTCCGGAGACAATCAATGATCCTTCAGGACAAACGCCTGGCCGGCAGCATTGCCGCCGCCATCCTTGTCGCCGCCGCCAGCGGCTTCTCCGTCGCGCGCTGCACCAGTGAGGCCGCCGAGCCGGTCGCGCCAAAGGCCAATGCAGAGGCCGGCGGCAAGACACCGGCGAACGACGCGGTCGAGATGACCCCTGCTGCGATCCGCGAGGCGGGCATCACCACCCAGACGATCGCGGCCGGCGGGCTGGCGGCGGAGATCGTCGCGCATGCCACCGTCACCGCCGCGCCGAATGGCGAAGCGCTGGTCACCGCCCGGGCGAGCGGCGCGGTGACGCGCGTGTTCAAGCGGCTCGGCGATCCGGTGCGGGCAGGCGAGGCGCTGGCGATCGTCGAGAGCCGCGAGGCGGCGCAGATCGCCGCCGACGGCGCGACCGCCGCAGCCCGGGCAAGGCTCGCCGCGCGCGGGGTGGCGCGTGAGCGCTATCTCTACGATCAGAAAGTGTCGGCGCGCGTCGACCTGGAACGCGCCGAGGCGGAGGCCGCAGCGGCCAATGCCGAGGCACGCCGCGCGCAGGTCGCGGCCGGGGCGGCGAACGTCACGCGTGACGGGCGCGGCGTGATCGTCGCCAGCCCGATCTCCGGCCGGATCACCGCCCAGCAAGTCAGCCTGGGCGCATTCGTGCAGGCCGAGACACCCTTGTTCCGGGTCGCCGATCCGCGTCTGATCCAGATCGAGGCGGCACTCGGGGCGATCGATGCGCAGCGGATCACCGCTGGCGACGCCGCGGTGATCGAACTGCCCGACGGACGGACGATAACAGCACGGGTCCGCGCCGTGACGCCGACGCTGAGCGGCGAGACGCGCGCGGCGACCGCCGTGATCGATGCCACGGACGGGGCGCTGCAGCCGGGCCAGTCGGTGCAGGTGCGGCTCAAGCCCGCCGCCGCCGGGCAAGCGGGCGGCATCGTCGTGCCGGAGAGCGCGGTCCAGTCGCTCGAGGGGCGCGATGTCGTGTTCGTGCGGAGTGCGAGCGGCTTCCGCGCACGACCAGTGACGACGGGCCGGCGCAGCGCCGGGCGGATCGAGATCCTGTCCGGCCTCACCGCCGGCCAGAAGATCGCGACCGGCGAGGCATTCCTGCTCAAGGCCGAACTGGCCAAGGGCGCAGGCGAGGAGGACTGAGCCATGATCGCAACCCTGATGGCCTTTTCCGTCCGCGCCCGCTGGGCAGTGGTGCTGCTCTTCCTGATCGTCGCCGGGTTCGGCGCCTGGCAGCTGACGCGATTGCCGATCGACGCAGTGCCCGACATCACCAACAACCAGGTCCAGATCAACACGGTCGAGCGCGGCCTGTCGCCGGTCGAGATCGAGAAGCGCGTCACTTTCCCGATCGAGACCGCGCTGGCCGGCATCCCCGGCCTGGAGACCACCCGTTCGCTGTCGCGCAATGGCTTCAGCCAGGTGTCGGCGATCTTCAGCGACAAGACCAACCTCTATTTCGCGCGCCAGCAGGTCAGCGAGCGCCTCGCCCAGGCACGCGATACGATCCCGGACGGCGTGCAGCCGCAGATCGGGCCGGTCACTACCGGGCTCGGCGAAGTGCTGATGTATTCGATCGACTTCACCAACCCGGGCGGCAAGGGCGCGACGATCCGCAATGGCCGGCCAGGCTGGCAGTCGGACGGCAGCTTCCTCACGCCGGAAGGCGCGCGGCTCACCGACGAGGTCGGCCGCGCGGCGTATCTGCGCACGGTGCAGGACTGGATCATCCGCCCGCAGCTGCGCACCGTCCAGGGCGTTGCCGGGATCGATTCGATCGGCGGCTATGCCAAGCAATATGTCGTCGAGCCCGATGCGGTGAAGCTGTCCTCCTATGGCATTTCCTATTCCGAACTGGCCAAGGCGCTGGAGGCGGCGAACCTTGCGGTCGGCGCCAATTACTTCAATCGCGGGGGCGAGGCGTTTCTGGTCCGCGCCGATGCCCGCATTCGCGATGTCGACGAGATCGCCGATGCGATCGTCGCGACCCGCGGCGGCGTGCCGGTCGCGGTCAAGGATGTCGCCGAGGTGAAGATCGGCGGCGAGCTGCGTACAGGGGCTGCAAGCCAGAACGGCCACGAAGCAGTGATCGGCACCGCGCTGATGCTGATCGGCGAGAATAGCCGCGTGGTCGCGCGCAGTGTCGGCGAGCGGCTCGACGGCATCGCCAAGTCGCTGCCGCCGGGGATCAAGGTGACGACGGTGCTCGACCGGTCGAAGCTGGTCAATGCGACGGTCGCGACGGTGCAGAAGAACCTGGCCGAGGGCGCGATCCTGGTCGCGATCGCGCTGTTCCTGCTGCTCGGCAATGTCCGCGCCGCGATCATCGCGGTACTCGTCATTCCCTTCTCGTTCCTGATGATGGCGATGGGCATGAATGCCTTTCGGGTGCCCGGCAATCTGATGAGCCTCGGCGCGCTCGACTTCGGGCTGATCGTCGATGGCGCGGTGATCATCATCGAGAATTGCCTGGCTCGGCTTGCGCTTCGCCAGGAGCATGAAGGCCGGCTACTCATGTTGAGCGAGCGGCTGGAGGAGACGATGCGGGCGTCGCAGGATATGATCAAGCCGACGGTTTTCGGCCAGGCGATCATCCTGCTCGCCTTCGCGCCGCTGCTGATGTTCACCGGCGTCGAGGGCAAGACCTTCTCGCCAATGGCGATCACCATCATGCTCGCGCTGGTCGCCGCCTTCATCCTGGCGCTGACTCTCGTCCCGGCGCTGGTCGCCCTGCTGATCCGCGGCAAGGTCTCGGAGAAGGAGGTGTGGATCATCGCCCGGACCAAGGCGCTCTACGCGCCGCTGCTCGACCGGGCGGTGGCGCGGCCCTGGCCGTTCATTGGCGCCGGCATCGCGTTCTTCGCAGCGTCGGCACTGGTGTTCGGGTCATTGGGGCAGGAGTTCATCCCGCAGCTCGACGAGAAGAATGTCGCGCTGGCCTCGACCCGCGTGCCCTCGGTCAGTCTCGAAAAGTCGCTTACCATGCAGCGCGAGGTCGAACGCGCGGTCACCAGCCTGCCCGAAGTGGCGGTGATGTTCTCCAAAACCGGCACCGCCGAAGTGGCGACCGATCCGATGCCCCCGAACGTCTCGGACGGCTTCGTGATCCTGAAACCCCAGTCGGAATGGCCGGCGGGCGTGACCAGCAAGGCCGATGTGCTGAAGCGGATCGAGGAGAAGTCGGGCGCGAAGATCGGCAACGCCTTCGAGGTCAGCCAGCCGATCCAGCTGCGCTTCAACGAGCTGATCGCCGGGGTGCGCGGCGATGTCGCGATCAAGCTGTACGGCGATGATCTCGACAAGATGGGCGTCACGGCCCAGCATATCGTGCGTGTGCTCCAGACCATAACCGGCGCCGCGGATGTGAAAGCGGAACAGACCAGCGGGTCACCGACGCTCGACGTGAAGTTCGATCGCGCGGCGATCGCGCGCTATGGCCTGACGGTCGCGGAAGTCGCCGATACCGTCGCCGCGGCGATGGCGGGGCGCGAGGCGGGGCTGCTGTTCGAAGGCGACCGGCGTTTCGAAGTGACAGTGCGGGTGCCGGCGGCGACGCGCGAGAGCATCGATGCGCTGGCGGCACTTCCCGTGCTTCTGCCGCAGGAAGCGGGCGAAAGGCGCGGGTCGGTGCCGCTGTCGCAGGTGGCAAAGTTCCGCTTCAGCGAAGGGCTGAACCAGATCAGCCGCGAGAATGGCAAGAG
>NZ_JBOHHW010000023.1:0-75708 GCF_050725575.1 Sphingomonas sp. | reverse complement strand
CCCGCCGGCCAGACCAAGGCCCAGCTGCTAACCGCGATCGAACGCGGCCTGCATGCAACGGCACGGTCGGGGCGGCGCACGCTGCTGATCGTCGACGAAGCGCAGGCGCTGCCGGTGTCTGCGCTCGAAGAATTGCGCATGCTGTCCAATTTTCAGGCGGGCGGGCATGCGCTGCTGCAGATTTTCCTGCTCGGCCAGCCCGAGTTCCGTCAGCGGCTGCACGGGTCCGACCGGCTCGAACAATTGCGTCAGCGCGTCATCGCCATGCACCATCTGGATCCGATGGGGCCGGAAGAAGTCGAGCCTTATATGGTTCACCGCCTGTCGGTAGTGGGCTGGCAGGGGCGCCCGAGCTTCACGCCGGAGGCGTTCCAGGCACTCTATCGCGGCTCGGGCGGCGTGCCGCGCGTGCTCAATCAGCTTGCCGGACGCGTGCTGCTGTTCGGCGCGATCGATCAGCTCGAAACCATCAATGGCGATGTGGTCGATGCAGTGATCGCCGATATCGCTGGTGACTCGCCGCTGCCGCGCCCGATCAATCGCGCCAAAGCCGAGCCGGTGCAGGCGGTCGAAGCGGTTGAAGCTCCGGAGCCGGTGAAGGTCCCGGAACAGATGGAAGCGCCCAAGCCGATACCGATCGTCAGCGCATCACCCTTGCCGGTCGAACCACGCCCGATCCGCTTTTCGCCTGAACTGGAGCCGGCGCCCGAAATATTGCCGGCCGCGGCACCGGAAGCGGTATCCAAACCCGAAGCGGCGGCGCAGATTCCCGATCAGCAACTGATCGATCGCATTGCGGCGTTGGAAGAGCGCATCGAGGAACAGGAAGCGGCGCTGCGCCGTGTCCTGACACTGCTGGTCGATTGGGTCGAGGGTGAGGGCAGTCCGGATATCGCATCCGTGCGTCACGCCGCGGGCCGGTAGCCCGGGCAATGCGCCACGCGCTCTCCGTCGATGTCGAGGACTGGTTCCAGGTCGGCGCCTTCGAAAAGGTGATTGACAAGCGGGACTGGGATTCACTTGAGACGCGGGTCGAGCGCAACACCGATGCAGTGCTCGCGCTGTTCGGCGAAAGCGGGGTCAAGGCGACCTTCTTCACGCTTGGCTGGGTGGCTGAGCGTTATCCGGCGCTGATCCGGCGGATCGTCGATGCGGGGCATGAGGTCGCTAGCCATGGCTGGGACCATGACCGTGTCTTCACCATGGATCCGGCAACCTTCCGTGCCGATCTGGCACGGGCGCGCAAGACGCTTGAGGACGCCAGCGGGATCGCCGTCACCGGCTATCGTGCGCCAAGCTTCTCGATCGACAAGCGCACCCCTTGGGCTCATGCCGAACTGGCCGAGGCGGGCTATACCTATTCGTCAAGCGTCGCACCGCTCCGGCACGACCATTATGGCTGGCCGGAAGCGCCGCGCTATGCCTATCGGCCCTTGCCCGATTCCGACCTGATCGAGGTGCCCGTCACGGTCGCCGAGCTGGCCGGGCGCAAGATGGCGACGGGGGGTGGGTTTTTCCGGCTCTTCCCGGGTGCGCTGACCGATTTCGCGGTGCGCCAGGTGGCCGGCGAGGGACAGCCGGCGGTGTTCTATTTCCATCCCTGGGAGATCGATCCCGGCCAGCCGCGGGTCACCAACGCACCGGTCAGGTCGAAGCTCAGGCATTACAGCCGGCTCGGCGCGATGGCGGGCAAGCTGCGCACGCTGATCCGGCGGCACGACTGGGGCCGGATGGACGCTGTGGTGGCCGAGGCGCGGCGCGGGCTCAAGTGAACATGCCGCTGATCTCGACGCTGTTGGCGGTACGTGCCGTCGACCTGGGCGATGCCGATGAACGCGCGCGGATCGCGGCGTTCGTCCGCGCGCATCCCGGTGCGACGCCGTTTCATCTGCCTGAATGGAGCCTCGCCGTCGCACGCGGCTGCGGGCAGACCGCTCATGCACTGCTCGCCGAGCGCGCCGATGGTTCGATCGCCGGCTATGTCCCGCTGACCGAAATACGCTCGCCGCTGTTCGGGCGCGCGCTGGTCTCCAACGGCTTCGCGGTTGGCGGCGGCATCCTGGCCGGGGACGAAGCGGCGATACCAGTGCTGGGCGATGCCGCCTGGGCACTGGCGCGGCAACTGAGCTGCCCGACGCTCGAATTGCGCGGCGCCGAGCCGACCGGGCCGGGCTGGACCGTCGACAGCGAGACTTATCTCGGTTTTGTCCGCGATCTCGCCGTCGATGACGAGGCGGAACTGCTCGCCATCCCGCGCAAGCAGCGCGCCGAGGTGCGCAAATCGCTGGAGATCGACCTGCAGGTGACGACCGGCCACGACAAGGCGGAACAGGCGGCGCATTTCGCGGTCTATGCCGAATCGGTTCGCAACCTCGGTACCCCGGTATTTCCCGCGCGGCTGTTTCGCGAAGTGCTGGCGGCGTTCGGCGACGATGCCGACATCCTGACCGTGCGCGCCGGCGGCAAAGCGGTCGCAAGCGTGCTGAGCCTGTATTTCAACGGCACCGTCTATCCTTATTGGGGCGGCGGTACCGCTACGGCACGGGCGCTTCGCGCCAATGACCGGATGTATTTCGCGCTGATGGGCCATGCCCGCGCCCGGGGCTGCACGCGGTTCGATTTCGGCCGCTCAAAGGCCGGAACGGGCCCGGCCGCGTTCAAGAAGAACTGGGGTTTTCCGGGCGTTCCTTTGATGTATGTTAAACGTGCAGCCTCTGAGGGGGGGCTTCGCGACATCAATCCGCTGAACCCGCGCTATCGGTTGAAGATCGAGGCATGGAAGAAGCTGCCATTGTGGGTCGC
Organism: Sphingomonas sp.; assembly: GCF_050725575.1. GTDB lineage: Bacteria > Pseudomonadota > Alphaproteobacteria > Sphingomonadales > Sphingomonadaceae > Sphingomonas. The sequence goes on along the minus strand of NZ_JBOHHW010000023.1, from coordinate 72,906 downwards.
AAATCGGGTTGGGCCGTTTATTGCCAAGGGACTCGGCTGATGGGGGACATCCTGTTTCTGGCGCACCGCGTGCCCTATCCGCCCGATCGCGGTGACAAGATCCGCGGCTTCAACATTCTGAAATTCCTCTCGGCGCGCAAACGCGTCCATCTGATCGCCTTTGCCGACGATACGCGCGACATGAAGGGCAAGAGCGGCCTGGCCAAATATACCGGCAACCGCTCGATCATCTGGCGCTCCAAGTCGCGGCTGACCGCGGCTGCTCAGGCGCTGGTCAAATACAAGCCGGTATCGCTGACTGCGTTCGAGAACCGGCCGTTGCGCGATGCGGTGAACAATATCCTCGCGCGGCACTCGATCGATACCATCTATGTCTTTTCGAGCCAGATGGCGCAGTATCTGCCGGCCAATCCGCGGCAGCGCGTGATCATGGATTTCGTCGACATGGATTCGGCCAAATTCGCCGCTTACGGCAAATCCTCGCGCGGGCCGATGGCCTGGATGATGAAGCGCGAGGCGCGGCTGCTCCAGTCCTATGAGCGCAGTGTCGCCAAAAACGCCACTGCCAGCCTGTTCGTCAGCGACGACGAGGCCGCATTGTTCCGCGAGAAAACCGGCGCCGAGCGAGTCTTTGCGGTCGAGAACGGCATCGACACCGAATTTTTCGATCCCGTGGCGAGCTTCAAGCGCATCGACACCACCGGTGCATTGATCGTGTTCACCGGCCAGATGGATTACCGCCCCAATGTCGAGGCGGTGACCTGGTTCGTCGAGGCGATCCTGCCGCATATCCATTTGGAATATCCCAAGGCGCGCTTTGCCATTGTCGGGCGCGAGCCAACCGAGGCGGTCAAGGCGCTGGCCAGGGTGCCGGGCGTGATCGTGACTGGCGAGGTCGCCGATGTGCGTGGCTGGATCGCCGCTGCCTCGGTGGTCGTCGCGCCGCTGAAGCTCGCGCGCGGCGTCCAGAACAAGGTGCTTGAGGCGATGGCGATGGCGCGGCCGGTGGTCGCCTCCGCCGCCGCTGCCGCCGGGATCGATCATCAGGACACGATCCGCGTTGGCGAGACGGTCGGCGAGATCGCCGAACAGGTCAACGCCTTGCTCGCCAATCCGTCCGGTGCCGCAGCACTCGGCCAGAAGGCGCGCAAGCAGGTCGAGGATCGCTATAGCTGGGAGGCGCGGCTCGCGCCGCTCGACACGATCATGGGCCTGCGGGTGAAGGCGCTGCCGCAGCGGAGGACTGCCGCATGACGATCGCCTTTCCCAGTGCCGATTTTCAGGGCGGCAAACCATTGTTCGCGGCGGGATGGCGGCGCCAGTCGCTGATCCTTGGCGGCGTCGCGCTGATCTTGTTGCTGCTGTTCCGCGGCGATGCGGGGGATCTGGCGAAGATCTGGTGGACCAGCACGACTTTCGGGCATTGCCTGTTCATCGCGCCGGTCATCGCCTGGCTGGTATGGCAGCGGCGCGCACAGCTTGCCGAGCTTCAGCCCGTCGCCTGGTGGCCGGGGCTTGCGCTGGTCGCGGCCGGCGGGTTCGGCTGGCTGCTCGGCGATGCGTCGAGCGTCGCGCTGGCGCGTCATCTCGGCCTGGTGATGATGCTGCAGGGCGCGGTGATCACGTTGCTTGGCCCCAATGTGGCGCGCGGCCTGCTGTTCCCGCTCTGCTACGCCTTCTTCATGGTGCCGTTCGGCGAGGGGCTGGAGCCGATGCTGCAGGACCTCACCGTCGCGATGACCATGCCGCTGCTCCATCTGTTCGGCGTGCCGGTACAGGTTGACGGCGTGCTGATCACCATCCCCAACGGCTATTTCGAAGTCGCCGAGGCCTGTTCGGGGGCGAAGTTCGTCATCGCGATGGTCGCCTATGGCGCGCTGGTCGCCAATGTCTGCTTCGTCAGCTGGACGCGGCGCACGGTGTTCATGGCGGTCGCGGTGATCGTGCCGGTGATTGCCAACGGCCTGCGCGCCTTCGGGACGATCTATGCCGCGCACCTGACCTCGGTCGAGCAGGCGACCGGCATGGACCATATCGTCTATGGCTGGGTGTTCTTCGGGGTGGTGATGGCCGCGGTGATCGCGATCGGCTGGCGCTGGTTCGACCGTGCGCCCGATGATCCCGTGTTCGACCCGGCAACGCTACAGACACAGCCGAAGCGGCGGATCGATGCGCTGCTTGCCGGCGCGCTGGCGCTGACCGTGGCGGGTATCTTCCCGGCCTGGGCCGGCGCGATCGCCGGGCGTGCCCAGATATTGCCGGACAGGATCTCACTGCCCGATGTGCCGGGCTGGGAGCGCAGCGAGATGAGCAAGCGCGCGCCCTGGGGTCCCTATTATCCCGGTGCCGATCATTTCCTGATCGGGCGGTACAGCGACGGGCGCGGCGCGTCGGTCGATCTCTCCATCGCCGTGTTCGGCAGCCAGCGCGAGGGCAAGGAGCTGGTTTCGTTCGGCACCGGCGTGCTGCGGCAGGACGATGTCTGGGTGCGGATTGACGATCTGCCCGATCTTGCCGACGGATCGGCGATGCGCATCACCGCGCCCGGCCCGGTCGAGCGCCAGGTGGTGACCTGGTACCGAGTCGGCACTGTCCTGACGCATAGCGACAAGGCAGTGAAACTCGCGACCTTGCAGGCAAAGCTGTTCGGCGGGCCACAACGCGCGGTCGCGGTGCATGTCTCGGCCGAGGTCCGGCCCGGCGTCGATACGCGCGCGGTGATTGAGCGCTTCCTGCGCGATCTCGGGCCGGTGGACCGGCTGGCGGATCGGGCGGCGGGGATGAATCCCTAGCTTTCGTCACCCCGGACTTGTTCCGGGGGCCACTGTTCCGCAAAGGATGAGGGTGCAGACGATGTGGCGCGGTGGACCCTGGAACAAGTCCGGGGTGACGGCCTATGGGCGGATCGGATAAACCAACACATGTGCGGCATCGCCGGCCTCTACTACCCCGCAACGCCGAAGCCGGTCGATCCCGCGCGCATCCGGGCGATGACCGATGCGCAACTGCATCGCGGACCCGACGGCTCGGGCGTGTGGACTGCACCGGGCGTCGGGCTTGGCCACAGGCGGCTGGCGATCATCGACCTGACCGAGGCGGGCGCACAGCCCATGGCGAGCGCCGACGGGGCGCTGACGGTCACCTATAATGGCGAAATCTACAATTTCCTCGAGGTCCGCGCGCAGCTCGAGGCGATGGGCGCGGTGTTCGCGTCGCACAGCGACACCGAAGTGCTGCTTCATGGCTGGTCGGCCTGGGGGCCAGCGATGCTTGACCGGCTCAACGGCATGTTCGCCTTCGCGCTGCACGATTCACGCCGGCAATGCCTGTTCATGGCGCGTGACCGGCTCGGGGTGAAGCCGCTCCATTATGTCGAGCTGTCCGACGGCGGCGTGGCTTTCGCCTCGGAACTGAAGGGCCTGCTCGCGCACCCGCTGCTACGGCGCGAACCCGATATTCGCGCAGTCGAGGATTATATGGCGTTCGGCTATGTGCCGGACGATATTTGCCTCGTCGCCGGGGTGAAGAAGCTGCCCGCCGGCCACTCGCTGCTGATCGAGCGCGGCAAGTCACTGCCGTCGCCGTCGCGCTGGTGGGACGTGGATTTCTCGCGCCGCGCCCGCGGTTCGGTCAAGGCGCTGGAGGAAGAGTTGGTGTCGCAGATGCGCGACGCGGTCCGCTCGCGCCTGATGGCGGATGTGCCGCTTGGCGCGTTCCTGTCGGGCGGGGTCGACAGCTCGGCCGTGGTCGCGTTGATGGCGGAGGCGTCGTCGCAAGCGGTCAAGACCTGCACGATCGGTTTCAGGGAAGCGGGGCATGACGAACGCGGCTATGCCAGTCAGATCGCGCAGCGCTTTGCCACCGAACACCGTGAGCGGGTCGTGGCGGCTGATGATTTCGCGCTGATCGACACATTGGTCGCGGCGTTCGACGAGCCCTTTGCCGATGCCTCGGCACTCGCGACCTACCGGGTCTGCGAGCTGGCGCGCGAAAATGTGACCGTCGCGCTCTCGGGCGACGGCGCGGACGAGGCGCTGGCCGGCTATCGCCGCTACAAATTCCAGGCGGCGGAAGAGCGGGTGAGGACACTGTTCCCGCCGTCGATGCGAACCGGTCTGTTCGGGGCGCTGGGCGGCCTGTATCCCAAGGCCGACTGGGCGCCACGCTCATTGCGCGCGAAAACCACCTTGCTCGCACTCGCCGAGGATGGGGCGGAGGCTTATGCACGCTCCGTCGGTGTGACCACGCCGACGCTCCGGGCGATGCTCTTCTCCGATGAGGCGAAACGCGCGCTGATCGGGCACCGGGCCGAGGATCGCTATGTCCGCACGATGCGCGACGCGCCAGCGCGCGATGCGATCGACCGCGCGCAATATGCCGATTTCCAACATTGGCTGCCCGGCGACATCCTGACCAAGACCGACCGCACCAGCATGGCGGTCAGCCTCGAGGCACGCGAGCCATTGCTCGACTATCGCTTCGTCGAGTTCGCCGCCTCTCTGCCCGTGTCGATGCGCATAAGGGGCGGCCAGGGCAAATGGCTGATGAAGCGGGCGATGGAGCGCTATCTGCCGAAAGACATTCTCTACCGCCCTAAAATGGGCTTTGTGACGCCGATCAGCGCCTGGTTCCGTGGCGCGCTGACCGATGAAGCGGGGGCGCTGGCCAAGTCGCGCGTGCTCGGCGCCATGTTCGATCCGCGTGCGATCGAACGCATTGCCACCGAGCACCGGACCGGCCGTGCCGACCATGGCCGGACCTTGTGGCAATTGGTGATGCTCGAACGGTCGATGCAGCGCCTGTTCGGCTGAGACTGTTCGGCTGACCGGGCTCAGCGGCAGAACACCGCGATTGCCGCGTGGACCGTCAGCGCCATCAGGCACAATGTCGATAGCGTGAAGATCGCGAACCGCACCAGCACGCGATTGATCGTCACCTGAATCAGGCTGTGGAGAATCCGCAGCCCGACATATGCCCAGCCGATGCACAGATTCCAGCCGCCACCGGTTCCGCTCAGCGCGAGAACCAGCGCGACCGCGTAGAACAGCGTCGGCTGCTCCATCAGATGGTTATAGTTATCGGCGGGCCATTGATCCTTTGCCGGGATGCGCGCGCGCAGGTCCGCACCGCTGCCGCCGACCAGGTTCTTGCTGTCGATTCCGACCTTGTTCATCGCCGGAATGCGGCGGACATACATCCACAGCCACATCACCAGGCTCCACGCGATCAAGGCAACGATCGGCGCGAGGATCGGGCTATGGTCGGTCATCTTTCAGCTCCCCTTATAGTTGTCGGGCAAGCTGCCGTAATCGAAACGGATGCGCAACTTTTCTGCGAAAGGTCCGCGGATGCGGCATAACCGCCAAAGAAAAAGGGCGCCGGATTGATCCGGCGCCCCTTATTGTCTGGCTGGAAATGCCTCAGTCGAAGCTGGCGCCCCAGCGACGCTTGGTGCGGTTCTTCCACAGCCCGCGATGATAGGCGTCGCTGGCAAGCAGCGGCATCACCGATCCGGCCTCCGCAAAGACCATCTGCTCGATGCCGGTGTTGACCTTGCCCCAGCTTGCCGCTTCCTGCAGCGTCGAGGACGAACAGGCGCCGTCGCGCACGTCGGCAACGGTGATCTGCACGGCATATTTGTGCACCTGGACGTCGTCATGGCCAAGGATCTCAGCGCAGACCACGGTATCCTGGATGAAGTTCTTCGGTACGCCGCCGCCGATCATCAACAGGCCGGTGGTGCCCGCCTTGATCTTGATGTCGGTCAGCTCGCGGAAATCGGCGATCGCATCGAGCACCATGTACGGCTTGCCTTCCTTGGCGCGGTCGACCTGATGCTTGACCAGACCGAAGCCGGCCGAGCTGTCGACGAATGCCGGGCAGAAGATCGGCACGTCATGCTCGTACGCCAGCTTGACCAGGCTGTTGTCCTTCTTGCCGTTCTCGACGAGATATTTGCCCATCGCGCGGATGAACTCGCGGCTCGAATAGGGCCGCGGCTCCAGGCTGTTGGCGATCTCAAGGATCGTGTGATCGCAATCCTGCAGCTGCTCTTCGTCGATGTACGTGTCGTAGATGCGGTCGATCAGCAGCGAGCGCAGCGTGTCGTCGTCGGGCACTTCCAGTGCCTGATAATGCTTGTGGCCAAGCCCTTCGAAGAAATCCATGTCGACGATCGACGCGCCGGTCGCGACGACGCCGTCGATCATGTTGTTGCGCAGCAGCTCGGCATAGAGATCCATGCAGCCACCGGCGCTGGTCGACCCGGCGATGACCAGGAAGATCGAGCAATCGGGATCGGCGAGCATCTGGTTGTAGATGTCGGTCGCGCGGCCCAGGTCGCGGCTGGTGAAGCTCATCTTCTTCATCGCATCGACGATCGGGCGCGCGTCGAACGTGGTAATGTCGATATGCTCGACGGTGGTCGAGAGCAGCTCGGCCTTGCGGTTGGTGGTCAGCGTGTCGGTCATTTCTAAATCTCCAATCCCCTCCCGCTTGCGGGAGGGGGCAGGGGGTGGGCTCGCGCTATCCGCGAGCATTATCGCCTGTGGTGAGCGCGAGCCCACCCCTCGGTCCCCTCCCGCAAGCGGGAGGGGAGGAAGAAAGCGAATGCATGATTGCTGTTACAGCGTGACGACGTTCGAAGCGACCTCACGCTCGTCGGCGACATATAGCGACGCCATCGGCTCATCGTCCATGATCACCGTTTCATCCGAGCCGAAGCCGTTGAATGCGGTGCGCATCGCGCAGCCATAGGCGCCGAGCATGCCGATCTCGATATAGTCGCCAGCCCGGGTGTCGGCGGGCAGCATGAACGGACCGGCCATGTGATCCATATCGTCGCAGGTCGGGCCGTAGAAGCTGAACTCCATGTCGCGCGCATGGCTGTCGGGTTCGCGGAGCAGCTGCACCGGGAAACGCCAGCCGATATGCGCGGCATCGAACAGCGCGCCATACGCGCCGTCATTGATGTACAGCTCGTCGCCGCGCCGGCGCTCGACCCGCACGATCAGCGAGCTGTACTCGGCGCACAACGCGCGGCCCGGCTCGGCCCACAGCTCGGACGAATAGCTGACCGGCAGGCTTTCGAACGCACGGTGGATCGTCTCGAAATAATGCTCGAGCGGGGGCGGCTCCATGCCCGGATAGGTCGAGGGGAAACCACCGCCGACATCGATCACATCGACCGTCACCGCCGCCTCGACGATTGCCGCGCGAACGCGCTCCATCGCATTGGCATAGGCTTCCGGCGACATCGCCTGGCTGCCGACATGGAAGCAGATGCCGAGCGCATCGGCCGCCTGGCGCGCCGCGAACAGCAGCTCCTTGGCCTCATGCGGCGCGCAGCCGAACTTGGACGCGAGACTGAGCTTCGAATGCTCCGACGACACGCGCAGCCGGACGCACAGCGTCAGGTCGGTGGCGTGCTCGGTCGCGCGCAGGATCTTGTCCAGTTCCTCGAGCGAATCGAGGCTGAAGGTGCGGCAGCCATATTTGAAATAGGCTTCGTGGATCGCTTCCTCGGCCTTGACCGGGTGCATGAAGCACAAGGTCGCCTCAGGCAGCGTGCGCGCAACCAGCCGTACCTCGGCGATCGAGGCAACGTCGTAATGCGTGATTCCGCTGTCCCACAGTACCTTGATCAGGTCGGGAGACGGATTCGCCTTCACGGCATAGAGCGACCGGCCCGGAAACTTCTCGACGAAGAAGCGGGCGGCACGCGCTGCGGCATGCGGACGGATAAGCGTGACCGGCTGAACCGGACGAGTGTTGGCGATCTCTACGACCGAAGAACGGGCGGTAGAATGGGTGGTCGCTAACCCCAGCGCGTTATGATGCTTGTGCAATTCAAGGGACCTCCAATGTCCGAAGACAAGTTCACGAAACACTGCCTTGCGGTTGGAAGTCCCATGGGGCAGCGGATGGGCGAAATAGGGTCGGCTTTCGCGGATGTAAAGCGCTATTGGACCCGTGAAGGTGACCATCGAGGTAAAATGTGACTCTAGTGCGACAACCAACCCGGGCCGGCGTTCGTGATGCCGCGGCAAAGATCGCCGCAATCCTGCCGCCTTCGCCGCTGTTCGTGGCGGAAATTCGTGGCTTTCCAGTGGCTTTCAAGGCCGAGTGCCTACAACCGATCGGTGCGTTCAAATTGCGCGGCGCGTGGCATCGGCTCACCGCAATTGACGCCGAACTGCGCGAAAAAGGCGTCGTCGCTTTCTCCTCGGGCAATCACGCGCAGGGCGTTGCCTGGGCGGCGAAGCGATTGGGCATGCCGGCGATGATCGTGATGCCCGCCGATGCGCCGAAATCGAAGCGTGACGGCACGCTCGCGCTGGGCGCGGAAGTGGTGGATTATGACCGCATGACCGAGAGCCGCGAGAAGATCGCGGCGCATCTCGCTCATGCGCGCGGCGCGGTGCTGGTGCCGAGCTTCGACGATCCCTGGATCATCGAAGGGCAGGGCAGCGCAGGGATTGAGGCGGCGGCGCAGATGGCGGCCTTTGGGCTGGGCGCGCCGCGCCGAGTCGTGGTGCCATGTGGCGGCGGTGGCCTTTCGGCAGGGATCGCGCTCGGACTGCCCGATGCGGCGATAACCGTCGCGGAGCCCGAGGGCTGGGACGATATGCGCCGCTCGCTTGAGGCCGGCTGGATCGAGCCGGTCGGCGACAATCCGCCGCCAACCGCCTGCGATGCGTTGCAGACGATTCGCGTATCGCCGCTGACCTTCGACGTGCTGTCGCGACGCGGCGTGAATGGCGTGGCGGTCAGCGAGGCGGCGATTCGCGCGGCGCAGCGCTGGGCAGCAGAGAAATTGCAGCTGGTGGTCGAGCCGGGCGGCGCCGTCGCACTGGCGGCGGTGCTGACCGGGCAGGTCGCGCTTGAAGAGGGGACGCTGGTGATTCTGTCGGGCGGCAATGTCGATATGGAGGCCTATGGCACAGTGCTGGCGCGGGGCGACTGAGGCGCAAAGCCTCATCAGAGTTAGATAATCACAGCCTTCTCCGTCATGCCCGCGAAAGCGGGGATGACGGTAATGGTTCAGTCGGATGCGCCCACTCTTCGTCCGACACCCCGATCCGCTCACCCAACGCTGCCTCCAAAAGGAAGCCTTGAATCAACCCGAATGTCTCAGGTCAAGCTTTGACCACGACGCCTGGCTCACGCTCCACCGATGAACCCACTTCAGCAGCAGCGAGAAGAACGGCGAGGTCGTCTAGTCGATCGAAGTCACCACCAAAAAGGTCAGCTTCATCTGGCGGTTGGATCTACCAAATCTGCGGGCTTTTCGACCTCATCTAAGATGGACGATATGAATGAACACTTCGATCCAATAAGGCGGTGGCTAGACAGAAATGAAAATTGTTCTGCTCCTGTTTCTGTATCCGCCTGCATCACGTAATCAAAAGAATTTAACCCAAGTTCACCTCCGTCTATGAAGATAAGCCAGGTTCCATTCAGCAAGACCGCATCATCAAACCGCCAACGCGGCAATGCGGGAGTGCCGACAACATCATTTTTCTGATAGTCCTCGTCGGGATTGGCAATACTGCCCAATCGGGATTTCAGGTCGGTCTGTATCTCTGTCGGCAAGAAGATCAAATCGCGAGAGCTTGAAACCGACTTGCCATGCGCAGAAATTGCCTTGCAAGCAGCCGCCGGTTCCGCCGAAGCGCTGGGCGATATGACGCCAAGCATCAGAACAATGCCAGTCGCAATCGAATGGCCAATATTAGCGCGCGGCATAAAACGCTCCATCATGGGCAATCGGGCCCGGAGATAGACGCAGTTTGAGAATGAATATTGCCAGTCATCGATAACTTGTCATCATAATTCTTACCAATTACAGTAGAAGTGGGTGCACTTTGTCCACGATGCCTTAAGCGCCAGCACTGCCGATAAGGTTTCAAGCCATCTTCGATTTCAATTCGTGTAATATTTCCAGGCGCTGCCGTTGACGAGCTTTTCGACTTTGCACTTGTTACCCCTTGTCGCGCAGAAGGCCAACGCAGCCTCCTTTGCTTCTTTGGATTTGTTGCCATAGCCGGTGTTGACTTTGCCTTCGGCGGAACGGGCGACGGCGATATAGGCGTTGGTGTATCTCGGGCCGATCTCGCAGTCGGAGGCGCCAGTCTGTCTGCACCGCTGCATCGCAAAGTCATCGGCGATATTGGGATAGATATTATAGGTCGAATAGACGTAATCGGCCTTGCCCTGCTTGTTGGTGAACCAGGCAAAGCTCGTATAATTGTCGGTCCAGGCAGTGTCGCGATAGGCGGGAATCTGCGGCGCCTGACCACCGCCTTGCGGTATATACATGCACCCGCCGCCCGGCCCGGGAATGGTTCCGGCGCCGCAGGTGCCGTTGGGCGAGGACGGCGCTGACTGTGCGAGCAACGGGGCAGGGCTGGACAGAAGGGCACCGGCAAGGATCAGGCCGGCAGCATATGTCGAAGATGCCATTCTCGTAACGCCTACAGTTCAATGATACTCGAAAGGCGTAGAAATATAGCCGCTCCCTGACAAGCTGTGGAAGCGGTGATCACCGTGACTGGTCAACCATATCGACCGAAGAATCAGACCTTGAAGCGCTCAGCAAGAATGGGCCTGAAGATCATCTTCAACGCCCTCATATCATACCGGCTCGGTCATCAGCGGCATCCCGCCTCTTGGCCGCAACGTCACGCTGCCTACCGGGTCGGGCACGAATCCCTGCGGCAGCGTGAAGCGCCGTTCGCACAGCCACTGCGCCAGGATCAGCAGCGCTTCCATGGTCGCAAAGCGCGCGCCGACGCACACCCGCGGCCCGCCGCCAAACGGGATGTACTGGAAGCGGTGCAGCTTGGCCCGCTTCTCGGGCGCAAACCGGGTGTGATCGAAGCGATCGGGATCGTCCCACAGAGCGCGGTGGCGATGGATCACCCATGGCCAGATCGCCACCAGTTCCCCCTTGGCGACTGCCCGGCCGGACAGTTCGTCCGGCGCCAGCGCTTCCCGGGCGAACCGGGGTGCGGGCGGGTAGAGCCGCATCGTCTCTTCGAAGATCTGCTTCAGCAATTCGAGGTGATCGATCCGCTCCGAGGCCGGATAGGACATGGCGGCGATGGCCTCAACCCGCGCCTCTTCCTGAAGGCCGGGCTGGGCCGCCAGGCAATAGATGCTCCATGCCAGCGCGTTCGCTGTGGTCTCGTGTCCGGCGAGGTAGAAGGTGATCGCATTGTCGACCGCCAGCGTAATGGCCTGTTCGGGCGGGAAATGCTCCCCGAGCGACCGGATCAATCCGCCGAAGAAATCGTCGCCGCCGCCGTCCGGGCCGCGCTCGCGTACCATTTCGGTCAGTGCCTGCCGCAGCCAGTTGCGCGCCCGGCGCGCGCGCCGCATGCCGGGGCTCGGGTCCCAGTCCTGCAGGCCCAGCACCGCCATCAGGCGCGCCTGGCCGGCGACGACGAGCAACTGGCTGATATAATCGCTCGCCTGCGGGTTGGTCAGGCGCGGGTCACCGGCGAACAGGCTGTTGGCGATGATCGCCATGGTGGTGTGCGTCGCTTCTGCCGCCATGTCGATTTGTGCCGGACCGGCCGGCCACGACGCGATATTGTCGACAGCACACTGCGTCATGGTTCGCGCCATGCCGGCGACCGCCCCCGGCGCGAAGGTCGGCGCGACGATCCGCCGCTGGGTGCGCCAGTCATCCCCTTCCGCGCTGAGCAGCCCATTGCCGACCAGTGAGGACAGCAGGCGCTGCGCCAGCCGCGGCCGCAGATAATTGGCCTTGTTGCTGAGCAGCACACGCTCGACCGCGTCCGGGTCCATCAGGCTGTGTATGGTGATCCCCAGCGCCTTGCGCGTGCGGATGGGAAGATCGAAGGCGGGCTGGGGAATCCCGTAGACGGTGTTGCGAAGCCGCTCCCCGCTCAGCTCGCGCCAGATCGGTTGCCAGTCGGTCGAGCGCGGCGGCTGAACCGGAATGAAAGGTAAGACGCTAGCCATAAGTATCTTTATAGCACAGGTCGAGCGTGAGTGCGTAGTGTTTTGCGCATTGGCGGTACGCTCGGCCGGACGATTTCTAGCGGGGGCCGCTCGACTTCGTTCGGCGCGAACGGGTAGAAAAGGCGGATGAACCAGTCCCTCACCGGAATCGCTGCGGTCGCCCCCGCTATCGCCATGATCGGCTTCTTCGCTTGCCTGATCGGCGGCGGCTATCTGCTAATCAAGGGACTGCAGCGCAAACGCGCCATCCTGTTGCTGATCATGGCGGTGGTGCTGCTTGGCAATGTGCTGGTCTGGACGATGTGACCCGATATATCTGAGGTAAATCTACCGCAGAACCTAAAGATCTAAGGTGGATTTGCGGAATTGCCCTTATAGAGTTTGAGGGCGAGATCTCGATTTCCTCGCGCCAAGCCAGTCTTTCGCGCCACTGCATAGGTATCGCGCTTGCGCCATGGATCGCGCCGGCAAGCTGACCGGTGATCGCTGCAACCGTATCGGCATCGTCCCCGAGATCCGCCGCGAGCAGAACTGCTTCCTCGAATGACGCGGTTTCGTGCACGCAACAGAGTGCTGCTTCCAGGCTGTCGACGACATAGCCGCTCGAACTGATCGCGTGACGCGGCTTGCCGCGCCAACTACCGGCGAGAATATCGTCCATGCGTCGGCTCGGAGGTGTTGTCACAAGCGGCGGCGCAAAGAGTTCCTGCGTCGCTATGCCGCGGATCGCTCGTGCTGTGAGCACAGCGAAGCTTTCGCATGCGGCGAGGCATTCGGCCGCACCATGAGTCAGGCGACTTTGGGCACGGGCAACCTCCAGGATCGCGGCTTCATCGCGCTGCGCGCCCCAGATGGCGACTGGTGACAGCCGCATGAGCGAGCCATTGCCGGCGCTCTCATGGCTGGTCGATCCGGCGAACGGCTCGCCGTTCTTCTCGAAGCTTTGAAGCGCCGCTTGGGTGGTTAAGCCGATATCGAAACACGTGCCCGTGCAGCTATACATGCCCCGGCGATACCAGTTGACGAACCGCGCCATGCAGTTCCGCGGATCGAACTCATTCCGCCCGACCAGGCTATGGCCCAGCGCGAGCGCCATTGCCGTGTCATCGGTCCATTGGCCCGGTGCGAGCTCGAACGGACCGCCGCCGACCATATCGACCAAGGGTGGCAGCGAATCGCGCGCGCTGAACTCCAGCGTCGTGCCCAGCGCGTCGCCGACGGCAAGCCCGAGCAGCGCGCCGATGGCGCGATCCGCAGCCGCGTCGGATAGTTTCGGTGACAGGGAAAACCTCTCAATCGCCAGACGTGCGGTTACTTGCAGTAATTCTTAAATATGCTACGTATATAGTTGATATAAATCGATATATTTTATAATTCCGGATGCTCCGTCGATCGGGAGATACGGCACAACCGGTGTCCCATATCTCCCCCGACGGCTCAATGGCTGTCGTCTGGCGGAACGATTCAAGCGTCGTTCGACCTTCGCTATGACGGCGAATGTGGAAACGCGATCCTCTACCTTCGCACTGTCGAGCAGACCCCGTCCGGGACGGGTCGGCCCCAACCCCGCTCACCGGATCGGCGAGTTGGGGTCGAGCCGCATATCCAGATACTTGTCCACGCTGCCCATCAGTTCGGGCATTTCATGCTCGAAGAAGTGGTTCGCCTTGGGGATCGTGTCATGGTGGATCGTGATGTGCTTCTGGGTGCGCAGCTTGTCGACCAGCTTCTGGGTCGCGAGCGGCGGGGAGACTTCGTCATTCTCGCCCTGGATGATGATGCCGCTGGCCGGGCAGGGGGCGAGGAAGGTGAAGTCGTACATGTTGGCCGGTGGCGCGACCGAGATGAAGCCGCGAATCTCCGGGCGGCGCATCAGCAGCTGCATGCCGATCCATGCGCCGAAGCTGAACCCGGCGATCCAGGTGGTCGAGGCCTCGGGGTGGAAGCTCTGCACCCAGTCGAGCGCCGACGCGGCGTCGGACAATTCGCCGATGCCGTTGTCGAACGTGCCCTGGCTCTTGCCGACGCCGCGAAAATTGAAGCGCAGCGTGGCGAAGCCGCGCCGCTGGAAGGTCTTGTAGAGCTCTTGCACGATGCGGTTGTTCATCGTGCCGCCCGATGACGGGTGCGGATGGAGAATCATCGCCACGGGCGCGCGCGGGCGCGGCCCGGGAGCGAAACGGCCTTCGAGACGGCCATCGGGACCGGGGAAAATGACTTCTGGCATGGAGACCTGCTGATAATGAGTGCGCGCTCCACCCAAAAGAATGGCGAGTGGAGCGCTGGAATGTGCGCGCCTATATAGGCAAGATGCGTCTTTTCGCAATTGGAACAAACTGCTTGGCCGACCGCCTCTATCTCGATCACGCCGCGACCACGCCGATGCTGCCCGACGCGATCGCTGCGATGGCAACCGGCATGGGGCATTGGGCCAACCCGTCATCGCCGCACGCCGAGGGACGCGCGGCACGTGCGGCGCTGGAGGAGGCACGCGGCCGCATCGCTGCCGCCTATGGCTGGACCGGAGAGCTGATCCTGACCAGCGGCGCGAGCGAGGCATTGGCGATCGGTCTCGGGCGGTCGGTGGCCGAGCGGCGAGTCATCTCCGCGGTCGAACATGACGCGGCGATCCGCGCTGCGGCGGATGCGGCGGTGATTGCCGTCGATGCGCAGGGTGTGATCGATCCGGCATCGCTCGATGCCGCGTTGGAGACCCCGGGCCGCCCGGTCGTTGCGATCCAATGGGCGAACAGCGAAACCGGCGTGCGTCAGCCGATCGCGGTACTGGCCGAGACGGTACATGCTGCCGGCGGCCTGTTGCTGGTCGATGCGGCGCAGATGCCGGCTGGTGTCGATCCCGCCGTGGCTGAGCATGCCGATTTCGTGGCGACCTCCGCGCACAAGCGCGGTGGGCCGCCGGGGATCGGCGCGCTGCTGGTGCGCGATCTGGCGACCTTGCTGCCGACCGGCGGGCAGGAGCGGGGCTATCGGCCCGGGACGGAGAATCTGCCGGCCGCGCTCGGTTTCGCGGCGGCGCTGGGTGTACCGGAAGATATCGAGACGATGGCGGTGCTGCGCGCGAAGCTCGACGATGCCATTGCGCGGTCGGGTGGCATGGTGGTCGCGGACGGTGCGTCGCGGCATCCCGCGATCGGGTCGTATCGCTTGCCCGGCCTTGCGGCGGCGACGCAGCTGATCCGCTTCGACATGGCGGGCATCGCGGTATCGGCGGGAAGCGCCTGTTCATCCGGCAGCATGAAGCCAAGCCATGTGCTCGGTGCGATGGGCTGGAGCGTCGAGGCATCGCGCGAAGTGGTGCGGGTGAGTTTCGGCCGCGATACAAACGGGGCGGATATCAACCGTTTCATCGCCGAATGGCGCGGTGTGTCGCGTTCCGCGCGGGCGTTCGCGGCATGATCTATCT
Organism: Sphingomonas sp.; assembly: GCF_050725575.1. Taxonomy (GTDB): domain Bacteria; phylum Pseudomonadota; class Alphaproteobacteria; order Sphingomonadales; family Sphingomonadaceae; genus Sphingomonas. Next base: position 57,491 of record NZ_JBOHHW010000023.1, on the reverse strand, counting down.
CGATTATCAGGCAACCACGCCGCTCGCGCCCGAGGCGTTGGCGGCGATGCTGCCCTGGCTGGAGAACCAGCACGCCAATCCGCATTCGGCGCATGTGCCGGGCAGGGCGGCAAAGGCAGCGGTCGAAGTGGCGCGGGACAGCCTTGCCGCGCTTTTGCCTGCCGGCGGAAAACTCGCCTTCACCAGCGGCGCGACCGAGGCGATCAACTGGGCGATCAAGGGCGTCGGTTCCGGCCGGATCGTCACGCTTGCGACCGAACATGCGGCAACGCTCGACACAGTCGAAGCGCTGGCTCGATCGGGCCGCGAGGTGGTCGTCCTGCCGGTCGGCGCGGATGGACTGGTCGATCTCGACGCGGCTCGTGCGGCGATCGTGCCGGGAACGGCACTGGTCGCCGCCATGCTGGTCAATAACGAGATCGGCGTGGTGCAGCCGATCGCCGAGCTCGCCGAGCTGGCTCATGCCGCGGGCGCGCTGATGCTGTGCGATGCGGTGCAGGGTTTTGGACGGCTGCTGATCCCGGCCGGCTGCGACATGGTCGCGGTCTCGGCACACAAGATCCATGGACCCAAGGGCATCGGCGCATTGTGGGTGCGGGACGGCGTCACGCTCGCGCCGCTGCTCCACGGCGGCGGGCAGGAAGTGCTCGGACGATCGGGCACCTTGTCGCCTGCGCTGTGTGCCGGTTTTGGCGCCGCGGCGCGGCTTGCGGTCGAGCGCCAATCCAATGACACGGCTCATGTCGAGCGCTTATGGGCCGGGGCGGTGGCGGCGTTTGGGCCGGGCTGGACGATCAATGGGACGGTCGATCAGCGCTATCATGGCAATCTTAATGTCGGCCGCGACGGCCTTGATGTCGCGCGCCTGATATCGTGCCTGCGCGACATCGCTTTTTCCGCCGGCTCCGCTTGTGCCAGCGGATCGGGCCGCTCCAGCCATGTGCTGCGCGCAATCGGGCTCAGCGAGACACAGGCGCGCTCGAGCATCCGGATCGGGTTTGGGCGATATACGACCGAAGCCGAGCTGACCGAGGCGATCGACCGCATCAATGGCGCCGCCGACGCACAACGGGTTGCGGCATGACGCTTGTCCGGTTCATCGCCATCGACGGATCGGTCATGGAAACGCGCGGCTCGCCCGGCGACCGTCTGCTCGATCTCGCCCAGGCTTATGGCCAGCCGCTTGAGGGTACCTGCGAAGGCCAGATGGCCTGTTCGACCTGCCATGTCATCGTCACGGCGGAGGACTTCGCCCGGCTGCCCAAGGCGAGCGAGGACGAGGAAGACATGCTCGATCTCGCCGCAGGCGCGACACGCACCAGCCGGCTCGCCTGTCAGATCTGGCTGGAGGAGGCGCTGGACGGTTTGACGGTCCGGATTCCCGGCGAAGCACGGAACATGCAGGGACGCTGACCGTTTCGATCCCGTGCCGACAACGGTACCTAGGAGAGAAGCCCATGAAATTCTTCGTCATGATCGCCGCCGGACTGCTCAGCGCCGCCGCGGTTGCCCCGACCGCTGCCGTTGCAGCCCCCGTGGCACCCGTCGCCGGCGTGCAGTCGCATGAGCGCGTTGTCGTCCGTGAGCGCACGACCACCCGCCGCCATTGGGGCAATGATCGCGGTCGCCACGGCTGGGGCACGCGCAAGGTGTGCAAGCGCACCTGGTATCATGGCCGCAAAATCAACCGTTGCCGCACGGTCCGTTACCGTCGCTGATCCCGGCTATTGATCACGCCGCCCGACTCTCCTATCTGCAGCACGGGAGTCGGGCGGACGTGGTCGTCGCCAACCCGGTCAGGTCCGGAAGGAAGCAGCCGCAACGATTTCGCCGCGGGTCGTTCCGGCTCCCACCTCAACCTCATTCGAACGGCGGCGAATAGTCGGTCAGGCGCATGGTGCGGGCCTCGATGCCGCCCATGATCGGCGCATCGGGCGATACAGTGTCACGCTTGATCTTGGCCCATTCCGCGTCGGCCATGAACGCTGCCCAGCGCGCGGTCATCGTCGCTTCATCGGCCCAGCGTAGCAGATAAACGAATTCGGGTTTGCCTTCATGATCGGCTTCCCAGGTTGCGACGATGTCGAAATCATATCGGCGCATGATACGCATCGCATGCTCGGCGAATCGCTTGTGGAAAATGGCCTTGCTGGCCGGATTCAACTGGTAGATGCGCATCTGGTAGAGCGGCTTTGCAACATCTTTCGCCGAAGCGCCGGATATCGGGGAGGCGATCACGGCGGATGCCACGAACCAAGCTGCGAGCCACTGGACCATATCGCGCTCCTCTTTCTCGTCGGCAATGTCGTCGATCGCGCTGGATCGGGTCAAGAGAGTGAGAATGAGCCTCGTTCTTCGACCGAACCCTTCGACATCGCGCGATCGCGCCCCTAGATAGATCCCAATGTCCGACTCCTTCGATCTCGACGAACCGCCCCAGCCTGCCAAGGCTGAGGTTTATCGCGTTCTCGCCCGCAAATATCGCCCGCAGACCTTTGCCGAGCTGATCGGCCAGGATGCGATGGTCACCACGCTTGGCAATGCCATCAAGCGCGGACGGCTGGCGCATGCCTTTCTGCTTACGGGGGTGCGGGGCGTCGGCAAGACCTCGACCGCGCGGCTGATCGCCAAGGCGCTCAACTGCATCGGGCCGGACGGTGAGGGCGGCCCGACGATCGATCCGTGCGGGGTGTGCGAGCCGTGCCGGGCGATCGCCGAAGGGCGCCATATCGATGTGATCGAGATGGACGCCGCAAGCCACACCGGTGTCGACGATGTGCGCGAGATCATTGACGCCTCGCGCTATGCGGCGGTGTCGGCACGCTACAAGATCTACATCATCGACGAAGTGCACATGCTGTCGAAGAATGCGTTCAACGCGCTGTTGAAGACGCTGGAGGAGCCGCCGGCGCATGTGAAGTTCCTGTTCGCGACGACAGAGGTCAACAAGGTCCCGGTGACGGTGCTCTCGCGCTGCCAACGTTTCGATTTGCGGCGGATTTCGGCGGAGATGCTGGGTGCGCATTTCGCTGCCGTTGCCGAAGCAGAGGGCGTCCAGGCCGAGCCCGAGGCGCTGGCGCTGATCGCGCGCGCGGCGGAAGGGTCGGCGCGCGACGGCCTGTCGATCCTCGACCAGGCGATCGCACATGCCGGGATCGAGGGCGGCGGCGTGAAGGCTGCCGCGGTGCGCGAGATGCTCGGCCTGTCCGATCGCGGCGCGGTGCGCGCCTTGCTCGGCGTGCTGCTGACAGGCGACGGGCTTGGTGCGCTCGCGGCGCTCAGGCGGCAATATGACCTCGGCGTCGATCCACAGGCGGTGATGCGCGCGTTGCTCGAGACGGTGCATGCGACGACCCTGGTCAAGCTCGGCACCGCGCCCGATGCGGGACAAGCGGTCGAGGAGCGTGAGGCCCAGGAGGAATGGGCGGGCGGCTTGTCATTCGCTGCGCTGCACCGGCTGTGGCAGCTGCTCCTCAAGGGCCATGATGAGGTGGCACGTGCAGCCCTGCCGATCGAGGCATGCGAGATGGCGCTGTTGCGCGTTGTCCATGCATCGACGCTGCCCGATCCGGGCGAGCTGGCGCGGCAATTGGCCGCGGGCGGCCCCGTGCCGGCTGCCGCTGCGGCGCCGGCAGCGCCGACACCCGTTTCGAGCGGGGCGAGCGGATCGTCCTTGCCCGAGAATTTCGTCGGCCTTGTCGGAATGCTCGACGATCAGGGCGAGGCGGCGCTGGCGGCGCGGCTCAGCCATAGCGCGAGCCTGGTGCGTTACGCTCCGGGTGAGCTCGTGCTCAGTTCGGCGCGGCCGATGCCGGCGGATTTCGTGCGCGAACTGACGCTGGAGCTGAAGCGGATCACCGGCAAGCAATGGCGCGTTTCTGCCGAAGACGTGCCGGGCGAACCGACGCTCAACGAAGTGAAGCTGGCGGCCGCGGCCGCGGAGCGCGCGGCAATATTGGAGACCCCGGTGGTGAAGGCAGCGTTCGAGGCATTTCCCGACGCGGAGCTGGACAGCTGGACAACAGAGATACGGAGTAACGAAGCATGAAGAGCATCGAAGACATCATGGCCATGGCGCAGAACGTCCAGGCCGAACTGGAAAAGGCGCAGGCCAATCTCGACACGATCGAGGTCGAGGGGGCGTCGGGCGGCGGGCTGGTCAAGGTTCGCGCCTCCGCCAAGGGGCGGATCATCGGCATCGCGATTGACGATTCGCTGCTCGTGCCGAGCGAGAAGCAGATGCTCGAGGATCTGATCGTCGCGGCGTTCAACGATGCGCGCGGCAAGGCAGACACCGCATCGAGCGGTGAAATGTCCAAGCTGACCAGCGGCATGTCGTTGCCGCCGGGGTTCAAGTTGCCCTTCTGATCCCGGAACAATCACATGCGGCGCGCCGTTCTCTTCCTGGTTCAGGGAGAGATGTGATGACTGAAGACCGTGTAACCGAAACCCCGCACACCACGATCATCGAGCGCCGCGGTGGCGGCGGCGGCATTCTGATCGCCGTTATCTTGCTGATCGCGGTCGCGATCGGCGCCTTCTATTTGTTCAACCAGGGCAAGAATGACGGCATCAGGACCGATGCGATCCAGTCGGCTGCGAAGGACGTCGGCGAGGGTGCCCAGAAGGTTGGTGACGCAGCACAGAAGGCGGCAGACAAGCCGGCGGAATAGGTGGTTGCAAACGGCGGAGGTTCCGGATGGCGGCTGTCGATGCCGCAAACTCGTCCGGTTAGCGCAAGCAGGCATCCAGCCCGTCGTTGCGCACCACGCCGACCCAGCGGGTGATCGAATTGCCGTGGCGCTTGGTGAAGCCGCGCGGGGCGATTGCGGCGCGTTTCTTGGGCAAGGGCAGGACGGCGGCGATCCGGCCCGCTTCGGCCGGGCTCAGGTCCGATGCGTCATGGCCGAAATAACGCAGCGACCCGGCGTTGACGCCGTAGGTGCCGATCCCGGTTTCGGCGACATTGAGATAGACCTCCATGATCCGCCTTTTCCCCCAGAGATTTTCGATAAGCACGGTGAAATAGGCCTCCAGCGCCTTGCGCGGATAGCCGCCACCCTGGATCAGGAAGACATTCTTCGCGGTCTGCTGGCTGATTGTCGATCCGCCGCGGATTCGACCGCCCTTGGCGTTGCGCTTATAGGCCTGCTCGATCGCAGCGATGTCGAAGCCGCGATGGGTGCAGAACCGGGCATCCTCGCCGGCGATCGCGGCGCGCGCCATGTTCGGGTCGATCTTCGCCAGCGGCATCCAGCCCTTGGTCACGCTGTGCCCGCCGATCATGTCGCCGACCATGGTGAAGGTGATCGGCGGCGCGACGAAGCGATAGAGGAGCACCCACAGGACCGAGACCAGCACGAAGCACAGGACGGCCTTGACGGCGATCGTGACAATGCGCCGGAACAGCGAATGACGTTTGGCGGACCGGCGGGCGGGGATGGGGTCACTCTCTTCGGCTGGCAAGGTCGTCGCGGCGCGCGTGATGCGGATCGGCGTGCCGGATGACGGTGCGGGATCGGTGTCCGGAAAATCGGGGCGTGTCGGATCAGTCATTACGCTAGCGGAATGCCGGATCACAGGCCGTGGGGGAAGGGGCTTCGTGCCGCACCCGGCCCCGGATCAACCCCCTCCCGCCCAGGATTCACGCACGGGCCGGGAGGGGAGATCGGTCAGGCGGCCGCCAGCATCCGCTTGTCGCCGGCAAGGCGCATCATGGCCTTTTGCAGCTTCTCGAACGCGCGCACCTCGATCTGGCGGACGCGTTCGCGGCTGACATTATAGACCTGGCTCAATTCCTCGAGCGTCTTGGGGTCGTCGGTCAGCCGGCGTTCGGTCAGGATATGCTTCTCGCGCTCGTTGAGGTCGCCCATCGCGGAGGTGAGCATTTCATGCCGCACATCGGCTTCCTGCGCTTCCGCCACGACGGTGTCCTGCAAGGGCGCATCGTCCTGCAGCCAATCCTGCCACTGGCCCTCGCCATCCTCGCGCATCGGCACGTTGAGCGAGGTATCGCCGCCCATCGACATGCGGCGGTTCATGCTGGTGACCTCTTCCTCGGTCACGCCCAGGTCGGTCGCGATCTTGGAGAGATGTTCCGGCGTGAGATCGCCATCCTCGAACGCGTCGAGCTTCGATTTCATGCGGCGCAGGTTGAAGAACAATTTCTTCTGCGCGGCGGTGGTGCCCATCTTCACCAGGCTCCACGAACGCAGGATATATTCCTGGATCGAGGCGCGGATCCACCACATCGCATAGGTGGCGAGACGGAAGCCCCGGTCGGGCTCGAATTTCTTCACACCCTGCATCAGGCCGATATTGCCCTCCGAGATCAGCTCGGACACGGGCAGGCCATAGCCGCGATAGCCCATCGCGATCTTCGCGACGAGGCGGAGATGCGACGTGACGAGCTGTGCCGCCGCGTCAGTGTCGCCATGCTCCTCAAAGCGCTTGGCGAGCATATATTCCTGCTCGGGCGCGAGGATGGGGAATTTCTTGATTTCCGACAGATAGCGGTTGAGGCTCGCCTCGCCGCCAAGGGCGGGGACCGTTGCTGGCACGTTGCTGCGGTTTGCCATGATCTGATCTCCCTTAATTATCGGTCCGTTACCTTGAAAAGGCTGCACGGACGCTGAACCGAATTAGACGCAGAGTGTATCGTACAGTTCCTGCATATCCGCAGGCATTTCGCTATCGAACGCCAAAGCGTTACTTTTCACTGGGTGAATGAACCCCAATCGGGCGGCATGCAACGCCTGCCGATGGAAATTCAGGGTTTCCAGAATTGCTCGATGAGCTTGTTTTGTTCTACCATAAACCGGGTCGCCAATCAAGGGGTGACCGAGCGACGCCATGTGCACGCGCACCTGATGGGTCCGACCGGTCTCGAGCCGGCACTCGACCAGCGCGGCATCCTTGAGCATCTTCAGCGTCGTGTAATGCGTCACCGCGCGCTTGCCGCCGGGCACGATCGCGACCTTCTTGCGGTTGCTCGGCGAGCGCGCGAGCGGCGCATCGATCGTGCCCTCGAGCCGGGTCGGGCGCCCTGAGACGATCGCCTTGTAGCGGCGGTCGATCGAGTGATCGTGAAACTGCCGGGCCAGCCCTTCATGCGCCCGGTCGGTCTTGGCCGCGACCATCAGCCCCGACGTATCCTTGTCGATGCGGTGGACGATTCCCGGCCGTGCGACCCCGCCGATACCAGAGAGATTGCCCGCGCAGTAATGCAGCAGCGCGTTGACCAGCGTCCCGTCCGGGTTGCCCGCCGCGGGATGGACGACCAGCCCGGCCTGCTTGTCGATCACGATCAGATATTCGTCCTCGTAAACGATGTTGAGCGCGATCTGCTGCGCTTCGTTATGCGACGGCGTCGCATCGGGAACCGCCACAGTGAACACTGTGCCGCCGACCGCCTTGCGCGCTGGGTCGCGGATTAGTGCGCCGCTGGAATCACTTACCGCGCCGGAGGACAACAGCGCCTTCAGCCGCTCGCGCGACAGGGTCGGCACCGCTTCGGCAAGCGCGCGATCGATCCGCCAGCCATCGGCCTCGGTCGAGATGCGCGCTTCGATGATGGAAACCCCCGAACTCATGTTCTAGCGATGTGGGCATGGGAATCGCGATTTCAAGCACTCTCCTGCATAGACTGCTAAACGAGGCGCGCGCCTCGCCGGAGGCGGAGATTTGCGGGCTGCTGTTCGGCTCGTGCGAAAGGATCGAGGGCGCCGAGGCGGCTGCCAATGTCGCACCCGACCCGGCGCGCCGGTTCGAGATCGATCCCGCCGCCCTGTTCGCCGCGCATCGCGCCGCACGCACCGGCGGGCCGCGGATGATCGGGCATTATCACTCGCACCCGTCGGGCACGCCGATCCCCTCGGTGCGCGATGCCGAGGCGGCGATGGGCGATGGCGCCTATTGGCTCATCCTGACCGGGGACGAGGCGCGGTTGTGGCGGAGCGTCGCGGTCGGCGCATTCGAGCCGGTCGCGCTCGAACAATTTTGATTCGGGCGATGGTGTATCGGGCCGGCGGACGGGACGCGGGCAATTTCGGGCGGGATTAAATGGGCCCGTCGTCGCGCCAAATTCCCGCAGTGACGGGAGTTCTGCGGGAAAATGCTTTTTTGGGGGTGCTGCGGGACTCTGCGGGAATTTCTGCGGGAATTTTGATGGAGCGATACGGGAGTTTTTCGCATGCGCTGCGGGAAAATCGGGAAATGGCCGGGGTGGGGGTCATGATCTGCTGACTCGGTCTGTTCGATGCAAAGTATCTGGCGAAGAGCAAGGATGACGAAGCCGGATTGCGATTTGAATCGAGCCATACATGTGGTCGCGACGGGGAGCGCGGCGGCGGCGACTGGCGGTGCAGTTATTGGGGCACTGTTCTGATGCAGACATGAACTGAGGACCGGGTCGGTTGTCTCAGTTCGCGATACATCCGATATGACCGCGATTGTCGTGCTTTCCGGGATTTTCATCTTGTGGCCCGGCGTGGAGAGGCATGTACTCTCACTTGGGGCTACCGAGTCGCGGACGCGAAGCTTCAGCAGTCGGACAGTGATAAACGCGCATTATCAGGGCTTCGTGCGCGAAAATGCGATGGCAAAATGGCCTTTGCTTGCATTGTTGGATTTCAAATGTTCTTTATTTGTTCGGAGCGATGCGCGTCAGCTAACGGGAAACGAAATATGGTTCGCAAATCCACGATTGTTCTGGTGGCAACAGGAGCCGCGATCGCAGCGGGACTAACTGCGCTCAGTGGCATGGCCGGTGCGTCGGAGGCGATCAACTATACCTATGATGCCAAGGGACGGTTGGTGAAGGTCGAGCGCTCGGGCACGGTCAATAATGGCGTGGTGACCAATTACACTCTCGACAGGGCCGACAACCGCAAGAACGTCAAGGTGACTGGCGTGCCGTAAGCGTGCTCGCGGACGGCAAGCAGTAGCGTCATATCTTTCGAACAGGGAAATCTCACATGATGAACTCGGCTAATGTCAAGCGTCGGCGGTTGCGTATGCGCCGGGCGGTTCTCGCACTTTCAACAATTCTGGGGTCAGGGATGGCAGTTCCGGCTCTGGCACAGACCGACGTTCCGACGCTTCCCGCCAGACAGGTTGTGGATCGAAACAATGTGAACCTCGCGACGGGGGCATTAAATGTTTCGGACCTTGCGATCACCATTGGAACAAATCAGCGTGGCCTGTCCTTCGCGCGACAATTTGTGCAGGGGAGCTCCTGGACGGACTCGACACGCTACGCGCTCTACAAAGTTGCAGGATCAACTTCGGTTGTAGCTTCTGTCGGCATGCGATCGATCGGTTTTGACGTCGCGGGAGGAGTATATACGAACAGCGATGGCGGCCCCGAGACACTGACCGGAGGATCTGGTTCCTACACGCTTACACTGGGAGATGGCACAGTGATCGCTCTGTCGGACAGTCCGTTCGACCATAGCGCTAGCACGTTTCGCTATTTCACCACCGGAACCCTCGCGGTGGCCACCACGATCACCAAGCCGGATGGCGAGGTCCTTTCCTTTTATTACCGCCAGTTTCTTACCGTTTTGGGTCCACTGCGAAGTATGCTGAGGCTCAAGACGCTTACGTCGTCCAACGGTTATGCGCTCAAGGTAGAATATGCTGCAGATAGAAATTTGGTTCCGTCAAAAGTCTATCTGATCAACATGGGAAGTGAGTATTGCGACCCCGTGGCAGATAGCTGCACATTGTCGGGTGCGTGGCCTACACTTGTTTTTGGAACGAGCAGTACGACCGATTCTCTTGGTAAAACGACGCAGTACTCAACAAATTCAGGGAGAGTTTCGAGTATTCGTAGGTCTGAAAGCTCGATTGATAACATAACGGTTGCCTACGATGGAGCGGGAAATGTTTCATCCATCGTGGCCGACGGATTGACATGGGGCTACGTCTTCTCTTCGTCGGGTAGCACGATGACTGCAGTCGTCACTAATCCTGACTCATCGACGCGCACTGTTGTCTCTGATGTAACAGTTGGTCTTCCGACTTCGGTGACAGATGAGTTGGGTCATATCACCAGCTATAGTTATGATACGAAAGGAAGGCTTAAACAGGCTGTCGCGCCAGAAGGAAATAAAATTCAATACAGCTATGATGCGCGTGGCAATGTCGTTCAAGCGTTAAAAATCGCCAAGCCGGGCTCTGCTATACCTGATATCGCGACCGCCGCGACTTTCGATGCGACTTGCTCGAATGTCAAAACATGCAATCAGCCGATTACGACAACCGACGAACGCGGCGCCATTACCAATTATGGCTATGATGCCGGGACCGGATTCGTTGCTGCCGTAACACTTCCGGCCGCAACCACCGGCGGCGTCCGACCAGAGACGCGATATGGTTATACAGGTATTTATGCCTGGTATAAGAATAGCGCTGGCGCAATTATTCAGGCGACAAACCCTATTGCATCATTGACGTCTGTCTCTACCTGCCGGACCACTGCATCATGCAGTGGTGGTGCGGATGAGGCAAAGACATTTATCGCTTATCAACAGGGTTCGTCTAGTGCGCCAAGCAACATTCTTCCAGTAGCTAGAGGCAATGGTGCAGGCGACGCCTCGCTGGTTGCGACGGTCGTCGCAGGCTATGACAATATAGGTAATATTACCAGTGTCGATAACCCGCTCCCGGGTAATGCGGATACCGTCTACTATCGTTACGATGCTAGGCGCGCGCTGATCGGTACAATCTTTCCGGATCCTGACGGAACTGGCGCACGCAAGCGGCGCGCGACAAAGATGACCTATAATGCGGATGGTCAGGTAACAATCGGCGAGAGCGGCACGGTAAATGGCGTGACCGACCCGGATTGGGCGGGGTTCGTCTCGGCTCAACAAATCACCAGCAGCTATGCCAATGGTCGCAAGGTGAAAGACGTTCTGACGGCGGGCGGCGCCATTTATGGTGTGACGGAATATGGCTATGATGCTCTTGGTCGGCCGGACTGCACTGCCCAACGCATGAATAGCGCGACTTGGGCGACGTCGCTGAGTTCGGCTTGCGTACCAGGTGTCGCGGGGAGCGGAGGCGCCGATCGGATCACCAAGACCAGTTATGATGCTGCCGGCCGAGTGACGAAAACGCAACGCGCTTATGCCACGGGCGATCAGGGGGATGACGCGACTGTCAGCTATACCGATAATGATCGAGCTGCGACGCTGACTGATGCCGAAGGAAATAAAACAACTTACGAATATGATGGATTCGATCGCCTGCTGAAGACGCGCTATCCAGTGACGACGGCAGGCGCCGGCGTCAGCTCGTCCACGGACTATGAGCAGCTTGGCTATGATGCGGCCAGCAATGTGACGAGCCGGAGGCTGAGGGACGGGACTTCGATTGCGTTCAGCTATGACGCGCTGAGCCGGGTGACGCTGAAGGATCTGCCGGCATCCGAGGTCGATGTCAGCTACACTTATGATCTCCTCGGCCGGGCGACCCAGATACAGAAGGGGAGCGTGCAACTCAGCCTGACCTATGACGCGCTGGGCCGGCTGCGATCCGAAGGGCAACCTTACGGAACGATGACCTATGACTATGATCTGGCGGGCAGGCGGACCGTATCGAACTGGGGTGGCGCCGATTATGTCAATTATGATTATGACGTGACCGGCAATGTGACGGCGATCCGGCAGAATGGCGCGACCTCCGGCGCCGGGGTGCTGGCGACTTATGCTTATGACGACCTGGGGCTGCGCACGAGTCTTACGCGGGGTAACGGGACGACCACGAGCTACGCGCTCGATCCAATCTCGCGATTGTCGTCACTCACGCAGAATCTTTCTGGGACGGCTAATGATCTGACGCTGGGATTCGGCTATAATTCGGCCAGCCAGATTGCCGGCACGACGCGTTCGAACGATGTTTATGCGTGGCGCGGGGCGGTCAATGCTGATCGGACCTATACGGTCAACGGCCTCAATCAGTTAAAGACATCGGGCTCGGAGGTGTTGGGATATGACGCACGCGGCAATCTGACCAGCTCGGGTTCGACGGCTTATGCTTACACCTCGGAAAACCTGTTGAATGGAGCAAGCGGGTTCAGCGCATATTATGACGGGCTTGGCCGTCTCTCGGGCTATAGCGCGAGCACCTCGACCCGGTTCCTCTATGATGGTGGCAATATTGCTGCCGAGTATGATCAAGTCGGCACATTGCTGCGGCGCTATGTCTATGGTCCTGGCACCGACGAGCCGATCGCGTGGTATGAAGGGTCGGGCTTGAGCGATCGGCGCTGGCTGCATGCCGATGAGCGCGGCAGCGTGATCGCGGTGACTGATGGCACGGGTGCGTTGATCGGCGCGAACACTTATGATGAATATGGTATTCCGGGATCAAGCAATATCGGTCGGTTTCAGTATACTGGCCAAGCATGGTTGTCGGAGATCGGCCTCTATTATTACAAGGCGCGGCTCTATTCCGCCACCCTTGGTAGGTTCATGCAGGCCGATCCGATCGGTTATGATGACGGCGTCAACTGGTATAATTACGTTGGTAGCGATCCGATTAATTCCGTTGACCCGGAAGGAACGGTGTATTGCACTGGATCGAAGATTTCTCGGTCAAGCTGTAATAGTGGTGGAACTACTCTTACTACATATGGAGGAAGCTGGGTTTGCGATAACTGCTATAACGGTGGATCGCCAATTGTTGGCGGTGATGTGGTGGTAAGTTTGGCGAATTATGTATTTGTACGCAGTGGATTTTCTGCAATGAATAATTTATCCACCATTGCCTGGGTTGGGCCTGGTCAGGTAATTATGTCAAAGGATACTCAGGCTAAGCCTCAAGACCCAAAAATAATACCACTTACAGCTAAGCAGAAAGCTTGCTTGAATTCGAAAGGAATCACTGCAGCGGGGGGAGCGATAGCTTTTACTGGCGCGGGCCTTGCAGTGGTTGGTATCGTGCCGACGCCGATATCGCCATTTGCTTTGAGTGCAGGCACTGTGACCAGATGGGTGGGCAGTGGCATTGCGCTATATGGTTGGTGGAGTACATTGAAATACTGTAACTAAGGATGTGATGTGTCCCACATTGGATATAAAATACTGGCGATATTTTCTTTCATAATTTCTATGATTTCTGCGTTATTTATTGTTTTATTTAATTATTCAATCATTGTTATTGCATTTGTGTTTATATTTTTGGTATTTAGTATTATTGGAAATATGCTATATAAATTATCTATTAAAAGATAGAAGAATTTCTGGAGTTACAGAGAATGTAAACTCGATAAATGTCAGTATGGGGATGTGCGATTTATGCGTCGTTGATACTTTTAATAAATTAATTATTTCGATATTTACTTGGTGCGTTCGTTCATAAAAAGATCTTTTTGGTTTCATTTCCAAAAAATACAGGGGGTCCGGCTCCAGAGTCTAAGGAGATGGGGGCATGATATATGTCTCTGTTATGGTGGATGAGCCGGGCGTGATGCTGGCCAGGCTTGCTGCGTTCTCGATCGCCTGATCATACCACAGCATCCGCAGGATATCGTCGGGACGCAAATGCCGGGCCGCAGCTCGACGACGAATTCCGCTCTATATGCTGCGCGTCGATTGCCGCGCCGGCGTCGGGCAACATCCGGGAACGCCTAGCCAATCCCGAATACCATTTTCCGCGAGGATGCGGGTGTCGTTTTTTCGCTTGTCTTACGCTATTTTTATGCGAGAACAAAAAGAGGACAGGCGGATCGATCGGGGGCGGGGAAGATGCGGATCATTGCGGCGGGCCTGACCCTTTTCTTGATCGGCGCGACGCCCGCGCCATCGGCGCCGTTCAAGCAGTTCGTCATCGCGACGCCGTCCATCGGCGCGGTGGTGGAAGTGACGCCGGGCCAGGAATTCTACGTCGAGACGATCGTGGAGGCCCAGCCGGCCTATCGGCTTTCCCGTCCTTTCAAGAGCAGCATGGCCGGCGGTATGGGGTTGCCGTTCGGCTTTGCGATCGACGAGACCTTGCTCGTCTACAAGGGGAAATCGCAGGATCAGCAATGGTCCTATTATGTCCCGCAAAATGGCGGCTTTCGCGCGTATCATGGCTTGCTCGGCAATCTGATCCATCCCGGCGACACGGTCGGTCTGCGCATCGACAGCGGCGGCAACAAGGAATGGTTTGTCGATCTTTCCGTTCACTATGGCATGCCGACGATCTGGAGCCGTCCGGTGAAGGAGAAGGATCCCGGGCTGACCTTGGTGGAAGGACCGGCGCCTGATTTGAAAAATGCCGAAATGCGGCGGCTGGTCTATCTCGGGGTCGAGCAGGGGCGCATGCGCATCCGCTATGAATGGATTCAGCATGGCTATGTCCCGCAACGCGATGAGTTCAGCTTTCCGGTCGATCCACAGGGCCGCGGCCAGGGCGGTGTCAAAGGCGCGGAGTTTTCGGTCGTTGCGGGTGCGGTGAAGGCGAAGTTCGTGGTGACAAAGGGCATTTCCGATGCCGTACCGGTTCAGCCCCGGCCCGAACCTGAATCGGAACGCGCCATTCCGGCCGCCTGACCTGCCGTCGCCAGGTCGCCATTCGTGCCGTGTTGAGCATCAGGGATGGCTAGTGGGCGTCCGCACGGGCCGGCTGCATGCATGAAAGTCGCGTCCGGCCGATCTCACCCGTCGGCAGGCCGCAGCGATGAACGGGCGCCATGGGTTGCGCACAAGGGCTCGCGTCGCCAGAAGGGCGATCAAGCCATTATTCCCGAAAGCGGATTTATACATGACCATCAGTCCGGTCGATTTCGCCAGCCTGCTCTGCTCGCGACTATGCCACGATCTGCTCAGCCCGGTCGGCGCGCTCAACAACGGGCTTGAGCTGCTCGCCGACGAGCATGACCCGGAGATGCGCCAGCGCTGCCTGGAATTGCTCAACGAAAGCGCGCGTGCCTCGGCCAACAAGCTGAAATTCTTCCGGCTTGCCTTTGGCGCTGCCGGCGGATTCGGCGAAACGGTGGATTCGCGTGAGGCGCGGGCGGCGATCGAAGGGCTGTTCAGCGACAATCACCGCGTCAAGCTCGGCTGGCTGGTCGAGGACGCGACCTTGCCCAAGCCGGCGATCAAGGCGCTGCTCAACCTGGCGCTGATCGCGGGCGACGCGCTGATCCGCGGCGGGCAGCTTGATGTCGGGGCGGAAAGCGTCGCCGGGCAGGTCGAGATCGTCGTGCGCGCCGATGGGCCGCGCATCGTGCTCGACCAGGAATTGCGCAACGCCCTGACCGGCGCGACCGGGGATGCGATCATCACCCCGCGTGCGGCGGCCGCCTATCTCGTCCATGCGCTGGTCGCCGAGGGCGGCGGCAAGGTGCAGGTGTCGGATCCAGCGGATCCGGTGCTGTTGTTCGGGGCATCGTTCAAGGTTGGCTAGGGCGCTGTCGGGGTGATTTGAGCTTGCCAAGCGGCGTCAGACGCCGCCGCACGCTCCGTCGATCCGCGCTTGCCAGGCCTTCGCACCGGCAGGCGAGGGATGCACGCCGTCGAACGTCTCCTGCGATGTCAGTCCGGTAACGAATACCCCGCCGCGTGCTTTTGCGAGGTGACGCAGGACGTCATTCATCCGCTCCGCCGTCGTGCGGTCCCTGTCCTTGAGCGGCGTGATACCGACAATGATCGGCTTGCCGGGCCATAACCCGATCAGTTCGGTCGTCCGGGCGGTCCAGGCGTCAAGGCCGGTTCCGTGGCGCAAATCATTGACGCCGACCGCGAACACGATTTTCGATGGCCTGGTCAGGGCGATCGCGGACTCAGCGAAATCGACCAGATCGGTGGATCGCGCGCCGCTGATCCCGGCATTGATCGCCGTGAGGCCGCACAGCGGTGGCAGCGCCTGCATTTCGACGATGCTGTCGCCGACCAGCAGCATCTGGCCCGGCCCGGCCTGACGGGCGATTGTCTGCATCACCCCCAGCCGGCGTTGTTCATAAACGTCGCCCCGGCCGTGACGGCCCAGCATGAAGCCGGCCAGGGCGGCGACGGAGATGGCCAGCAGCACCATGAGAATTTTTGCCGTGTTGGTCATCGGCCCGGACAATAACGCCTCTTTAACTGCTTTTATACCATGGTCCGGCCGCAGCCGCGCGGGGACACATGGACGATCTGCTTCAAGAATTTATCGCCGAGACGCGAGAGACGCTGGAAGCGCTTTCCGGTGAGATCATTGCGTGGGAAAGCGACCCTTCAGACCGTAACCGGCTCGATGCGATTTTTCGCTTCGTCCATACGGTGAAGGGAAGCTGCGGCTTTCTCGATCTGCCGCGGCTTGCCCGGCTCAGCCACGCCGCTGAGGATGTGCTGGCGGCGGTGCGGTCGGGCGCGCGCGAACCCGATACCGCGCTGGTCAATGCGGTGCTCGCGATCGTCGACCGGATCGGTGAGATCGTCGAGGCAATCGATGCCGGCGCGGCGCTTGACGATACCGGCGAGGATTTGCTGATCGCGGCGCTTGACCAGGGAGACCAGGGGGCGGCATCGGTGGTCCAGGCGTCGATCCCGGTGGCGCAGCGTGCGCCATCGCGCAGTGTGCGCCTTAATGTCGACCTGCTCGACCGGATGATGTCGGGCATGTCCGACATGGTGCTGGCGCGCAACGAACTGGCGCGCCGCTTGCGCGATGACGGCGCCGACCCGGCGGTCGAGGCGGCGCTCGAACGCCTGTCGCTGACCGTCGCGGAAATGCGCGACACTGTGACCCGGACGCGCATGCAGAAGATCGACGCGCTGTTTTCCGCGCTGCCGCGGATGGTGCGCGATACCGCGGCGGAACTGGGCAAGTCAGTAACGCTCCATGTCGAGGGCGCGGACGTCGAGCTCGACCGCGAAATGATCGAGATGATGCGCGATCCGCTCGTCCATATGGTGCGCAATTCGATCGATCACGGCATCGAGACGCCGGTGCAGCGGCGCGCGCTGGGCAAGCGCGAGAGCGGCCGGCTGACGGTCGCGGCGCGGCAGTCGGGCAATCAGATCATCATCGAGATCAGCGATGACGGCCAGGGCATCGATACCGACCGGCTGATCGCCAAGATCGCCGGGACCGGCCGTTCGGAACGCGAGCTGCGCGCGCTGAGCGACAAGGCCAAGCTCGATCTGGTGTTCGAAGCCGGGCTGTCGACCAAGGACGAAGCGACGTCGATCTCCGGCCGCGGCGTCGGCATGGATGTGGTGCGCGCTAATATCGAACAGATTGGCGGCCGCATCGATCTCGACAACAGCCCGGGCCGGGGCCTGCGCATCGCCATCCATGTGCCGCTGACCCTGTCGATCATCTCGACCATTGGCGTCGGCGTCGGCGATCAGCGGTTCGCGATTTCGCGCCAGGCGATCGAGGAAATCGTGCGTGTCGGCGGCGATGCGATCCGCATCGACATGCTTGGCGATACGCCGGCGGCAACGGTGCGCGAGCGGCGCATGCCGCTGGTCGACCTGACCGGGACGCTCGGCATGGCCGCGGCGCACACACCGCCGTCGATGCTGGTGATCGTCGGGGTGGTCGGCGGCAGCTATGCGCTGGCGGTCGATTCGGTGCTCGATCATGAGGAGTTGGTGATCAAGCCGGCCGCACCGGCGGTGATGGCAACCGGGCTTTATGCCGGACAGACATTGCCCGACAGCGGCCTGCCGATGCTGTTGCTCGATTGCACCGGCATCGCCTCTGCTGCCGGGCTGGCCTTCCACCGCGAGATTTCGGCCGATGACGATGAGCCCGAAGTGATCGAGGCCGAGCGCCCATCGGCCCTGCTGTTCGACGATCTCGACGGCGTTCGCCGCCTGGTACCCTTGTCAGTGATCGACCGCGTCGAGCCGGTTTCGGCCGATGCGATCCGCTTCGCGGCGGGCCGATTGCGGCTCTCGATCGACGGCCGGATCATTCCGCTGGCGACGCAAGGGGACATCGGCAACCGTCTCGACGTGTCGGTACTGCGGCTGCGCGACGGCGCGATGGAGATCGGTTATGCGATCGCCGATGCGCTCGACATCGTAATCTTGCCCGACACGATTGCGGCGGCGCGCGACGTTGGGCCGGTGGCGGGCGTGGTGGCGCTTGACGGCGAACAGATCGAACTGCTCGACGTGCACTGGCTGTTCGCGACGCATGGCGAGGAGCATGACCAGGAAAGCCCGCCTTTGTGCCTGATCGATGGTGCGGATACGGTGTGGATGACCACCTTCCTGAAGCCGGCGCTGGAAGGGGCCGGATACAAGGTGGCGACAAAGCTCAAGCCGGGCGAGGCCGCCGCGGTGGTCCTGACCATGGACAGCGGCGCGCCGGCGCAGATCGGTACAGCGCCGGTGGTGCGCCTGCGCCAGGATCGCTCCGCGAACGGCGCGAATGACGACAGCATCTATCGCTACGACCGGGGTGCGCTGCTCGCCGCGCTGGCTGAAAGAGCAGGAGGGCGCGGCCGATGACTCAATTATTCCTGATTGCGCATATCGCCGGCCGCGCGGTGGCGATCGAATCCGGGCAAGTCGAATCGGTTGTCGATATCGGCGACGTGATTCCCGTGCCGCGCGCCACGACGCAGGTCCTCGGCCTGGCCGCGCTGCGCAGCCGCGTCGTGACGGTAATCGATACCCGCGCCGCACTGGGCGTGGCGCCCGCCGCGGTGCCGGCCACGCGCGCGATCATCACATTAGCAGACGGTCATCATTATGCCGTGCTGGTCGATTCGCTGGAGGATGTCGCGCCGTTCGATCTTGCGCCCTTGTCGTCGGGCATCGTCCTCGATGGCGGGTGGCGTGCGACCGGATGCGGCATTGTCGAGCGCGATGGGGAGGCGATCCTCGCGATCGACCTGCGCGCGCTGATCCCCGGGCTGAACGCGCTGGCGGCGTGAGTGCCAGTTGCCGATTCTTACAAATTAACGCGACGCTTACGGGTTTCCGTCAAACTGGGACGTGAGCGGGACAGGATGTGCACATGAAGACGTGTCTGGTGGTTGATGATTCGAAGGTGATCCGCAAGGTCGCCCGGCACATTCTCGAAACGTTGAACTTCAACGTGTCGGAGGCCGGCGACGGCCGCGAGGCGCTCGATTCCTGCCTGGCCTCAGCGCCCGATGTGGTCCTGCTCGACTGGAATATGCCAGTGATGAGCGGGATGGATTTCCTGCGCGCACTGCGCGACAGCGCCGTGACGCACCGGCCCAAGGTGGTGTTCTGCACGACCGAGAACGGCATGGCGCATATCCGTGCCGCGATTGAGGCCGGCGCCGACGAATATGTGATGAAGCCGTTCGATCGCGAGACGCTGGAAAGCAAGCTCCAGATCGTCGGCATGGCCTGACGCGGCCGCCGCCATGCACAGCCCGCCCATCGAGGCCCAGCCGCCCCGTGCCGATGCGCGCGGCGCCGGCCGCGTACCCCGCATCCTGATCGTCGATGATTCGGCCGTCGCGCGCGCGGTGATCGGCCGCATGATCGAGGGCAGCCGCCGTTTCGCGGTGGCCGGATCGGTGCCCAATGCGCAGGCCGCCATGGCCTTTCTCAAGACCAATCACATCGATGCGATCCTGCTCGATATCGACATGCCGGGAATCGATGGTCTCACCGCCTTGCCCGACCTGATCGCGCTGAGCAGCGGGGCGAAGGTGCTGGTGGTTTCATCATCTTGTGATGAGGGCGCCGCCGCGACGGTCCAGGCGCTGGCGCTGGGTGCAGCGGATACGCTGGTGAAGCCGGGCGTCGGCACCTTTGCCGGCCGCTTTGCCGAGGTGTTGGCCGACAAGCTGACACGCCTGCTCGAGATCGACGACGTCGCGGTCAACGTGATGCCGACCGTGTCGGCGCGGAGCGAGAGCGGCGGTTTCGACATCGTTGCGATCGGGGCGTCGACCGGCGGCATTCATGCGCTCAGCCTGTTGCTGCGCGAGATTCCGGTCAGCTTCCCGCTGCCGATCCTGATCACCCAGCATCTGCCCGAATCCTTCATGCCCTATTTCGCGGCGCAAGTGGCGGTGCTCGCCGGGCGCCCGTGCGAGGTCGCCACCGATTGCTTGCGCATTCGCCCGGGCCGGGTGGTGATTGCCCCGGGTGACGGTCATCTCCGGCTGGTCAATCTCGGCGAGGGGACTGCGGCGGTTCGTCTGACACGTGAAGCGGTGAAAAGCGGATGCATGCCCTCGGTCGATCCGATGTTCGAAAGCCTGGCCGAGGTCTATGGACCGCGCGCGCTGGCGATCGTGCTGAGCGGCATGGGCCGGGACGGCAGCGAGGGCGCGAAGCGGCTGGCCGACGCCGGTGGCTGCGTCGTCGTGCAGGATCAGGCGAGTTCGGTCGTGTGGGGCATGCCCGGCGCGATCGCCAGTGCGGGCGGCGCCAATGCGATCCTGCCGCCGGACGAGATCGGTCGCCTGATCGCGATGCGGCGGCGGCCCTGATGCTGCTGCCCATGCCCCCCGGTCCTCGCTCGGCCACGCCCTTGTCGTCCGTCCGGCCGACCGGCGCGATGCATATCTTTGCCGCCTTGCTTGAACAGCGCACCGGGCAGCAAATTGCGGCCAATCGCGAATGGCGGATCGAAACCGCGCTGAAACCAGTGCTGCGCGAACGTGGGCTGACCACGCTCGATCAACTCGCCGGCGCGATCGTCGACGGACGTGATCCGCTGGTCGCCGACCAGGTGGTCGATGCGCTGCTCAATCAGGAAAGCTCGTTCTTCCGCGACGCGGCGGTGCTCGACATGATTCCCCCGGCGCTCGACGTGATGCGCGCCGAGAGCCCGGGACGGCGCCTGCGCGTCTGGTCCGCCGGTTGCTCGATGGGGCAGGAGCCCTTGTCACTGGCGATGCTGTTCGCCGAGCA
This sequence comes from Sphingomonas sp., assembly GCF_050725575.1. GTDB lineage: Bacteria > Pseudomonadota > Alphaproteobacteria > Sphingomonadales > Sphingomonadaceae > Sphingomonas. Next base: position 36,657 of record NZ_JBOHHW010000023.1, on the reverse strand, counting down.
GGAAGATACAAAAGGCGTACAATCGCCCGAGATCGTCGCGACCGACGTGTCGGAAAGCGCGATTGCGCGCGCGCGCGCCGGGCGTTTCTCGCAATTCGAGATACAGCGCGGCCTGCCCGTGCGACGCATGATGCGCTGGTTCGATACGGTTGGTGAAGATTGGGTCGCCCGGACCGATCTGGTCCGCCGTATCTCGTTTCGCCGCCTCAACCTCGTCGCCGATCCGCTGCCGATCGGGCGTTTCGATGTGATCCTGTGCCGTAACGTCCTGCTGTATCTCTCGCCAACGCTGCGCACCCAGGTGCTCGACCGCCTTGCTCAGGTCATGCGGCCGGGCGGTTTGCTGGTGCTCGGTGCGGGCGAGACGGTGATCGGCCAGACCGACGCCTTCCGGCCGTCGCCGGACTATCGCGGCCTGTATGAACCGACCGGCGTCATGCCCTGCAGTGTTGCTGCGCGCGCCTGAGAGCGGTTTACTTTACCGGTCTCTCGCCGCAAGCGACGGCGATGACCGCCCCGCAACCAAAAGCCGTCAGCTTTGGCGCGCATGACCTTCTGGTCGTGCTGGTGATGAACATATTATGGGGCCTGAACGTCATCGCCGTGAAGATGGCGGTGACGGCAATCTCGCCCCTGACCGCGGGATTTCTGCGTCAGCTGATCGTCCTTGTGGTATGCGGCAGCGCGCTTCGCATCGTGCCGGGCAAGATGCGGTTGCTGACAGTGCTCGGGATCCTCTCGGGCGGCATTTTCTACATTTTCATCAACCTGTCGCTTGCCATTTCCGACAATGTCGGCGCGCTGGCGATCGCCGGACAATTGGGCGTGCCATTTTCGTTGCTGCTCGCAATCCTGGTGTTTCGCGAACGGATCCGCTTGCCGCGCATCGCCGGCATCGCGCTGTCTTTCGCAGGGGTGCTGCTGCTGGTGTTCGATCCCGCAGCCGCGCGCGAGTTGCCCGGCATTGCGCTGACCGCGATCGGCAGCTTCATCTGGGCGATCTGTTCGCTGATCCAGCGCTATCTGATCGGGGTGCCGGTGCTGACCATCTATGCCTGGATCGGCTTTTGGGGATCGATCACGCTGGGCACGCTGGCCTGGTTCGTCGAGCCCGCCGCGATGCGCGCGATCCCCGATCTGCCGCTGCACACCCTGGGCTGGATCGCATTCTCCGCGCTGGGATCGACCGTGATCGGACAGGGATCGATGTCCTGGCTGCTGCAGCGCCATCCGGTCAGCATCGTCACGCCGCTGACTCTGGCGGCGCCGGTCGTGACGGTCTTTGCCGCATCCTGGTATTTCGGAACGCCGCTGACCGTGCTTATGCTGAGCGGTGGGGCAATCGCGATGCTGGGCGTCGCGATCGTCACCATCCGGACGGCAAGGGCAGGGGATACGCCATGAGCATGATCGAAGCGCCGTCACCCAATTTCGATGACCGGGCGCTGCCGGTGTCAATGATCGTGCTGCATTATACCGGCATGAATGACGCGGAATCGGCGATCGCCCGGCTGACCGACCCGGAGGCCAAGGTGTCCGCGCACTATCTGGTCAAGGAAGACGGCACGATCTTGCGCATGGTCGCGGAGGACAAGCGCGCCTGGCATGCCGGCAAGTCGCACTGGCGGCACATCACCGACGTCAACAGCGCGAGCATCGGTATCGAGATCGTCAATCCGGGGCATGAATGGGGCTATCGTCCCTTCCCGGAGGAGCAGATCGACGCGCTGATCCCGCTGGTCCATGAGATCAAGGAACGCCACGGCATCACGCGCGGCAATGTCGTCGGTCATTCCGACATCGCGCCGATGCGCAAGCAGGATCCGGGCGAACTATTCCCCTGGGCGCGGCTGGCAAAGGTCCGGCTCGCGCTGCCGCGGCCCTCGAAGAACCTGATGGATCCGGGGTGGACCGATGCCGGCTTCCTGCTTGCGCTGGAACGCTTCGGCTATGACGTCGTCGACAAGCTTGCCGCGGTGGTCGCTTTCCAGCGCCGCTTCCGCCCCGAACTGATCGATGGCGAGATTGACGGCGAGTGCCGCTGCATCCTGCTCGCGCTGCTGTTGCCAAAACCGCAAGGGGACGAGTAAGGCCGTCGCGCCAGAGGGTTGGGCGGCCGCGTCGTGCGCAAGCACGCCGAGGAAAGTCCGGGCTCCACGAAACGACGGTGCCGGGTAACGCCCGGCGGGGGTGACCCCAGGGACAGTGCCACAGAGAGCAGACGGCGACGGCTTCGGCCACGTCATGGTGAAAGGGTGCGGTAAAAGCGCACCGCGCGCCTGGTAACAGGGGCGGCACGGCAAACCCCACCGGGAGCAAGACCGAATAGGGGCGGCACATGAGCTTTGTTTCAGCTCGTCGCCCGGGTTGGTTGCTTGAGCCCGTATGCAAATGCGGGCCTAGAGGAATGGTCGCACATCGCCTTTGGGCGAGGACAGAACCCGGCTTACAGACCCTCTGGCATTTTTTCACTGAAGTTGGCGCGGAACGGCAAACACCCGCTTGGATCGAACGCGGTGGTGCTGCTATCGCGGTGCCATGACGCAGCTTGACCGGTCCGGATTGACGCTTGCCCTGATGCTGGCCGGCGTCGCCGGCTTTGTCGATGCCGTTGCCTTTACAACGATCGGTCAGTTCTTCGTGTCGTTCATGAGCGGTAATTCGACTCGCCTCGCCGTGTCGGTGGCGCAAGGCGCATGGCGTGAGGTCGGCTTCGCGGCGGGATTGGTCGCGCTATTCGTGACGGGCGTGGCTGCGGGCAATATCATTGGCGCGCGCGCCGGCAGGAAGCGCACCACCCTGTTGTTGCTGGTCGAAGCGCTGCTTCTGGCCGCCGCCGCCGTGTTGCATGCGGTGGGGCGACCCGCGGCCGCCGCGCCGCTGATGGTCCTTGCGATGGGCAGCGCGAATGCCGTGTTCATGGCGGATGGCGAGGTTCGCTTCGGCGTGACCTATATGACTGGCGCGCTGGCGCGGATTGGTGAGCGCTTGGCGGCAGCAGCGACTGGTGCGGGGCAGATACATGAGGCGATGCCGTGGCTCGCTTTGTGGATCGCGCTGGTCGTCGGCGCTGTAGCAGGGGCCGTATTGGCGCTCCGTCATGGCGGGATCGTGGTCGCCGCGCCGGCGGTGTTGCTGCTCGCCGCTCTCCTTATCTTCGGCGAGCGGATACGCAGTCAATCCGACTGAAACGCCGCTGGTGTTGCGTGCCGACCATAGGGTATATCCGGCAGCGTAACAAAGGTGGGACTGATGCTGGGAATTCTGTTGATCGCGGCACAGGCCGCAGTGCCGACTCCAGGGCCAACATCCGGGCCGGTATCCATACCCCGGGCAATCTCCGCGAAGCGCACCGTGCAGCAGGATTTCGACGCGGCGACGGCACTGCAGGACGCGGGCAATCATGCCGAAGCGTTGGCGGCATGGGAGGCGCTGGAGAAACGCATTCCCAACAACAAGCGCAGCCTTGCGATCATTTCCGTCCGCAAGAGCACTGCGCTGATCGGATTGTCGCGTGACGACGAAGCGGTCGCTGTGGCGCGCACCGGCCTTGCCGGTTTGCCGGCGAACGATGCGACGTTGCAGGAAGATCGCTTCAGGGCCTGGGCAAATCTGGCGCGGATCGCTGAAGTCTCACTCGATTACGCCAGTGCAGCTGATGCCTATCGGCGGGCAGAGGCGATTGCGCCGAATGCCGGAGAACATATCGCCGTGTTCCGTGGATTGATCGACACCGAAATCTTTACCGACCCCGATGCCGCAGCGCGGGATATGGCTCGGGCGGAGGCGTTTATCGCGCCGCTGACGATTGAGGCCAGGAGCAGGGCGATACTGAAGCGGGTCAAAAGCCAATTGCTGTTGAACCAGGGCAATTTTGCCGCGGCGCAGGCGGAGGCCGGGGAGTCGGTCAAGCTGCTTGGCGGTCTGACATCGAAGACCGATCTGTACGATGTCGCCTCGCGGTCCAATTATGCGATCGCGGCGCTGCTCGCCGGCAAGACTGAGGAAGCGCGTCGCTATATGGCGATGACCGGTGCCGGGCGCCTCAGCAAGGGCAGTTTCGACCCCGGTTCACAGATGAAAGTGCCGGATTGCGGTGGTGAAGGCGGGTTGAAGCCCGACGATGTTGCCGTTGTCGAATTTTCGGTGGCTGACGACGGCGTGGTTCATGCCGCGTACCCGGTCTATGCCGCCGGCGGCGGCGCGGTTGCCCTCGAATTCGCGCGCGCGGCGCGTGGCTGGTCGTTCAATCCCCAGCAGATGAAGGAAATGCCGGCATTTTTCCGGGCGCGCGCGCGTGTCGAACTGCGTTGCTCGACCGCCTTCACGCGACCGTCCATCGACGACTATCTCAATGGCGAACTGGTGCGCTGGCTGACGGCGAAGAAGGTAGCCCTGCCGGCGTTCGAGGCCGGATCGGAAGCCGCTGCCTTTCCCAAGCTGAAGGCTGAGGTCGCAAAAATTGAAGCGACGGAAGGACCAAATACACTCACATTGGTGCCGCTGCTCTATGCGATCGCGCACAACGCGGTTGCGACACGGGACGAAAGCTATGCCGCCGCGACCCGCGCTCTGTCGATTCTCGATGCCAATGGAGTCAAGGGCGCGGCGCGGCTGGCGGTCGACCATCTGACCTGGGCCAAGGCACATGCCGAAAGCTGGAAGCCCAGGACTGTTGCTCGTACCGCAATGACCGCGCTGTCATCGCCGGCCTATGCCGACAATCCCGAGGCGCTGTCGGCCGGGCGGTTGATGCTGGCCGACACTCTGCGAAGCTTCGATGAAGCAGGCGCGATCGCCGTGCTGAAGCAGGTCGGGGGCGAATCCGGTCTGCCCGCCAACCATCCGCTTCGCGTCGGTGCATTGGTCCGGCTCGCGTCGCTCGAGCAGGCGAATGGCAATGTCGATGCGGCGCGCGCCGCATTCGCAAGCTCCGGCCTGGCGGCCAATCAATGCGCCCTGATCGATGCGCCACCGCGCTTCCTGCACGCCGGCGGCACTTTTCCTGTCGAAGCGCAGCAATGGGGCTTCGAGGGCTGGACTCAAGTGCAGTTCGACGTCGCGGCCGACGGCAAGGTGCTCAACGAACGTGCGATCGTCTCTTATCCGCCCTTCGTCTTCACCAAGGCCGGAAAGCAAACGCTCGCCACCGCGAAATATGAGAAGAGTTTCCGCCCCGATGGCGGGCTCGGCTGCGGCGGTAGCGTGCAGCGTGTGAAGTTCCAGATCCTAAACTGACGCCCCGGGTTGCGCTCTCGCGCGCGCAGCCTATGTCGTGCGGCGATGGCGCGTTCTTCTTCTCGATCGGTCGACTGGGGTTTCCCGCGCTGGCGTGGCTACGGCACGGCAGGCAGTGAGGCGACCACCGTACGGCTGTGCGACCGGCATGGCTGCGAGGAGCCGGGCAATTGCCCCGCGCCGAAATCGCCCAACAGCCCGGAGCGTTGGTATTTCTGCCAGGAACATGCCGGTGAGTATAATCGCGGCTGGAATTATTTCGAAGGGCTGACCGCCGAGGAAGCCGCTGAGCGTGAAGCGGCCGAGCGGGCGACTGCCGACGGCTATACCGAATCCAGGCATCATGGCTGGGCTGGACCGGGCGACGGCAGCCGGTCGCGCGACGAGATGCGCGCGCTCGAACTGTTCGAACTTGACCCCGATGCCGATTTCACTGCGATACGGTTGGCGTGGCGCAAGCTCGCCAAGGAGAATCATCCCGATCTGCGCCCCGGCGATGCCGAGGCCGCGAGGCGTTTTCAGGCGATTCAAGCTGCGTACGAAGTGCTGCGTCTCGCCGAGGAAGCGCGGGAGTGGAAGCCGGCCGATTGAAAGGCGCGGGCGTGAAATCGGTGCGCTCCGACTGGGCCACAGCGTTGTTGGTATGCCGGAAATGTTCGAAGCGGCTCGATGGCGGATTTGGCCCCAAGGGGCGCACCTCGCTGGCCAAGGCGCTGCGCAAGGAACTTGGCGTCGGCAAAGGACGCAAAGGCAAGTTCGGCGTGGTTGAAGTCAAATGCCTGGGCGTCTGTCCGCGCGGCGCCGTGACGATAGTCGATGGCGCCAATCCGGGAGAATGGAAGATCGTCCCGGCCCGTCAGGATATTGAGGAAATCGTGTCGGCACTCCGTCTTAAGGGATAAAGGTCATCGGTCAGCCATGGTTCAGGCTGACCATGTTACCAGTCGACATAATGACAGGAGTTTTTGGCATGCGCTCGATTCACCTTCTTCTCGCCGGAGCGGCGCTCGCGACCGGGCTGATGGCCGGCGGCGTCGCTCAGGCCGAACGACTGAGCCCGGAAGCCAAGCTGGCCAAGCTGCTCGACGGCCGCGTCGCCGGAAAGCCAGTGGATTGCATCCGCTTGCTCGACATTCAGTCGAGCGAGATCATCGACAAGACGGCAATCGTCTATACCGGCCGGAACGGCACGCTTTACGTCAACCGGGTAAACGGCAGCGCGGCGTTTCTCGATGATGACGATATTCTCGTCAGCAACACCCATTCCAGCCAGCTCTGCAGCATTGATATCCTACAACTGGTTGATCGGTCGTCGCGGATGTCGAGTGGTTCGGTTGGCCTGGGTGAATTCGTGCCTTATCCCACGCCGCCAAAGACAGCCGCGGCTCGCTGATCAGCCCGCGGCATAACGCCGCGCGGTTTCGACGATCAGCGCGATCATGTTCGGAATTCCCTGGGTGCGGTTCGAACTGAGCTGATTCTTCAGGTCGAACGGGGCGAGTTCGCGCCCGATGTCGGTGGCGAGGATCGCCGCCGGCAACATGTCCTGCACCGTCAGCAACACCAGCGCGATAATGCCTTTGGTGATGGCGGCATTCGAATCCGCGAGAAAGTGCAGCGTGCCGTCCTCGCGCACCATGGGGTAGACCCAAACCGAGGCGGAACAGCCTCGAACCATGGTCGCATCGGTCTTGAGGGCTTCCGGCATCGGCTCGAGCGTGCGGCCCAGGTCGATCAACAGGCGATACCGATCATCGGCATCGAGGAAGCTATATTCGTCTTGCAGGTCGGAAAGGCTGGCCATGGCGACGGCTATAGCTTGGTGGCCCGCCATGCCAACCTCCCGTTCCCCGGCCGCCGGGGAACGGGACGGTCTTCAGAGATCCACGCCGGCGGCGATCGCTTCGAGCTTGCGGATGCGTTCCTTGAGGTCCGCGATCTCGATCCGGGCGCTTGCGTTCGGTACCGGGGCGGCGGGATGGAATTCCCCGTGCGCCCGAAGTTCCTGCTGCTTGAGGGCAAGCCAGCCGCGCCAGCCGTTAAGGGCCGCCAGGGTCAGCATACCGAGCCCGGCCAGCGCCGCGGCGGACAAGATGATGTAGAAGTTTGGATCGTTCATGATCCCTGCTCCTTGGGTTAAGGACGATCGCGGAGCTTCTCGATCTCGCGATCGAGACGGGCGCCGCTGTCGTTGCTGTCCGTGGCGAGGCGTTCGAGAACCGCGAGGCGATCTTTCATCGCCGTGAGTTCCTCGCGCAGTCGCCGGTTTTCGTTTTCGGTCGCGCCGTCGTCGCGCCCCGGGCCGAATTCATGTCCACGCTTGTTGCGTACACCGCCGAAACGGGCCTGGAGCACTTTGCCGATCGTGACCACGATCACGATCAGGACGACCATTTCAAATGGATTCATGGGGAGTCTCCGTCGTTTTCTAGTTTTTGGAGCTGCGGATCACCGCCGGCCGATTACTGGACGTTGCGGGCTTCGCGTTCCTGGCGGCGCAACGGGCGGTCGACACGTTCGGTCAGATACACGCCGACACCGGCGATGACGGCGAACACTGCGAAGACGATAAGCACTTCTTGGTTCCTTTCACGAGAGTTCAGTTGAGCGGCGCGCTGTCGTCGCGCAGCCGGTCGATTTCATCGGCGAGTTCGATGCCGCGATCGGTGATGATACGTTCCAGCACGCGGACACGTTGTTCCAGGCTGCTGGTCTGCGAGGCGTATTGCGCTGCTTTTTCAGCGATCATCTTGGCCTCGAGCTCCATCTGGCGGTTCTTGTAAGCGAACCAGGGCTTGATGAAGACGCCGCCGATGATCGCGAACAGACCGCAGGAAATGCCGAGAATGGGGATCAACAGCGCGAGATTCATTGTCGTTGCTCCTCAGTTCGCCTTGGTGCGCAGGCTTTCGATCTCGCGATCAAGGCTGTGCGCGCCGTCGGTGACGATCCGTTCGACATTGGCGAGCCGGTCCTTGATCGAGCCGATCTCGGCGCGCAGCTGGCCATTTTCCTGGCTGAGCAGGCGGATGCGTTCGACCGATTCCTGGTCGGTCTTGGGATAGATCGCCTGGCCCCATCCCCCGTCCAGCGGATAGCCGTGGCGGATGCGCATCCAGGTGGTGAACACCCAGCCCAGCACGCCGGCGACTGACACGATCGCGATGATCGGGCCGATGGCGGAGATGACCGGGATGAACTGAGATACATTCATGATCGTATTCCTATGTCAGCGCAGTGAGTCGATTTCGCGGGCAGTGCGATCGGCAGGGTCGGTGGCGATGCGTTCGAGGACGGCGATCCGTTCCTCCAGGCGGCTGATCTGTCCGGTCAGGCGCTCATTCTCGCCCGAGAGCAGGCCGATCTTGCGTTCGGCGTCGGCCGCCACGTCCGTGCGATGGCTCTTCTTGCCCGACCATTCATCTTCCATCGGATAGCCGTGACGGGCACGGATCCAGTTGTTGATGATCCATCCGGCGGTTGAGATCGCGACCAGCGCGATCACGAAACCCGGTCCACCCCAACTCATTGTCGTTCTCCCTGATCAGCCCCGGATCGATCTGCGCCTTAGCGCAGGCTGTCGATCTCGTTGGCGAGCCGGCTGTTGCGGCTCGTATAGTGCATCTCGATGTCGGCGAGCCGGCGGTCGATATCGCGGAAGGTCGAGCGGACTTCGGCGGTGGAGCGCTTCGGGTTCGAGCGCACACCTTGCCAGAATTTCGCATCCTCCGGCGTGTCGTACAGGCCGTAAGGCTTGGCATCGGCCATCCAGGCGGCCAGCCAGTAAGCGATCAGAGTCCAGGGGAAGCCACCGGCCATGGTCAGGACGACGGTGCCGATCCGGACCCAGGTGACATCGACCCCGGTATAATCGGCGATCCCGGAGCAGACGCCGAGCCATTTGCGGTTCTGCTTGTCGAGATAGAATTTGGTGCGGCTGGCGGACATTTCAGTTCCTCCTGGTGATTTCGTAATCGGAGCTGGGCGCGCTCGGCAGGCCGGGCTTCCAGTCGGGATTGTCGGCGGCAACGATGCGTTCGACGGTGTTGAGCCGGTCTTCGAGGCGGCGGGCGAGATAATGCATCTCGTCAAGCAGCTTCTCATCCTCCTGCGTGATCTTGGGCGCCGTCTTCCACCGTGTAATATAATGGAGGATCAGCCAGGGCAGCCCGATGACGACCGATACGATCGAGATTGCTACGATGAAGCCTTCCATCTCAGCCGTCCTTACCCATGCGAGCCTTCAGCGCGGCGAGATCGGCATCGACCTTTTCGGCTGACCTTAGCTCGGCGATTTCCTCGTCCAGGCTCTTCGGCGCACCCAGGCTGAGCGCATCGGCACGGCCTTCGGCGAAGTCGACGCGGCGTTCCATCACCTCGAAGCGCGAGAACGCGTCCTGGATTTTGGGGCCGGCATACATGTCGCGCAGCTTGAAGCGGTTGTTGGCGCTTTCCAGCCGGGTGACGATCGAGTTCTGCCGGGTCCGTGCCTCGCGCAGCTTGTTCTGCAGCTTGGCGATATCCTCTTCCGAAGCGCGCAGCGCATCGTCAAGCACGCCGATCTCGGCACCGAGCTGGTCGGCCATGTCGGCTGCCTTCTGGCGTTCGACCAGGGCTGCCTTGGCGAGGTCCTCACGGTCCTTCGACAATGCCAGCTCGGCCTTTTCGGTCCAGCTTTCCTGCAGCGTGTTCAGCTTCGAGATATGGCGGCGCATTTCCTTCTGATCGGCGATGGTGCGCGCGGCAGAGGCGCGAACCTCGACCAGGGTTTCCTCCATTTCGAGGATGATCATGCGGATCATCTTCGACGGGTCTTCCGCCTTGTCGAGCAGGTCGGTGAAGTTCGCCGCGATGATGTCGCGCGTGCGGGAGAAAATGCCCATCGGAAGAAACTCCTTAGAAGATACGCTGGCCGGGATACTGGGCCGATTGACTGGAAGAAAGGGGTGCCGGGATGATGCAAGGGGCGTTGGACCACCCCGGCAGCGCCGCCCGGATTAGGCGCGAGCGGCGATCTGATGAGTGGGGGCGGTCACGGCCTGGGCCGGAGCAACCGCGCTGAGCACGAACGCCGAGCTGCAGACGATGGTGCAGACGATCGCTGCGACGGTGTGGCGGGCGTTGCGGGGGTTATACTCGTTATTCATGGCGAAATTTCCTAAACTTGGGCCCTGTTGAGGCGTTGACTGGTGCCGCCCATCAGCGGTTGCTCAGAGCATTGCAGGAGCCGTGCCAGTTTCGAAATCGACGTAAATCCGCCCTTTTTCTGTCATTTCGTTCAGCGTCTCATTTTATATCTTGCCAAGGCTTGGGAATTTACGCCAAGCGTTGGGCATGGAGCGCACCACTCAGGTCATTGGTCAGTCGACCGAGTTTCTCGACGTGCTCGAGCGCGCGAGCCGTGCCGCCGCGCTCGACCGGCCGGTGCTGGTCATCGGCGAGCGCGGGACCGGCAAGGAACTGGTCGCCGAGCGGCTTCATCGGCTCAGCCCGCGTTGGGATCAACCGCTGGTGGTGATGAACTGCGCCGCGTTGCCCGAGACGCTGATCGAGGCCGAATTGTTCGGACATGAAGCAGGCGCCTTTACCGGTGCGACCAAGGCGCGCGTGGGGCGCTTCGAGGAAGCCGATGGCGGCACGCTGTTCCTCGACGAACTCGGCACCTTGTCGATGGGCGCGCAGGAACGCCTGCTGCGCGCGGTGGAATATGGCGAAATCACGCGGATCGGCTCATCGCGGCCGTTGCGGGTCGATGTCCGCATTGTCGCTGCGACCAACGAGCATTTGCCCGAAAAGGTCGAGCGCAACCAATTCCGTGCGGATTTGCTCGACCGGTTGAGTTTCGAAGTGGTGACGCTGCCGCCGCTCCGCGCGCGTCCCGGCGACGTGATGGTGCTGGCGGATCATTTCGGCCGGCGCATGGCGGCGGAGATGGGGCGTGACGACTGGCCCGGGTTCGGTCCGCAGGCGATCGATGCGCTGGTCGATTATCAATGGCCGGGCAATGTCCGCGAACTGCGCAATGTCGTCGAGCGTGCGGTCTATCGCTGGGAACTGGGCGGGCCGATCGAGACGATCGAGTTCGATCCGTTCCACTCCCCCTATCAGCCCGCCAGCGCCCGGCGTCCGGCGACGGTGCCCGTTTCGGCCGTTCAAGGCGCGGAAGAAGCCGGACCGCCCGCAACGCGTGAGGCGGAGGGGAATGCCGAGGTCGAATCCGACTTCAAATCACGCATCGCCCGGTTCGAGCGCGACCTGCTGGCCAAGGCGCTGGCCGAACATCGCTTCAACCAGCGGTCGACCGCCGAGGGGCTTGGGCTGAGCTATGACCAGCTTCGCCACGCGCTCAAGCGGCACGGGCTGATCTCTGCCGGGCAATCCCGCGACGACTGAGGCAATTTGATCGTCGCAGTGATCGGCATTTCCGATCAGTGCGTGTCTTGTCCCTCGCGGCCCTCCTCCCATCTAGAGGGCGCCGTCGCGCTCCTTGCCCGATGGCCGTGCCGGATCAGGAAAAAGATCGTTTTTTACACGTAACGATTGATAAAATCCGCCGGCTGACTGAACTAGCTCGCGCGACGCTCGTTGGACGGGCGGCACCCTTTGATGATGGAGTTTACCGATGGCTTTCGAACTGCCCCCGCTGCCCTACGCCTATGATGCGCTGGAGCCGACCATCAACGAAGAGACGATGAAGTTCCATCACGACAAGCATCACAAGGCCTATACCGACAAGCTCAATGAGGGCGTCGAGAAGGACCCGGCGCTGGCCGGCAAGACGATCGAGGAAATCCTCGCCGTGATCTCGACCCAGCCGCCGCTGGTGCGCAACAATGGCGGTGGTTTCTGGAACCATGACTTCTTCTGGAAGATCATGACTCCGGGCGGCGGCACGCCGTCGGGCAAGCTGGCCGCGGCGATCGAGGCGTTCGGTGGTCTCGACAAGCTCAAGGAAGAATTCAACACCAAGGGCGCAGGCCAGTTCGGTTCGGGCTGGGCCTGGGTGATCGTCGACACGTCGGGCGCGCTGAAGGTCACCTCCACGCCCAATCAGGACAATCCCCTGATGGACGACGCCAAGGACAAGGGCACCCCGATCCTCGGCAATGACGTGTGGGAGCACGCCTATTACCTGACTTATCGCAATGACCGCGCCGCCTATCTGAAATCATGGTGGGACGTGGTGAACTGGGACGAGGCCGGCAAGCGCTACGACGCTGCGGTCGGCTGATCCAACTAATCCTCGACACGGTGAGGGGCTTCGGGAAACCGGGGCCCTTTTCGTTTGTCTTGATGAACCGATATCGGATTAAATAACTGATATACAACGATATTATTGGATCCAGCAAAGGCGCTGGCTCAGAGATACGGGACATTACCGGTGTCCCATATCTCCCGGTCGTACGGCCCTTCAGCCTTCGGGCGGTATCGGCGGCGTTTCTTCCTCACCGACCTTCAGGCCGTGCTTCATCAGCATCGGCACATTGGCAAAGGCGAAGATCAGCGTCAGCGGCACTGCGCCCCACAGTTTGAACCCGGCCCAGAAGGCGGGATCGTCAGTGCTGAGCGGCGCGGTGTAGCGCCACACGCTCTCATTGAGCACTGCCATGAACACGAAGAAGATCGCCCAGTTGATCGTCAGCTGGCGCCAGCCGGCGGCATCGACGCCGGGATAGGCGGTGTCGAGCAATTGCTGCAGCAGGGGGCGGCCGGTGGCCAGGCCGAAGGCGAGGGTCGCGGCGAACATCGAATAGACGAAGGTCGGCTTCATCTTGATGAAGGTGCCGTCGTGGAAATAGAGCGTCAGCCCGCCGAACACGAGCACCAGCGTGCCGGAAATCCACAGCATCGGCGAGATATGGCCGGTCTTCACGCGCGACACGATCATCGCGACCACGCTTGCCACCATGAACGCGGCGGTCGCAGCAAGCAGCTTGGCGAGCGCAGGGCCGCCGGCCAGCGTGTTGACGAGGAAGAACACGGCGAGCGGGCCGATATCGATGGCAAGGCGCAGGCCGGCACCGATCTTGGGACGGGTTGAACTGGTCATTTCACCGCTCCTTCCACACCGGCGATGATCCGCGCAACCTCGTTCGCATCGAACGGGCGCAGGTCGCCCATGCTCTCCCCAACGCCGATCGCATGGATCGGCAAGCCGTATTTTTCCGCCGCCGCGACCAGGACGCCGCCGCGCGCGGTACCGTCGAGCTTGGTCATCACCAGGCCGGTCACGCCGGCGTCCTTCTGAAACACTTCAATCTGGTTGAGCGCATTCTGCCCGGTCGTCGCGTCGAGCACCAGCACCACGTCATGCGGCGCCGCCGGGTTGAGCCGACCAAGCACGCGGCGGATCTTGGACAGTTCGTCCATCAGCTCGCGCTTGTTCTGCAGCCGCCCGGCGGTGTCGACGATCAGCACGTCGATGCCGGTCGCGGTCGCCTGCTTGACCGCCTCATAGACGATCCCAGCCGCGTCGCCGCCTTCCTTGCCGCTGATGATCGGCACGCCGACACGTTCGGCCCAGGTCGCAAGCTGGCCGATCGCGGCGGCCCGGAACGTGTCGCCGGCGGCGAGCATCACGCCATAATCCTGCTCCATCAGCAGATGCGCGAGCTTAGCGATGGTGGTTGTCTTGCCCGATCCGTTGACGCCGATGACCAGGATCACCTGCGGGCGCGGGAACGCCTCGATCTCGAGCGGCTTGGCGACTCTGGCCAGCACCTTCTCGATTTCCTCGGCGACAACCAGGCGGATGCCGAGCTCCTCCATATTGCGCTCATACTGCCCCTCAGTGAGGCGGGCGCGGATTCGTGCTGACGTTTCGGGACCGAGGTCGGAGGCGATCAGCGCTTCCTCGATATCGTCGAGCGTCGCGTCGTCGAGCCGCGCCGCGCCGAGCCCGGCGAGATTGCCGAGCAGGCGGTCCGAGGTGCGTTTGAAGCCGCCAAGCAGTTTTTCGTGCCAGCTATTGGTGCTCATGCGGGAATTCCGGTCAATGTCTTGCCATCGCTTGCTGTGATGAGGATCGAAGCCACACGTCCCACCGCAGTGCGAACGGGGAGGGGAAAGCGTATTTCTGCGAAATGTGGCGAATGCCCGCGATCGCCGGGGCGTTCCACCAGCACCGTCTGCGTCGTTCCGACCAGCCCCTGGAGCCATGCCGAACGGCGTCGCTCACCAGCCGCTCTCAACAACGCCGCGCGTGCCTTGCGCACATCGGCGGTGACCTGCGGCATCCTGGCCGCCGGCGTGCCCGTGCGCGGCGAATAGGGGAAGATGTGCGCATGAACCACGTCGCAATCGTCGATCAGCGCCAATGTATTGGCGAACATCGCCTCGGTTTCAGTCGGGAAGCCGGCGATCAGGTCAGCGCCGATCGCGATCTCGGGACGCGCCGCCTTGAGCCGCGCGACCGCCGCCACCGATTGCGCGCGATTGTGACGGCGCTTCATCCGCTTGAGGATCATGTCGTCACCTGCCTGAAAGGAGAGATGCACATGCGGCATGATCCGCGCCTCGCCAGTGATCAGCTCGAACAGCCGGTCGTCGATCTCGATCGAGTCGAGCGACGACAAACGGAGCCGCTCAAGCGCGGGGACATGGCGCAGGATGCGCTCGACCAGCAGGCCGAGGCTCGGCGCGCCGGGCAGGTCGGGGCCATAGCTGGTGAGATCGACCCCGGTCAGCACGACCTCGCGGTGACCGGCGTCGACCAGCCCGGCGATCCGGTCGATCACTGCGCCCGCCGGCACTGAGCGGCTATTGCCGCGGCCATAGGGGATCGCACAGAAGGTACAGCGATGGTCGCAGCCATTCTGCACCTCGACAAAGGCGCGGGCATGGGCGGCAAACCCGGTGCCGAGGTGAGGGGCGGTCTCGCGCACCTGCATGATGTCGCCCACCACCACCGGATCGTAGGCTTGCCAAGCTTCCGCTGAGAGTTTCTCGGCATTGCCGATTACCCGGTCGACCTCGGGCATGGCGGCAAATCCCGCCGGGTCGATCTGCGCGGCGCAGCCGGTGACGACGATCTGCGCACCGGGTCGATCACGACGCGCGCGGCGGATCGCGTTGCGCGTCTGTCGCACCGCAGTGTTGGTCACGGCGCAGCTGTTGACGACGACCATATCGCGCCCGTCGACCAATGCACGGATCGTTTCGCTCTCCGCTATGTTCAAGCGGCAGCCCAGACTGACAATATGGGGTTCAGCCACGGGGCCGGGGAGATGGGACATGAGCGGTGATCTAGGTGCGAAGCCGGGCGAAGTCCACGACGCGGCTCACGACGTGCTCCGCTTCTGGTTCGAAGACGTGCCGCCCGAGAAGCGTTTCGCCCGGGACGAGGCGCTCGATCGCACTATTGCCGAGCGGTTCGGCGCCTTGCGCGAGCGGGTGGTGGCGAGCGACGCGGCGGGCTGGGGCAACGATCCGGACACGCTGCTTGCCGCCATCATCCTGCTCGATCAATTCTCCCGTAACATTCACCGCGGCACGGCGGGGGCGTTTGCGGCCGATGCGCTGGCACTCAAACTGACCAAACGCGCGATCATCCTTGCCTGGGACGATGGGTTGCCGGTCGAGCGCCGCGCCTTTCTCTACATGCCGATGATGCACAGCGAGGATCGGGCGGTTCAGGCCAAGAGCCTCATGTGGTTCGAACGGCTGGGGGATGAGGAGAATTTGACCTATGCGCGCGAACATGAAGCGGTGATCGCCCGCTTCGGCCGCTTCCCGTCACGCAATGCCGCGCTCGGGCGCGAGTCGACGCCCGAGGAACTGGACTATCTCAGCCAGCCAGACGCTGGTTGGTGACCGCGGCGGGTTTGGTCTCAAGTGGCAAGGCATGACGCAGCAGCCTTTTCTCGGCCAGCAGTCGCCGCACATTGGCGACACTCAGCGGCCGGCCATAAAGATAGCCCTGGCCCTTTGAGCAGCCCAGCGCGCGCAGCCGCTCCTCGATCGAGGCATCCTCAATCCCTTCTGCGGTAATCGGCAGGTTGAGGCTGTCGCCGAGCCGGGTGATCGCATTGACGATCGCGGCGCTTTCCGAATTGTCGTTGATCGACATCACGAAGCTCTTGTCGATCTTGATCCGGTCGAACGGCAGGGCGCGTAGATGCGCGAGCGAGGAATAGCCGGTACCGAAATCGTCGAGCGCGAGGCGAATGCCCTGATTCTTCAATGAACCCACAATCGACTGCGCCAAAGCGAGATTGTCGAACAGCGAGCTTTCGGTGATCTCGATCTCCAGCCGGCTGGCCGGGAAGCCGGTTTCGGTCAGCACCTTGATGATCTTCTGCGCCAGCCAGGCATCCTTGAGCTGCCAGGGCGAGATGTTGACCGACAGCGACAGGCCGGGATCCCAGTCCTTCGCCGCGACGAACGCCTGGCGCATGATCGACAGCGACAGATCGGCGATCATGCCGGTTTCCTCGGCGATCGGGATGAACTTGTCGGGCACGATCAGGCCGCGGGTCGGGTGTTCCCAGCGCGCAAGCACCTCGAACCCGCCGAGCCGGCCGGTGGTCAGGTCGATCTGCTGTTCGAAATAAGGCACGATTTCCAGCCGTGGAATCGCGGCGCGCAGGCCGCTTTCCAGCTCGTTGCGCGCCTGTAGTTCGCGCTCCATCGACAGGTCGAACCAGGCATAGCGGTTGCGGCCCGAATTCTTCGCCGCATACATTGCGATATCGGCGGAGCGCATCAGTGCATCGATGCTGGCGCAATCGAAATCCGACCGCGCGACGCCGACCGAGGCGCTGATATGGAGCTGCAGGCCCTCGGCATGGAAAGGCTGGGCGAGGCGGCTGATCAGTTTTTCGGCGATCCGCTCGACCGTGTCGGGATGCGCCGGATCGAACAGGAAGGCGCAGGCGAATTCGTCGCCGCCGAAGCGCGCGGTGAGCGCGATCGAGGGCATTGCCGAGGCGATCTCGACCGCGACCTGGCGCAGCAGCGCATCGCCGATGGCGTGGCCGTGCATGTCGTTGACCGTCTTGAAATGGTCGAGGTCGAGCATCAGCATCGCCATCGCCTTTTGCCGGCGTTCGGCGCGCACGAACATGGCGGCGCCTTCCTCGGCGAGGCTGCGGCGGTTGAGGAAGCCGGTCAGCGGGTCCTTTGAGGCGAGTTGCTGTGCGCGTTCTTCGGCGGCGGCGCGGATTGTCACCTCGATGCTCAGCTCACGGTGGCGCCGCCAGCCGAACAGGATCAGGGCGACATTCAGCAGCAGGGCGATGACCAGGGTCTGATCAGTGCCGCCGCCGCCGGCGAAATAATGCTTCAGAGTGCTCGACAGCACGGCGCTGCCGGTGCCGACGAACAGCAGGATCGCGGCAACCGTGATTGCGCCGCTCAGCAATTCGCGCCGGGCCGAAATCGGCGTTTCGGTAATCTCTTCGCTTGAATCCAGCGCCATGCCGGTGTGCCCCAATTCATGTTCCTGCAGGGCATTCTCATGTCACGGATCGGGTGTAGAAGACGTTAAGCTGGGGCTGGCGCCTATGGCCAATGTGCATGGCCAATGTGCATGGCCAATGTGCATGGGTTGCCTTTGCGGGCAGCGCCGCGTATAGGCCCACCCGTTCCCGCACTGACGCAGGGGCACCGTCCACCATTAGGGACGGTCATACGCTGGCTGACGAGGTTTCGTCCGCCGGCGTTTCTTGCGTTTTGCCGGGGATGGCCGCGATCGGCAACGGAGTTTGTTGATGTTTGAAAGCCTGAGCGACCGCCTTGGCGGTGTGTTCGATCGACTGCGGGGGCGCGGTGCGCTGACCGAGGCGGACGTGCGCGCAGCGATGCGCGAGGTTCGCGTTGCCCTGCTCGAGGCTGATGTCGCGCTGCCAGTGGCGCGCGATTTCGTCGACAAGGTCACTGAACTCGCGGTCGGCCAGAATGTGCTGCGCTCGGTCACGCCGGGGCAGCAGGTCGTCAAGATCGTCAATGATGCGCTGGTCGAGATGCTCGGCTCGGATTCGTCCGAGCTGGAACTGGGGGTCACCCCGCCGGCAGTGATCATGATGGTCGGCCTGCAGGGCTCGGGCAAGACCACCACCACAGCGAAGATCGCCAAGCGTCTGGCGGGCCGCGAGCGCAAGAAAGTGCTGATGGCGTCGCTCGACGTCAATCGCCCGAATGCACAGGAACAGCTTGCGACGCTTGGCACTCAGGCCGAGGTCGCGACGCTGCCGATCGTGCAGGGCCAGCAGCCGGTCGATATCGCGCGGCGCGCACTGCAGGCCGCCAAGCTGCAGGGCTATGACGTCCTGATGCTCGATACTGCGGGCCGCCTCCACGTCGATCAGGCGCTGATGGACGAGATGCGCGCCGTCGCTGACGTCGCGAAGCCAGCCGAAATCCTGCTCGTCGTCGATGCGCTGACCGGCCAGGACGCGGTCAACGTCGCGAAGAGCTTCTCCGACCAGGTGCCGCTGACCGGCGTGGTGCTGACCCGCATGGACGGCGACGCGCGCGGCGGTGCGGCGCTGTCGATGCGCGCGGTTACCGGCAAGCCGATCAAGTTCGCCGGCATGGGCGAAAAGCTCGACGCGCTTGAGGCATTCCATCCCAGCCGGGTCGCCGGCCGCATTCTCGGCATGGGCGACGTGGTCGGCCTGGTCGAGCGCGCGGCGGAAGTCATCCAGCAGGAAGACGCCGAGAAGATGGCGGCGAAACTGGCCAAGGGCCAGTTCGACATGGACGATCTGCGTAATCAGCTCGCACAGATGCGCCGCATGGGCGGCCTCGGCGCGCTCGCTGGCATGATCCCCGGCATGAAAAAAGCCCAGGCGGCGATGACCTCGGGCGCGGTCGATGAACGTATCCTGCTGCGCATGGACGCAATGATCACGTCGATGACGCAAAAAGAGCGCACCAAGCCGGAGGTGATCAACGCCAAGCGCAAGATCCGCATCGCCAAGGGCAGCGGGACGACTGTGCAGGACGTCAACAAGCTGCTGAAAATGCATCTCGAAATGTCCACCGCGATGAAGAAGATCCGCAAGATGGGCGGCTTGAAGGGCATGGCGGCGATGTTCGGCAAAGGCGGCATGGGCGGCGGCGGCATGGGTGGCGCCGGTGGTGCCGGTGGCCTGGGCGGCCTCGGCAACATGCTCGGCGGCGCTGGCGGTGGCGGGCTCCCCGGCCTTGGCGGCGGTCAGGCCAAGCTGCCTCCCGGTTTTGAAAATCTGCTCAACAAGAAAAAATAACCCGATCAACATTCGATCAATCAAGGAAGACAATTACAATGGCACTCAGCATTCGTCTGTCGCGTGGCGGCTCCAAGAAGCGCCCTTATTACAAGATCATCGTAGCCGATGCGCGCAGCCCGCGTGACGGCCGCTTCATCGAGAAGCTCGGCACCTACAACCCGCTGCTTGCGAAGGATTCGCCCGAGCGCGTCAAGCTCGACGCCGACCGTGCGAAGCATTGGCTGAGCGTCGGCGCACAGCCGACCGATCGCGTTGCGCGCTTCCTCGACGTCGCCGGCGTGCGCGAGCGCCCTGCACGCAACAACCCGAACAAAGCGAAGCCGGGCGAGAAGGCCACCGAGCGCGCCGAAGAGCGTGCGACCAAGGCAGCAGAAGCCGAGGAAGCCGCAGCAGCGGCAGCCGCCGCTCCGGCGCCGGCTCCTGAGCCCGAGGCAGCACCAGTTGCCGACAGCAATGAAGAAGCCGAGGCAGTGATCGCCGCTGAGGTCGAAGCCGCGACCGAAGAGCCGACGCCGGAAGCCGAAGCCGTGGTTGAAGCGACCGCGGAAGAAGCTCCTGCGGTTGAAGCACCGGCCGCCGAAGAGGCGCCTGCTGCTGAAGAAGCACCGGCTGCCGTCAACGAGGCGACGCCGAACAGCGACGCCGGTGACAGCGTCGATGCCGTCGAGGGTGAATCCGCACAGAAGCCTGCCGAGGGCTGATGTCCACCGACCGCCCCGTCACGCTTGCCGTCATCATCGGCGCACACGGCGTGACGGGGGAGGTGCGGCTGAAAGTCTTCACCGAGGACCTGACGTCGTACAAAAGCTTCAACAATGGCGCGCTGACGCTCAAGTCGACGCGCCATGGCAGCAACGGCACGATCGCGCGCATCGCCGAGGTGACCGATCGCAATGCCGCCGAGGCGATGCGTGGGACCGAACTCACCGTCCCGCGCTCGGCGCTGCCGCCGCTCGCCGAGGGTGAATATTATCATGCCGACCTGCTCGGCCTGCCGGCATTTTCCGCTGGCGGTGAGGCGCTCGGCACGGTTGTGGCGATCGACGATTTCGGCGCTGGCGACGTGATCGAGATCGAGCGTGATGGCGGCAAGCGCTTCATGGTGCCGATGAACGTCGATGCCGTGCCCGAATGGGATGGCGCGCGGCTGGTCGTGGCCGAGGACTTCATCTCCTGAGCCGCATTGCCGTCCTGTCCGACATTCATGGCAATCTGCCCGCGCTTGAGGCGGTGATTGCGGCTGCCGAGCGGCGCGGGTGCGATGTGTTCCTCAACCTTGGCGATAGCCTGTCGGGGCCGCTCTGGCCGGTTGAGACCGCCGAGCGGTTGATGCGCAAGGATTGGTCGACCATCGCCGGCAATCACGAACGGCAGTTGCTGACGCTCAAGCGCGAACGAATGGGCGCAAGCGACCTTCATGCGCACGATGTGCTGAGTGAGCGGCATATGACCTGGATCGCCGCCCAGCCCGCGACGCTGGCCTGGTCGCCCGAGATTTTCATGTGTCACGGCACGCCCGCCAGCGATATCGAGCATTTCCTGCACAGCGTCGGGCCGGCCGGGATGCGCGAGGCCGACGACGACGAGATCGTTACGCGAACTGGCGCGCGCCCTGAGGCCTTCCTGCTCTGCGGTCATACCCATTTGCCGCGTGCCGTCACGCTTGCCGACGGGCGGATCGTCGCCAATCCCGGCAGCGTCGGCCTGCAGGCATTCGATGACGACCGCCCCTGGCCGTACCGTGTCGAGGTCGGCGACCCGCGGGCACGCTATGCGATTATCGAGCATGGCGGAATCGAGTTCGTTGCGGTCGACTATGACCATGAAGCCGCCGCAGCCAAGGCGGCGCGCGAAGGACGCGAAGACTGGGCCCAGGCGCTGAGTAGGGGGCGCCTCAGCGCCTGATCGGGCGCTGTTCGTCGAGCAGGTTGCGGATCGTGGTTGCCGCGACGCCAGCCTCGCCCATCGCATGGCTGATCTGGTCCAGCCCTTTCACCACATCGCCGGCCGCGAACAGGCCCGGGACGCTGGTGCGTTGATGTGCATCGACCTCCAGGCACCCGTCCTTCGAGGCACGAGCCCCTGCCGCCACCGCCAGTTCCGACCGGATATGCGAACCGAGCGCGGGGTAGATGCTGTCGAAGACCTGCTCGCCTGCAGCCGTTGTCACGATGATCTCGTCGCCCGCGATGCGGATCGGCGCGCAGGGGCCATCAACATAAGCGATGCCCGCGGCATCCAGCCTTGCGCGGCATTGCTGGTCCAGATCATGCGTTGCACCCGGCGCGATCAGCATCACGTCAGTGGTGAAGCCACGCAGGAACAGGGCTTCGCGCATGCCGTGATCGCCGGTGCCGATCACGCCGACACGCTTGTCCGTCACTTCATAGCCATCGCAGATCGGGCAATAGCGCAGCAGGCCGCGCGCCAGCGCATCGTCATGCGCGGCGATGGGCATATCGGGTCGATGGTTCACCACGCCGGTTGCCAGCAACACGCTGCGCGCGCGGAAGATGGTATCATCGACCAAGACTTCGAATCCGTCGGCAATCGGCACGATCGCGGTCACTGCGGCAGTCTCGCGCCGCGCACCGAAGCTCTCCGCCTGTTCCAGCATCAGCGTGAGCAGGTCGCTGCCCTTGATGCCGCCTGGATAGCCCGCATGGTTTTGCGTGCGGGGAATCAATGCGGCCCGGCTGCTGCCGCAGTCGAACAGCCGGGTCGAAAGGTGGAATCGGGCGAGGTAGATCGCCGCGGTCAGCCCCGCCGGGCCCGCGCCGATGATGATGCAATCGTCCATTATTCTATTCAAGTGCTGGCGAGAGCGAAGGTTCCTCGATAGGCGTAACAAAATGCTGGTCCTGCTCCTCGCCATCGTGGTCGCTTTTATTGCGATCCCGTCGGTGATCATTGCCGCGATGGCTACGCTGATCTTGTGCCTGTTTGGACTGTGCGCGCGGTTCTGGCTCGTGACGCTCGCGGCATCGGCGGTGGCGATGCTGCCGTTTGGCTATATGTTTTGCCGTGATGTGCTGTTCCGGGCGCCTTGCGATCCGCACCAATTGTCCTGTAGCGGTGAACTGGGTGGCGTGTTCATGCTATTCGTCTTTTATCTCGCGATTCCGATCGGCGTTCCGGTCGCCTGGCTGATATCGCGCGCCATCGTCAGAGCCTGGAAAGACGCATGACCTTCGCTGCAACCATTCTGACGCTCTATCCGGAAATGTTTCCCGGACCGCTTGGCCTGTCGCTGGCCGGCCGCGCGCTGGGCGAGGGCAAATGGACGCTCGACGCGGTCAATATCCGCGACTTCGCGATCGACAAGCATCGTACCGTGGACGACACGCCGGCCGGGGGCGGGGCAGGGATGGTGCTGCGGGTCGATGTGCTCGCCGCGGCGATCGACAGCGTGCCTCGCGACCGGCCGATCCTCGCCATGACCCCGCGCGGTGCGCCGCTCAGCCAGGCGCGGGTCCGGCAGCTCGCCGAGGGCCCCGGCGTCACGATCCTGTGCGGGCGGTTCGAGGGATTTGACGAGCGTATCTTCGACGCGCGCGGCGTCGAGGAGGTGTCGATCGGCGACTATATCCTGTCGGGCGGGGAGATGGGGGCGCTGGTGTTGCTCGACGCTTGCATTCGGCTGCTTCCCGGCGTAATGGGCGCGGCTTCCAGCGGTGTGGACGAGAGCTTCGAAACGGGGCTGCTTGAATACCCGCATTACACCCGACCACCGATGTGGGAAGGGCGCACGATCCCCGAAGTGCTGCGATCGGGGGATCATGCGAGGATCGCGGCCTGGCGAAAGTCGATGGCCGAGACCGAGACACGGCTAAGGCGGCCGGACCTTTGGGAGCGCCATATCGGTGCTCGGGTTCAGTCGCCCTCTGGCGCGCACGCGAAGACGAAGGACGAATGAGATGAATCTCATCCAGACGATCGAAGCCGAGAATATCGCCAAGTTCCTCGAGGCGAAGAAAATCCCTGAATTCCGCCCCGGCGATACGCTGAAGGTCGGCGTGAAGGTGGTCGAAGGCGAACGCACCCGCGTTCAGAACTATGAGGGCGTGTGCATCGCGCGCTCGAACAAGGGCATGGGGTCGAACTTCACCGTGCGTAAGATTTCATTCGGTGAGGGCGTCGAGCGCGTCTTCCCGCTCTATTCGCCGAACATCGATTCGATCGAAGTCGTCCGCAAGGGCGCCGTGCGTCGTGCGAAGCTCTATTATCTGCGTGGCCGCACCGGCAAGTCGGCGCGTATCGCCGAGCGTCGCGACACGCGTCCGGCCAAGGGCACCGTCGCCGCCGAGTAATCTGGCGCGACAGTCTCAGACATCACGCGGGGCGTGGAAGCGAAAGCTTCCGCGCCCCGTTCGCGTTACAGGGCGGGGACCAAGCGCCAGGCAATGCACAGCGCAGTGACGAGCAGGGCGGGCAAGAACCCCCAGAACAGCCGCTGACGCGACACGCTGGCGTTCCCGCGCGTCAGATCGGCGCTCGTGATCGCCAGCGCAATGGCGGTCGCGAGCATGGTCCACAGATGATAACGCAGCTCCGCTGCGACGCTGAACACGCCATAGCCCAGCCCATAGAGCAGGGCGGACAGCGCAACCGGGATGACGATACCGCGCGACGGCAGCCGGCTCGCGATGGTCAGGACGCCGAACGCCAGCGCCAGCCAGACGATCGGCCAATCCAGCGGCGTATGCGCGCTGACCAGGACGATGCCGTCGATTGCCGACAGGAGTGGGCTGGGGTGGACCCTGTAGCCCCAGTCATTGGGAGCGGAGTCGACCTGCACCGGTCGCTCGATCTCGTCATGGACGAGGAAGCGCGTGTTGATGTTGAAATGGGCCAGGCGGTGCTGCGCATAGGCGACGGGATGCGCCAGGATCGCCTTGGCGAGGAATCCATAAGGGCTTTCGTGCCGTGCGGCGATCGCTGCGCGTACGTCGGCGAAGCCGATCGCGCAGGGTTCGTCGACCCACCAGGAATAAGGGTCCCATTTGACCGGCGAATAGCAATAATGGTTGACCGCCACCGGATCGATCACGCCGACCGGCGGAAAGGCGTCGACGCCGGCATGTTCCGTAATGCCGCCGAGGTCGAAGATGACCAGCGACATTTCGACCCCGCTCGACTGCGCACCGATCAGGCGGTTGGCGACTGGCAGGGCTGCAATCATCAGCAACGCCGCGATCACCGTCGTGCCGGCGAACCGCAGCCGGCCTGCGCGCGCGGCCTGAGGCATGAGCGCGACGAAGATCGGTACCGTGGCGAGGAACGCGTTGAAGCGCAGCATCGAGGCGAACAGCAACAGCAGGATGCCGAGGACGGGCACCAGCACGCGCAGGGCGGGGCGCGTTGCATAAGGCTGCCAGGCCAACAGGCCGGTGGCGGATATCAAGGCCCCCGCCATCAGGCAGTCCTTCAGCACCGCACCTGTCAGGGCGAGCGAGATCGGCAGCAACCCGCATGCCGCCAAAGCCACCGCCAGTCCGGGCCGCCGCTGCTTCAAGGCCCAGCGGGCGAACAGCGTCAGGCCACCCCAGAACAGCAGCAGCTGGAGGACCAGCATTGGCGCCGGCCCGTCATGGATCGGCACGAGTTGCCGCCACAGCCACTCCATTGCCGGTGGATGCCAGTCGTCGAACGCGCCGCTGGTCGCCTGGTCATATTGGCGGATCGCGTCCCAGGTCATCAATCCCGGCCAATAGGCGCAGGCGGTTGCCGCCGCGCCGGCCATGATGACCAATGCGGATAAAAAGGCGGCCGGCGCACTGCGTCGGGACCATGATGCCACGGACTTCCCCCATCGATATTGCTGGACGTTGCTCGGCCCACTAAGCAATGCCGTCAAGCCGCGCCAATCCGATCCGTCGGCCAGCCGGAACGGCGCGGCGAGTTGCCATCACTGTCAGGCCATCAACCTCAGGCCATCAACTCAGGACTGCCCATGCCCCATCGTTGCCCCTGGGCCGATAACGACCCGATGATGCGCGCCTATCATGACGAGGAATGGGGCGTGCCGGAGCGCGACAGCCGCGCCTTGTGGGAAAAGCTGATGCTCGACGGATTCCAGGCCGGGCTGTCCTGGAGCATCATCCTGCGCAAGCGCGATGCGTTTCGCGAGCTGTTCCAGGGCTTCGATCCCGACATCGTCGCGCGTTTCGGCGAGGCGGATATCGAGCGGCTGGTGGTCGACCCGCGCATCATCCGATCGCGGTCCAAGATCGTCGCGACGATCGGCAATGCGCGCGCCTATCTGGCGATGCGCGAGGCGGGCGAGGATTTCTCCGACTTTGTCTGGGACATGGCGGGCGGCGAACCGATCATCGGTGACGGCGTGCATGTGCCGACCAAGACGCCGCTGTCGGAGGAGATGTCAAAGGCGCTCAAGAAGCGGGGGTTCAAGTTTGTCGGGCCAGTGATCGTCTATGCCTGGATGCAGGCGGTGGGTGTGGTCGACGACCATCTGGCGGACTGTTTCCGCCGCCACGGCTGAGGTGCGCGCTACATCACGTCGTGGAACATGAAATAGAGCATGGCGATCCAGGTCAGCAGGAACAGAATGCCGAAGCCGTAGATCCATTTCTCCCGCAGCGTATCGACCCAGGTGCGGTTTTCCGGTTCATCGGGGTAATCCATCGCCCGACCTTAGCCCGGACGGCGCCGGTTTCAACCTCTCGTACGACACCGGGCGGCGCAGGCGATCACGCACTGCTTTGCGTTTGCAATACACCGTCGGGTTCGCCTATCCGGCGGGGATGGTGCGGGGAACAGCGATGAGCGAAGCGACGATGACCACCGCAGCCGAGCCTGATGGCGCGCCGCGCGTCGCGAGCCTGGATATCCTGCGCGGGATCGCGATCCTCGGCATCCTGTTCATGAACATCAACGATATGGGCGGGTCGCTGTGGGCGTCGTTCGGCGATTTCCGTCATCTCGGCTGGAGCGGCGCGGATCAGGTCGCGTGGTGGTTGCGCGAGATCTTCGCCGACGGGACGGCGCGCTGCATGCTCGAGATGCTGTTCGGGGTCGGCATGGTGATCCTGACCGACCGGGCCGCGACCGCGATCGATGCGTCCGTCACCGGATCCGGAGGCGTGTTTCGCACCGCGGGCCGCGTGCTGTTCGGCGACGGTATCGTGATGCGGCGCTATTATCTGCGCAATTTCGTCCTGTTCCTGTTTGGCCTGGTGCATATCTTCATCCTGCTCTGGCCCGGCGACATCCTTCACACCTATGGCATCGCGGCGATGGTCGCCTTTCTGTTTCGTCGCCTGCCCCCGGCAGCGTTGCTCGGCTTCGGCCTGGTCATGGCGTTCGGCCTGCTCATTTTCGGGGGAGGCAGCCTGTACGCGGAGCAGCAGTCGCGGATCGAGGTCGTCCAGCTGCAGGCCAAGCGGGATGCCGGGCAGACACTGACCGCCGAGCAAGCCAGGCAGGTTGCCAGCCAGGCCAGCAACGACGCCGCGCTGGCGAAGGGCAGGGCGGAAGAGCGCGCGCGCGTCGCGCTGGAAGATAAGAGGCGCGCGGACGCGACCGGTACTTTCATGACCTGGGCGACGAGCGCGTGGGCCACGATGCTGTTCCTGTGGGGCATGTCCGATGGCATCGGCCGGGGAGAGTTTCTGGAGCCGTTGTTCGTGTGGGAGGCGGCCGGCACGATGCTGATTGGCGCCGCCCTGTTCAAATGGGGCATCATCCAGGGCCAGAGATCACGCCGTTTCTACCTGGTGATGACGCTGGCCGCTTATGCGATCGGCCTGACCGGCCGCGCCATCGCGGCCTATTGGGAGGTTCAGTTCGACGCCTATCCGCACCCGATCGTTGCCACCAGCGAAGTGACCCGGCTGGCGACCACGCTTGGCCATATCGGGCTGGTCCATCTGCTGCTTGGCACGGCTTCCGGCATGAAGCTGCTCAGGCCGTTCGAGGCGGCGGGGCGGACGGCGCTAACCCTCTATATCCTGCAGAGCGTGATTTGCCTGTGGGTGATCTATCCGCCGTTCGCGCTTGGGCTGTATGGAAAGCAAGGCTGGATGGCGCTGATGCTGACGGCGCTGGCGGTGAATGCGCTGCTGCTGTGGGCGGCCAACTGGTATTTGCGCGACCATGTGATTGCGCCGGTCGAATGGGCGTGGCGATCGATCATCTCGCGGCGCTTGCTGCCGGTGCGCCGCAAGGCGCTCGCCGCCTGAGTGCCTCACAGGTCCCTTTACGCAACGTCCGGCGCTCGTAATAACGCCGCATCCGCCGCCATTCGCGCCGGCGCAGAGAAATCGGGACTGGAGATGGATGATGCCGAAACCATGGACGCTCGCCGGCGTCATGCTTGCCGCGATGGCTGTCCCCGCCATGGCCGCTGAGCCCACGGCACCGGCCGCAGCGGAGGCGGTTATGGCGCAGAAGCTGACGCTGGAGCGCGTCTTTGCGTCGCCCGACCTGGCGGGATCGCAGCCCAAGCTGCTCAAGCTCTCGCCCGACGGAGGCCTGCTGACCTCGCTGCGCCCGCGGCCGGCCGAGAAGGATCGGTACGACCTGTGGGCGCGCGATACGCGCACGGGCAAGGAATGGATGCTGGTCGATTCGAAGAAATTCGGCACCGGCGCGGAACTGTCCGAGGCCGAGAAGATGCAGCGCGAACGCGCGCGGATCGGCGCCGCGAAAGGGATTGTCGCCTATGAATGGTCGCCCGACGGCAAGTCGATCCTCGTGCCGCTCGATGGCGATCTCTACCTCGCCAGCCTCGACGGCCAGGTCACCCGGCTGACCGCCACGGCAGGCGGCGAGCTCAACCCGAAGATCAGCCCCGCGGGCGGCTTTGTCAGCTTCGTGCGCGACCAGAATCTGTTCGTTCAGCCGCTTGGGGGCTCGGCGACGGGCAGGGAGCTGGCGCTGACCCATGATGGCGCCGGCACGGTGCATTGGGGCGAGGCGGAGTTCGTCGCCCAGGAAGAAATCGGCCGCCGCACCGGTTATTGGTGGTCGCCGGGCGACAAGCGCCTTGCGGTCGAGAAGTTCGACGAGGCGCCGGTCGGCGTGGTCACGCGCGCCGCGATCGGCGCGAACGGCACCAAGGTGTTCGACCAGCGCTATCCCGCCGCGGGCACGCCGAACGTGCTGGTCGAGCTGTACGTGATGAACGCCGACGGGTCGGGCCGGGTGAAGGTCGATCTTGGCGCGGAAACCGACATCTACCTCGCGCGGGTCGACTGGACCCCGGATGGCCGGTCGTTGCTGGTGCAGCGCCAGAACCGTGACCAGACCGTGCTCGACATGCTTCGGGTCGATCCCGCGACGGGCAAGTCGACCGTGCTGTTCAGCGAAAAATCGGGGCCGAGGAGCTGGGTCAACCTCAGCGACGGCTATCGCCCGCTCAAGGATGGCGGCCTGATCTGGACCTCGGAGCGCGACGGCTATGCGCATCTCTATCTCTTCAAGGGCGGCACATGGACTCAGCTGACCAAGGGGCCCTGGGTCGTCACCGGCCTGATCGGGTTTGACGAGGCGAAGGGGCGTATCTTCTTTACCGGCAACAAGGACGACGTGCTCGAACAGCACGTCTATACGGTCGATATCGCGCGTCCGAATTTCATCTCGCGGCGCACCAATCCGGGCTGGTGGCACAGCGCGACGATGGATGTGGGTGCCACACGCATGATCGTGTCGCGCTCCAATCCCAGCCAGCCGACCCAGACTTATCTCGCCAATCCCGAGGGACTGCTGCTGTCATGGATCAACGAGAATCCGATCGTTGCCGGGCATCCCTATTTCCCGTTCCTCCAGCAGCACCGCGTGCCGACCTTCGGGACGCTGAAGGCAGCCGACGGCAGCGATCTTCATTATGAGATGCTGACCCCGGTGCTTGAACCGGGCCGGAAATATCCCGTGTTCTTCGAACATTATGGCGGCCCGCACGCGCAGACCGTCAGCCGCAACTGGGGCACGCCGCTGCACCAGTATCTCGTGTCGCAGGGCTGGATCGTGTTCCAGATCGACAATCGCGGATCGGCCAATCGCGGCACCGCGTTCGAAGACCAGATCTTCCGCGCCATGGGATCGGTCGAGGTCGAGGATCAGCTGACCGGCGCGACGTGGCTGAAGCAGCAGCCGTTCGTCGATGCCGGCAAGATCGCGACCTATGGCTGGTCGTATGGCGGGTACATGACGCTCAAGATGCTCGAGGCCAATCCGGGCGTCTATGCCGCGGGCGTGTCCGGCGCGCCGGTGACCAAATGGGAATTGTACGACACGCATTATACCGAACGCTATATGGGCGATCCGATCAAGGACGCGAAAGCCTATGCGAAATCGGATGCGATCGACGATGCGGCGAAGATCACCGATCCGCTGCTGCTGATCCACGGCATGGCCGACGACAATGTCGTGCTCGACAACACAACCGCCTTTGCCGCGAAGATGCAGGCGGAGAATGTGCCGTTCGAGATGATGCTCTATCCCGGCAAGACGCATAGCGCCGGGCGGGATATTCATGTGTGGACGACGATCCTGAAGTTCCTTGATCGTGAAGTGAAGAACAAGCGCTAATCCTCCCCGTGCCGGGGAGGAGCAAGGGATGCGCTGCTTGCTTGCGTGCCGGGGGTAGCGGGAGTACCGCGCCCGTGCTGATGGATTGGAGCGAATATGGGTTACCGGGTAGTAGTCGCAGGCGCGACGGGGAATGTCGGGCGCGAGATGCTCAACATCCTCGCGGAGCGCGAGTTTCCGGCGGATGAGATCGCCGTCGTGGCGTCGTCGCGCAGCCAGGGGCTGATGGTCGATTACGGCGACACCGGAAAGCAGTTCAAGGTCCAGAATATCGAGCATTTCGACTGGAATGGCTGGGACATGGCGCTGTTCGCGATCGGATCGGAAGCGACCGCGGTCTATGCGCCGATCGCGGCCAAGGCGGGCTGCACGGTGATCGACAATTCGTCGCTCTACCGCATGGACCCCGATGTGCCGCTGATCGTGCCGGAAGTGAATCCGGAAGCGATCGACGGCTATCTGCGCAAAAACATCATCGCCAACCCGAACTGCTCGACCGCGCAGATGGTCGTGGTGCTGAAGCCGTTGCACGATGTGGCGCGGATCAAGCGCGTCGTCGTCGCGACCTATCAGTCGGTCTCCGGCGCGGGCAAGCAGGGCATGGACGAGCTGTTCGAGCAGAGCCGCAACATCTTTGTCGGCGATCCGGCCGAGCCGCATAAATTCACCAAGCAGATCGCGTTCAACGTGATCCCGCACATCGACAGCTTCCTCGACGACGGGTCGACCAAGGAAGAGTGGAAGATGGTGGTCGAGACCAAGAAGATCCTCGATCCGAAGATCAGGCTGGTCGCGACCTGCGTGCGCGTGCCGGTGTTCGTCGGCCATAGCGAAGCGATCAATATCGAGTTCGAGGACGAGATGTCGGCCGAGCAGGCGCAAGGCATCCTGCGCGAGGCGCCGGGCGTGATGCTGATCGATAAGCGCGAAGATGGCGGCTATATCACGCCGATCGAATGCGTCGGTGAATTCGCCACCTTTGTCAGCCGCGTACGCGAGGATTCGACGGTCGAGAACGGCCTGACCCTGTGGTGCGTCAGCGACAATCTGCGCAAAGGGGCCGCGCTCAACGCGGTGCAGATCGCGGAGCTGCTCGGGCGGCGGCATTTGAAGAAGGCGGCCTGATTGCCGGGCTATGCGGCGCGCTGGCGGTCGCTGCCGCGGCCGCAGCTCCGCATGGTCCTGCTGCTGGCCGCGGCGGTGGTGCTGGCGAACATCAACCAGCCCTATCCGGGGATCGCGCCGCTTCAGCATATTCCGACCATATTGCTGATCCTCGCCGCGCCGGCCCTGCTGTCGCGCTGGCCGCTGTCCAATCGCGCGGTGCTGGCGGTGGTCGCGTTTTTCCTGCTGCACACATTGGCGGGCCGCTACGCCTATTCGAATGTTCCTTATGATCGCTGGGCGATGGCGCTGACCGGGCACAGCGTCAGCGACGTATTCGGGATGACGCGCAACAATTTCGACCGGCTGGTGCACCTGACCTTCGGCCTGTGCGCCGTCCCGCTCTATGCCGAGATCAGCTGGCGCTACACCGGCGCGCGCTGGCGGGCGGCGCTGTGGAATGCGTTCCTGTTCGTCGGCG
Organism: Sphingomonas sp.; assembly: GCF_050725575.1. Lineage (GTDB taxonomy): Bacteria > Pseudomonadota > Alphaproteobacteria > Sphingomonadales > Sphingomonadaceae > Sphingomonas. Next base: position 5,070 of record NZ_JBOHHW010000023.1, on the reverse strand, counting down.
CGGTCAGTGCGCTGTACGAGATTTTCGAATGGCTGCTGACCATCATCGTCGCGTCCGATCTGGCCAATGAGTATAATGGCCAGCAGGGCGATATGTGGGATGCCCAGAAGGATATGGCGATCGCGCTGTTCGGTTCGGTGCTGGCGATGATCTGGCAGTGGCGGGCCGAGCCGGGCAGGTGAGCGGGGCAGTGAGGGGCTCGACATGACGGTGGAAGGCGGATGTCATTGCGGTGCGGTTCGCTATGTGCTGGCGGTCGATGCGGCGCCGGCGATCTATTGCTGCCATTGCCTGCTCTGCCAGAGCTGGGCGGGCGGCGCGTTCACCCAGAGTGCGCTGTTGCCGGACGGCGCGATCAGCGTCACCGGGCCGGTGATCGAGTATCGCTTCATCAATCCGAGCGGGCATGAATCGCATCAGCGGCTGTGCGGCACCTGTCATACGCGCATCTTCAACACCAACAGCGCGCGGCCGGGGCTGGTCGTCTTGCGCGCCGGCACGCTGGACGAGAGCAACCGGCTCAGCCCGCGCCTGCATATGTGGGTCAAGCGCAAGCAGCCCTGGGTGGTGATCGCCGACGACGTCCCGACCTTTGAGGAATCGCCGCCGATCGCGGCGTTCATTGCGACGATGCTGGGCTGAGCGGTTTTGGATTAGGTGGACGCACCTCTCTTCCGTTCGTGCTGAGCTTGTCGAAGCACCGTTCTTCTTCAGCCACATAAGAGAAGGAGGAACGGCCCTTCGACAAGCTCAGGGCGAACGGAAGGGGGAGTGCGAAGGTTGCGCCCTGCATACTGGTTCCGACACTGAGAAAGAGCGCGCCGGCTCAAGTCCGGCAAGGGATGACATGCTCGATCCCGTGCCATGGTTGAATCGAATGGCTCGCGTGCCCCTCGCAAGCCGTCTATTCCGCGTGGACCGCTTCCATCTTGCCCTTCGGCTTGGACAGCAGGAAGACGAGCGGCACCACGGCGATCGAAATCCCGGCCATCAGGTAGAAATCGTCGATATAGGCGACCATCGCCGCCTGCTGGTTGATCATGCCGTCGGCGAAGCCGAACACGGCGTCGGACAAGCTGCCGAAGCGGTCGAGCGCGCCGAGATCGAGTGCTGGAATGGTCGTCGCGGTGATATGGCTGCTCAAATCGGCATGGCTTTGCTGGATGTTGCGCGCGAGCAGGGTGGTGACCATCGAAATGCCCGCCGACTGGCCGATGCTGCGCATCAGGTTGAGCAGGCTGGCGCCGTCGGTGCGGTACGCGCCGCTGAGCGTGGCGAAGGCGAGCGAGTTGAGCGGCATGAACACGAGGCCCATGCCGATCCCCTGGATGAAGCCGCTGGTGATCACCGGCCAGAAATCCATTTCCAGCGACCAGCCCGCCATTTGCCTGAGCGAGAAGGCGAAGATGACCAGCCCGACCGCAATCACGATGCGCGTATCGACCTTGCCCATCAACCGCGCGGCCAGCGCCATCGAGAGCAGCACGCCGACCCCGCGCGGCGCCAGCATCAGGCCGGTATCGATCACCGGATAGCCGAACAGCGATTGCAGCATCGGCGGGAGCAGCGCCATCGGCGCCATGGTCGAGATGCCGATCACCACCATGAAGAACATGCCGACGATCAGGTTGCGGTTCTTGAACAGCGCACGGTCGAACAAGGGCTTGTTCGCGGTCGCGAGGTGGACGATGCCCATCCACAGCGCGGCCATCGCGACGCCGCCCTCGACGATGATTTCCCAGCTGGAGAACCAGTCCTCCTGCTGGCCGCGGTCAAGCATCAGCTGGAAGCTGGCGACGGCGATGCCGATCAGCGCGAAGCCGGTAATATCGAACGAGCGGGTTTCGCGCGGGCGCGAGGGCAGGAGGAACCAGAGGATCGCAAACGTCGCGATGCCGATCGGCAGATTGACGTAGAACACCCAGCGCCAATTATAGCTTTCGGTCAGCCAGCCGCCGATCACGGGGCCCATGATGGGGCCGACCATCACGCCCATGCCCCAGACCGACATCGCCTTGGCCTGGTTCTCGGGCGCGTTGATGTCGAGCATCGCGGTTTGCGACAGCGGGCCAATAAAGGCCGCGGTGATGCCCTGGAGGATGCGGAACGCGACCATCTCCTCCAGGCTGACGGCGGTGCCGCACAGCATCGACGCGACGATGAAGCCGCCGACCGCGAACAGGAACAGGTTGCGCGAGCCGAACCGGCCGGAGAGCCAGCCGGTCGCCGGAATGGCGATCGCCGAGGCGACGATATAGCTGGTCAGCACCCAGGTGACGGTATCGACGGTCGCGCCAAGGCTGGTCTGCATATGCGGCAAGGCGACATTGGCGATGGTGGTGTCGAGGATCTGCATGATCATCGCCCCCATCACGCCAACGGTCAGCAGGCCGCGCTGCCGGACGGGCAGCAGCGGCGTACCGGGCACGGTCTCAGCCATGGGTCTTGGTGTCGATCGACACGTCGGCGCTGAGCCCGGCGATCATCGCCCGCGCCGGGTTGCCGTCGATCGCGACGCGCACCGGCACGCGCTGCGTGACCTTGACCCAGTTGCCGGTGGCATTCTGTGCCGGGAGGACCGAGAATTGCGATCCGGTGCCGGCGCCGATGCTGGCGACATGGCCTTTGACCTTGAGCCCGGGATAGGCGTCGAGGCTGATCTCGGCCGGCTGGCCGACCGCCATGTGGTTGAGGTCGGTTTCCTTGAAGTTCGCCTCGACCCAGGTGCCCTGATTGACCACGATGCTCAGCGCGGGCACGCCGCTCGGCGTGATGTTGCCGACCTGCAGGCGGCCGGTCTGGCTGACGATGCCGTCGCTGGGCGCGCGGACTTCAGTGCGGGCGAGGTTGAGCGCGGCCTGGTCGCGCTGCGCCATGGCGGCCTGGATCGCGGCCGGCGCGCCGGTTGCGGCGGTACCGCTGCCGAGCTGGCTGCGGGCTCGCGCGACCGCGGCCTGCGCCGTGGCGAGCTTGGCCCGGCTCGCGGCGAGCTCATGCGACGCCGCGTCGAGGCTGGCGCGGGTGGTGAAGCCCTGCTTCATCAGCGCGACCTGGCGATCATAAGTGGCCTGGGAGAGGATGATGTCGGCGCGCGCGCTTTCGATATCGGCATCGGCGCCGCCGACATCGGTCGACATGGTGCTGACCTGGACCCGGGCATTGGCGATCGCCGCGTCGGCCTGTGCCAGCGCGATGCGATAGGGCTCCGGATCGATGCGGAACAGCAGGTCGCCGGCCTTGACGCGCTGGTTCTCCGCCACCGCGACCTGCACGATGCGGCCCGACACGTCCGGGCTGATCGAAACCATGTCCTGCTTCACATAGGCATTGTCGGTCGAGACATAGCGGCCCGAGGTCAGCCAGAAATAGCCGCCGATCGCGAGGATCAGCAGCGGTACGCTGAACATCAGCAACGGGCGCAGACGGTTGCGGCGCTTGGCCGGCGCCGGCTCGATGACGGGCTCGATTGCGGAAATCTCGATTTCGGTGGCCGCGTTGCGGTCGATCACTGGGTCTGCATCAGCCATGGCTGGCCTCCTTGCCCCGGGGGGCGTCGTTCAAATTATTCTGGATCAGGGTCAGCGCGGCGACCAATTGGTCGCGTGCTTCCGGGGTGACGCCTTCAAGCGCATGCGCGAACATGTCTTCGCCGATCGTGCGCAACTGGCCGAGCAGCGGCAGCGCCTTGGGGGTGAGGAAGATTTGCCAGGCGCGGCGGTCGGCGGGATCGCGGCGGCGTTCGACCAGGCCGGATTCCTCCAGCCGGTCGATCATCCGGCACAAGGTGATCGGCTCGACTTCGAGGATGTCGGCCAGCCCGCCCTGATTGGCGCCTTCGTTGCGCGACACGGTGAACAGGGTGCGCCACTGCGCGCGCGTCACGCCGATCATGCGTGCGCGTTCATCGAAACGCCGCCGCATCAGGCGCGAAACGTCGCTGATCAGGAATCCGAGTGTATCGCTCATGACTGCGCATATAATAAGCTTCCTTATATAATCCAGTGGTCGAGCGAGAAAAATATTGCGGTGCAGCGTAAAGGGGGTGTGGGAGGTCGCTTTTGAGCGCTGAGAGGGTGTTTGATCCGGTCGGATCGACTGTCATGGCGTTTGCGTTGAGGCAGTCAGAAGGGGGTTCACGCGGATGCGCGGAGACGCGGAGAGTTTCTCCGGCGCGGTCCTGAGCTCCTCCCCGGGACGGGGAGGGGGACCGCGACGCGAAGCGGCGTGGTGGAGGGGGCTCTCCACAAGCGTAACGCTACCGGCGCACCCCCTCCGTCGCGCTTCGCGCGCCACCTCCCCGTGCCGGGGAGGAGTTTGTTACCGCCAGCGATCGGGAAATAACTCGGCGTACAGCTCCGCGGCTTCCTCCTCCTCGGTGAGTTCGCGCACCTGGCGGTAGATTTCGGGCCATTCCTCGCGCGGCATGACCGGTTCGGCGAAGGTCAGCGCCAGTGCATCGGCATCGTCGGGCGAGGCGAGCCCGCGCGCTTTCATATGCTGTTTCTTCTCGAGCTGGGTCTCGGTGTTGGCGGTGATGACGACGCGGGTGTCCACGCCGGTATCGAGGCCCCATTTGATCAGCATCGCGATCAGCGCGGACTTGCCGATGCCGTGGCCCGAGGCTCGGGCGATGCGGCAGGGTGTGTGGCGGGTCTCCGGGTTGTCGAGATGTTTCCCGATCACCTCCATCACCTCGCGCTGCCACTCGCGCGGGCCAAGGACGCCCTTCAGCGCGCCTTCTCCCCAGCGATAGGTGAAGCGGGCATGGGCGAGCGGATTGCGCGTGAAGGCACGCATATGCGCGCCGATCGCGAGACTATTCCCGTGCATGGCTGCGCAGCACCTCGCGATATTCGGGCAATGCCAGGTCGCCGACACGATCCATCGCCTTGAGGATGTCCGCAGCGGACTTATGATCCTTCTCAGGCGGCGGGGTAGGCCGTGCCCAGCGTCCGGGGCGCCGCGCGCGCATCCATTGCAGCGCGGCGGTGATGTCGGGGCGCACTTCGCGCTTGTAGCGCACGATCACCGGCGCTTCGCTGGCAACCGGGTGGTAGACGCGCACCGCCT
>NZ_JBOHHW010000022.1:0-77195 GCF_050725575.1 Sphingomonas sp. | reverse complement strand
CCCATTCAGGATATTCTGTGGGTGGCCGGGAGGGGGAGCGGGCCGGCGCCGCACTCTGAACGAAGTGAAGGATCCAGAAATGCGTATCGACATGATTCCGGTCGGCGACGATCCGCCGAACAGCCTCAACGTCATCATCGAGGTGCCGGTCGGCGGCGAGCCGGTGAAGTATGAATTCGACAAGAAATCGGGCGCGCTGTTCGTCGACCGCATCCTGCACACCCCAATGCGCTACCCGGCCAATTACGGCTTCGTGCCGCATACGCTCTCGCCTGATGGCGATCCGCTCGACGCTTTGGTCATCGCCCGCTCGCCCTTCATTCCGGGCAGCGTCGTGCGTGTCCGGCCGATCGGCGTGCTCAAGCTGGAAGACGAAGCCGGCGGCGATGAGAAACTGATCACCGTGCCGGTCGATACGACCTTCCCCTATTACACCGATGTCGGCGAGCGTGGCGATCTGCCCTCGATCGTGCTGGCGCAGATCGAGCATTTCTTCACCCACTATAAGGATCTGGAGCCGCAGAAATGGGTCCGGATCGGCAGCTGGGGCGACGCCGAGGAAGCCAAGCGGATTGTGGTCGAGGCGATCGAAGCCGCCAAGGTTGCCAAGGCGGCTGAACCGGCTTGAGCGCCCGGGCAGCCTGGCGCTGGTGTGCGGTGGCGGGTGTCGTCGCATTCTTCTGTTCCTGGCTGTTCGGTCAGATCCCCGGTCTGGTCGCGTGCGGCCCGATCGGGGACCTCACCCCGATCATCGCGTTCGAATTCGTGCGCACGCCGGCCGAAGTGGCGCTGCTGTTCGGCAGCGACCCCTGCCGGTCGGCGCTGGTCGCGGCGCAAAAGACCGGCCTGCTGCTTGACGAATTCGGCTTCATTCCGGCCTATACCGCCTTCCTGATTCTCGGTGCGCTGGCGGCGGGCTCGCGCGGCACCTTGCGCACGCTGACGATTGTCGCATTGGCGATTGCCGGACTCAGTGACGAGATCGAGGGCGTGCTGCTCTATGCGATCCTGCGCGACCTGCCCGGCACCCAGTCGCTGCTCGATCCCTTATGGTGGGCGGTGCATGTCAAATTCGCGCTGCTCGCGCTCGGCACGGCGGGCATTGGCGTAGCGCTGATCGCCGCCCGCAAATGGCTTACCGGCGCGTTCGGGCTGATCCTGCTCGGCGGCGGGCTCTACGCGCTGTACGGCCTGACCATCTTCCCACGCGGCAGCATGATGACCGGCTTCGTCCTCGCCTGGTTTGCGCTGCTCGTCGCGGCGCTTATCGCGTCGTTCGCGCCTCGGCTTTTTTCACCCCGCTCTTCTTAGCTTTGGCTTTCTTGGGCGGCGCGCGCAGCCCAGCCGCCAGCGCCAGTCCGCCCCATTCCCTGAGTGCATCGGCGTCGTCATACACATCGTCGGGCGCGCGACGGTAGTTCATCGACTTGAGCTCACCATTCATCTCGACGGTGAAGCGCGGACAACCTGCTGCGTCCCAGACGGCGTCGCTCTCCGCATCCCCCTTGAACCACAGCGCCTCCAGCCCGACTATCGCAAAGACCGTACCGTCGAGATAGAGCGTCGCACCGCCCATCATGCGCCGCATCGTCACCGTGCCGACCGGCGCCATCGCCTCGGTAACCCAATCGACCAGTCCGATATCGACCGCCATCCTACCCTCCTCTCAATGCCCAGACGTCAGCTTCAGCCCGGCAATGCACAAGACCACGCCGAGGATCAGCAACAACCGCGGCAGCGTCGCCGGCTCGCCGAACCAGGCGATGCCGACCAGTACCGTGCCGAGCGCGCCGATCCCGCCCCAGACCGCATAGGCGGTGCCCATCGGGATCGAGCGAGACGCGATTTCGAGCAACGCCATCGACAGCGTCACCGAGGCAAGGAAGCCGAGCGTCCAGGGCAGGTTGCGAAAGCCGTCGACATAGCGAAGGCAGGTGGTGAAGCCGATTTCGAAACAACCGCCGATGATCAGCAGGATCCAGGCCATCAACCCCTCCCCGCCAGCGTGACGAGCGCCTCGCCCGAAACGCGCTGCGTCGTCCATTCGTCCATCGCCTCGGCCCCCATCGCACGGTAGAAATCGATTGCGCGCACGTTCCAGTCGAGCACTGCCCATTCGAACCGCGCGCAGCCGCGATCGACCGCCAGCCCGGCGAGATGGACCAGCAATGCCTTGCCCGCGCCCGATCCGCGCGCGGCCGGCGTGATATAGAGATCCTCCAGCCAGATCCCGCGCACGCCGGTCCAGGTCGAGAAATTATGGAAGAACACCGCCATGCCGATCGGTACGCCGTCCTGCTCGGCGATCACTGCCTCGGCCGCTGGCGGCGCGCTGAACAATGCGTCGTGCAGATGCGGCTCGGTCGCGGTCACCGCATCGGGTTCGCGCTCGAACTCGGCGAGTTCACGTACGAAACCAAGGATCGTGGCGATATCGGCAGGAACGGCAGGACGGATGGCGATGGTCATAGAGCAGCCTCTACATTGGAGATGGGAACTGGACGGCGCCGCGCCGCGATCACGCAGCCGATGATGATCAGCGCGGCGCCGGCCAGCGTGAACAGCGACACGGTCTCGCCGAACACCAGCCAGCCAAGCAGCGACGCCCAGAGGAACGAGGTATATTCGGTCGGCGCGAGATAACTCGCCTCGCCGCGCGCATAGGCCCAGCTGAGCAATAGCAGCGAGCCGACCGCGAGCAGCGCCGCGCCCGCGATCGCCGGTACATGGCCGAGCGCCGGCACGACCGCCAGCCAGGGCGCGGCGAACGCGAGGATTCCGGCAACGATCACGCTCTGGAAAAAGGCGATCTCGATTGGTCCGGCAAGCTGGGCCTGCTGCCGCATCAGGATGATATTGTACGCATAGCATACCGCCGAGGTCAGGATGGAGATGGTGCCGAGCAGCGCCTCATGCCCAAGTTCGGCGCGCGCCTGGCCGGCCAGGATGATGCCGACACCGGCAATTGCCAACAGCGACGCGATGATCGCGGCCCGCCCGACATGTTCCTTGAGCAGCACCGCGGCGAGAAACAGCGCGATCAGCGGCGCGATAAAGGCGAGCGCCACGGCCTGCGCCATCGGCACCCGCGCCAACCCCCAGAAAAACGTCACCGCCATCACCGCCGATACGCTGCCGCGAATCAGATGGACACGCATCACCGCACGGGCCGGCCAGGCAGTGCGGGTCGCGAGGAACAGCACACCGCTGATCGCGACCCCGGCCAGGTTACGCCACAGCAAGGTGTTGTAGGCCCCGATCGCCAGCGTCAGCCCCTTCATCAGCGCGTCCATGCACGAGAACAGGGCGATGCCCAGTGTCGCGATCGCGAAGGCGGTGGTGCTTGGCTTCATACCCAATGCGATAGCGGCGCGGAATCGTCACGTCACCACAACGAATGCCGATCCGGCGGACCACTTGGCGATTCAATCACCGAACCACTTGTGACAGCGTGATCGCGGACGGGATGCTCTTCGGCATGCCGGCGCGCTCTTTCTCATCGTTGGATATGTTGGACATCCGGCACCCCTGTTCCGGTGCCGGCGACCCCTGTTATGCCGCTGTTTCACCCCTGTTATCGATAACAGGGGAAATGAGGGTCAAACCGTTGAAAATGATCCAATAAATCGCACCTGAAATCCAACTTAACAGGGGTGGGTTTTTTTTCGGCGGATAACAGGGGAAAACAGGGGCAAAACGCCGGTCGCAGGCACATGCTGCCCGACCCTGCCGGTTCGGATCAGGCTGCTTCCTGCTGCCCGGATTTCCATGTTTCGTGATATTTCCCCCATGCCGACATTGCGGTCACGGCGTCGTTCAGGCTCAGGCCGAGCGGCGTGATCGAATAATCCACGCGCGGCGGCACCTCGTCATGATCACAGCGACTGACCAGCCCATCGGCTTCCATCTGCCGCAATTGCTGGGTGAGCATCTTTTCGCTGACGCCGCCCAAGGATCGGCGCAGTTCGGCAAACCGGTGCGGGCGCAAATGCAGCTCCCACAGGATTGAGGTTTTCCACTTGCCGCCAATTGCATCCAGGGCGGCAGCGAAGCCGCAGCTGTCCCGTTCCTTCCGCCTCATTGTCAGATCCCTTTCTTTCGATTTTGGGCGCTTACCTGAAGGTGCGTACTTCTCACCTTCAGCGAAATTTATATCTTCTCGCCCAGCGCGGCAAACGCTCTCGACCGTATCGTGACAGGCGGCCGCCCATGGAGAGATGACAATGAAATCGACAGTCTGCGTTCTCGGCGCGGGCCGGATGGGCTCGGCCATCGTCCGGGCATTGCTCGCCGGCGGCCATTCCGTACGGGTGTGGAATCGGACCCGGCAAAAATGCGCGCCGCTGGTCGAACGCGGGGCGACACTGGCCGCGAACGTGGAGGATGGGGTTCGCGCCGCGGATGTGGTGATCGTGAATGTCCTGGATCACGCCGCCAGCGATGCGCTGCTGAAACAGGACGCGGTGGCGGTGGCACTGCGCGGAAAAACCGTCGTGCAGCTCACCTCCGGCTCGCCGCGCCTGGCGCGCGACGAGGCGCACTGGATCGAGGAGCAGGGTGGCAGCTATCTCGACGGGGCGATCATGGCCACGCCGGATTTCATCGGCAAGCCGGATACGTCATTGCTCTATTCGGGACGCCCGGAGATCTATGAAAGCCATAAGGAGCTGCTTCGGACGCTCGGCGGCAACACGCAATATGTCGGCGAGGCGCCGGGCCAGGCATCAGCACTCGATACTGCCCTGCTGACCCAGATGTGGGGCGGACTGTTCGGAGCGCTCCAGGGCATGGCGGTCGCCGCGGCGGAGGGCCTCGACCTGCGCGCGTTCGAGCGTCACTTCACTGCCTTCAAGCCGGTCGTCGATGCGGCGCTCTACGATGTGATCGGCCGGACACACGCCCGCCGCTTTGCCGGCGACGACGAAACGCTGGCGTCACTGGGTGCCCATTATGGTGCGTTTCGGCACTTGCTCGAAGCGTGCGAGGAACGCGCGTTGAATGCCGCGATACCGGACGCGATGGATACGCTCTTCCGCCGGGCGCTTGCGACCGGGAGCGCGGATGACGACTTCGCATCCCTCGCTCCTCTGCTACGCGACAGTGCGGCGCAGGGCCGGTCAGGCTAGCGCAGGGTCATCTTGTCGTTGCTGATCTGCACATTTCTCAGGCGGCGCAGATAGGTATGGCCGAGCAGCGACATGTCGCTTCCCTCCAGCACCACGGCGCGGACATCGGTCGCACGCTTGCCGTCGAGCACGATGTCGGCGATCCGCACCTCCTGCCCGCGCACATCGCCCGCAGCGCCCCGGCCGACGACCTGGAACTGCGACGGATCAAATGCGACATGGGCGCGCTTGGCATCCTCCATCGTCAGCGCAACGGTGTCGGCACCGGTATCGACAACGAAGCGGATCGGCTCGTCATTGACGTCGGCGACCGCCAGGAAATGGCCGCTGGGCATACGATCGAGCACCGTCTCGACCGGCACATCCTTGGCCGGCACGGCCGCCGCCGGCTGCGCGGCCGGCGCGGCTGTGACCTTGGGCTTGGCGGTCGGGATGGCCAGGCCGATAGCGATGCCCGTTACGGCCATGAGGGCAAGCGCGATCTTCATGCCGCCCGCTTTAGCGATCAGGCGTTAGGCCGGGGCTAAGAGCGATGGCAAATAATGTCCTAATGGCGGCGAGCCGTTTTCATCGATCACTGCCCGCCACGGGCGGCTCGCTGACGAGTTCCAAGCGGTCGTAACCCAGCATTTGCAGCGTGTAGATCATTCCACCAAGGCATTGATACGACATCTCCGTGCCATCCGTGCCATTGATGAAAACGATGCGCGCATGTTTGTTGGGGATCAGCCGGGCGATAGCGCCCGACGACGCTGGCGACACCGGGTCATCGACCCGCTCGCCCGCCACGATCGGCGCAGTCGACTTGCCATCGGCATGACAATCAATGGTGACGGGTACCGGACGATCCTGCGCAAATGCCACACCCTCACCGATCGTCACGGCAAGGATCGACATCGCCAGGGCGATGCGCATCACGCCGCCGCGCGCGCTTCGTCCGCCGCGTCGATCTCGGCCGCTTTGGCCTCGACCAGCTTGACGATATGCTCGAGCATATCGGCGCTCGATACGGTGTGGTCGGTGACGCCCGACAGATAGACCATATGCTTGCCGTTGCCGCCGCCGGTCAGACCGATATCGGTCTCGCGCGCTTCGCCGGGGCCATTGACCACGCAGCCGAGCACCGACAGCGACATCGGGGTGCGGATATGCTGGAGCCGTTCCTCCAGCGCCTGCACGGTGCGGATCACGTCGAAGCCCTGGCGCGCACAGCTCGGGCAGGAAATGACGCGGACGCCGCGGTTGCGGATGCCGAGGCTTTTCAGGATCTCGAAGCCGACGCGCACTTCCTCTTCCGGTTCGGCCGAGAGCGAGACGCGGATCGTGTCGCCGATGCCGTACCAAAGCAGGCTGCCGATGCCGATCGCGCTCTTCACCGTGCCGCCGACGAACCCGCCCGCCTCGGTGATGCCGAGATGCAGCGGGCAATCGACCACTTCGGCAAGCTGTTGATAGGCGGCGACCGCGAGGAACAGGTCGGAAGCCTTCACCGCGACCTTGAATTCGTGGAAATCATGATCCTGCAGCAGCTTGATATGATCGAGCGCGGATTCGACCAAAGCCTCGGGGCAGGGCTCGCCATATTTTTCGAGCAGGTCCTTTTCCAGGCTGCCGGCATTGACGCCAATGCGGATCGCGCAGCCATTGGCCTTGGCCGCATTGACCACTTCGCGCACCCGGTCCGATGAACCGATATTGCCCGGGTTGATGCGCAGGCAGGCGGCGCCCGCATCGGCCGCCTCAAGCGCGCGCTTATAGTGGAAATGGATATCCGCGACGATCGGCACACGGCTGGCGCGCACGATCTGCTTCAGCGCTGCCGTGCTCTCCACATCGGGGCAGGACACGCGGATGATATCGACGCCGGCATCCTCGCAGCGGCGGATCTGGGCGATCGTCGCCTTCGCGTCGGAGGTCAGCGTGTTGGTCATCGTCTGGACGGTGACCGGCGCGTCGCCGCCAACGGGGACGTTGCCGACCATGATCTGGCGGCTCTGGCGGCGGATGATGTCGCGCCACGGACGAAGGGACATAGGATTCCTCGGGGTTCTTCATAACGCCTATAGCGCGACCGTGGCGACGGCGGAACCTATTGCTTCCAGAACGCGCCCAGCCGCACCCAGGCATTCTCACGCAGGTTCATATAGGCGACATTGTAATCGACATTATGGAAATTGCCGAACGGGATCATCAGGTCGGTATAGGCTTTGCCCGGCGGCGAGATGTACAGAGCGCCGTCGCGCATCCGGCCCGACACGAGTCCGGGTACCGGCGCAGCGGGGCCGGCGCCCGTGCCGTACAGCCAGCTGCCCTTGTTCAGCGCCTTGGGCGCCATCGCATCGGCGGTGCTCCAGCTGTACGGATTGATCCCGGCATAGGGCCTGATCCTTGTCTCCGGCGTGTATTTCGATTGCCGGCCGATGTTGACCCGCTGCAGCGACGCGTTGCGCCCCTGCGCATAGGTCGACCAGGTGACGACGCAGCCGGTGTCATAAGCCTGGGTGCAGGCGCGCACGTCGCGCAGGCGGGTGAACCAGTTCTTCTCGATCCAGGTGCCGATCAGATAGGCCGCGATCAGGCGACGCGCGACCGGCTTGCCGTCGATCTCGCGCTCGATCAGCAGGCGCCCGAGCCGCGATCCCTGGCTGTGCCCGGCGATGATGAACGGCCGTCCCTTATTGTGATTGGCGAGGAAGTAGCGAAACGCCCGCGCGACATCGCCGTACGCAAGCTCGGTCGCGGCGTCGCTATTGGCCGACCATTTGATATAGCCGCCCAGCGTCATCTGGCGGTAGCGTGGCGCATAGATCGCGCAGCAACCATTGAACACGCTTGCCTGGGCACGGATCGTGGTTTCCTCGATCTTTCGGTTGAGCGCGGCATCGCGGACATCGGCGTTCCACTGCGTGCGGCTCATCAGCACGGTCGGGTAAATGAAGAAGACATCGGCGGAGGCTTCGCGCTGGTCGACCCCAGTCACGCCGCGCGGCGTGACATCCGCCTCGTCGCGCATCGTCGGCAGGGCGGCCCAGTTCGAAGCGCTTGCATAGTCCGGCGCGGGCGGCGCCTTGCGCGGATCGAACGCGAATGGCGGCGGCTGATTATTGCGCGCGATCTTCAGCGCCTGGCCGATCTGCGGCACCGCCGGTGTCGCCGCCCCGGCCGTGAGCAAAACTCCCAATCCGATCCAGCCGCCGATCCGCATGGTGCGTCCTAACCTTTTGGTGATTGGAATGCCGCTATAGCAGAATGACGGACTCTTACGAAGCTGGACCATTTGACACAGAGCAGTCGTCATTACGGCCTGGATTGGCTGCGCATCGCAGCGTTCGGCCTGCTGATCCTGTACCATATCGCCATGGTGTTCGCGCCGTGGGAGTGGGTGGTGAAGTCCGCCCATACTTATCCCGAGCTGGTCGCGCCGATGGCAGCGCTGACGCCGTGGCGCCTGCCGCTGCTGTTCGCGGTATCGGGCTATGCTTCGCGCAAATTGTTCGAGAAATCGCCCTCGGTACAGAGCTTTGTGCGCTCGCGCTGCGCTCGGCTGCTGATTCCCTGGGGCTTCGCGATGGCCGTCATCGTGCCGCCCGAAATGTGGGTGCGCGTGCTGGAGAAGGGATATCCGTTCGGTCTGCTGCACTTCTGGGCCAATGATTACTGGCGCATTGGCACCTTTTACGGGCGCAGCTTCCCGAGCGTCGAGCACCTGTGGTTCGTCGAATATCTCTGGGCCTATACCATGCTGCTGGCGGCATGTCTCACCTGGGGCGGCGGCATCGCGCGGCTGCAGCGCGGAGTCGACTGGCTGGCAAGCGGCACCCGAATGCTGTGGGCGCCGCTCGGCCTGCTCGTCACGGCCAAGCTGGCCTTGCTGTTCGTCGTGCCCGAACAACAGGGCCTGTTCACCGACTGGGCCGGCCATGCGCTCTACGTGCCGGTCTTCCTGTTCGGCTTCGCGCTTGGCGGATCGCAGCGGCTCTGGCCGTCGATCGCGCGTCACTGGCGCGCGGCCGGACTGCTGGCGTTGATCAGCGGCGTCTTCGTCATTGCCTTCGAGCTGACCTATCAGGGCGAGCACATCCCGCCGCATCTGCAGATGGCGCTCGACCGATCGGCGCGGGTCGTCATGGCATGGAGCATGATCGTCATACTGCTGCATGTCGCCGAGACCGGGTGGAACCATGACCATCGCTGGCGCGCGACGCTGGGCGAAGCGGTCTTCCCCTTCTACATCATCCATCACCCGGTGATCGTGGTGACGGCCTGGTTCACGCTGCCGCTTGGCCTCGCGCCCTGGACGGAGTTCGCCCTGCTGTTCGCCGTCACCGCAGCGGCGTGCGCGGCCTTTTACCTCATCGGACGCGAGATCAACTGGCTGCGGCCGCTGATCGGCCTGCGCGCGCTGCCCCGGGTCACGCCTGCAGTGCAGCCCGATAGCGTCGGCTCCCCCGCACACTGACGCCGTTCGCCAGATCGATGGTGAAGTCACCGCTGCGGTCAGTCTCGACCCGGCGGATCGCGGCGCGGCGGACGATGCGGCTGCGATGGATGCGCACGAACGCGTCGCCCAGCTCCGCCTCGACCGTCGCAAGCGTCGCGCGGTGGAGCAGGGTGCGCGGGCCCCAGCCGATCTCGACATAATTGCCTGCCGCGACCACCTGGTCGATCTCGCCCACCGGCACCTGATGCGTGACCGCACCGTCCGCGACCGCGAGAAAGGCCGCGCCGGGCTCCTGCCATGGCTGCGTCGCGGCACCGGTATTGGCGAGCAACCACTGCACAACCGCCGCCATGCCGGCCCATTGCAGATAGGTGCCGACATCCTTGCGATATTCGTAGAGCAGCGGGTTCCTAAGCGGCCCGAAGAAATGATAGGCCTGCCCCTCAAACGCGTAGAAGATCTTGCGCAGCACCACCATCACGCCGACGTGCCAAGCCGAGACGGGAACCGTCGCCAGTATCAGGATCAGCGCGACCTGGACCCAGCTGAAGCGCGGCGGGCGGACTTTCGCGATCATGTACCAGATTGGCGGCGCCAGGCTGAGCCAGGCGATGATACTCGACACTTCCCATACCCAGACATGAGTGCGGGTAACCGGGACGCCGGCCGAGGCGAAGTCGCTCATCATCGATTCGGCGTCGGCGACCATGATCGCGATCAGGACCACCGCGAAACCGGCACCGAGCAGCAGCGCGAGCCGCCGCCGCGCGCCGTTCGTCCCACCATCCCCGCCGCTGGTCCCGCTGCCCGTCACCCTCGTCCCCTGATCGCCGCCGCCGGTCCCTCATCGGTACCGGGCGATCGCGCTGCTCGCTAGCCAGCCGCCTCTTACTTGCTAAAGGGACTGCGATGGAACGGCATTTCGGACTGGACTGGCTTCGGATCGGCGCTTTCGGGCTGTTGATCTTCTACCATATCGGCATGGTCTTCGTGCCATGGGACTTCCATGTGAAGACGGCGCACCCGATGGAATGGGTCGCGATCCCGATGCTCGCGACCAACAGCTGGCGATTGCTACTGCTGTTCGTCGTCTCGGGCTATGCCAGCCGCGCACTCCTGTTGAAGGGGGGCGGGGCCGGCGCGTTCGCCGGATCGCGCAGCAAGCGGCTGCTGATCCCGCTGCTGTTCGGTGTGATCGTCGTCATCCCGCTCCAGCCCTGGGTCGAGGTGACGACCAAGTTCAGCTATGCCGGCAGCCTGTGGAGCTTCTGGCTGCACGACTATTTCCGCTTCGGTACGCTGGCCGGGATCATCCTGCCGACCTGGCAGCATCTGTGGTTCGTGGTCTATCTGTGGGTCTATACCATGGCGCTGGCGATCGGCATCGCCTTGCTCCGCCGGCTGCCGCTGCAGGCGATCTTCGACCGGCTGTTCGGCAACATCGCCGTCTGGCTGATTCCGGTAATCTGGCTGATCCTGGTCGCGGCCTGGCTGTTCCCCGGCGCGCGCGAGACTCATGCCCTGTTCGGCGACTGGGTCGCGCATGCTCAATATCTCCCGGGGTTCCTGTTCGGCTTCGCGCTGGCCGGGTCAAAACCTGCCTTCGCCGCGATCGGCCGCTGGTGGCGTCCTGCAGCGGTCGTAGCGGTGGCAAGCTATGCGGTTGTCGCGACGATCGAGTGGAACTGGCCCGGCAGCGCCATGCCATGGCCCTATGGCCAGGCCTTTTCCTGGGCGCGCGCCGCGCAGGGCTGGAGCACGATCGTCGCGCTGATCGGTTTTGCCGACACGCACTGGAACCGCGACCATCGGTGGCGCGCGATGCTCACCGAGGCCGTGTTTCCTTTCTATATCATCCATCAGACGATTATCGTCGGGGTCGAGTTCCTGCTGCTGCCGTACGGCCTGCCGGCAGGCGCCGAGTTCGCCATCCTCGTCTTGACCACGGTCGCGGGATGCTGGGCCTTCTACCTGATCGGGCGCGAGGTCGGATGGCTTCGGCCGCTGATCGGACTGCGCGCAAGGGTGGCGCGGCCGGTATCATCTGATACCAGACCCGCGATTATCTGATCTTCCGACTGGAGCCTGTTCATGCCTGACCCCGTTTCCAACCCGCGCTGGACGCTGATGATCCATGGCGGGGCAGGGATGATGACGCGCGATCGCCTGACGCCGGAGCAGGATGCCGGTACCCGCGCCGGGTTGGCGGGTGCGCTCGACGCCGGGTCGGCGGTGCTCGACAGCGGCGGATCGGCGCTCGACGCGGTCGCAGCAGCGGTGCGCGTGCTCGAGGATGATCCGCATTTCAATGCCGGGCGTGGCGCAGCGCTCAGCTTCGACGGCGTGGCCGAGCTCGACGCAGCGATCATGGACGGGCGCGACCGACGCGCCGGCGCTGTAGCGGGCATCACCGCGACGCGTCACCCGGTCGATCTGGCACAAGCAGTGATGGCGGACGGACGGCACGTACTGCTGTCGGGCGCGGGCGCCGACGCCTTCTCGATCGATGCGGGACTCGAACAGGCGGGCCAGGACTGGTTCGCCTTGCCCGAACGGCGCCGGCAGCTGGACGAGCTCAAGTCGCATGGTGGCGGCGCGTTCGACGTCGACATGAAGTACGGCACGGTCGGTGCTGTCGCGTGCGACGCGCAGGGCCATGTCGCGGCGGCGACCTCGACCGGCGGCGTGACCGGCAAGCGCTGGGGACGAGTCGGCGATTCGCCGCTGATCGGTGCCGGTACCTATGCCGATGACCGCGCCTGCGCAGTATCAGCGACGGGCGCGGGCGAGTTCTTCATCCGCGCTGGCGTTGCGCACGAAATCTGCGCCCGAGTCCGGCTGAGCGGTGCGACCGTGCAGGACGCAGCCGACGCGGTGCTGGCCGATGTCCGCGCGCTGGGGGGCACCGGGGGCGTGATCGTTGCCGCGCCAAACGGCGAGTTGGCGTGGAGCTTCATCACCGCGGGTATGAACCGCGCTCGCGCAACCTCCTATGGCGAGCGGGCGATCGCGATCTACGGCGACGAGTAGGACGCGCACGCCTCGCTCTTGTCCGGACAAGCGAGAAGAGTAGAGCGGAGCCCATGAATCGCATCCTCCCCGCCCTGCTCGCTTTGCTCGCGGCCACCGTCGCCGCACCGGTTTCCGCTTATTGGGAATATGGCCATGAGACGGTCGCCACGATCGGCTACCGCAACGCCAGACCGGAAACCCGCGCCGCGATCGACCGCATCCTGCGCCATGCGGCGCTGCTCGAAACCCCGACCTGCCCGGCCAGGACGATCGAACAGGCCAGCGTGTGGGCCGACTGCATCAAGACGCTCGGGCCGCGCTTCAGCTACAGCTCCAACTGGCATTATCAGAACGTCAATGTGTGCAAGCCGTTCGACCTGAAATCGGCCTGCCGCGACGGCAATTGCGTGTCGGCGCAGATCGAGCGCGACATGAAATTGCTCAAGGACAAGACGCTGCCGATGCGCGAGCGCGTCCAGGCGCTGGCCTTCCTGATCCATTTCATGGGCGATCTGCATCAGCCGCTCCATGCCGGTGACCGCGACGATCTCGGCGGCAACAAGGTCAGCGCCGCTTATGGCATCTATACGGCCGAGCGGCTCAACCTCCACACGATCTGGGACGGCTATCTCGCCGAGCGGGCAATCTCGACCCCGCCCTCCCTGGTGCGGCGCTATTCGCCGGAAGAGAAGGCTGCGATCCAGGCCGGCAGCGTCGAGGACTGGAGCCGCGAGAGCTGGCAGGTGGCGCACGACGCGACCTATGCGACCGCGCTGGGCGGCGACGCCTGCGGTCAGGTCCCGCCCCGCGCCAAGCTCGACCAGGCGACGATCGAGAAACTGGTGCCGATCGCCCGGCTGGAAGTCGAGCGCGGCGGGTTGCGGCTGGCGCGATTGCTCGACGAGGCGTTTGGCTAGCGATCCAGCCCCCAACGCCAGCGCCAGCCGCCATCCGTCTTGCGCGAGGTGATGACGATCATCGCCGCGGTCAGCGCGACCCCGGCAATGATGTGTGGCACGAGGCCGGGCAGAAACCTGAACATCCCGAACATCGCGGCGGCATAGCCGAGTATCACCACCCAGCCCTGCCATGTGACCGGCGTCGCACCGATACCGAACAGCTTGGGGGCAAACCAATATCCGTCACGGACGCGGTAGACGCGCTTGATCGGATCGATATCCATTGCCGTCACTCCGTCATGAAAGCTGGATCAACAAACCGACACCCAATGCGATCAGCGTGATGGCAAGCACCCAGGGCAAGCGTGCCTTCGAGGTAAACAATCCAAGCATTGTCATTCTCCTTCAGTTGATTTCGGCGGCCGTCCGCGACGCGCGACGACCGGTGCCTCCAGTTTCACCCCCCGCTTCGCCAGCGCCTCGCGCAGCAGGCATTCGACCTGCGCGTTGACGCTGCGCAGGTCGCTCGCCGCGGTGCGCTCGATCGCCGCGTAGAGCGCGGGGTCGAGGCGCAGCGGGAACGCCTTTTTGGAAGGGGCAGTCATCTCACGGGCCTATTGATACAGGCTGCCCGTGTTCACCACCGGCTGCGTATCGCGTTCGCCGCACAGCACGACCATCAGGTTCGAGACCATCGCCGCGCGGCGTTCATCGTCGAGATGGACGACATTCTTCTCGCTGAGCATCTCGAGCGCCATCTCGACCATGCCGACCGCGCCTTCGACCAAGGTCTTGCGCGCCGCGACCACCGCCTGGGCCTGTTGCCGGCGGAGCATCGCCCCGGCGATTTCCTGCGCATAAGCCAAGTGGGTGAAACCGCATTCGTCGACCGTGATCCCTGCGACGACGAGGCGCGCGATCAGTTCCTGGCGCAGCTCGACCGCGACTTGGTCGTGATTGCCGCGCAGCGTCACTTCCTGATGCTCGAAATCGTCATAGGGGTAACGCGCACCGATCGTGCGCACCGCAGCCTCGATCTGAACGATGACGAACGATTTGTAATCGTCGATATCGAACAGCGCCTGCGCGGTATCGGTCACGCGCCACACCACCTGCGCCGCGATCTCGATCGGGTTGCCGCGCAGGTCATTCACCTTCAATCGTTCGGAGATCATGTTGTTGGCGCGCAGCGACACCTTGTTGCGGCCGAGCCAGGGCAACAGCCAGCGCAGGCCGGTATTGCGGTCAGTGCCCTTATAGGCGCCGAACAAAGTGATCGCCGTCGCCTGGTTGGGCTGCTGCATGTAGAAGCCACACAGGATGAAGAGGAAGACCAGGAGCGAGGCGGTAATGATCAGGCCGCCCATGATCGGCCTGTCCTGCATCATCGACGCGCCTAACACCCCGGTCACGATCATGAAGAGCATGACCAGCAGCATCACATAGCCGCTCGACGTGGCCGCCGGCCGTTCGCGCGACAGCGTGAGCGCCGTGTTGGTCGTACCCGAATCCGACATTGGAACCTCCCGTTAATGTGATATCACATTTATATCGGGTATTCGGACAGCGCAAGCGGATTCGGATCAGGCGGAAACGCCATGAAAAACGCCGCCGGATCCGATGATCCGACGGCGTCTTCACATGGTAACGGGCGGCAAGCCGCCCGGGATCAGTTGAGAACGATGGTCACTGCGCGGCGATTCTGCGCCCAGCTTGCTTCGTCCGACCCCAGCGCGATCGGGCGTTCCTTGCCATAGCTGATCGTCGAGATGCGCGCCGGGTTCACGCCGCGGCCGGCGAGATAATTCTTCGCCGCATTGGCGCGGCGATCGCCGAGCGCGAGGTTATATTCGCGCGTGCCGCGTTCGTCGGCGTGCCCCTCCAGGCTGACCGGAACGTTTGGCCATTTGGCCAGCCACGCCGCCTGGCTGTCGAGGATTTCGCGCGCGCGCGCATCGATATCATAGCGGTCGAGCGCGAAATTGACGGTGTTGCTGGTGACCGAGCGCTCAAAATCGGCGCGCGAGCCGGGCACGACATTGTCGCCCTGAACCGGGCCCGGGCCGGTCTGCTCTTCACCCGGCCCCGGCGGGAGCGTTGCAGGGCGCTTCTTGCTGCAGGCAGCAGTAGCAAGCAATGCCGTCGCAATGAGGATCGTGGTTGTCAGTCTGGCCATCTGATTTCTCCTTCGGTCAGTGGTCGTGTCGATATCGACGCGTTTGAAAAAACGGATCGGGCATCGACGGGGGGTACGCAAATCACAGTCGAGGGCGTAACGATCTTACGGCCGTAACGGTCCCCAGCCCGGATCGGATCCATCAAGCGGGGTCGGCACGCGGCGTTCATTGACCCCGGTCAGATCGACCGACCACAGATCGGCCTTGCCCGCGCCGCCGCGTCCCTGACGATAGAACATCAGCACACGGCCATTGGGCGACCAGCTCGGCCCTTCATCCTGCCAGTCGTCGGTCAGCAGTTTCTCGCCGCTGCCCGACGAGCTCATGATCCCGATGCGGAAATTGCCCGCAATCTTGGTGAAGGCAATCAGGTCGCCGCGCGGGCTCCACACCGGCGTCGCATAACGTCCGCTGCCGAACGAGATGCGCTGCTGGTTCGAGCCGTCGGCATTCATGACATAGATCTGCTGCGCGCCGGAGCGATCGCTTTCGAATGCGATGCGCCGCCCGTCAGGCGAGAAGCTGGGCGCAGTATCGATCCCCGGTGCATCGGTCAGCCGCTGCGGCGAGCCGCCCGATGTCGCCACTTTGTAGAGATCGGTATTGCCGGCGACCGCCATCGAAAAGACGACAGAACGGCCGTCGGGCGACACGCGCGGCGAAAAGGTCAGGCTGGGGTTGTTGACCAGCAGGCGCTGCTTGCCGGTGCCAATGTCATAGACATAAATTGCCGGGCGATCGTTGAGATAGCTCATATAGACAATCGTCTGCTGGTTCGGCGCAAAGCGCGGCGTCAGCACGATCGACTGGCCATTGGTCAGGAAGCGGTGATTCGCCCCGTCCTGATCCATGATCGACAGGCGCTTGATACGCTTGCCCTTGGGCCCCGTTTCCGAGACGTAGATCACGCGGCTGTCGAAATACGGGCCTTCGCCGGTCAGCTTTGCATAGACCATGTCGGCGCATTTATGCCCGGCGCGACGCCAGTCGCCGGGCGGCACGACAAAGCCCTGCCGCACCAGCTCATTGCGCGAAAACACGTCATAGAGATAGCAGCCGACGGTGAGCGTCCCGTCGCCATTGGCGCGGATAAAGCCCTGCACCAGCGCCGATGCGTTGGCACCGCCCCAATAATCGAACGCCGGCGCGGTCACTTCTGAAAAAGCGACGCTTTTCAACCCGTTCGGCGCGATCGGCTTGAACAGCCCGCTGTTGCGCAGATCATTGGTGATGATCCCGGCAAGCTGGCGGCCAAGCTCGTCGGTGCGGCCGGCCGGCGTATCGACCGGAGAGGATGTCGGCATGACCGGGATGGCGATGCCGAGCGGCGCGGAAATGCCGCCGACGACGTCGACGACCAGTTCGTCCTGCTGGCCGGGCGCAGCCTGGCCCGGCTGCACGGTCGGCTGGGCCGGCGGCGCGTCCTGCGCCTGCGCGGCGGTCGTTCCGGAAAGCGCCAGCGCGAGCGCCAATATTTTCCTATTGTGCATCATCGTCTTTCCTCACCCGGGTAGATTGTAACGTAAGCTGAACACTTTCCAGCCGCGCGGCACGTCGTACAGCTCAAGCGGCAGGCCGCGCAGCGGCGAGCAGCCCATGAAGGTGGCGATCGCATTGCGATCGACCGCATCGACATAACGGCTATTTTCGTCATCCACGCCAGTATGCGCGACAATCGTCGGCCGCGCAGCCAGCGAACCATCCTTGTTGAGTTGCAGCCGGATCTGCACCCGGATGCGCGACGCGCCCGGCCCCGGATTGACCTGACGATTGGCGCAGGGCTGCACCTGGCGAACGATCACCGATGTGATGTCCGCGGCGGCCTGCGCGTTCATCGTCGCACCGGGTGGCGTTGTTGCCTTGGAGGTGGACGGAGATGCGGAGAGACCCTTGAGAGTTTCCGCGGACAGAGCGAAACCGCCCGGGTTGCGCCGGGTGGCGTTCGGCCTGGTGCCGGTTGCCTTGACGGTACTGGGCGGTTTGACCGCCGCTGTGCTGGTCTTGGCCGGCGGGGTCTTGGCCTTGTCGGGCTTGGCCACCGGCTCCTTCTTGGGCGGCGGCGGTGCCTTGGGCGCGGGCTTGGGGGCCGGCGCGGGCTCAGGCTGCTTGGCCGGCGGTGTCGGCGCCGGTTCAGCCTCTGCCGCTTCGGGCGGCGCCGCTTCCTCGGGCGGGCCTTCTTCCGGCGCCTGCGACTGAGCGGGCGGCTCGACCGCCGGCGGTGCCTGGGACTGCAGCGCGACATCGTCGACCAGCGAAATATCGATCGACTTCACCTTGGGCGGCGAGTCCGCGGACCATAGCCAACTGAGTGACAGCGCGCCGAACAGCACGACATGCCCGAGGGCGGCGACGCCCAGGCCGATCTTTTCGGTCCGTTCCATCAGATCGTCCGTCCGGTCACTTCGACCCGTTTCCCTGGGCCCCGTTCCCCTGGGCATCATCGCCGACCGTCACCAGCGCGACGCGATTGAGCCCCGCGCGGTTGAGTTCGCCCATGATGCGCATGATCCGGCCATAGTTCAGCGTCTTGTCGGCGCGCAGGAAGACCTGTGGCGGCTGACCGGCTTCGGCCTTTTTGGCGAGTTGCTGCAGCACGTCAGGGAGGATCGCGTCGCTGATCTCGTCATCGTCGACGAACAGCTTGCCCTTGCCGTCGAGCGAGATCTGGATCGGCTTCTGATCCTGCTCGAGCGGCTTGGCGCGGCTGTCGGGCAGATTGACCGGCACACCGGCCGTCAGCAACGGCGCGGTGACCATGAAGATGATCAGCAGCACGAGCATGACGTCGACCAGTGGCGTGACGTTGATGTCCGCCATCGGCGCACGCCGGCCGCGGCCGCGTTGCGAGGGGAGGTTGATCGACATCGCCTAGCGCCGCGCCTCGGTCTCGAGCTGGCGGCTCAGGGTGGCGTGGAAACCGTCGGCGAAGCGGTTGAGGCGGGCCTCGATGCGGTTGATGCCGTGGCTGAAGCGGTTGTACGCGATCACCGCCGGAATTGCCGCGAACAGGCCGATCGCCGTGGCGAACAGCGCCTCGGCAATGCCCGGCGCGACCACCGCGAGCGACGTGCTCTGCTGCTGCGCGATGCCGGTGAAGCTGCGCATGATGCCCCATACGGTGCCGAACAGGCCGACGAACGGCGCGACCGCGCCGACTGTGGCGAGGATGTTGAGCCGGTCGGACAATTTGTCGATCTCATGCGCCACCGACGCGCCCATTGCCGTCGCCAGCCGCTCACGCGTGCCGCCGCGATCGACCGCGCCATTGGCAGTGGACCGGCGCCATTCCGCCACGCCGCTGGAGAAGACCTTGGCGATCGGCAGGTCGCTATCGCCTTCGATACGGTGAAAGGCATCGATATCCTCGGCCTTCCAGAAATCGCGCTCGAAGCGATCGATCTTGGTCCGCGTCCGGCCGAGCTTCAGCGCGAAGCTGACAATGATGGTCCAGGTCCAGATGCTCGCGGCGAGCAGGCCAAGCATGACGAATTTCACCACGATATCGGCCTGCAGGAACAGGGCGACGGGCGACATGGTCGCGGCGTCGGTATTTAAGAGTACGCTCATTATTTTCCTTCGTCCCCCGATTGAACCCAGACGAGGCGCTCGAACGCCTCGACCCATTGTTTCGGTTGCCGGCGCGGCCGCCCCGATGCCCCCACCAGTGCCGCCGTCACCTCCGCTGCGGTCAGTATCTCGGCACCGCGCATGACTCGTTGCTGAATATCCACCGATGCCGCGCGCACTTTTATCACGCGCGATACAACCACCAGCGCATCGTCGAGTTTCGCCGGCGCCTTGTAGCGGATGGCGAGTTCGGTGATCGCATAAGCGCCCTCACCGGCGTCATGCGTACCGCGCTGGTCGACCCCGACGAGCCGCAGCATGTCCGACCGGGCGCGTTCCATGAAGCGCAGATAATTGGCGTGATAGACGACGCCCGACAGATCGGTGTCCTCGAAATAGACACGGATCGGGAAGCGGTGATCGATACCGTCAAAGCGTCCGCTCACGGGCTGGTCGGCAGCAGGCCGATCGGGCGGCTGGTCGGGATCATGCTCGGCCATCGAGCCGGTCGTAGCGAAGGGGAGCCGGGGAAGGAACCCCGTTTGCCCCGTCAAACGTTCCTTTGGCCCCTGCCCGTGCCCTGCCCCATGCCGTGATCCATAGAGTTACGACCTTGATTGCCGGGAGAGTGGATGGCAGGCGCTAGGGCAGCTGGAAGACTGCGGGATCGATCTCGATCCGGGGCGGCAGGCGCTGCGCGGTGTTCGATGCGACGGCGATGATCGGGCCAAAAACTCCGGCGCTGGTTCCTCCAGGCATCATAGGCGCGGTAGAAATCGGTGAAGCTGGCATCGAGTTCGGGTAGGCGCGCCGCGGCAAAAATGGTGAAGTCCGCGGACGGCACCACCGCCGCCTCGGCCAGCAGCCGCTCTGCCGTCGCGCACAAAGCGGGCTTGGCCGGCGCCTGGGCATAGTAATTGTAGAGCCGGGTCATCGCATTGTCATAGGAATCGCGCCATGCTGCGCCGCCTGCGGCGCGATATTCCGCCGCCAGCGATCGCTCCGCCTGAGCCAGGATCGCCTTCTGGCTGTTCAGCATCGCGTTATAGCCGGCGATGATGACGCCTTCCTCCGGGCCGCGACAAGCGAGCGCGGCGAAGTTCAACCCGGCGCGCAGATGCCAGATGCTGGCGGCGGGCGAGAGGTCCTGATTGGGCGTCGGATAGCTGCCGTCGCTGCGGGCGGCCGGGATTATCATGCCTGGATGCGCACCGGCCGGCATCGCAACGCTGGGTGGTGGCGGCGCCCACGCCACGGGCGGAGGCGGCGGGGCAACCGCGACCTGCCGGCTCGCGCAGCCCGACATCGCGGCGAGCGCGAGCGGCAGCAACAGGACGCGGCACAGGCGTGTCATACAGGCTCTCCGTTGCCCCTCGGCCGGACAGTCATCGCCTGAAGATGGTTAAGATTGAGTTAGGGAAGCAAGCGCGCGATCAGGCGCCCGGGTCACGGCTCAGCCCATGCGCGAGTATTTTGTGCCCGTGAGTGATATTGGGGCAAACCTGTTTTTTCCTGACACTGAGAAAGAGCGCGCCAGCATCCGTCCGGCACGGGATGGCATAGCGGGTCCCGTGATATGGTTGAATCGCCGGCGGCCTTGCGCCGCGCTCAGCAGCAGAAGAAGCGGGATCCCCGCGTTCGCGGGGATGACGATCGCAACACTCGCTCCTCCAATGTCACCGATTGCCATGGAGTGTTTCACCGCGCGCGCACATGCTGACAAACTTCGCGATTCGCGCGGCGCGGGTTTCGGGCTTCTTCGCGTCATGGATGCGGTACAATATGGCGTAGCGGTTCGCACCGGTCAGGGTGTCGAAAAAAGCCCGTGCTGCCGGTTCCGCATCGAACGCTGCAATGAGGTCATCCGGCACTTCGATCGTACTTTGCGACGCATAGGCTGCGTCCCAGCGGCCATCCGCCTTGGCCGCATCGATCTCCGCTTGCCCCGCCGGCGCGATGCGGCCTGCCGCGATCAGTTCGGTCGCGCGGAGACGGTTATTTTCCGACCATTTGCTGCGCGCTTTGCGCGGTGTGAAGCGGACCAGCCACCAGTGATGGTCGAACGGGTTGAGCTGGCCGTCGATCCAGCCATGGATCAGCGCGCCGTCGATCGCCTGCGCCTTGCTGACCGAGGGCACGCCGGTACCGGCCTTGGCGAATTTGAGCCACACGCCTTTGCAGTCACGCGGCTGCGCGCCGAGCCATGCTTCCCAGGCCGCCGCATCGGCAAAGGGCAGGATTGGCAGGCCGGCGCGCCCAGTTTCCATTCAGGCGGTCTCCATTCAGGCCGCCCGCTTCTCCAGCGCGTGCGCCGCCTCGGCCATCAAGGTCGCGATGATCTCGGCAAGTGGTTCTTCCTTCGTCACCATGCCGACCGACTGGCCGGCCATCATCGAGCCATGCTCGACATCGCCGTCGATCACTGCGCGGCGCAGCGCGCCGGCCCAGTAATGCTCGATCTGCAGCTGCGCCTCGCCCATCGCGACTGCGCCGTCATCGAGCAATTGCGCGACTTCGCGCTGCTTGGCGGTGAACAGCTCGCTCGACGCATTCTTCAGCGCGCGCACCGGGATAACCGGCAGGCGCGGATCGATCTGCACGCTGGCGATCGCGTCGCGCGCCGAGGCGCGGATGAATGCCTTTTTGAAATTGGCGTGCGCAATGCTCTCGGTCGCGCAGACGAAACGCGTGCCGAGCTGCACCCCCGCCGCCCCCATGTCGAGATAGGCGGCGATCGCCTCGCCCCGGCCGATCCCGCCGGCGACGAACACGGGGACCTGCTGGGCCACCTCGGGCAGGATTTCCTGCGCCAGCACGCTGGTCGAGACCGGGCCGATATGCCCGCCCGCTTCCATGCCCTCGACCACCAGCGCATCGACGCCGGAGCGGATCAGCTTCTTGGCCAGGCTGAGCGCCGGGGCGAAACAGATCAGCTTCGCGCCATTCTGCTTGATCGCATCGATGCTGCCGGTCGGCGGCAAGCCCCCGGCGAGCACGACATGGCTGACGCCGTGCCTGTTGCAGACTTCGATCAGGTCGAACAGGCCGGGATGCATGGTGATCAGGTTCACGCCGAACGGCTTGTCGGTCAGCTTTTTGGTGCCGGCGATCTCGGCATCGAGCAGTTCGGGGGTCATCGCGCCGCACGCGATCAGCCCGAAGCCGCCGGCATTGGACATGGCCGAGACAAGATTGCGCTCGCTGACCCAGGACATCGCGCCGCACAGGATGGCGACCTCCGCACCCAGGAATTCGGCGCCCCGCGCCATGCGCCGCTGCAGGCGCTCGGCGCCGATCGATGAGTTCTGATTCATGGCGGGGGGCTTAGGGTTCGTTGTCCATTATCGCAACTCGCACTGACGATCGCGGCGGGATCGGCGGAATTGAATCGGCGGCTTCACCACCAAGCTCTGGCGCAGCACCATCGCGGTTATTTTCCCATAGCTACGGGAATTTCTGCGGGAATATGCATTTTTGCGCGTGTTACGGGAATTTACGGGAAATCCTGCGGGAATTTTGTTGGAGCGAAACGGGAATTTCTCGGGGTGCTGCGGGGCTATCGGGAAATGCCCGGGCGGCACTGACTGGGGAGCGGTGATCGTCTGCTTCATTGCGGTCTGCTCGATTCAAACTTCCGGCCGAATGGGCTTTCATCCGTGACGCGCACCATGCGCGACGGAAGCAGAGATGACGACATCAGGCGAGCATTGTGAATCGGGCCGGCCTGCAGCGGGATGTGGTTATGTTGCCAGTGACCGAATATCCGCTTGTGGTGGATTTGCGACATGCCGCTTTTGGCGCCAAAGTCGAGAGAGCGGACGATCCGCCGGGCAGGGGAATAACCCAGCAGCAAAGCCAGAGGTGCAAACGCTCACAAAGCGGAGAACGAAGCGATGGTCGGTATTTTCAAAAGGCTGTTTGGCGCTCGGAATGATCAGGCTGAGCAAGTTTCGACCATGCCCCCCGCCAATGGGCGGGTCGATATACCGGATGGCTTGCCGGCCAGCCTTGAAGAGGGAATGGAATGGCAGGCGGCGGACTTCGTAACAGCATTTTCGCCTGCAGGGTCACCGATTGACGGAAGCAAACTCGATTACAGCGAAGCATCGCTCGAACTGGTCGATCGGGTGCTGGACGACTTTTACCGCCAGGGGGCGCCTCTTCCGGAGGATCTTCACTTTTTGACATCGGCTTACGTCTTCGAGGTCGCCCGCCGCGCGTTCGGCGGGCGATATCTGCGCGGCGATCAGCAGAACCCTTTTGTGCTTGTTATTGGCGAAGGGCCCACCGAGGTCGGAGTGTGCATCATGTCCAAAGTGCAGGGCCGCGCGGTGAACGGGCCGGAGGACAGCATTCCTTTCTTCTACGCCGGGATCGCGCCACTCGTATCTGCCGGAACGCGAGCGACGTTGATTTAACCATCTCGCAGCGGATCGCTTCGGGAATTTCGGCGGCATTTTGGAAATCACGGTGCGCGCGAGCGCGCCATGGCCAATCGTACCACCACATTGCGGGGATCAAACACCCGGTAAACTGTTATCATATTAGGGTGTGCGCATCAGGTGCGGCGAACGGGCAAGGGGCCGGCGGCGAGATGGCTTCGCATCGCGAAGCTGGAGCGGATATCGCGGACCGACGGAAGCGACAGCAAGCGACGAAGGACGGTTTCCTCATAGGTCGCCATGTCCGGCGCCACCACCTCGATCAGGAAGTCGACCTCACCCGACACCAGATGGCAGGCAACGACTTCGGGCATTTTCAGAACGGCGGATACGAACAGATCGGCATTCTCATGGGAATGCCGTTCGACCCGCACGCCGGCAAATACGGTGAGATCGAGGCCGATGGCCGTGCGATTGAGGACCGCGCGGTAGCCGGTCACGACGCCGGCCTCCTCAAGGATCTTCACGCGCCGCGAACAGGGTGAGGGTGAAAGGCCGACTTTGTCGGCAAGCACGATATTGGGCAGGCGCGCGTCCGCCTGGAGCTCGATGAGAATTTTCTCGTCTATGGCATCAAGTGCATGTTTGGCAGGACTGCTCATCATATCCCGGTTTATTGGATATAAATGCCGATTAACAGTGGTATTTGTAGAGAGTTTGGCACCATCGCTCGCACATTTTTGGCTATTCTGGCCGCGGATAATGTTTGAAAGGTGACGCATGACCTCAGCACCCGCACCAGACCCCGCGATACCCGAGCGGCTGGACCGCAAAGGCGATAGCCAGCGCATCATCGTCATTGGCGCCGGAATAAGCGGCCTGGTTGCCGCACTGGAGCTGGAGCGTGCCGGCCACCGCGTCACCATCGTGGAAGCCCGGGAACGAATCGGTGGCAGGATCTTCACGCAAAGAGACGCTACCGGCACAGCCTTTGCGGAGGCAGGTGCGGGTCGCATTCCGTCGTCGCATGCCTGGGCCAACCATTATATTCGGCACAGCGGCGTCGCGCTAGAGCCGCTGCATCCGCAAGGCTTGCTGCCGGTCATATTCGTTCGCGGGCAGCGCATCGTGCTGCACCCGGGTACCAATCCTGGTCATGAGATCGGCCTTCCCGCAGAGGAGCAGGCAATCAATGGCGATCTGGCTGGGCACTATCTGGCGCCGCTGGTTGCCCGCGCTATCGACTCCAGCGCGCTTGGCACGGCCGACTGGCCACCCGCCAGCCTCGCGCCGCTGGATGCGCTGTCGATCGCCGACTATCTTCGACAACAGGGGCTATCCGAACGCGCCGTGTCGCTCCTGACGCTCGGTGCCTTTCCCGCCACCATTTCGCCATTGGTCCTGGCGCATGTGCTGGCCCATTATAACCGCGACAATCTCCAGCGCGTCGTCGGCGGGAACGACCGGTTTCCGCAGGCCATTGCGGCTCTTCTGAAGGGCGAGATCCTGCTGGGCTCACCGATCCACGCGATCCGACAGACGCCCGCGGAGATTGCGGTAACGATGACCCGGCACGGGACACAGCATATACTGCACGGCGATGCCGTGATCTGCACCGTCCCCTATTCGGTTCTGCCCTCAATCGAGATCGAGCCGGGCCTGAGCGAAGCGAAACGCGCCATCTTGCGGCGCATCCGTTATGTGGCCGCCACCAAGATTGCGGTCAGGACCCGGAAGCGACCCTGGCTGAACGAAGGGCTGAGCGGCTTCGCCCAGCTCGACAGCGCGGCGGAGATCTGGAGCTCGCGGTGGGAGGGGGAGAGCGAAGGCGGCGTCCTCCAATTCTACCAGCAGGGCGATCGCGCGCTGATGCTCGACGACATGGACGATGAGGATCGCACGCGCTTTGCGCTCAGCATGATCGAAAGAGTTTTCCCGGGCGCCGGAGCCCGCGACATCTTCGCCGGCAGTGTGAGCCATTCGTGGCAACAGGATCCCTGGGCGCGCGGCGCCTATGGGATTCCGCTGCCCGGCGACGCCCTGCTCTGGAAGGACCGGATTGCCGAACCGGAAGGCCGGCTGTTCTTTGCGGGTGAGCACACATCGAACCACGCCGCCTGGATCGAGGGCGCCGTCCGTTCAGGCTATCGCGCGGCGAGCGAGGTAAACGCGATCGCCGTGCAATAAAGTCAGGCCGCATCCTCGGCGTCGAGCCCGTACGCCGTGTGCAGCACACGCACCGCGAGTTCGGTATAGTCCTCCTCGATCAGCACGCTGACCTTGATCTCCGAGGTGGTGATGGCGAGGATATTGATGCCGCGCTCGCCCAGCGTCTTGAACATGGTCGAGGCCACGCCGGCATGGCTGCGCATGCCCACACCAACGACCGAGATTTTCGCGACGCGCGTATCATGGACCAGTTCGGTATAGCCGATATCGCCCTGCGCCTTGCCCAGCACGTCGAGCGACTTGGCGAGATCGGCCGAGGGCACGGTGAAGGTCACGTCGGTCGAGCCGGTCGAATGCGCGACGTTCTGCACGATCATATCGACATTGATATTGGCATCGGCCAGCGGCGAGAAGATCGACGCGACCGAGCCGGGCCGGTCGGGCACCGCGGTCAGCGTGATCTTCGCCTCATTCTTGTCATGTGCGATACCGGTGATGAGCTGCCGTTCCATGGTTCCCAATTCCTCTTCGCTGACGATCAGCGTGCCAGGCTCCGCGCTGCCGAGCGGCGCGTCGTCGTCAACGAACGACGACAGCACCTGAACGCGGACATTTTCCTTCATCGCCAGACCGACCGAGCGCGTCTGGAGCACTTTCGCGCCCACGCTCGCCAGCTCCAGCATTTCCTCATAAGTCACGCGCTTCAGTTTGCGCGCGCGCGGCACGATCCGCGGATCAGTCGTGTAGACTCCGTCGACGTCAGTATAGATGTCGCAGCGATCGGCGTTCATTGCCGCCGCCATCGCCACCGCAGACGTGTCCGATCCGCCGCGCCCGAGCGTGGTCACCCGCTCCCCCGCCGCGACGCCCTGGAAACCGGGGATCACCGCGACTTCGCCGCGCGCGAGCGATTCGTTGAGGCGGCTCGTCTCGATCTCGCCGATGCGCGCCGAGGCATGGCCGTCCGAGGTGCGGATCGGCAATTGCCAGCCGAGCCAGCTGCGCGCCGGTACGCCGATCGCCTGCAGCGCGATCGCCAGCAGCCCGCTGGTCACCTGCTCGCCCGACGAGACGACCACGTCATATTCGTGCGGATCGTAAAGCGACGACGCCTCACGGCAGAAATTGACCAGCCGGTCGGTCTCCCCCGCCATCGCCGAAACGACCACGGCAACCTGGTTGCCCGCCTCGACCTCGCGCTTGATGCGCGCCGCGACGGTACGGATCCTTTCGATGCCGGCCATCGATGTGCCGCCGAATTTCATCACGATACGAGGTGAGTTATCGGGCATGGCGGGTCGGGAAATCCTTGGGCTGCGGAGGGGGTGCTGATAGGAACCAGCCATGGCAAACGCAAGCGCACCCGTAACAACGCCCTCAAACACATATGCGGCAACGATCGACCCGGCCGAGGCCGCGCATTTCGGCGCGATGGCGGCGGAGTGGTGGGACCCCAAGGGCTCGTCGGCGATGTTGCACAAGCTCAACCCGGTGCGGCTCGGCTATCTGCGCGAACAGGTGAACCGCCATTGGCAGATCGACGAGGCCAGCTTCACCCCGCTTTCCGGCAAGCGCGCGCTTGATGTCGGGTGCGGCGCGGGATTGCTGTGCGAGCCGCTCGCCCGGCTCGGCGCAGCAGTCACCGGCATCGATGCCGCGCCCGAGAATATCGCCGCTGCCGCGACCCATGCGGCGCTGTCGGGGCTGACGATCGATTATCGCGCCGGCAGCATCGAATCGCTCGGGGCCGAGCGGTTCGATCTCGTCACCTCGCTTGAGGTGATCGAGCATGTCAGCGACCCGGCGGGCTTCGTCGCCGGCCTGGCGCGCGCGCTGACGCCGGACGGGCTGCTGATCCTGTCGACCCCCAACCGCACCGCGCTGTCGCATCTTGCCATGATCACCGTGGCGGAGGGTCTGGGTCAGATCCCGCGCGGCACGCATGACTGGAACAAGTTCCTAACCCCCGACGAGCTCACCGCGCTGATCGAGGCGGCCGGGCTGAGGCTGGTCGATACGCGCGGCCTCGGCTTCTCGGTCGCCAAGGGCTTCGTGCTCAGCGACGATCGCAAGCTGGATTATTTCGTGACCGCGGTGCGAGGCTGATCGCTCCCGTTGCCACGAAAGGAATCAGGTCGCCCTGATACCGGATCGCATTGATTCTGACCTATCCTTGCCGCTTCCTGCGGCTTCCCCGATGAAGGCCGGGGTCCAGTTGGTAGGCATTTGTGGCTCTGGCGTTGCGCTCATTTCATATTGACCTTCCCGACTGGGGCGCGGCCTTCGCCGGGGAAGCGGCAAGGAAAAGAGTCTGGATCAACGAGCCTTGATATTAGCTGCTCAAATTATCCTCGAGCGCGCAGTCCGACGCTTCGCCAACGCCGTCATTAAATGCTTCGGTAAAATCCTTCGCATCGTCGGCAACATCGGCCGGCTTGCTCTTGAGTGTCTCCGCAAAGGTCCGACCGGTGCCGATCATCGAGTTGATCTTGTCGACATAGCGCTGACATTCGGGCGTCAGCGACCCGGCGCCGGATTTCGGCGCCTTGCCCACAAAGCCCGCCAGCGTTGCATTGGCCTTGCCAAGCCTGGTCAGGCTTGCGGTGAAGGCGCTGCTGTCATCGCCCGGCGCTGTGATCCTGTCGAATTCGCGTGTCGCGGCGCGGGCGGCAAGGGTGACGGTCAGTCTGTGGAATTGCAGTGAATCCGGCCCGGCCTTGGCCAGCGCGGCCTGATCGCGCTGCTGTTCATAGGCCGCGGTCGCATCGGCGAATTGCTGCTGCGCTTCGCGTGCCGCGGCCAGCGCCGCCAGATAGCGGGGCGCTATTTCCCGCCCCTTTTTGCCGCCATCGACAGTGAATTCCTTGGCCGAGACATAGGCGTTCAGCTCAGTGTTGATCGCATCGAGCTGAGTCAGCACCGGGACCAGCGCCTTGGCCTTTTCATCCACGCCGGGAATGACGACGCTGATCTTCTGCGCCTCGTCGAGCTGGTTGATGATATGGTCGACGCCGATGTTCATCATGTACATTTCGGTGAGCGGGGCGTTTGTCTTCAGCTGCGGATTGAGGCGCTCGAAATAGTCGACGCGCTCCTCGAATTTGCCCGAATCGATCAGCATGTTCATCGCCTTCACATAGGCGTTGAATTTCTTCTGGGCCTCCTGATCGCCAACCTGTCCTCCACCGGCCTGCATCGTCTGATTGCCGCCGAGACCCAGTTCGTTGCAGCCGGCCGTTGCGAGCAGCGCCATGCCGGCGAGGCCGAAAAGGCCTTTATGGAACGCGCCCTGTTTCCGAATACCCACACGCAACTCCCGTCACCGTTGAACGCCAGCGGCACCCGCGACCCGAATCGTCGCGATCCGCGTCCGGTGATGCCGCTCTCTCAACGCATATTGCAATAAACTGGGTGCAAGAGATGGCGGGGTACAAAGGACGATTACGCCATCACGTTGCGGCCGCGCGCCACCGTTGTGCTGTGGCCGATCACCCCGCCGGCCGATTGGATCTTCACGCTGTCGACCATCACCCAGTCATTGCTCACCCGATCGGGCGTCAGCGTCATCGCCATATAGCCGCGCCGCGACGTATCGCACCATTTCAGCTCGCGATTGGCCCTGACCAGCCCCGCCGCAACGATTTTCGGATCAGTCGCCAGCGCGGATTCATAGCCGCCCGAGGTGACCGAATGCCCGGCGAACTCGACGCCCGCGGGCTTGCCGTCCTGACCCAGGTCGAACGCCCAGGCATTATGGCTGTCGCCGGAAATGACCACCAGATTCGCACCAGCACCTTGCGCGCTCTTCAGGAAGCGAGCACGCGCCGCCGGATAGCCGCCCCAATTGTCGAGATTGGACGGCAGCCCCGCCTTCGCCGCCGCCAGTCCTTCATTGATATAGCCGCGCACATAAGACGGCGCATCCGGCGCCAGCCAGTCGAGCGCATCGGGCGGTGTCATTGTCTCGCCCATGATCGTGCCGAAGCCGACCACCTGCCATTTCTGCCCCGCCTTGACCGACTGGCGCACACCGTGATCGAGCCAATATTCCTGCTGCGTGCCCATCATCGTCGCGCCCGGATCCATCCAGGCGCCGTTGCGGAAATCGACCAGCGCCTTGGCCGGATCGGCGCCCTTCAGCAGCGGCTCGATATCGGGCTGTTTGGTGCGCCCGAGCAACCGTGTCTCGGTGCGGAACAGAGTTGCCAGCGTGCCGATGTCATAGGCCTTCCACGGCTCGTCGGAGACCGGCATCCATTCGCGATAAGCCTGGATCGAGGCGGCACGACGATCGTTCCAGTCGCCCTCGCCCGGCTGATGATTCTGCGCCCCGCCTTCCCAGCTGTCATTGGCGGATTCATGGTCGTCCCATTGCACGATCATCGGATGCCGGGCGTGAAGCGCCTGCAGATCGGGATCGGCACGGTAGCTGCCATAGCGCAGCCGATAGTCGGCAAGATGGAGGATCTCGCTCGCGGGGAGGGGCAGGCGGTTGCCGACCGTATTCTTGAGCGAGGGGTAATCGCCCGGCTTATATTCGTAGAAATAGTCGCCGAGATGGATGGTGAGATCGAGATCGTCACGCGCCACCGCATGAGCATAAGCGTTGAAATAGCCGAATGCGAGGTTCGAGCAGGAGAAGATCGCGGCGCGGAAATGGCCCACCTGTCCCTCGGGCAGAGTTTTGGTGCGGCCGACCGGCGACAGGCTGCCATCGGGCGCGACGAAGCGATAATGATAGGCGGTGCCGGGCTTCAGCCCCGCAACGGTGATCTTGGCGGTATGATCGCGCCATGGGCCGGTGATCTGTACCCCGCCGCTGACGATCTTCGCGAAATCCGCCGTGGTCGATATCTCGGCCTTTAGTTCGACTGCGCCGCCATCGGCCGGGACATAGCGCGTCCAGAGCAGCATCGAATCGCTCGCCGGCTCACCGCTCGCGACCGAATGAGTGAAGCCGCGCGCGGTGGCGAGCGCCGCAGTCTGGGCAAAGCCGGGGATCGCATAAGCGCCCAGCCCCAAAGCGCCCGTCAGGACCAGTGAACGGCGATCGATCGTGAATTCCATGGCGGCCCTCTTCTGCTTTGCCGGCGTCTGATGCGCCGCGGATAT
Organism: Sphingomonas sp.; assembly: GCF_050725575.1. Taxonomy (GTDB): domain Bacteria; phylum Pseudomonadota; class Alphaproteobacteria; order Sphingomonadales; family Sphingomonadaceae; genus Sphingomonas. The sequence continues at coordinate 46,310 of NZ_JBOHHW010000022.1, read as the reverse complement.
GGCGGGTTCGTGACAATGGTCGTCGTGACATGCCCGGCCGCGCTGGCTAAGGCTGCGCCAGTCCTTCATAAAACGAAAGAGCCATGCGCCCCAGCCCGGTTTCGCCCCTGATGTCGCTACGCGGGTGGCTTAGCGCGGCTGCGCTGATCTTGGTGCTTCTGGCGCTGGCCCGGCCGCTTGATCATGACGAGAGCCAATATGTCGCCGCAGCCGTGCTCGCCGCGCACGGCAATCTGCCCTATCGCGATTTCGCCTATCTGCAGGTGCCGTTGCAGCCGATCGTGTTCGCCCCGCTCGCCTGGCTGTTCGGCGAATGGGCCTGGCCTGGCCTGCGCGTCGTCAATGCGCTGCTCGGCACCGCCGCGATCGCATTCGTCTATCGCGGCGCGCGCGAGGGCGGCGCGGCGGTCCGCCCGGCCTTGCTCGGTGCCGGCCTGTTCGCCTGCACCGACATAATGTTGTTCAGCATCGGCACGGCGCGCAACGACGCGTTGCCGGTCGCCTTGCTTGCCGCTGCGTTGCCGCTGATCATGCGCGCCGCGAACGATCGGGGGACACGCTGGGCCGCGTTACTCGCCGGATTGCTCCTGGCGGCGGCGGCGGCGGCGAAGATCTCCTATGCGCTGCCGGCGACGGCTTACGGTATCTATGCGCTTCTGGATCGTCGTCACCGTCCGCTCTGGGTTGCCGTCGGCACACTGCCGATCATGGCATTCGTGGCGGCCAGCGCCAGCTGGAATCCGCATGGCTTCATGTTTGGGGTGTTCGAATTCCCCGCCTTTGCCCCGGGTCAATATTATCGCGACCGCCCGTGGAAGATGTCGTGGCTGGCCAAGCTGCTCGACACGCTCAAATTCCTCGCGCTTGGCCCCGCCCTGATCGGGTTGCTGCTGACCAGCCGGGTGCGTTGGCGAGGAAAATGGGGGCTTGCTCGGTCAGGACGAGCGATCGACTGGATGCTCTGGGCGGGGATCCTTGCCGCGCTCCTCCCTTTCCCGACCTGGCGGCAATATCTGCTACCGATCCTGCCGCCCCTGTTCGTGCGCCTTGCGATCGGCTGGCACGTCGGCCCGCCGGGCAAGCGGACGCGGATCGCGCTGGTGGTGTTCGCCTGTGCCGGCCTTGCTCCCTCGGTCGAGGCGCTCGTTCGCGCAGTACCCGGCGTGCCGATGATCGAGGCGATGCGGCAAGGCAAGGCGATCAGCGCGGCGATGGATGCGGGAGGCGTGACCGGCCCGGTCGCGACGCTCTCACCGCAATTCCTGCCGGCGACCCGGCGGCTGCCCGACCCGCGCTTTGCCGCCGGCCCGTTCTATTTCCGCAGCCATGATCCGGTCGCGTTGAAGATCGAAGCGGTCGACCGGCTCGTGTCGCGCGGCACGCTGGCGGCGCATTTCGCCCGGCCGCCCGCTGCAATCCTGATCGGGGGTGAGGGCAAATGGACCAGCGGCGAGGCCGCCCAGGATCAGGCGCTGGAGGATTGGGCGAAGCGGAACGGCTGGCGGCAGATGCCGGTCGAGGGCGGACGCTTCCGCCTTTATATCAAGCCGCCTTGAGCGCCGGTCCAGCGCGCTTGGCCGCGACCAGATCGGCATAATAGGCCATCAGTTCCTCGGTATGCTCGCGATCGCTGCGTACCTTGCCGGCGGCCACCACCGCCGCACGGCGCACCAGCTTGCGGTCGCGCGCATAGAAACGCTCGATCGCCGCGGCGCAGGCGGCCGCATCACGCGCGGTGTAGAGTTCCGACGCCAGCGGATCGGCGATCTCGGCACAGCCGCCGGTATCGGGTGCGATCAGCGGCAAGCCGGCCGCCATCGCCTCCGACGCGACCAACCCAAAGGGTTCGGCCTCCGATCCATGGATCAGCGCATCGCAGCTTGCCATGATCCGGGCGAGCCGCTCGCGGTCATAGACCGGGCGGAACATGCGGATATGCGGGCTCCCCGCAATGGTCTTTTCGATCTTGCGGCTGGCGACGCCGGTGCCGAGCAGGATCATGCCGACCGGGATGCTCGATCCGGCGCGTGCCACCGCGTCGGCGACCAATTGCCAGCGCTTTTCCGGATGATGCCGGCCAAGCCCGAGCAGCAGCAGCCCCTCGGGCGGCAGGTCGCACTGTGCAAGCAACCGCTCGCGCAGCCTCTCGTCGCGGAAATCGGGCGAGAAATGGCTGCGCTCGATCCCCAGCGGCATCGCCGCATCGATCCGTACCCCGCGCGCCCTTAACCGCTTTTCCAGTGCCGGCCCGTTGGTGACGACCGCGTCATAATTGTCGAGGAAGCGGCTCATATACCGGCTGTACCAAGCAAAGGCGCGCTCGATCCGGTCGTGCGGCGCGAGCCCCTCGAACCAGCGCAGCGCATAGGCTGCCACATTGTCGTTGTGCATGAAGAACACCTTGGCGGCGTCATGCGCGGGATCGGGTTGCCATTGCCCGACGATCCAGGCCGGGCGCCAGGGCGACGACGCCTCGACCAGGTCGGGCTTCAGCTCGTCGAGCAGCCGGACAATCGGATCAGCGTCCCAGAACAACCCGTAATTGCTGTCGAACGGCAGGCGCGATGCCTTGACATAGATGATCTTGCCGCCGCCGGGGCGTTCCTCGACCAGGTCTTCGCGGCCCGCGGCAATGACGATCAGTTCATGCCCGAGATCAGCCATGATGCCCATCTTGCGATCGATATAGGTGCGCACCCCGCCACCGGTCGGCGAGTAGAACTCATTGACGTCGACGATGCGCATTGGCTCAATCGCCCTTCATCGGCGAGAAACCACCCAGGCCGCGCAGGTATTGCGCGCGGATCTCGGTCGTTACCACACCATTGGGCACGTTGATCAGCGCCTGCGGCAATTTCGGGCGCGACCGGCCGAGCTTCTGGTTGCTTGGAAAGCCGGCACCGTCGGACCAGAAGTCGAACTTGTTCTTGCCGTCGCGATTATGCGTGAAGAGCAAGGCGTAGCGGCCCGGGCGCGGCGCCCTGATGCACACCGACACCGCGCCCGTTTGCGGGGTTGCCACGCGCACGCGGCGAAAGAATTTGCCCTGCTTGATCAGGTCGCGATCGTCCTTGAGGAAATCCTCCTCGGTCGCGGGATAGAGCTCGAGCTTGAGCTCGCCGATGCGATCCTTCAGCCCGATGATATTGGCGCGGATCGCCGGGCCGCCGCCGCCGATGCAGGCCGCAGCGTCGCTGCCGATCACGCTCGCCTGCGCATCCGCATCGTTCGCAGGAAAGGCCGTCGCCGCCACGCCGAGCGCGGTCAATGCGACTGCCAATTGCGACTTCATATCTTCTTCCTCACCAGGCCGTACAGGCCGAACGATCCGATCAGAACGACATGGACCAGCAGCGTCAACGCCGCGCTGAACGCCACCAGTTCCGACAGGGCCTGATCCTGGCCGATGAATATGATCGCGAAGTTGGCGAAAAGAAGGTCTTTGTTCGGCACCAGCGGCAAGCGCGACACCAGCAGGCGCGCAGCGGCGAGGAATAGCCACATCCAGACCGACACCGTCGGCAGCGCGAAATGCCAGGCCAGCGCGATCAGCACTGAGCCCGCGGTCAGGCGGAGGCAATGGATCATGAAGACCCACCACAGGGTCCGACGCGGCAGCGAGAAGACTTTTTTGGAAAAGACCAGGAAGGGCAGTGAAATCGCGAAGACGACTGCCGCTGAGCCGCCCAGCGTCTGCAACTGCGCTTCGCTGAGCAGGTTGATGCCGAGCGGCAGGGCCAGCGCGATCATCAGCAAGGTGATGCCGTTACCGGCGATCGCCGACAGGATGGTGACGTCCTTCACTGCACCGAACGGCGCCGCGATCATCTGCGCGCGCTGCCGTGCCCAGGTGTAGAAATAGGCATCGCCCGAATAGCCGATCACGACTTCGTTCGCGATCCGCTTCTTGAGCAATGCGGCATAGCCTTGCCCGACCGGAATACCCCATAATTTGCGGAAGATGATCAGATCGCCGGTCGGCGGCGACATGTAGAGCAAGCCGAAGAACAGGTAGAATAAGGGACTCGCGGGGACCATCCGGCTCAGCCCGGCCAGTCCCGACCCGAACAATTCGTGGCCCAGCCCGACGACCATCGCCACCGTCAATACCGCGCCGATGATCGTCGGCCAGCGGCTCTTGATCGTCTGCAGCGGCTCAAGCCCCGCGAGATCAGGGGCAAGCGGTAGGGAAGCCTCGGCGATGCTCGTGCTCATGGAAGCTCCACTTGTGGGGATGGTCACTGGGGAAAACGTCCGCTGTTATCGCACAGTTCCAAGACGGAGCACCGCGCGCATAGCCGCAAAATTGCCGCACCGCAACATGGTATGCGGCAAAGCGAATTCAAGCAGTGGTTGGATTGGGGATTTCCTTTGACGCACGGCAGCGCGTCGGGAACTGTCCCGATTCATGCCCACTTCGCCATCCACCACCGCCCGACACATACTGACCTATGCCCAGTCCTGGCGCGGCGGCGGGGTGGAGCGCGTACAGTTGCGGCTGTTGCGCGACTGGGTCGCGGCAGGGCGGCGGGCGACATTGGTGATCGGCGATCCGAACGGGCCGCTTGCCGCCGAACTGCCCGACGGGGTCGAGACGATCGCCCTCGGGTCCGCCGGGTATCGCCGTCTGCTGACCGCCGTGCCGCGGCAAGTCGCGCGGCTGCGGCCGGATCTGATCTTCTGTCCCGGCAATCATTATACCAGCGTCGCCGCCGCGACCCGGCTGCGGCTCGGCAGCGTTTGTCCGCCGATCGTCGCCAAAGTGTCGAACGCGATGGTTCGCCCCGATCAGCATTTCCCTGTCGCGCAGGGCTATCGTGCGTGGTTGCGGCTGCATCCGTACTTCATCACCCATGTCGTGGCGATGACCCCGGCAATGGCCAGCGAGGCCACTACCGCGATGGGCATGCCCGCCGGCCGGATTAGCGTCATTGCCAATCCCCCGGCGCGCGCCATTCCGGGTGCGGTCACGCCTGCTTTGCCCAACGGGCGTTTCCTGCTCGGTGTCGGACGGCTCGAGCCCCAGAAGCGCTGGGAGCGGCTGATCGATGCCATGCCGCAGCTAGACCCGACAATCGCGCTCGTCATTCTCGGCGAAGGCGGCCAGCGGCCGGCGCTGGAGGCACAGATCGCGGCTCTTGGCCTGAGCAATCGGGTCAGCCTGCCCGGCCACGCCGCTGATCCGCTTCCCGTCATCGCGCGCGCGGCCGTGGCGGCATTGGTTTCGGATTTCGAAGGCGTGCCGGGCGTGCTGCGCGAAGCGCTGGCGCTCGGCACGCCGGTGGTCACGACCGACTCGAGCATCGCGGTGCACGAGATCGTGACCGGCCCGGCGCTCGGCACGATCGTGCCGGCGGGCGATCCGGCAGCGTTGATCGCCGCGCTCGGTCACTGGCTCGCGCCGGGCCGCGCCCGCCCTGTCGCCGTACCGCAGCCGGGCGAAAATGCCGGGAGCGACTATCTGGCGCTGTTCGACCGGCTGGTCGAACGATAGCGTTCAGGCGGGCGGCTTGACCCGGTCTGGATGCGCCGCCGCAATCTCCGGCACGGTGGCCGCCGCGGCATCCGCCGCCACCAGTTTTGGATAGGCCGCGAGATCCATCTCCAGCCGCCGCGCATTGTACATCTGCGGCACCAGGCAGACATCGGCGAGATTGGGCGATTCACCGCCGAGATGCCGCCCATCCCCCGCCAGCAGTTCGAGCGCGTTGAATCCCTCATAAATCCAGTGCCGGTACCAGTCGTCGCGCGCGGCTTGGTCAGCGCCGAACTGGCTCTGCAGCCGTTTCATCACGCGCAGATTGTCGATCGGATGGATGTCGGCGGCGATGATCAGCGCCTGAGCAAGGACATGCGACCGCGCCAGTGCGTCGCGTGGCACCAGCAGCGGATCGGGCCGCGTCGCGTCGAGATAATCGATGATCGCAAGACTTTGCGTCAGCACCGCGCCGTCGATTTCGAGCGTCGGCACGAACCCTTGCGGGTTGCGCGCCAAATGCTCGGGCGCCCGCTGTGCCCCTTCGAGCAGGGCGATGTCGTGGCGCTCATAAGCGACATGCTTCAATTCGAGCGCGATGCGCACACGGTAGGAGGCCGAGGACCGCCAATAATCGTGCAGCAGGATCATACCACCGTCGTTCCCGCCGATTCCGCATCTTCCTCCTCGGAGCGTTCGGAGCTGCGTTCGAGCGCGACCTTGATCATCGCCGTCATCGGATCGGCCAGCGCCAGTCCCATCACGCCGAACAGCGCGCTGGCGAGGATCTGCGCACCGAGGGTCAGCGCCGGCGGCAGATCGACCGTACGTTTCGCGACCATTGGAATGACGACATAGCCGTCGAACGTCTGCACCGCGAAATAGGTGAAGATCGCCCATAGCCCGGTATCCACCCCGGCGCTGAAGCCGACCGAGACCATCAGCACGCCGCTGACGAACGCGCCGATATTGGGGATGAAGGCAAGGATGCCGGTGATGATGCCGAGCAGCATCGCCATCGGCACGCCGCCGATCGCCAGCACGATCCAGGTCAGCACACCTTCGAACGCCATGCCGGCAAGCCGCCCGGCGAGCAGGCGGCGCATTGTCACGCCCATGCGCTGCAGCGTGATGGCGAACTCGCGACGGCTGTCCATCGGGATCATCCACTGCACGCCGCGTTCATAGACCCGGGGGTCCATCGCCAGGAACAGGCCAATGATCAGCACCATGAACAGGCTGGTCATGGCGCCCGCCGCCGTGCCGACAAAGGAGGTGAGCCGGCCGACCGACCCCATCGCCTGTTGCAGGATACTGTTGAGGTCGGACCGGCCGGGCATGACGCCCATTTGCGACAGCCAGTGGGTAACGCGGTTGAACTGTTCGACCAGCGTCGATTGCAGCTGTGTGACCTGCTGCACGACCTGGACGCCGGTCATGTAAAATGTTCCGCCGAGGAAGGCGACGACCAGCACGACGACGATCAGCAGCCGCCAGCCGCGCCCGATCTTGAGCACCCGCCCGAGCAGGCGCACACCGCCATCGAGCATCGACGCGAACACCAGCCCGGCAAAGATGATCAACAATGGCTGAATCAGCAGGACGACCAATGCCATGGCCGCGGCAAGGCTCAGCCAGACCGTCGCGCGCTTCAGTTCTGCACGAATGATCGGATCGCGCACCTCATGCGGGCTGGCCCCGGTGACCAGGTCGATACCGTCATGAGGGCGCTGATCGGTCATTTCTTTTCTTCCCGCGGATGCAGCGATGTGCCGGCGCGGCCCGACCGCAGTGACCCCCACCAGGTCAGCGGGTTCCAGGACGCCGCGCCATCCAGCGAGAAGGTGATGAATTCGGCACGGCCGCCGACATATTCCCATGGCACCGGGCCACCAAGGCCGAGATCGGGTTCGCCGAGCCGGAAGCGGCTGTCCGAACTGCGATCGCGATTGTCGCCCATCAGGAAGACATGTTTGTCGGGAATGGTGATCGGGCCGTAATTGTCGCCCGGGCTGTCAGGTTGCAGATCGACCGTTTCGTAGCTGCGGCCATTGGGCAATGTCTCGGTGACGAGCGGCAGGCGGCAGAAGCTCTTGCCGTCCTTGTCGGTCTCGAGCGCGCCGGGATATTGGCCGGGGTCGCAGGTCGCGTTGGGATCGACCGGGATGCGCGCCTCATGCAGCGGCCCGCGCTTGATCGCGACGCCGTTCAGAAACACCACGCCGCCGCGTACCTGCAGCCGATCGCCGGGCAGGCCGATGATGCGCTTGATATAATCGGTCTTGGTCCCCGGCGGGGTAACGATGACGACATCGCCGCGTTCCGGCATGCGGCCGAACAATCGCCCGGGGAAGAAGGGCAGCAAATGGAAGGTCGGCGACACGAACGACCAGCCATAGGGATATTTGGTCACCACCAGCCGGTCGCCGACAAGCAGGCCCGGCAGCATCGATTCGGACGGGATATAGAAGGGCTTGGCGATGAAGCTGTGGAAGCCGAGCACCGCCAGCACCAGCCAGACGATGCCCTTGGCCTCGTCCCACCAGCTGGTCTGCGGCTTGCCGGCCTTTGACGGCGGTTCCGTCCCAGCTTCCTCTACCGGCTGGTTTGCGTCCAACGCCAAATCCTCGGCCGCCATTACTTTTCCTTGCCATTATCGTCTTGGATGGCGATGGCCTCGATGATCACAAAGGCCTGCGCCCAGGGATGATCGTCGGTCATCGTCAAATGTACTGTCGCGACGTGGCCCGCAGGGGTTAAGGCGTCAAGTCTCGCCTTGGCCCCGCCGGTCAACGCGAGCGTCGGCGCACCCGACCGCGCATTGACCACGCCGATGTCCTTCATGAACACGCCGGCCTTGAAGCCGGTGCCGACCGCCTTGGAATAGGCCTCCTTGGCGGCGAAGCGCTTGGCCAGCGTACCAGCCTTGGTGAAGGGACGCCGCGCCGCCTTGGCGCGCTCGACCTCAGTGAAGACGCGCAGCTCGAACCGCTCGCCGAACCGGTCGAGCGACGCCTGGATCCGCTCGATGCTGCACAGATCGGAACCGAGCCCGATGATCATCTCAATCCTCCCTGGTCCAGGGAGAATGAAGAAAGCCCCTCACCGTGCCGCGTCCATCGCTGCGCGCATGGCGCGGACCGCTTCGCCCAGTCCGACGAACATCGCCTCGCCGACCAAAAAATGACCGATGTTCAGCTCGCGCACCTGCCGGATCGCAGCAATCGGGGCGACATTGTCGTAGGTCAGGCCATGGCCGGCATGGACCTCGATCCCGTTCTTCGCCGCCAGTGCTGCTGCATCCGCCAGGCGGCGCAACTCCTCGGCCTGCGCTTCGCCGGCCAGTTCGGCATAGCGCCCGGTGTGCAGTTCGACGACGGGAGCGCCGAGCCGGAGCGCGGCATCGATCTGCCGGGCATCGGGCTCGACGAACAGGCTGACCCGGATGTTCGCGTTTCCGAGGCTCGCAACCAGCGGCGCGAGATGGTTGTGCTGGCCGGCCGCGTCGAGCCCGCCCTCGGTGGTACGCTCTTCACGCTTTTCTGGCACAATGCAGGCGGCGTGCGGCCGGTGGCGCAGGGCGATGGCCAGCATCTCATCGGTCGCGGCCATTTCCAGGTTGAGCGGAATGGTCAACGCATCGGACAGCCGCGCAATATCGTCGTCGGTGATGTGCCGCCGGTCCTCGCGTAGATGCGCCGTGATCCCGTCCGCGCCGGCCTCGGCCGCAAGCAACGCCGCGCGCACCGGATCGGGATAGCCCGCGCCGCGCGCGTTCCTGACCGTTGCGACATGGTCGATATTGACCCCCAACCGGAGCTGATCGGTCATGCTGCGCGGCTTCCCGGTTTGATCGCCGTGACCGCCGCCAGTTCGGGAGGCAGCGCATCGGCGGCATAGGTCGGCACGTCGAGCCGGATCAACGGGTAGAAGGGCACGCCGAGATCCGCGCTGCCGTTCGAGCGATCGACCAAGGCGGCAGCCGCGACGGTCACGCCGCCGGCCCGACCGATCGCGGCGATCGCTTCGCGCGACGAAAGGCCGGTGGTCACCACATCCTCCATCATCAGCACGCGTGTGCCGGGCGCAAGGCGGAATCCGCGGCGCAGCTCGAACACGCCCTCGGGCCGCTCCAGGAACATCGCCTCGACCCCCAGCGCGCGCGCCATCTCATGCCCGGCGATCACCCCGCCCATCGCCGGCGAGACCACCGCCTGAATCGAGTCGCGAACATCGCCAGGGAGTTGCGCGGCAACCGCTTCGGCCAGCCGCGCGCCGCGCGCCGGGTCCATCAGCACGCGCGCGCATTGCAGGTAGCGCGACGAGCGCAAACCGGACGACAAGATGAAATGCCCCTCAAGCAGTGCTTCCGCGGCACGGAATTCTGCGAGAACCTGGTCTTCGGTCATGGCTTTGGTCATGGTGGGGCCCTTTCGTCGGGGCTCAAATAGGGGGGCGGACACCCCAAGCGCAACGTCATGGGCAAAAAAGCCGCTCGCAAGCTTGAGACACGCGAGGGTCACGCGTATAGGCCCGTCACAAACGGGCGTATTTCCGCCCAGCGTCACCCTGTCCAACAAGGGGTGGCGTAGTCGCGGGGCCAAGATTTTTAGGCCAAGATTTCGGGGATGACGACACTGATGCGTATAACGGGGTTGAAATCGATCGTACTGGCGGCAGGCTTGCTGCTGGCAGGGGCTGGCCATGCCGCGCCGCCGACCGCAACGGCGCCAGTTGCAACGGTGCCTGCCGCACCGACGGTCACCGCACCGGCTGCCACCGCGCCCCAGGCTACGACGGTCGCGGCGCCCGCTGCGGCTGCCCCTGCGACTGCCAAGCCGGCCGATCCGGCCCTTGCACAGGATGGCGCACCTGCGCTGGCTCCGAAAGCGGGCATCGGCCAACCGGTTGACGGCCATTGGGGCATTCAGCCGCAGGTCACCAAGAATGGTGAGCGCGCGCACTGGTTCCACGACGCGATCCTGGTCCCCGTGATTACGGTGATTTCGCTGTTCGTCCTCTTCCTGCTGTTCTGGGTGATGTACCGCTACCGCGCCGCCGCCAACCCGGTGGCGTCGAAGACCTCACACAATACTTTTATCGAGATCGTCTGGACGCTGGCGCCGGTGGTCATCCTGGTGCTGCTCGCGGTACCGTCGATCGGCCTGCTTCAGGCACAGTATAAGCCGGCCCCGACCAATGCGATCACACTCAAGGCGATCGGCAACCAATGGTATTGGTCGTATCAGTATCCCGATAATGGCGGATTCGAAGTGACCGCCAATATGCTCAAGGAAAAGGATCAGGTCGCCCCGGGCGAGCGGTTCCGCACCGATGCGGACGGCCCCCGCCTGCTCGCCGCCGACAACCGTGTCGTCCTGCCGGTCGGCGTGCCGATCCGCCTGATCACCACCGCCAACGACGTGATCCACAGCTGGGCGGTTCCCGCCTTCTGGATCAAGCTCGACGCGGTCCCCGGCCGCCTCAACGAGACCAGCTTCACCATCGACAAGCCAGGCGTCTATTTCGGCCAGTGTTCGGAACTGTGCGGCGCGCGTCACGGCTATATGCCGATCGCGGTCGAGGCGGTGTCGCCGGCAGACTTCGCAAAATGGGTCAAGGCTAAGGGCGGCACGCCCAAGGGCGCGAAGCCGGATGCTGCTCCCGCAGCCGCGGCTCCAGTAGCCGCCCCGGCTGCAGCCGGTACAGCGCCAATCGCCAACACCACAGGTCCGGTCGAGAATGCGACCAGCGCCGCCCCCACCACCACTCAGGGCGCGACGGCTAACACCGCCGCCGCCGGCACCGGACACTAAGACATGACCGATACCGCCATTCACTCATCCGCATTCGACGCGCATGGCCACAGCCATGGCCATGATCACGCGCACGACGGCGATCACAAGCCCGGCTTCTTCGCGCGCTGGTTCATGTCGACCAACCACAAGGATATCGGCACGCTGTACCTGATCTTCGCGATCTTCGCGGGGATCGTCGGCGGCTCGATCTCGGGCCTGATGCGCGCGGAGCTGATGCATCCGGGCATCCAGTATCTCGGCACCTGGGTCCATTATCTGCCCGGCGGCGAGGCCGGTCTCGACCACTCGCTCCATCTGTGGAACGTGCTGGTTACCGCGCACGGCCTGATCATGGTGTTCTTCATGGTCATGCCGGCGATGATCGGCGGCTTCGGCAACTGGTTCGTACCGATCATGATCGGCGCGCCGGACATGGCCTTTCCGCGCATGAACAACATCTCGTTCTGGCTGCTGGTGCCCGCCTTCTCGCTGCTGCTCGCCTCACCCTTCTTCGGCGGCGCCGGCAATGGCTGGACGCTCTATGCGCCGCTCTCCACCTATGGCGAGCCCGGGCCGTCGACCGACATGGCGATCCTGTCGCTCCATCTCGCCGGCGCGAGCTCGATCCTCGGCGCGATCAACTTCATCACTACCATCTTCAACATGCGCGCGCCGGGCATGACCCTGCACAAGATGCCGCTTTTCGTGTGGTCGGTGCTGGTCACCGCCTTCCTGCTGCTGCTCGCGCTGCCGGTGCTCGCGGCCGCCATCACCATGTTGCTGACAGATCGCAATTTTGGCACGACCTTCTTCGATCCGGCCGGCGGCGGCGACCCGATCCTCTACCAGCATCTGTTCTGGTTCTTCGGTCACCCCGAAGTGTACATCATGATCCTGCCGGGCTTCGGCATTGTCAGCCAGGTCATCGCGACCTTCTCGAAAAAGCCGGTCTTCGGCTATCTCGGCATGGCCTATGCGATGGTCGCGATCGGCGTGGTCGGTTTCGTCGTGTGGGCGCACCACATGTTCACCACCGGCCTCAGCGTAAACACCAAGATGTACTTCACCGCCGCGACGATGGTCATCGCGGTGCCGACCGGCATCAAGATCTTCTCCTGGATCGCGACGATGTGGGGCGGCTCGCTGAGCTTCAAGACGCCGATGGTCTGGGCGATCGGCTTCATCTTCATGTTCACGGTCGGCGGCGTGACCGGCGTCGTGCTCGCCAATGGCGGCGTCGACGATTACATGCAGGACACCTATTATGTGGTGGCGCATTTCCACTACGTTCTGAGCCTCGGCGCGGTGTTCAGCCTGTTCGCGGGCTTCTATTACTGGTTCCCGAAAATGTCGGGCCGGAACTATAACGAGCTCCTCGGCCAGCTGCACTTCTGGATATTCTTCATCGGCGTGAACGTGATGTTCTTCCCGATGCACTTCCTCGGCCTGCAGGGTATGCCGCGCCGTATGCCCGATTATACCGACGGCCTCGCCTATTGGAACCATATCGCGACGGTCGGCTACATGATCATGGCTGCCTCGATGATTATCTTCTTCGTCAATCTGTTCTGGTCGCTGGCCAAGGGCAGCAAGGCGGCCGACAATCCCTGGGGCGAAGGTGCGACGACGCTGGAATGGACGCTGTCCAGCCCGCCGCCCTATCACCAGTTCGAGACGCTCCCGGTGATCGACGACGGCGGTCATCACTGAGGCTAACGATCTACGAACAACGAAACGCCCCGGTGATGAGCCGGGGCGTTTTGCTTATGGGGCGTTTGCGGAAGCCGGCTGGACAGCTACGGTGCGCCAATGACCCCGCGCCCGCACAACCAGAGCAGGATGTTGTTCATCCGTGAGGTGCGGCGGCCGACCGGCGGCAATATCAAGGTGCGCGATTATTTCGGACACGCAGCGGCGCATCCCGGCATCGACGCGACGGTCTGGTTTCCGCCAGGCTCGAACCATCAGTCGAATGACATCTGGGCGGGGCTGCCGGCCGATCACCTTGCCGCGACACCGGATATGAGCGGCATCAGCTTTGTCTGCATCAACGGCAAGGACTGGCCGCTGCTCCCTGACGATACCGCTGCAGCGGAGATCATCCATTTCGTCCAGCATCCCGGCTATCTCGCCGACCCGGTGCTGCGCGGCTATCTCGAGCGGCCGGCACGGCGGATCTGCACCACCCCCATACTGGCCGATCAGATCGCGCCGGTGGCGAACGGGCCCATCCATGTCGTGCCGATCGGCCTTCACCCTGCCTGCGCCGCGGCGCACCGTCCACGCAAGCGCCACCGCATCACCATCCTCGGCGCGAAGCAGCCGGAGTTCGCGGCGCGATTGGACAAGCGACTGCGTGCACTCGGTCATGAGCCTGAGTTGCTCGATGGTCGCTGGCGCCCGCATGCCGAGCAGGTCGGCATCATCCGCGCCACCGATGTGCTGGTCGCGCTGCCCAACCGGGTCGAGGGTTTCTATCTGCCGGCGCTGGAAGGCATGGCGGCCGGATGCATCGTCATTTGCAGCGACGTGGCCGGCACTTACGGCCATTGCATCGCGGCGGAGACCTGCCTTCAGCCACCGTTCGGCGATCTCGATGCGCATGTCAGGGCAGTGTTGCGTGCAATTGACGATCGGGGCTTGCGCGCTCGCCTGATACGCAACGGACGAGAAATGGCGTCCCGTCATTCCATGCCGGCGGAGCGGCGCGCCTTTCACGCCGTGCTCGACCTGGCACTTGCCGCGTCAGGCGACCAGCGTAGCAGCGGCGCTGAAAAACCCGTGCTTGGTGAGCGTACTGGGCGTGAGACGCCGACCCAGCGCGCTGCGCTGTAACCGCCGCCCCAGTTCCTGAAGCTCCGCAACCACATTCGCCGGATCGACCAGCGCACCATCCACAGACCCGATGAATTCTAGCTCGATCTGATCGAGCGTGCGCCCATCAGGTGCGAAGCATTGGTCGACGCTGATCAGATAGGCGCGGCCACCGGGCAGGGCGAAGGGCAGCTTGGTCTGGGTCTTTTCGAACATGGCGAGGCACGTCCAGCCGCGATCAGCCAGAAAATCGGCGATCGGCACCGCAACACCATCACGGTCGGTGGTGCGCGAGGCGATGGTATCGCGCAACAACACTCCGCCGAGGGCGCGGCTGTTGCGCTTGCGCTTTTCGGACAATCGCCCAGACGGCGTTTCGACCACAGTGCAGGCGTCGCTGCTCAGGCGGTCGCGACAGAGATGATAGCGGCGCACCCGCTCGATCCGGTGCGGCGGCGGGAGAAGCGGCCGCACATCGCCGAGCGCCAGCACCACGGCGTCGATCACGGTGTCGTCGATCCCGCCCTGCAGGTCGAATTTGAGCTCGGCTTCGGGAAAACCCCCAGGTGCGGAGACGAGCTTGTCGCGCAGCATATCCTGGAACAGCAGTTCGAGTGCGCGATTGGGCCGGCGCCTAACCAGATGATCGGCATCGACCGCGATGCGCACATCATCGACCCAAGCTTGTGTCGGTCCCTTGAATTCGATCCGCGGCCCCAATTGCCCAAGCAGCCTGACCTCGCCATCCGCAGCGAGCCGGAACAGGTGCCGGTCGAGATCGACCGTCACACGCCGCGCCTCGGCCTCCGGTCCGGACGATGCGGCATCGGCCAGGCTGTGATGGAGCCGCTCCGAAACCCGCACCGATAGCGGCCGATAACGCGTGCCAGCGACCAGCAGTTCGCCGTCTGGCCAGCGCAGCATCGCGGACCCGAGCGAACGCATCGCTCCGGATTGCGCCTTGCGCTGGAGCTTGCCGTGCAGCCCGCCCTGCAACAGCACGGCAATCGCCCCGGCCGAGACGGTCGCCAGGTCGCCATAGGCGCGCAGGCGGATGATCGCGCCGAGATCGATCTCCTCCTCCCCCGCGGGGTGCAGGAATGCGGTCATGGTGTGCCTGAACGGACGCGCGATGAGCGGGAAACGAGCGAGCCCGGTGCGCGCCGCGGCCAGGTCAGCCGCGAACAGGTCGCCACGCCACTCGATCCGCGCGTCGCTCATATCCACCGCGCTGACCGTGGATCGCCGCGCACATAGAATGCCGCAAGATATGCCTTTGCCCGCACCTCGCCCTCTGGTTCGGCGACCAGCTTGAGATGCGCAACCGACCGCATCGCCCGCCCTCGTGCGGCCGGGCCGAGTAGCGCATCGAGACTGCGCAGCGGTTCCGGCCAGGGCGGCCCATCCGTATCCGTCTCGTCGGCCCAGATCAGGATCGCAGCGGCTTCGGCGGCACTACACAGGTCATATGCTTCGAGGCGGTGAAGCAGCGCGGCCACCGCTTGTTCGGGCGGCGGCATATAGAGCTCGATCCCGATCCGCGGCGACAATGCGGTGCCGAATTCGAGCGCAAGGATCAGCGACAGGGGAAGGCCGTCGATGATCGACAACAGGCGATCGAGCGCGGCCAGCGGCCCGGCGCCGCACCCCGCCGCCACCGCATAACGGCGCAGCGGCGCGGCGGACGAGGCGCCGATATTGACACGGATCGGCCGACCTTCCCGGCCCAGCATCGCGCCGACATGAGTGATCCAGCTTTCGTCCGGCACCTGCGCCGCAGCGGCACACTTGAGCCAGTCGCGCATCGATGCCGGCATATGTCCAAGCAGCCCGGCCGCCAACGCAACCAGCGCCGCATCGGTCAGCGCCGGGCTGAGCGGTACGGTGAAGAATAAGGCGGGCGCCGCCGTGTCGCCGTCCGGATCATATTCCAGGCCCAGATCATATTCCAGGCACAGCGCACCTGACGCGGCAGGAATCGCTGCCAGATCGAGCTCCGCAGGCAGGCGGGCCGGGTGACCGATGCTGAGATCGACACACCCCGACCCTGGCCCCAGATGACGCTCGAACAACAGGAAGCGCGCCGACGGCAGGCGATGGCATAAGGCACGCAACCGGTCGATCGCCGCTGCATCGAACAAAGGCGGTACCAGCGCCGGTGCCAGACGGTCGAGCATCACGCCGACCGTCGGCGTCACGCCTGCGCTCAATTCGCCCGGACTCAATTCATCCGGGCTCAATTCCATGTCAGGACCGTCGGCAGCCGCCCCGGCGCGGCGAGGCGCAGCAATGTATAACCAATTCCGGCCAGGCCACTGAACAGGCCAGGCTTCAGACGGTCGGGCGCGTCATTGACGTCGAGCGCGAACGATCCCGTTTCGCGCCAGCGTGCAAGACGGGCAAGTGCAATTGCGCTTGCCTGCGCATGAAGCATGGGCCGATCGAGCACGCGTCCCGCCTCGGTCAGGAAATCGATTCGCCCGAAATTACCGCAGCACAGATGGTCAATCGGACCGACGCCATTGCTCAGCGTCGCCGCGATCGCGGTTTCGACATCCTCCAGCACCTGCGGATCGGCATAGAGGTCGAGCATGGCGAGGCGCGCCGCGCCGATGCCCGGCGCGCCGTGGCACCACATCACCGAACAGGGCAGCCGACCGGTTTCCGGCTCGGGCGGGAAGCGCAGGTCGGGCCAATTGCCTGCCGCCGGATCGAACAGGCCGCGCTCGAACGCGATCGCCTCGCCGGCCGTCCGTCCGAATGCCGCATCGCCGGTCGCACGCTCGAGGCGGGCGAGCGCCAGAGCGAATCCGGCAGCACCATGCGACATGCCCAGCGTGCGCGGCAGCTCGGCCCATTGCTGCATCAGACGCCGGCCGGCGGCGGTCGCCCGATCGATCAGGTCCGGCGCGCCGGTACGCCGATGAAGCGCCAGCAGCGACACGATCGCGCCGGCGGTGCCGTACAATATGTCGGCATGAGGATCGGCGGCAATCGCTGCATCGTCGATGTCGCGGGCGATCCGCGCCGCATTGGCCAGCAGCGACTCGTCGCCAAGCAGATCGGCACAGCGTGTCAGCGCATAAACCAGCGACCCGAGACCATCGCCGGCGCCGATCCCGATGATCCGTCCCGCCGCCGCATCCGGCGCACGCAGATCGAACGTGCGGATCGGTGCCAGTGCCGCATGGGCCGCGTCGCGCAGATCGTCGCGCGCGCCCAGCGCCGCGGCCGCGGCGAGGAACAGTGCGATGCCGGCATTGCCCTCATAAAACCCATGGCCGAGCCGTTGTGGTGCGTAGCAATCGGCAGCCTTGTAATAATGCAGGCCGATCCACTGCGCAGTCCCCCGGTCGACGCCGTGGGCGGTGGCGGCGATCCGGTCGGCGATCTCCAGCGCGGCCTGCATCAGCGCATCCGCCGGATCGCCCGCACCCGGCACCGGCACCGGCACGCGGTCGCCATCGGTCGTCCCGCGCCGGGTGCGGGCCGCAGCGATGCTCGCGCCAATCAACGCGACTTGCCGCGCGAGATCGGGCGCGCCGAGCCGGTCGAACCGTTCGAGCATATCGGGATAGGCACAGCGCAGCCCTGGCGCATCGACCGTTGCGCCATCGCATGCGGTTACCGTCACGCCCGAAGTATCAACCGCGAAATAGGGAATGTCGCGCCGTTCCAGCGCCGCGATCTCGGCCTCGCGCAGCTGGGCCCAATGCGGGTCGGCCGCATTGACCAGCGCCGGCAACTGCTCGAAATGCGCGCGGTACGCAGCGAAGCTTTCAAGGCAATGGGGCACGAGGCTCTTCTGCAGCATGGTGCCGTATTGCATCGTCCCGCGCACCACGAAGCGCGCCCGTGCCGCGCCCAGGGCGCGGAGTTCGGCCGATTCCTTCAAGGCATCGCGCCGCTCGACCAGACTCCGGTACATCGTGGCGAAGCCGTCGCTCAATGCGTTGAGGTCGATCTCTCGACTCTCGGAAGCCTCGGCATCGAGTGTTGCCGGCTCGCTCGCCAGCGTCATCGCATCGGTGTTGATCGCGCGCCACCGCTGGCGTGCGAAATTGCCGCGTACTGCGCCGCGCCGGCCAAGTGCGCTGACATCGCAGGCCCCGTCGCCATCGGGCGCATGGATCCAATAAGGCAGGAGCCCTGGTCGCATCACGCTGTCCCAAGCCCAGGGGTCTCCGAGATGCGCGCGGTCGACCGGCCGGTCCGACAATGCC
The DNA here is from genome assembly GCF_050725575.1 of Sphingomonas sp. Classification (GTDB taxonomy): domain Bacteria; phylum Pseudomonadota; class Alphaproteobacteria; order Sphingomonadales; family Sphingomonadaceae; genus Sphingomonas. The sequence continues at coordinate 27,999 of NZ_JBOHHW010000022.1, read as the reverse complement.
GGATGCAGTGCGGTCTCGGCATCGATCATCACCAGTTCGCCGCCGCGCACGATGAAATTCTCAAAATGGCAATCGGTCGCGCCGAGCAGATAGAGCACCGCCAGCAGCCGGCCCGAGGCGAAGTCGAGCTGTCGCTGCTCCCCGGGCGTGGCCGGCGCGACCGGCTCGACCGCCTCCATCCAGCCATAGTCGCCGCACGGCAGAAAGGCGGGCCTGGCCGCTAACGGTTCGCAGCACTGCCAAAAGGCGTGAAACGCGGCATCCAGCGTCAGGTCGCGCGGCTTGTAGACGATCGATAGGCCCGATTGGAACGCGAAGATCATCACCGCGCGGCCGTGCCGGTGCGGATCGGACAAGGTCAGATAGAGCGAGCGGATCGCACCGGGGTCTCCCTGCCGGCCCAGTGTCCGGCCGATCGCCGGCAGATCGGCGAGCAGGCGCCCCGCCGCCTCGACGAGATGGCCGTGGAAATGGCGGACCTCGGTGTCAAGCACATGCGCGAACACCGGATGGCTGTGCCGCAGACGTTCGAAACCGCCCGCCAGCATATCGGCGACAAAGCCGTCATAGCGAACGCGCGACGCGCCTTCATCGGGATTGGCCGCCCGCACCTCGCCATCAAGGAAGCGTGACAGCAAAGTGAAGCCCGGCGGCCGGCACTGGTTGAACGCGCCCAACAGCATCGGCACACTGCATGACACCAGACGGTGGAGCAGCGAGCGTTCGATCATCCCGGTCGCGGCTGGCGACAGCCGGGCGAGGAAAGCGGGGTACGTCTGCCCAAGCGCCGCCAGCAGCGCATCCATCGTCCGGCCGACCAACGGTGCAAGCACCTCCTCGAACGGCAGCGGCGTCGCGGGATCGACGCCCGGCGACACGCCGGCCGAGCGAGCGGAGACGGACATCGCCGGCGCCTGCGTCATCATGTCAGGCATGACCGGTCGATGATCGAGCCGAGGGACTTGCGCCGGCCGATCTTTGGACATGCAATGACGACATCACCAGCGGCGATCGGACAACGCCATCCCGCCATGACGGGCCAAACCAACTCTCGCGGTCAACGGCAGCTCGAATTATAAGGGTTCGCCGTGCACAGCGACTGGCAAGTGTTACCCAGCGTTTCCGAACTGCTGCTCGGAGGCTCGGTACCCACATTGGCGGCAACCACATCGTTGCGGCGCTGAATGAAGGCCTTGCACTGCTCCGGGGTGACCTCGATGCTGTGAGCCGCGCCGATGCCGATCAGGCGCTTGAAGAAGTCTTCGACATCCTCGGCGGCGTGCAGCACGTTCTGCAGCGGCGGGCTGGCCGCAATCTTGCGCTTCAGGTCAAGCAGCAAGGTGTTCAATTCGTCGCTCAGGCCTTCTCTGGCCGGCACGGCTTGCCCAGCCTGTTGCGACGCGGCGCTCGCGGCGCCGGCATGCGGATCGGAAGGATTCTGGTCGTCGCCACTCATCGCTTGCCTCCTCTAGTTGCCGTCTTCACCCGGACAATGCCAGTGCATCATTGTGCCCATGTCATGGCGGGCATGACGGGCCAAACCAATCCGCCGTCAGCAACCCGAATTATAGGGGTTTACCGTGCACAGCGACTGGCATGTATTGCCCTCGGTGCAGCCATTGGTCTGCGAACTGGGCGGGGGTTCAGTGCCGACATTGGCGGCAACCACATCGTTGCGGCGCTGAATGAAGGCCTTGCACTGCTCCGGGGTGATCTCGATGCTGTGAGCCGCGCCGATGCCGATCAGGCGCTTGAAGAAGTCTTCGACATCCTCAGCGGCGTGCAGCATGTTCTGTAGCGGCGGGCTCGCTGCGATCTTGCGCTTCAGGTCGAGCAGCAAGGCGTTCAATTCGTCGCTCAGGCCTTCACTGCCCGGCACGGCTTGCCCAGCCTGTTGCGACGCGGCGCTTGCGGCGCTCGCATGCGGATCGGTCGAAGGATTTTTTTCGTCACTACTCATCGTGCATCCCCATTGCCCCAATGCCGACCCGGGTCGCTTCGCCCGGTATGGCAGTTCGTTACGCATAGACAATGTTCACCGGCCGGGCGAGTCATAGATGGAACCGCTCCCGATGCATTTTGCCGCATCGGGAGCGATCCGCCGACACCCAGTCCTTCGTCCAATGCTATCGTCAGCAGGACGAATTATAGGGATTGTTGGTGCACAGCGTCTGGCAGGTATTGCCCTGAGTGCAGTTGTTGGTCTGCGAACTGGGCGGCGCTTCGGCGCCGAGATTGGCGGCAACCACATCGTTGCGGCGCTGCACGAATGCCTTGCCCTGTTCCGGGGTGAAATCGACGCCGTGATCGGCGCCGATCCCGACCAGACGCTTGAAGAAATCCTCGGCATCGTCGGCGGCGTGGAGCACGCTCTGCAATGCCGGGCTGGCCGCGATCTTGCGCTTGAGGCCGAGCAGCACCTCGTTCAGCTCGTCGCTCAAGCCGCCATCGGCGGGCACGGCTTGCCCGGCCTGTTGCGACGCGAGGTTCGCGGCCGTGGCGTGCGGGTCGGTCGATGGCTTCGGGTCGTCGCTGTTCATGGCCTGCATCCCCCCTGGTTGCCGCCGCCATCGGTACATGTTTGTACTCATTCCGGCGGTTCGTTACGCATAGACAATGTTCCGGCACCAATCGAGTCATAGATGAACCCGCCACCCTCGATGTGCCGCATCGTGCCGCCGCGCCTGCCGGTCGATCCGCCGAAGCGCGACCTGGCCGAGATCGATGCCCCGGACGGCGTTGCCGATCAGCTCGTGCGAGTGGCCACAGCGCGGGTCGTCCTGCTCGATCACGCCCTGCTTGCGCACGACATGCCGGCGCTGTCGGACGAAGCACTTGGCGCCGCTGGTCTGGATCCAGTCGTGACACGCGAAGCCTGGATGCTGGAACAGGCCGGTCTGGTGTCGCTGACTCAGGCCGCACAGGCCGAGGTCAACACCCCGATTGCCACGATCGGCGAACCGCGCCTGGTATGGCGGCCGCCGCGCTATGGTCGCGCGGCGGTACTGCGGGCCGATTGGCCGGGGAACAGCGGGCATCTGCTGCTCGACCTGAAGGGCGTCGGTCGCGGTGCGGGACATGTCCCGGCACGCGCGCATCATTCATCGGGACTCTGTTCGCTTCGCGAGGCGCTGCGCGAGGTGCTGATGGAAGCGATCATCGCCGCGATCCTGGCCCGCGCCGCACCGGATCTGTGGACCGTGCCGGCCTATGCCGTACTCGATCTCGGTTTCGATGCCCTGACTCATCGCGGCGAGCAGCTGCCCGCTGCCGTGCTGGTGCGCCGTGCCCATGCCCGCGACCAGGACGAGCCGGTGCTGCCGTGGCGCGGCTCGGCCGGCGAGCGCGTCCGGCTGGAGATCGAGCTGCTGCTGCGCGCTTATGGCCTGACCAGCAGCAATGCCGGATCGCGCTATCATCTGCGCGCGGCGGCGGATGGGCCGCGCATTGCCTATGTCGACAGCGCCTTCGAGCCGGTCGATCCACGCGTCCGGTCCGAGGTCGAAGCCATGCTCGACGGATCGGGCGACGCCACGTGCGACGGCATCAACATTCAACTCGCACGCCTCGACCGGCAGCCGGGGGTTCGCGCCCATATGGTCGATTTCGGCCATTACGAAGTCCGCCGGCGGTTCGACCGCGCGCTGGTCAGCATGGTGTGCGACGCGCCGCATCGCTGGGGCGCCTGCCTGACCCGGCGCGATTCGCCTCAGCCGGACCCGGCCCTCGCCGCCCCGCTCGCGCATTGGGCGCGGCAGGAGGCGTCGGCGGTCGGCAGCCTCTCGCGCAACAATTCCGATCCGCCGACACTCTGGGCAGACGCGACCGCCCGCGCATTTCGCACAGGGGAGATGTCGGGCGAGGATATTGCCGACGCGATCGCTCAAGCGACGGGGGAGATATTCTAGGGTCGAACTCATGGCTTGCCGCGCCTCCTGATCGCCCGGCGTCTCGCCCTGTTATCTCCTGTTTTCGGCATTATTTTTCCGCTCCTGTTATTGATAACAGGAGCGGAACAGGAGCACTTGGCCGGCTCTCACCCGACCGTCACAGTGCCGCATCCCGCAGTGTTGAATCGCCCTTGGCCGGCGTTCCGGTGCCATCGACAATGCTGGCGGAGGAGAAGAGCTGTCCCACTTCCCAGCCCATCATAGCGTAAAGCGCCCGTCCCTCTTCGGTGGCCACGAGCAGCTGGCGCGATTGCGGTGATCGTCGCACCGCGCCAAGCGCGGCCATGACGGCGCGGCCAAGGCCTTTCCGGCGGTGCCCGGCATCCGTCACGATCCGGTCGTACACAAATAGCCCATCCCATTCGGCGGCAAAGCCGCTCGCCGCGAGAGCGTCGCGATCGTCAAGGATGCGGATTTCAGTGGTCGGGCCGTCGGCATGAGTCTCCATCCGATACTCCGGCGATAACCCAATAGTGGCGGGCGGCGCATCGCAGGTCATCACATAGCCGACCGGGGACAGGCACCAATACGCGGGAAGCAGTGATGCGAGCTGTTCCGGGGGTCCGCACAGCTTCAGAAAAACGAGCGGTGCCGTAATCGATCGGCCCAGTTCGATCAGGCCGGGCCCGGCTCGGGCGAAGACATATCGCCGCAACTCAGCCGGCAGATTAGTATCGAGTCTCAGGCCGCCCCGGTCACGGACGGGCTGGGGGAGGCCTCGTGCCACGGATCGGGCGCGCAACCAGGGTTCGATCAGCGCGGGGTCGATCGCTGCGGCAGGTTCGGATTGCATACCCAAGGCTAGAATCACGCATCATCCGATGCAATGCACGGTTCGACTTCGGCCATCGATGAGATCAACCGAGCATCCAACAACGAAATGTCTCAGTGATAGACCAAGGCATTTTTGCGTAGGCGCGCGCAAATTCGGCCATTTCCCGCCCGAATTCCGCGATCTGCTGCAGGTCAATACAAGTTTCGTATAGTTACTTCCGTCTTTAACAGCTCGGAAAATCCAGAATCCCACCGTGGTAAGGCATTTGTGTTCCGTTTCGCACCCTGTTATATGAATGAGCATAATAAATGGTCGCCCTAGATTCGCATCCGGCTCTGCACAGCTCGCCGGAAAGCTAGACCTGTGGGAGAACGACTATGGCTCATATTATCCTCTTTGGTGGCGGCGATGGTGGCGGTATTATTATCACTGCGCATGGCGTGCGTCGCATACCGCCCTTTGATCCGGCATTGCTTGCACAGCTGCGCGGCGTATCATTGCTGGTCAATTCGATCGACAGTGACGGCGACAAGGTTAGCCAGGGCGAACTGCGAAGCATCACCACCAAGGCCGCGAATTTTGTCGTCGAGCAGATCGAGGGGATTTTCGGACCGCTCGACAAGACTTCTTCGATCATTTTCGATGACCCTGATGGGGGCTTCACCTGCGGCAGCACCGGCAAGCCGCCCATCCCCATTCCGCAACCCCATTTCCTGCCGCCCGTCGCAGCCGATATGTTCGCCAATGGACAGTTGAACGATGACATCATCAGCTTCGGCCGTGCAGTCCGCGAAAAAGGCGCCAATCTGGTGGACGCTTTCGAGAACCCCGAAGCCCTGGCCAAGCGCCTCAACGTACCGATCAGCAGCGAAACCGCCGCCGCGTTGAAATCGGTCGCACCATCGCAGCTTGGGCAGGTGGCTGACCCGGTCGATCGGGAAGTGTTGGAATATTTCCACAAGGTCATGGCCGATGGTCGTTTCGTCAGAAACTGGGCGCTGCGCCCGGCCGAGATTGGCCACGCGATCGGCGTCGTACTGTCACCCGAAGCACTTGACCGCGTGATCGTGGCAGGCGGTGGCGGCAATCCGATCGGCGATCCGGGTGGTCCGGTGAGCAACGCGGCGATTGTCGTCGGCGTGGTTGTCGCCGTGGTCATCATGCTGGTTCCGACCGAGGCGGGCCGCGCACGCCTTTCGGTCCGCGACCTGTCGCGAGTCGCGAAGTTTTGAACGTCGTCAAACTGTTCGAGCAGCGGCCAGCACCCTATGCGGTGCTGGTCAGCATGCCCTGGACAACGCTTACCGAGCCCAGCCTGGGGTTGGGCGTCCTGAAGGCAGTGCTAAACGCGGCGGGGATTCGGGCGCGCGTCCGGCACCTGAATCTGTTCGCGCTGCGCTTCCTGCAAGCCAAGACCTATTATGCCCTCGCCAATGTGTTCGCGCTCAATGATTTCCTGTTCAGTGGCGTGATCGATCCCGAGCTTACGCCGCGCCAGACCCGTCTGCTGCGCGCGGCGACAAAACGCCTGCTGAGCCTCGGCGTTATCGACGCAGCCGAATGGGGCGGCGAGGACGGTGTGATCGAGCAGTTACTGATCCTGCGGCGTGAAACCATTCCCGCCTGGCTCGACGAATGCGCCGATGCGATCGTCGATGACGGCGCAACGTTCGTCGGCTTCACCTGCATGTTCGACCAGACGATCGCTTCCGTTGCGCTGGCCAGGCTGATCAAGCAGCGTGCCCCGGATATCCTTGTGGCGCTTGGCGGCTATGCCGTCCGATCGCCGACGGCGGGCACGATCCTCGACGCATTTCCCTGGATCGATGCGATTTGCGACGGCGAAGGCGAACCGGCGATCGCCGATCTGGCGCGCAGCTCGATCGGCGAGAAGGCGCTTTCCGAAATCCCCGGTTTGTCGATCCGCGACGATCAGGGCGCTGTGGTGCAGACGGCGGCAGCGACGCTGATCGATATCAACAGCTCGCCGATCCCGGATTATGACGATTTCTTCAGCGATGTCGCCGCCTTGCAGCGCGATCACCAAGTCGAGATCGAGGTCGAGCGATTGCCGCTGGAAAATGCCCGGGGATGCTGGTGGGGCGCAAAAAGCCACTGCATATTTTGCGGCATCGCCGACAGCGACATGGCGTTTCGCGCAAAGCATCCCGACAATGTGATCCGTGCGCTTGACGAAACATCGAAGCGATACGGCATCACCGCATTCCGTTTCTCCGACTATATCCTGCCGCAGACCTATTATCGCACGCTATTGCCGCTGCTGGCGTCCCGCAGCCAGAAATATACGCTGACCGGCGAGATCAAGGCGAACGTCAAACCCGAATGGGTCGACCTGCTGCGCGATGCCGGTTTCACCGAGGTGCAGCCCGGCATCGAATCGCTTTCCGACACCGTTCTCCAGACCATGCGCAAAGGCGTGACCGCGACACAGAATGTCCACACGATGCTGCTCGGCAAGGCCGCCGGCGTCCTGGTCCATTACAATTTGATCTACGGTTTTCCCGATGAGGATATCGACGATTATCGCCGGATGATCGCGGTGCTGCCGACCCTGTTTCACCTGGATGCGCCATCGACGCGGCTGCCGGTTCAGATCACCCGCTACGCACCGTTGCAGGAAGCCCCCGAACGCTTCGGCTTGCCGACGGCGACGCATGACTCGAGCTATGGCCTGATCTTCGGCGAGTCCTTCCTGCAGCAAAGCCGCTTCGACCTCGACCGCTATTGCTATTATTTCGAGCGCCCGTTCGAAAACGCGCCGCAACTGCGCGCCGCGCACCGCGAGATTGATCGCATCGTCGATCACTGGAAATCGCTTCACCGCACGCGCGACGTCATTCTGTCCTATGCCGATGAGGGCCCCGAGACGCGGATCGTCGATACGCGCGGGGAAACCGCACTGACCTATCTGCTGGATGCGCACGACAGCGCCATCATCAGGGCATTGCGGACACCGCAAACGATCGACGCCTTATCGGGCGCCATCGAGTCGGTGGCGATTGGGTCGGCGGCGATCGCGGACGCACTCAAGCGATTGTCCGACCAGGGCCTGATCTTCCACAGCGGCGCGAAAATGGTGAGCTTGCCGCTGCCCGCCAGCACGCGCTGGCGGCACCAGACTCCCATGCCGGAATGGAGTGCGGTGGCGTAGCGGCATAGAGGCCCATAGAGGGCACTTTCCCCAGCCGTCACAGCGGCCTATAGGCGCTGGCAATCATGACCTCCGCGACTCTCACCTTGCCCGCCGACTGGCGCGACTTTCTTGCCCTGACCAAACCCCGGGTGATGAGCCTTGTCGTGTTCACCGGGCTGTGCGGCATGCTCGCCGCGCCGGTGACGATCGACCCGGTGCTCGGCTTCACCGCGATCCTGTGCATTGCGCTTGGCGCGGGTGCGGCAGGCGCACTCAACCAATGGTATGAATCCGATATCGACCAAGTGATGAAGCGCACCGCCGGCCGGCCGCTTCCCGCCGGGCGGATGGACCGCCAGTCGGCACTGCATTTCGGCGTCGGCCTTGCCGCCTTTTCGGTGATTCTGATGGGCCTGGCGCTCAATCTCGTTGCCGCGGCGATCCTGACTGCGTCGATCCTGTTCTATGTCTTCGTCTACACCATCTGGCTGAAGCGCCGCACGCCGCAGAACATCGTTATCGGCGGCGCCGCCGGCGCCTTTCCCCCGCTGATCGGCTGGGCCGCCGCGACCGGTGACGTCGCGACCCTGCCGATCCTGTTGTTCGCGCTGATCTTCCTGTGGACGCCACCGCATTTCTGGGCGCTCGCGCTGTTCATGAAGACCGATTACGCCGCCGCCGGCGTGCCGATGCTGCCGGTCGTCGCGGGCGAGCGCACCACCCGGGTGCAGATCGGGCTCTACACCCTGCCGATGGCCGCCGCAGCGATCGCACCCTGGCCGCTTGGCCTAGCGGGCGCGCTTTACGGCCTCGTCGCGATCGTCACGACCGCGGTGTTCAGCGCGATGGCATTGAATGTGGCGCTGCGCATCACCGGCGCCGACGACGCGATGCGCCCGGAAAAGCGCCTGTTCGCCTATTCGATCCTCTATCTCTTCATTCTCTTCGGCGCGCTCGTCGTCGATCACTGGATCTGACATCATGCCCGACCTCAAGCCCGACACCGAAAAACTGATCCGCGCACGCCAGCGTTCGCGCGCGACCGTGATGGGGCTGATCCTCGGCGCACTGGTCATCCTGGTGTTCGCGATCACCATCGTGAAGATCAAGGCGGGAATCGCGCATTGACCCCGCCGGTCCGCACCGCATTGCTCGCCGTACTCGGCGTCTGCTTCATGACCGGGCTCGGCTTTGCCAGCGTGCCGCTCTACAGTATGTTCTGCGCGGCGACCGGGCTCAACGGCACGACGCAGCGCGGCCTGGTCGCGCCGGGCGCCGTCGCCGGTGCGGGCCGGGTGCAGATCGACTTCGACACCAATGTCAGCGCAAAGCTGCCATGGAAGTTCGCCGCCGAGCATCCGTCCGAGACGGTCGATGTCGGCGCGCGCGACATGGCTTTCTTCACCGCAACCAACACCTCGGACAAGCCGGTCACGGGGACCGCGACCTTCAACGTCACCCCGGCCCAGGCGGGCAAGTATTTCACCAAGATCCAGTGCTTCTGCTTCACCCAGCAGACATTGAAGCCGGGCGAAACCGCGCGCATGCCGGTGATCTTCTTCGTCGATCCGAAAATGCTCGATGATCCCGACGCGAAGGACATCAAGACGATCACGCTCAGCTACACATTTTACCCGGTGGATTCCGGCGACGTCGCAAGCTAGAGCACCTACGAACAGCCTATCTCAACAAGGGACCGACGCATGGCCGGCGCCAAGAACCACGACTACCACATCCTCGCACCGGACATCTGGCCGATCATCGGCGCCTTTTCGGCGCTGGCGATGGCGGCAGGCGGCATCATGTGGATGCATGGCGGCCATGTCGGCAAGCCGAACGGCGGCGGGATCGTCTTCTTCCTCGGCGTGGCGGGCGTGCTGACCACCATGTTCAGCTGGTGGGCGAACGTGATCAAGGAAGCGCATGCCGGCGACCATACCCCGGTGGTGCAGCTTCACCTGCGCTACGGCATGATCCTGTTCATCGCTTCGGAAGTGATGTTCTTCGTCGGCTGGTTCTGGGCGTTCTTCGACTTCTCGCTCTTCCCGGCCGCGATCCAGTATGCGGATGGTGCGACGAGCGTGATCGCCGATGCCGTGGCGGGAGCCGCGCAATGGCCGCCCAAGGGCATCGAAGTGATCAACGCCTTCGAATTGCCGCTGCTCAACACGATCATCCTGCTAACCTCGGGTACGACCGTGACCTGGGCGCATCATGCACTGATCCATGGTCAGCGCGGCGGCGAGAAAACCGGCCTGTGGGGCCTGCTCGGCGTGGGCGACCGCGACGGCGTGCTCAAGGGTCTGTGGCTGACCATCCTGCTCGGCTCGCTGTTCACCTCGATCCAGGCGTATGAATACATGCACGCGCCGTTCCCGTTCAAGGGCATCAACTATGGCGCATCGTTCTTCATGGCGACGGGCTTTCACGGCTTCCACGTCCTGATCGGCACGATCTTCCTGATCGTCTGCCTGGTGCGCGCCTATAAGGGCGACTTCACGCCTCGCCAGCATTTCGGCTTCGAAGCCGCCGCCTGGTATTGGCACTTCGTCGACGTGGTGTGGCTGTTCCTGTTCGTCACCATCTATGTCTGGGGCGGCTGGGGCGCGCCGGTCCACGGCGGGTGAGCGAGGCCTGGCATCTCGCACAGGTCAATGTCGGGCGGTTCGTTGCACCGCCCGGCGACCCGCGCGTCGAGCCGTTCATGGCCGCACTCGACCGGGTCAACACCATTGCCGACGCGTCGCCGGGCTTCATCTGGCGGCTGCAGGACGATAGCGGCAACGCGACCGCGATCCGGCCGACATCCGACCCGCTGTTCGCGGTCAACATGTCGGTGTGGCGCGATGCCGATGCGCTGTTCGACTTCGTCTATCGCAGCGCACACACGCCGATCATGGCGCGGCGGCGCGAATTCTTCGATCGCTTCGACGGCGCCTATCAGGCGCTGTGGTGGATTCCCGCCGGCCATATCCCGACGATCGACGAAGCGCTGGGACGGCTGTGGCGGCTCGACCGCTATGGCCCGACGGCTCAGGCCTTCACCTTCAAGGCGCGCTTCCCGGCGCCCGACGAGTCCGGCGTTCCGGTCGACCATCAACCCGATCCATGGTGTGTCGGCCGCGCCTGACCTTGCCACGGCGCCGACGCCGACCCAGGTCGCAATCAAGGGACTTTGCCCGCGGTGCGGCGCAAAGACGCTGTTCGCCGGCCTTGCCGCCTTCGCGCCGAATTGCCCCAGTTGCGGCCTCGATTTCGACAGCTTCAACGTCGGCGATGGCCCCGCCGCATTCCTGACCCTGATCCTCGGCGCAATCGTCGTCGCGATGGCGATCACCACCGAGCTGACGCTGCATCCGCCGCTCTGGCTGCACATGCTGATCTGGATCCCGGTGACCGCGGCCGGCGTGGTCGGATCGCTGCGTGCCGCCAAGGGCGTGCTGATCGCGCTCGAATATCGCAATGCCGCGCGCGAGGGCCGGCTGAAGGGCGAAGACGCGTGAAGCGGATTCCGATCGTTGCGACGATCATCGTCGGCCTCGCCATCGCGATCATGATCGCGCTCGGCATTTGGCAGTTGCAGCGCAAGGGCGAGAAGGAAGCGCTGATCGCGCAATATGCCGCGAACCGCACGCTGCCGCCGATCGCCTTTCCCGCCATTCCGGTCGATGAGTCGCTGCTGTTCCGCAAGGCCGGCGCCTTTTGCCTGCAGCCGGTCGGCTGGAGCAACCGCGCCGGGCGCAACGCCAAGGGCGCGACCGGCTGGCGGCAGATCGCGCAGTGCCGCACCGGCGCCGAAGGTCCCGGCATGACCGTGCAGATCGGCCTGGCGCGGGCGCCCGACGCCAAGCCGACATGGACCGGTGGCGACGTGCATGGCTATATCACGCACGCGCCCGACGATCAGCCGCTGATTGCCTCGCTGGTCGGTCTCGGACATCCCAAGACGCTGATGCTGGTCACCGATACGCCGCTTGCCGGGCTCGACGCCAACCCCGAGCCCGATTTGTCGGCGGTGCCCAACAATCATCTCGCTTATGCCGTGCAATGGTTCGTGTTCGCGACCATTGCCGGGATCATCTATGCGCTCGCGCTCAGGCGGCGGACGCGCACCGAGACGACTGGCTTGTGACTCTGCGCCCACGCCGCTAGTCGCCAAGGCCATGCGTTACATCAGCACCCGCGGCACCGCGCCTATCCTCGATTTCCAGCAGGTCACCCTGGCCGGCCTCGCCAGCGATGGTGGGCTCTATCTGCCCGAGAGCTGGCCGACGCTCTCGACCGAGACGATCGCGGCGATGCGCGGCATGTCCTATGTCGACACTGCCGTCACGGTTATGGCGCCGTTCGTTGCCGGGGTGCTGAGCGACGATGAGCTGCGCGCGCTGTGCACCGAAGCCTATGGCCGCTTCTCGCATGCCGCCGTGACCCCATTGGTCCAGCTCGACCAGCGCCACTGGTTGCTAGAACTGTTCCATGGGCCGACGCTCGCCTTCAAGGATGTCGCGCTGCAGCTGCTCGGGCTGCTGTTCGAACGCTTCCTCAGCGGGTCGGGCAAGCATGTCACCATCGTCGGCGCGACCTCGGGCGATACCGGCTCGGCGGCGATCGATGCGCTGGCCGGGCGCGAGGGCGTCGATGTCTTCATGCTCCATCCCAAGGGCCGCGTGTCCGACGTGCAGCGGCGCCAGATGACCACGGTGCTGGCGCCCAACATCCACAATATCGCGATCGACGGCAGCTTCGACGACGCCCAGGCGCTGGTGAAGGCGATGTTCAACTCCTCCGACTTCTCCGGCCGCTTCGCGCTGTCGGCGGTCAATTCGATCAACTGGGCGCGACTGATGGCGCAGGTGGTGTATTATTTCTACGCCGCCGTCCGGCTCGGCGCGCCCGAGCGGCCCGTTGCCTTCTCCGTGCCGACGGGCAATTTCGGCGATGTCTTTGCCGGCTATGTCGCGGCGAAGATGGGCCTGCCGGTCGCGAAGCTGATCGTCGCGACCAACGTCAACGACATCCTCCACCGCGCGCTCGCCGATGGCGATTATTCGCAAGGCACCGTGGTGCCAACGCCGAGCCCGTCGATGGACATCCAGGTCTCGAGCAATTTCGAGCGCTTGCTGTTCGATCTCGGCGGTCGCGACGGCATTGCTCTTGCCGCACAGATGGCCGGCTTTGAATCGAGCAAGGCCATGCGCCTGACCAATGCGCAGCGCGAGGGTGCGGCAGGACTGTTCGGCAGCGACCGGATCGACCTGGACGACATGGCGCTGGCGATGCGCTGGGCGTGCGAGACGTCGGGCGAAGTGATCGACCCGCATACCGCGATCGGCCTGGCCGCCGCGCGGCGTGCCGATCTTGGCGAGATCCCCGTGGTCACGCTGGCGACGGCGCATCCGGCCAAGTTCGACGATGCGGTCGAGCGCGCGACGGGCGTGCGACCGACACTGCCAGCGCGGATCGGCGATCTGTTCGAGCGGCAGGAACGCTATGACAGCCTGCCCGGCACGTTCGACGCCGTGACCGCCTATATCGCCGAGCGGGCGGTGGCAGTTTAGGCGCATGGAGCTCCAGACCCTGATCGGCGAGCCCTGGGCGGATTATGGCCTGATCGATTCGGGTCATGGCCGCAAGCTTGAGCGCTATGGTCGCTTCCGCTTCATCCGGCCCGAAGGCCAGGCGCTGTGGGCGCCGGCCAATCCCGACTGGCGCGCGCAGGGCGAGTTCGTGCCCGGATCCGACGAGGATGGCGGCGGACGCTGGGAGTATAATGAGCCGGTACCGCGCGAAGGCTGGCCGCTCAAATGGGATGGCGTGACCTTTACCGCGCAGAACACGCCGTTCCGCCATCTCGGCTTCTTCCCCGACATGGCGCCGGTGTGGAGCTGGATGCGCGAGCGCGTGGCCGGTGTCGAAGCGCCGGAGTGCCTCAATCTGTTCGGCTATACCGGCGTCGGCACGCTGGCGATGGCCGACAAGGGCGTGAAGATGGTCCATGTCGATGCATCGAAGAAATCGGTCGAGGCAGCACGCGCCAATGCCGCGCTGTCGGGAATGAGCGACAAGCCGGTGCGCTGGATGATCGACGATTGCACCAAATTCGTCGCGCGCGAGGTGCGGCGTGGCCGGCGTTACGACGGCATCCTGCTCGACCCGCCCAAATATGGCCGCGGGCCGGAAGGCGAAATGTGGAAGCTGGAGGAAGGCCTGCCCGGCCTGATCGCCGATTGCCGCAAACTGCTCGACGCGGATTCGCGCTTCCTGTTCCTCACCGTCTATGCCGTGCGCATGTCGGCGCTGGCGATCGGCGAGCTGCTGCGCCAGGCCCTGGCCGATCTTGGCGGTACGGTCGAGGCGGGCGAACTGGTGGTGCGCGAGGAAGCGCGCGGGCTGTTGCTGCCGACCGCGATCTTTGCGCGGTGGAGCCGGTAACAGGCTCGCCTCAGTCCATTCCGGCGCGAATCGCCGCCCCGGCCACGAACGGCGCGCCGGCGAGCAACACCAGGCTGACCGCGGCGAGCAGCTTCACTGCGCCCGCGCCACCCTCGATCGACCCGGCGCCGAAGATCAGCAGCGGCACGGCCAGCGGCAGCATCACCAGCCCGGCGACCGCGCTCGCGCCGCGCACGCCGGTGACCAGCGCCGAGGTCGCGACCGCCAGCGCCGCGAGGCCGGGCGTGCCGATCAGCAGCCCGAGCTCGACCGCAAGCAATGTGTCGAGCGGCAGCCCAAGCAGGCCCGCGGCAATGATCGCGGCGAGCATCAGCGGCGGCCCGAAGCTCAGCCAGTGCGCGGCGATCTTGGCCGCAGCGACGCTCGCCATGCTCACGCCGCGCACCGCCAGCTGATCGAGCACGCCGGCATCGGCGTCGGGGCCGACCAGCCGCTCGACCGGCAGCAGTGCCGCGAGCAGCGCCGCGGCCCAGATCACTCCGCCGCCGACCCTGGCGAGCAGCACCGCATCGGGCCCGACCGCAAAGGGAAAGAGGATCGCGACGAGCAGGAAGAACGCGACCACCAGCGTCACCCCGCCGCCGGCCCAGGCGCGGCGCAGGTCGCGCCGGACCAGCGCGCCGATCATACCCGCCCCTCCAGCACGATCGACTGCGCACCAGGCACGGCGATCGGCAGATGCGTTGCGACCAGCGCGAGACCGCCCTGTGCTCGGTGCGCGGCGATCGCCGCTTCGAGCAGGCCGACTGCCGCGGTATCGAGGCCATTGGCGGGCTCGTCGAGCAGCCAGATCCCCGCCCCGCTCGCCGCGACCCGTGCCAGTGCGGCGCGCCGGCGCTGGCCGGTCGAGAGCAGGCGGACCGGCACATCGTGCAGGGCGCCGAGATCAAAGGCCGCGAGCGCGTCGCTCACCGCCTGGGGCCGTCCGTCGATCGACGCCCAGAAACCCAGCGCCCGACCCAATGTCAGATCCTGATCGAGCGCGCTTGCCTCGGTCAGCAAAGCCCGGTCACCACGCACATCGATCCGGCCCGAAGCCGGTTGCAGCAGGCCCGCGGCGACGCGCACCAGGCTCGACTTGCCCACGCCATTGGGGCCGGTGACGAGCAGCGCCGCGCCCGGCTTCAGCGCGAACGAGAGGTCCTCGAACAAGGTCCGCCCGCCTCGCGCGCACGCCACAGCATGGAAGGCGAGCCCGTCATCCTGGCCGGACAGGCTCAACTGGCCGCGTCCTCCAGCGCATGCATGTCCGCGTCGGACAGGCCGAAATGATGGCCGATCTCATGGATCATGACATGGCTCACCAGCGCGTCGAGCCCGACCCCGGTCTCGACCCATTCCTCCAGGATCGCGCGGCGATAGAGATGGATGCGGTCGGGCAGCGACCCCGATTCCATCGACGATTTCTCGCCCAGCGGCCGGCCATGATAAAGGCCGGTCAGGTCAAGCGGATGTTCGATGCCGAGCGCGTCGAGCGTCTCCTCATCGGCGAGATCCTCAACGATCAGCACGACATCGCCGAGATGCGCGCGGAACTCGGCCGGCAGGCTTTCCAGCGTGCGCAGCGCGATGTCTTCGATCGCTTGCGCGTCGGGTGCGCGGGATTCTCTTCGGTTGGGTTGATCGGGTGTGGCCATCGGCTATGCCATAAGGCCAAGGCGCAAGTGGCGCCAGCAGGAGGACGCCGTGACGATCGAACCGCTCAGCGAAGAAGACCGCGCCGAAGCGCTCGATGCGCTGGACGAGTGGGATTATGACGAGGCGCGCGACGCGATCACGCGCACCATCACCTTCGCCGATTTCAGCGAGGCGTTCGCGTTCATGACGCGCGTCGCCCTGCTCGCCGAAAAGGCCGACCATCACCCCGAATGGTCGAATGTGTGGAACCGGGTCGAGATCTTGCTGACCACGCACGACGCCGGCGGCTTGTCGCACCGTGACGTGGACATGGCCGAGGCGATCGACGGATTGGTTTCTTAATCCTCTCCGGAACGGGGAGGGGGACCGTTCGCCTTCTTCAGGCGAATGGTGGAGGGGAACCTCCCCAAGCGTAGCGCTGCCGGCACGCCCCCTCCACCAGCTGCGCTGGTCCCCCTCCCCGTACCGGGGAGGAGCTTTTACTCCGCTGCCGCGCCGACGCCGCGGCGCATCATCTTGCGCAGCTTGCCGGGCATCCAGCGGGCGGCAAAGGCCATGCGGTGGGCGGTCTTGCCGACATAGGTGTGGACCTTGTCGCCATGCACCGCGTCCCAGGCGGCCTGCGCCACCACATCGGCCGAGGTCAGTTCGAGACCCGCGCCAGTCACGGTTTCGCGGATCGAGCGGTTCGAGCCGCCGGCGGGCGAGTTGAGCAGCGGGGTTTCGATAAAGGCCGGGACGATCGCGCGGACCTTGATCCCGTCGGCCGCCCATTCGCCGTCGAGCGCCTCAGTCAGTGCGCGCACGCCGAACTTGGTCGCGGAATAGGGCGCGAGGCCGGCCGAGCCATAGATGGCCGAAGCCGATGCGGTGTTGAGCAGGCAGGAGCCGGGTGTCTTTGCGAGATAGGCATGGCCGATCTTCGCGCCGTTCAGCACCCCCATCAGGTTGATCGAGACGGTGCGGTCCATATCGTCGAAGCTCATCTGCGCGATCGGCCCGCCGGTGCCGATCCCGGCATTGTTGAACAGCACATCGAGCCGCCCGCCACTGGTCGCGGTGAAGGCATCGAGGCTGGCGACCCAGGCATCACGGTCGCGCACGTCCATCTGATAAGTCGAGACCATGCCCGCCGGCAGCATCGCCGCGGTATCGGACAGGCCCGTCGTGTTGACGTCGGCGAGCCCGACCCGCCAGCCGCGCGACGCGAACAGGATCGCCGTCGCCCGCCCGATTCCCGATCCGCCGCCAGTGATGAAGATCGCCTGCTGCACGCCGTCCGCCATCCTGTTTCCCTCTTCGCTGTCGATGTCGGGCCAGTTCCGGCACCCATCGTGTCAATTTCGCCGCGATCTATGCGGAACGGGAGCGCGTTGGACAAGCCGGGGATTGCACCGCCCGGTCTTCACCAGTGCCGGGGGTCTCCCTGTTACTCCCTGATCCTCCCTGTTATCGCCGGATAATATTTTTTGCCGGTTTTCTCCCTGTTATGTTGGAAATCTCCGGAAAAATAATGAAGCATTTTCCGTCACTTGATCGGCAATCTCCCTGTTATTCGCATAACAGGGAGCGACGACCGCGTAACAGGGAGATCGTCCTCCCTGTTTTGCCGGAACAGCGAGCGCCACAGCATCGGACAGGTCCTCCTGAGAAAGAGCGTGAATGGCCGCCGAATCGCGACCATCCGTCATCGTGCTGGCACAATCGACGCCGAGGTTGAATCACGCTTCGTTGACGCGCCGCCGCTCCTCCCGCACAGTTGCCGCCGATGCCAGACACCAAGCCAGGTCCTTCGGTCGCGTTCGACGGCGTCACCAAATCCTATCCGGGCGGAACGACCGCGGTCGATTCGGTGTCGGTGGTGATCGCCGCGGGCAGTTTCGTCGCGCTGGTCGGCGCATCGGGATCGGGCAAATCGACTCTGCTCAAGATGATCAACCGGCTGATCGAACCAAGCGCGGGCACCGTCGCCATCGCTGGTGAAGCGGTGCTGTCGGTCGAGCCGCACGCGCTGCGCCGCCGGATCGGCTATGTCTTCCAGAATATCGGCCTGTTCCCGCATCTGAGCGTGGCGGACAATATCGCGATCGGCCTGAAACTGTCGAACGCGGGCGACAAGGCAAGCCAGGTGGCGCGTGTGGCCGAACTGCTCGACCTGGTCGACCTGCCCGCCGGTTTTGCCGCACGCATGCCCGACGAACTGTCGGGCGGGCAGCGCCAGCGGGTCGGTGTCGCGCGCGCGCTGGCCACCGCGCCGGGGCTGATGCTGATGGACGAACCGTTCGGTGCGCTCGATCCGGTGACGCGCGACCAGCTCGGCACGGCGATCCGCGCGCTGCATGACCGGTTGGGGCTGACCACGATCATGGTCACGCACGATATGGCCGAAGCACTGCTGCTCGCTGACCGAGTGCTGGTGATGGAGGCGGGGAAGATCGTCGCTGACGCAAGCCCGCGTGAGCTGCTTGCCGGCCAGGGCGGTGCGGCGGCCGATGCGCTGGTCGCGGTGCCGCGCGAGCAGAGCCGCCGGCTGATCGCACTGGAGCGCGGCGCTTGAGCGGCCCGTTCTTCGCGGCGTTCGCGCGGGTGCCCGACCTGCTTGCCGCGCATCTGCTGCTCGCCGCATCCGCGCTTGCGCTCGGGCTGGTGATCAGCCTGCCGCTGGCGATCTGGTCGGCGCGCCGTCCATTGGTCGCGCGCGTCGCGCTGGGCTTCGCCAGCCTGGTCCAGACGATCCCGTCGCTGGCGCTGCTCGCGCTCTTCTATCCCTTGCTGTTGTCGCTCTCGACGCTGATCGGCGGCGGCATTCCTGCCTTGGGCTTTCTGCCCTCGCTGCTTGCACTCACCCTTTATGCACTGCTGCCGATCCTTCGGAACGGCGTCACCGGGCTGATCGGACTCGATCCGGCGGTGATCGAGGCAGCGGACGGGGTCGGTATGACCGCGTGGCAGAAATTGCGGCTGGTCGAAGCGCCGTTGGTCGCGCCGGTGCTGATGGCCGGTATCCGTACTGCCGCGGTGTGGACGATCGGCGCCGCCACGCTGTCGACCACGGTCGGGCAGCCGAGCCTTGGCGACATGATCTTTGCCGGGCTGCAGACGCAGAACTGGGCACTGGTGCTGGCCGGTTGTCTCAGCGCGGCAGCGCTGGCGCTGGCGGTCGATGCGCTGCTCGGGGTGATCGAGCACGGCATCGCGGTGCGCAAGCGGCTGCGCGTATGGATCGCCGGCGGCGTGCTCGCGCTTGGCGTGATCGCGGCGCTGGCACCGATGTGGCCGCGTGGCGGCGAGACGGTGGTGGTCGGGGCGAAGGGCTTTTCGGAGCAATATATCCTCGCCCGGCTGGTCGGCCACCGGCTGGAACAGGCCGGATACCGCGTCGAGTATCGCGAGGGGCTGGGATCGGTGGTCGCGTTCAACGCGACCGCGGGCGGCGATGTCGATGTCTATGTCGATTATTCAGGCACGATCTGGACCAACGAGATGAAGCGCAGCGACGTGCCGCCGCGCGCCGCGATCATCGCCGGGGTCAGCGCCTGGGCGACGAAGCAGCATGGCGTGCGGCTGCTCGGCAGCCTCGGCTTCGAGAACAGCTATGCCTTTGCGATGCGTGGCGCCGATGCGACGCGGCGCAGCGTGACGAGCATTGCCGACCTGACCGCGATCGCGCCCAGACTGAAGCTTGCCACCGATATCGAGTTCCTCGAACGGCCCGAATGGACGGCCGTGCGCAAGGCGTACGGCCTGCGCTTCGCCTCGGCGCAGCCCTATCAGCCGACCTTCATGTACCGCGCGTTGGCCAGCGGCACTGCCGACGTCATTCCCGCCTTTTCCTCGGACGGGCGGATCGCGGCGGACAAATTGACCGTGCTGACCGACCCCAAGGGCGCGATCCCCGGTTATGACGCGATCCTGCTGCTTGCGCCGCGCCGCGCGCAGGATGCGCGCTTCGCCGCCGCGCTGCAGCCGCTGATCGGCAAGGTGCCGGTCGAGGCGATGCGCGAGGCGAACTATATGGTCGACCGCGATACCGACAAGGCGTCACCGGAAGAGGCTGCGCGCTGGCTGGAGAAAAAGCTCGGGCTGTAGAAGACAGCTGGCTCGCCCCTCATCCCCGGCCGGTTTCCGCGTTGCGCGGGATCAATTGGCGAAAAGCAGCACCGGGGTTTCGAGATATTTCTTCAGCCCCTGGACGAAGCTTGCCGCGTCCCAGCCATCGACGACGCGGTGGTCGCAGCTGATCGACAGGTTCATCAGCTTGGCACGGCGAATCTCGTCACCGTCGAAGACCGGCCGTTCGACAATCTTGTTGGGGCCGATGATCGCAACTTCCGGGCGGTTGATCACCGGCGTGGTGGCAATGCCGCCGAGCGGGCCAAGCGAGGTGATGGTCAGGGTCGAGCCCGACAATTCCTCGACCTTGGCCTTGCCGGCGCGCGCCGCCTCGGCAAGGCGAGCGATCTCGGTCGCGAGCTGCCAGACATTGCGGTCCTGCGCATCGCGGATCACCGGGACCATCAGGCCGGCCGGAGTCTGAGTCGCCATGCCGAGATGGATCTGGCCGTGGCGCGTGACCACGCCCGCTTCGTCGTCATAGCGCGCGTTGATCATCGGGAAATCGGGGATGGTCTTGCAGATCGCGACGATCAGCAGCGGCAACATGGTCAGCTTGGGCCGGCCGCCGCGATTATTGTTGAGATCGGCGCGCATCTCCTCGAGTGCCGTCACGTCGATTTCGTCGACATAAGTGAAGTGCGGGATGGCGCGCTTCGACGCGGCCATATTCTCCGCGATCTTGCGGCGCATGCCGATAACCTTGATCGGCTCATCGGCGCGCGCATTGCTGGCGTGCGGCGCTTGATAGCCCTGGCCCGCACCATAGCGCAGGAACGCGTCGAGATCGGCATGGC
Source organism: Sphingomonas sp. (assembly GCF_050725575.1). Taxonomy (GTDB): domain Bacteria; phylum Pseudomonadota; class Alphaproteobacteria; order Sphingomonadales; family Sphingomonadaceae; genus Sphingomonas. The sequence continues at coordinate 7,119 of NZ_JBOHHW010000022.1, read as the reverse complement.
GCACGCGGTCGCCCTCGGTCTTCACCTGCGTGAGGTCGATGCCGAGATCGACCGCGCGGGCGCGGACCGCGGGGGATGCGAGGGCGTGGAGAACGGCCTTAGGCTCCTCCCCGGCACGGGGAGGGGGACCATTCGCCTCTTCCGGCGAATGGTGGAGGAGGGCTTCCGCAGGCGGAACGCTGCTTGGCACACCCCCTCCACCAGCTTCGCTGATGCCCCTCCCCGTACCGGGGAGGATCTGCACTTCTTCCGCACCGGGGTTTTCCGCGCCCATCTGCTCGGCGACATCCTGCGCCAGTTCGGCGCGGGCCGCCGCATCGCTTGCCGGGGCGTGATCCTCGGCCGCGTCGGTCTCGATCACCACCAGAGGCGAGCCGATCGACACCTGGTCGCCGACTTCGCCGGCCAGCGCGATCACCGTGCCGGAGACGGGCGATTCCATCTCGACCGTCGCCTTGTCGGTCATCATGTCGGCCAGGCCCTGGTCTTCCTCGACCCGGTCGCCGACCTTGACGTGCCACGCGACGATCTCCGCCTCGGAAATGCCTTCGCCGATATCGGGCAGTTTGAATTCGAAGCGTGCCATCCCAGTCATCCGTTCGTTTCGAGCGAAGTCGAAAAACCTGTATCCAGCCCCGCCTTTCGACTTCGCGGCATCAGCGCGCGGGGTGGGTCGTCCGGGAAGCTAGTCCCGCATCACTTTCTTCAGCGCCTCACCAATCCGCACAGGACCTGGGAAATACGCCCATTCCAGGCTGTGCGGATACGGCGTGTCGAAGCCGGTCACGCGCTCGATCGGTGCTTCGAGATGATAGAAGCAGCGTTCCTGCACCAGCGCCGACAGCTCCGCACCAAAGCCGCCGGTGCGCGTCGCCTCATGCACGATCATGCAGCGGCCGGTCTTCTTCACCGACGCCTCGATCGTCTCGATGTCGAGCGGCACCAGGGTGCGCAGGTCGATGATTTCGGCATCGACGCCGGAATCGGTCACCACCGCCATGCAGACATGCACCATGGTGCCGTAAGCGAGGATGGTCAGCGCGTCGCCGGCGCGGACGATGTTCGCCTTGCCCAGTTCGATCTTGTAATAGCCGGTCGGCACTTCGCCGGCAGGATGTTTCGACCAGTTCTGCGACGGGCGATCCCAATGACCGTCGAACGGGCCGTTATAGATGCGCTTGGGTTCGAAGAAGAGCGTCGGATCATTATCCTCGATCGCGGCGATCAGCAGTCCCTTTGCGTCATAGGGCGTCGACGGGATTACCGTCTTGATGCCCGACACGTGCGTGAAGATGCCCTCCGGGCTCTGCGAATGCGTCTGGCCGCCGAAAATGCCGCCGCCGAACGGCGAGCGCACCGTGATCGGCGCGGTGAATTCGCCGTCCGAGCGATAGCGCAGCCGCGCCGCTTCCGACACGAGCTGGTCGAGCGCGGGATAGATATAGTCGGCGAACTGGATCTCCGGCACCGGGCGCAGGCCATAGGCGCCCATGCCGACCGCGACGCCGATGATGCCGCATTCGGTGATCGGCGTGTCGAACACGCGGGTCTTGCCGAATTTTTCCTGCAGGCCGGCGGTGGCGCGGAACACGCCGCCGAAATAGCCGACATCCTCACCCATCACGATCACGTTCGGATCGCGCGCCATCACCACTTCCATCGCGGAGTTGATCGCCTGGATCATGTTCATGCGGGTGGTTTCACCGCCAAGGGCAGGCTCGCCGGCGTCCGCGGCGATGGTTTCGATCGTCTCACTCATGACTTGCGTGCCCATGGGCGTCCCGAGGCCGTTTCTTCAGCGATCATCTGCGCCTGCTGCTCCCTCAGGTGCCACGGCATTTCCTCGAACACGCCGTCGAACAGCGAATCGAGCGGCTGATGCAGGCCGTGGCCGAGAATGCCGTTCTTTTCGGCTTCCTTCTGTGCCGCCTTCACCTCCTCCGCGAGCGCCTTGTCCTGTGCGGCATGGCGGTCCTCATCCCATTCGCCGATCGCGATGAGATGGTCCTTCAGCCGCTTGATCGGGTCGCCGAGCGGCCAGGCGGTCGGCTCGCCCTCGGAGCGGTACTGGCCGGGGTCGTCGGAGGTCGAGTGCCCCTCGGCGCGATAGGTGAAATGCTCGATCAGGGTCGGGCCCTGATTGGTGCGCGCGCGCTCCGCCGCCCAGGCGGTCGCGGCATAGACGGCGAGTGCGTCGTTACCATCGACCCGAAGGCCGGCAATGCCGTAACCGACCGCGCGCGCCGCAAAGGTGGTCGATTCAGCGCCGGCAAAGCCGGAAAAGCTCGAAATCGCCCATTGATTGTTGACCACGTTGAAGATCACCGGCGCGCGATAGACGCTGGCGAAGGTGCAGGCGGAGTGGAAATCGCCCTCCGCGGTCGAGCCCTCGCCGCACCAGGTCGCGGCGATGCGCGTATCGCCCTTGGCGGCGCTCGCCATCGCCCAGCCCACCGCCTGGGGATATTGCGTGGTGAGATTGCCAGAGATCGAGAAGAAGCCGGCTTCCTTGACCGAATACATGATCGGCAGCTGCTTGCCCTGCAGCCGGTCGCCGCGGTTCGAATAGATCTGGTTCATCATGTCGACCATGTCCCAGCCGCGCGCGATCAGCAGACCCTGCTGACGGTAGGACGGGAAGCACATGTCTTCATAATCGAGCGCATAGGCAGCGGAGACGGCGACCGCCTCCTCCCCGGTGCATTTCATGTAGAAGCTGGTCTTGCCCTGGCGCTGTGCCCGGAACATGCGTTCGTCGAACGCGCGAACCAGTGCCATGCTGCGAAGCATCGCGCGCAGCGTGTCGGGCGACAGGCGCGGATTCCATGGGCCGACCGCCTGATTTTCATGGTCGAGCACGCGGACCAGCTCATAAGCGAGATCGATGAAGCTGTCGGCGGGATCGGCAGTGTCGGGGCGGCGGACCGAGCCGGCCGCAGGGATCGCCACTTCGGTAAAGTCGACCACGTCGCCGGGGCGGAACTTGGGCTCCGGCACGTACAGCGACAAAGGTTTCAGATTGGCGCGCGGAATGTCGCTTGCCATGGCCTCTCCAGTCTTTTCAGCGCCGCCCCAATCCGGGCAAACGCGTGGAATCGATGATCGTCCCCTTGTTATAAAATTTCAACGCGCTTGGCGAGGGGCCGACTGTGCCCATCGTACCGTTCGGTTCACCAATTGGGTCACCCGAAGTCAAAGACACTCCTCCCCGGCACGGGGAGGGGGACCATTCGCCTCTTCCGGCGAATGGTGGAGGGGGCTCGCCGCGGGCGGCACTCCCGGCACACCCCCTCCACCTGCTTCGCTGGTCCCCCTCCCCGTGCCGGGGAGGAACGCGTTAGCCGCCGACGGTCTGTTCGATCACGCCGAAGATCGCGTGATGCTTGTCGTCCTCGGCCCAGATGCGCACCGTGTCGCCCTTGGTCAGGAACGGCGTGACCGGCTTGCCGCCCTTGATCGTTTCGACCGTGCGCACTTCGGCGAGGCAGGAATAGCCCACACCGCCCTCGGCGATCGGCTTGCCCGGGCCGCCGTCGCTGTCGCGATTCGACACCGTACCCGAGCCGATGATCGTGCCCGCACCCAGAGCGCGCGACTTGGCGGCATGCGCGATCAGCGTGCCGAAATCGAATGTCATGTCCACGCCCGCCTCGGCACGGCCGAACGGCTTGCCGTTGAGATCGACCATCAGCTTGCGGTGGAGCTTGCCGTCCTTCCACCAGTCACCGAGCGCGTCGGGGGTGACGAACACCGGCGAGAAGGCGCTGGCCGGCTTGGACTGGAAGAAGCCGAAGCCCTTGGCGAGTTCACCCGGAATCAGATTGCGCAGCGACACGTCGTTGGTCAGCCCGACCAGCCGCACCGCCGCCAGTGCCTCGTCGCGACTCGCGCCGAGCGGCACATCGCCGGTCACCACCACCACTTCGCCTTCCAGGTCGCAGCCCCAGGCTTCGTCAGCGAGCGGGATCGGATCGCGCGGCCCGAGAAAGCCGTCCGAGCCGCCCTGATACATCAGCGGATCGTGCCAGAAGGTCTCCGGCATCTCGGCATTGCGCGCCTGACGCACCAAAGCGACATGGTTCACATAAGCCGAGCCATCCGCCCATTGATAGGCGCGCGGCAGCGGCGAAGCGGCGTCCTTTTCGTGGAAGCGCCGCATCGGGATCATCTCATGTTCGAGATCGGTGGCGAGATTCTGCAGGTCGGGCAGCAACCGGTCCCAGTCATCGAGCGCCCCTTGCAGCGTGGGGACGATATGGCTGGCATCGGCATACCAGGCGAGATCATTGGAGACGATGACGAGTTTTCCGTCGCGCCCGTGCTTGAGGCTGGCCAGTTTCATGGGGTCTCCTAGGTTTTGGCTAAGCATACCCCCCTAACCCGCGCTGTCGAGCGTTAGAGAGTCTTTGTCGGCTTCGCCGGAGACGGCAAACGCGCCTTGACCTAAACGTCAAGGCCGCTCAAACCGGGGAAAAGGTTGCAAGAGAGGACTTAACCGATGCTCGACGCCATCCCCGGCCGCTTCGCCTATAACGAAGATCATGAAGCGTTTCGCCAGACGGTGCGCAGCTTCCTGCAAAAGGAAGGCGTGCCCAATGTCGGCGAGTGGGAGGAGAAGCGACTCGTCCCCAAGGAATTCTGGCGCAAGGCGGGCGAGATCGGCATGCTGTGCCCGACCGTGCCGGAGGAATATGGCGGGCTGGGCCTCGATTTCGGCTATAATTCGATCGTCAATGAAGAGCTCGCCTATAATGGCGTGCCGGCCGGCTTCACGCTGCACAGCGACATCGTGTGCGACTATATCGTCGCCTACGGATCGGAGGAGCAGAAGAAGCAGTGGCTGCCGCGCTTCGTGTCGGGCGAGACGATCACGGCGATCGCGATGACCGAGCCGGGCACCGGATCCGACCTGCAGGCGATCCGCACCTCGGCCAAGAAGGACGGCAATCATTATGTCGTCAACGGATCCAAGACCTATATCACCAATGGCCAGAATGCCGACCTGATCCTGGTCGTCGCCAAGACCGATCCCGATGCCAAGCCGGCCTATAAGGGCATGTCGATCCTGCTGATCGAAAGCGATCGCGAGGGGTTCAAGCGCGGTCGCAAGCTCGACAAGATCGGCCAGGACGCCGCCGACACGTCGGAACTGTTCTTCGAGGATGTCCGGGTGCCGATGACCAATTGCCTGGGCGAGGAGGGCAAGGGCTTCATCTACCTGATGAGCCAGTTGCCGCAGGAACGGCTGTCGATCGCGGTCGGGACTCAGTCATCGGCGCAAAAGGCGTTCGACGAGACGGTCGAATTCACCAAGACCCGCAAGGCCTTTGCCGGCATGGTGTTCGATTTCCAGAACACCCGCTTCGTGCTCGCCGATCTGAAATCCAAGCTGCAGGTCGGCTGGGCGCATCTCGACTGGGCGATCGCGCGCCACCTGAGGGGCGAGCTGACGCCGACCGAGGGCGCCGCCGCGAAATTATGGCACACCGAACTGCAATGGGAGGTGATGGACAAATGCCTGCAGCTGCATGGCGGGGCCGGCTATATGAACGAATATCCCATCGCCAGGATGTGGCGCGCAGCGCGGGTCAGCCGGATTTACGGCGGAACCAACGAGATTATGAAAGAGTTGATCGGACGCAGCCTGTAGCGCTGTCCTGCAAAAAGACGTTACGGCGGTGGCGTACCGGCTACGTCACCGTTCGTCGCGTCGTCTCTTGCAAAAACACTGTCATGTCGGCATGACGGCGATCCGATGACACCCCCAACGCCTGACGGCACCCGAGACAGGCGGATAGAAGATCCAACCAATCTCTGGCTGATCCATCCCACCGCTCGGCGGCTCCTCCCGGTAGCGCTTGCATGGCGCGTGTCCGCCAATGCGGTGTCATTCATTGGCCTTGCCCTCGGCATCGGCGCCGCCATCGCCTATTGGAACTGGGATACGCCGATCGCTGCGGTCATCGGCCTGATCCTGTCGATCGGCTGGCTGATCGCCGATGGTCTGGACGGCATGGTGGCGCGCGCGACTCAGACCGCCAGCGCCTTTGGCCGCCTGCTCGACGGCATTTGCGACCATGGCGTCTTCATCCTCATCTATATCGTGATCGCGACGTCGATCGGCACCGGCGAAGGCTGGGCGCTGGCGATCGTCGCGGGCGCCGCGCACATCGTCCAGTCGAGCCTGTATGAGGCGGAACGCGCCCGTTTCCATCGCCGCGTGCGGGGAGATTCGGGCGAGTCGCCACCGGCACGGACCGGTGGCCTGCTCGAACGTTGCTATGACGCGATCTCGCATGGAGTCGACCGGGTCGCGGGCCGGTTCGATCAGGCGCTCCGCTCAAGCCGCGATCCGGCACGCTTCGGCCTGGATTATGGCCTGCGCGCCGCGCCGGTGATGAAATTGATGGCGCTGGAAAGCGCCAATATGCGCGTTCTGGCGATCTTCGTCGCTTGTCTGGTGGGGAATCCCCGCCTGTTCTGGTGGTTCGAGATCGTGCCGTTAACCCTCTTGATCATTGCCACGCTCGTCTGGCATCGGCGCGTCGAGGCTGACCTGGTGCATCCGGGCGGCGCCGCACCCGTGAATACATGACCATCGGCACCTATATGGTCGCCATCCGCCACACCATCATTTGAATATCGAAGGGGCTACCTCAACCATGAAAACCATCAATGTCGCAGTGATCGGCATCGGCAACTGCGCCAGCTCGCTGGTCCAGGGTCTCGCTTTCTACCACAAGGGATCGAACGACCATGTCGGTCTGATGCATTGGGATCTGGGCGGCTACAAGCCGAGCGATATCAAGGTCGTCGCCGCATGGGACGTTGATACGCGCAAGGTCGGCGTGGACGTGTCCGACGCGATCTTCGCCAAGCCGAATTGCACCGCGGTGTTCTGTGCGGACGTCCCGCCGAGCGGCGTCAAGGTGAAGATGGGCAATGTCCTGGACGGCGTCGCCGACCATATGGCCGATTATGCCGATGACCGCACCTTCATCGTCGCCGACCTGCCGCAACCGACCAAGGCCGAAGTCGTCGCCGCGCTGCGCGAGAGCAAGGCCGATGTGCTGATGAACTATCTGCCGGTCGGCAGCCAGAAGGCGACCGAGTTCTACG
>NZ_JBOHHW010000021.1:0-77276 GCF_050725575.1 Sphingomonas sp. | reverse complement strand
GTATAGACCAGGGTTCCACCCTCGGTAACGGGTGCGGCCCCGGAGATCGCGAAGCTTGGCGGAGGGGCGACGTCATTGTCGTTGATCGTGCCCGACCCCTGGGCCGTGGTAATCGTCGCCCCGCCCGAGGCGGCCGACAGGTTGACCAGCACCGTCTCGGCGGATTCGACGCTTGTGTCGTCGATCGTGGCGACGCTGATCGTCTTGCTGGTTTCGCCCGGCGCGAAGGTGAGCGTCCCGCTGGCCGCAGTGTAATCCGATCCGGCAATGGCCGTACCGTTCGCGGTGGTAAAATTGACCGTGAAGCTCGCCGCTGTCGAGCCGGTCTTGGTCACTGTGTAGACCAGGGTTCCGCCCTCGGTAACGGGTGCGGCGCCGGAAATCGCGAAGCTCGGCGCAGTTGGCGTCGGCGTGGGCGTTGGGGTTGCTTGTACGGGGCACGCTGCCGGCGCGGCAGTGGCGACGTCATAGCGCACACGATTGCCCGCGGCGTCAAAACAGGTTCCCGTCCGGCGGCTGTCATTGGTTCCGCCGGCGATCGAGCTGCTGATCAGCCGACCCAGCGAATCATAGCGATAAGTCGTCGTCTCCTGCGCCAGCGCGATGGCGGCGCCGCTAACCAGTGTGAGGCAGGTGGCGCCTGCTAAAAGCCTGTGTTTCCGCCGCATTTTTACCCCCGTCCGGATTCGATCGAATCCGGTGATCGCTTCAGCATGAAGATCAAATCGAACCCGCGCCACTGCGGATCGATGATAGAACCAAAATGGCTGTAATTTGTCTGATCGCCTTCGGCGCTGTGTTCGCCACAATGTACCGGCGATTGCTACACCCCACCTTCGATATCCTCGCCATCCCCCGCTATCGGGCGCACCACCCCCACCCCCGATACCCCGTCGATCAGGATATCATCGTTGCTCGTCCATAACGGCACGAACCCACGCTGCTCGGCGCAGTAGCGCTCGTTCACGCCGCCGCGCTCCAGCATGTTGAACAGCGCGATCTGTGCGTCCTTCTGTTCCTGTTCCGCGGATCGCACGATCGCGGTCCAGCGCCGCTGCGCGAGCTGGTTGCCCTGCAACGCCGCTGCGGTCAGCGCCCGGAATATCGCCTGGTTCGCCGGCATCTCGATCTCGCCGTCCGCGTCCTCGACCCGGACCATGCGATACGCTTCTTCCAGGATCATCGCCCGGGTCGGCTGATCCGCGCCGGGCAGGCGGTCGCCGCGCGCGCCTGTCGCACGGCGACCGGGCGGCCGTCCGGCGGGGTTGCCCGATATGCCTTTGACAAAGGGCGTTCCCGGCCCGCGCCTGCGCTCGTGCGCCTCCGCTCCGGCCGGCCTTTCTCCGGTGGTGTTCTGTGTCTCGCTCGATTCAAGCATCTGTTCGTTCATGTCACAGCCTTGCTGATGGATGATCCCGCACCCCCGAAAGCCGATTTCGCTGATCGGTTGAATCGATCGCTGGCTGTTCCGGTACGCCGGCTGGCTGTTCCGGCCCGATTGCTGGCTGTTATGCTGGCTGTTCCGTTGGCTGTTCGCTGGCTGTTATCGATTAACAGCCAGGGGGTCTCAACATGCTGATTCATCGACTAGAATCGCGGTTTGGTGGCCGCAATAACAGCCAGCAAAAAACATCTTGCCGGATAACAGCCAATAACAGCCAGCATGACGGGCGACCGGAGCGTTCATGCGGGGTCTCGAATCGGGGCTTGCAGTGTCTGTCGGGGCGGGCAGGGGTGGATCATGCCTGCCGTTCACACCGGTTGACTCAGGACCCCCCCTTTTCTAAACGGACGCCGCAACGGGGGCCCTGTGCAGCAGTTCTCCCAGGTTTCTCGTCGCCGTGCGCAAGCCCGGCGGCGTTTTCTTATCAGGATGCTTTCGCGTTGGTCGACGACCGCCAGACCGATGACCTCGATCTCCGCATCGCCAAGGCGCGTGCGGCAGAAGAGGCGCGTGCCGGCAATGTCGGCGTGGCGAAACCGGCCAAGGGCTATGCGCAAGGATCGCGCGTGCTGGCCGAGCTGATTGGCGCTCCGCTTGGCGGCGGCGTGCTCGGCTGGGCGCTGGACCAGTGGTTCGGCACCAAGCCGTGGATCATGCTGATCCTGATCGCGCTGGCCATTGTCGTGGCCTTCCGTAACATTTTCCGTATTTCGAAGGAGCGCCCTGAGTGAGTGGGCCAACGAACAGGATAGAATCGTGAGCGCCGGCAAAATCGATCCGATGGAACAGTTCCTGGTTGAGCCCGTGCTCGGCCGCCATATCGACCTGTTCGGGTACGACGTCTCGTTCACCAACTCGGCGCTGTTCATGGTCGTCGTGTTCGTGCTGCTCGCCGTCTTCATGTCGGGCGGGCTGAAGCGTCAGCTGATCCCCGGCCGCTGGCAGGTCGCCGCCGAAGGCGCAGTCAGCTTCATCGACAATATGGTGAAGGTGAATATCGGCTCGGGCGGCAAGAAGTTCGCGCCGTACATCTTCTCGCTCTTCTTCTTCATCCTGTTCGCCAATCTGGTCGGCGTGCTGCCGCTGGCGATCCTGCCCGGCCTGCACACCTTTGCCGTGACCAGCCATATCACCGTCACCGCGGTGCTGGCGTTCCTGTCGTTCGGCATCGTGCTGCTGGTCGGCCTGTGGAAGCATGGCCTGAAATTCTTCTCGCTGTTCGTGCCGCATGGCACGCCGCTGTGGCTGATGTGGCTGATCCCGCCGGTCGAGCTGCTGTCGTTCCTGGTGCGCCCGTTCAGCCTTGGCCTGCGACTGTTCGTCGCGATGACCGCCGGGCACATCCTGCTCGAAGTGTTCGGCAGCTTCGTCGTTCAGGGGCTCAACGCCGGTGGCGCGATGGGCCCGGTCGTCAGCCTGCTCAGCTTCGTGATGATCGTCGGCGTCAGCGCGCTCGAATTGCTGGTCTGCGCGATTCAGGCCTATGTCTTCGCGCTGCTTACCTCGCTTTACCTCCACGATGCGGTGCACCTGCACTAAATCGAGATTTTTCCACCACTTGAAGATTATTTTGGGAGTTTTGACATGACTGATCTTGGTGCAATGTACATCGGTGCCGGCCTTGCGGCGATCGGCGTTGGCCTGGCCGCGCTGGGCGTGGGCAACGTGTTCGGCTCGTTCCTCGAAGGCGCGCTGCGCAACCCTGGTGCGGCTGACGGTCAGCAGGGTCGCCTGTTCATCGGCTTCGCGGCATCCGAGTTGCTCGGCCTGATCGCGTTCGTCGTCGCGATCCTCATCCTCTTCGTCGTCAAGTAAGAGCGAGCGCCTCCAATGCCTCAGTTATCCCAGATCGGAGAGATCTACGCGTCGCAGCTGTTCTGGCTCGCGATCGTATTCGCCCTGATCTATTTCGGGATCGGCAAGGCGATGGTGCCCAGGATCGAGCGGACGATCGACGATCGTACCGCGCGCATTTCGGGCGACATCGCTGCGGCGGAGGCGGCGCGCGCGACCGCCCAGGCTTCGGAAACCGAGTATCAGACTGGTCTGGACTCGGCCCGCAGCCAGGCGTTCAAGGCGGTGACCGAGGCGAAAGCCCGGGCGACCGCCAATGCCGAGACGCAGGTCAAGGCCGGCGATGCGGAGATTCATGACCGTATCGCCGCCGCGACCGTGCGGATCGACGGCGCCCGGCAACAGGCGATGACCGACATCGAAACATCGACCGTCGATGCGGTGCAGGACATTGTCGCGAAGCTTTCGGGCGTCGCGGTCGATCGTGCCGCGATCGAAAAGCAGGTAAAGGCGGAACTGGCGCATGGCTGAGGCGCATCCCGTAGAAACCGTGGCGCAGACCGGTGTGGTCGAGCTGCATCATGAGCCGACCGCATTCGGCGTGGCCGCGCCCGGCTATGTCGCGCTGTCGATGCTCGTCGTCATCGCGATCCTGCTGTGGAAGAAAGTCCCGGCGCTGATCGCGGGGATGCTCGATGCGAAGATCGCGGCGATCCGCACCGATCTCGACGAAGCCGCACGACTTCGTGCCGAGGCCGAGGCACAGCTCGCGGAAGCCAAGGCGCGCAACGCGGCAAGCGCCGGCGATGCCGCCGCGATCGTTGCTCATGCCGAGGCGGAGGCAAAGCAGTTGCTCGCCAAGGCCGAAAGCGACGCGCAGGAACTGGTCGCACGTCGCGGCAAGATGGCTGAGGACAAGATCTCTGCCGCCGAGCGCGCCGCGATTGGCGAGGTCCGCGCCAAGGCCGCTGACGCCGCCGCCAAGGCCGCTGCTGCGATCATTGCCGAGCGGCACGGCGCGGCGGCCGACAAGGCGCTGGTCGATCGCACGATCGCTGGTCTGGGCCGCGTGAACTGAGACTGTGTTGCGCTCACCTGTCGCGGCGGGCGCAATCATTACATTTTGAATTGCTACTAATCCCGCTAAAGGCCGGATCTGCGGCGATTCGCGCCGCTTTCTTTTGAAAGAGGCATTCCCAATGAAGTCTGTCGTCCTCGGCGCCGTCCTCGCACTTGCTGCCGCCGCTCCCGTTGCAGCTCAGACCGCGCCTGCCGCAGCCCCCACCACGCCGGCGGCTCCTGCAACCACCGCTGCTGCGACCAAGTTCAACCTCGACACGCCGATCGAGACGATCGCCGCCGATCCGGCCGGCAAGGCCGTGCTCGACGCGGACCTGCCCGGCGTCACCACCCATGCAATGTATGACAGCTTCAAGGGCATGTCGCTGAACCAGCTTCAGCCGATGTCGGGCGGCGCGATCCCGCCCGAGGCTCTGGTCAAGGTCGGCGCCGACCTCGCCGCGATCAAGTAAGCACCGGCTCCGCTGCTGGCGCCCTGCGCGGCGTCAGTAGCGGAGCATGATTCGCCGCGCGATTGCCGGCGAGATGTTGTAGACCGTATTGAGTATTGCGGTCATGCCGACATTGGCTTGGTTCCGGCTCTTCTCCATCGCCAGGACGATCTGCCGCGCGCATTCGGGCGCGGGCATCTTGCTGTGGTGGTTGTCCTCGGTCATCCGCGTCTCGACCACTGGCGGCAGCACTTCGAGCACATGGACCTTGCTGTCCGCCAGCTGCGCACGTAGCGCCCGGGTGAAGCTGTGCAGCCCCGCCTTGGTCGCGCAATAGACCGGCGTCGTGGCGGCCGGCGCGATCGCGAGGCCCGAGGTGACATTGACGATCATCGCCGCGGGTCGGGCACGCAGCGCATCGAGCATGCCGACGATCAGGCGGATCGGGGCATTGAGGTTGAGGAAGATCGACTGATCGACCACGGCCATATCGATCGCTGCCGCGACGTCGAACGGCACGCCCATGCCGGCATTATTGACCAGGATGTCGATCGGGCGGCCAGTGATCGCCGCGAGCAATTCGGTACAGCCCGCTTCAGTGCTGAGGTCGGCGGCAAGCACCTCGAACCCCTCCGCCTGCGCCGCCGCGATGCGTTCGGCGTTGCGTCCGACCACGATCACGGTCGATCCCGCTGCCTTGAGCCGGCGCGCCAGCGCCAGGCCGATGCCGTCCGTTCCCCCGGTGACCAGGATCGTCTTTCCCGTAAGCTGCATCGTCATTCCCCTCTGGCGCTCGATATAGCCGTTGTTGCCTGCGCGCCGGAGTCCTAAATGAAGCCACCCCATATGAGACAATGATGTCGTCACCCAACGCCCCCGACCGTTTCAACGAAGAGAAATCGACCTTCACCATCCGGGGCAGCGATGCTCCCGATCTGGACGCGGGCGTGGCGGCGATCCGTAACGTGCTGGCGACCCTGCCGTCGCGGCCGGGCGTCTATCGCATGCAGGATGCGCGGGGTGACGTGCTCTATGTCGGCAAGGCGCGCGCGCTGAAGAACCGGGTGACCAACTATACCCAGGTCGACCGCCTGCCCAAAAGGCTGCAGCGCATGGTCGCGCACACCCGGTCAATGACCATCGTCACGACCAATAACGAGGCTGAGGCGCTGCTGCTCGAGGCGCAGCTGATCAAGCGTTACCGCCCGGCCTACAACGTTCTGCTGCGCGACGACAAAAGCTTCCCCTTCATCCTGCTGCGCGCCGACCATGATTTCCCGCGCATCCAGAAGCATCGCGGCGCGCGGCGCGCCAAGGGCAATTATTACGGCCCCTTCGCCAGCGCGGGGTCCGTCAACAACACGCTCAACGCGCTGCAGAAACTGTTCCTGCTGCGCTCCTGCACTGACGGCTTCTTCAAGAACCGCGACCGGCCGTGCCTGCTCTATCAGATCAAGCGCTGCTCGGCGCCGTGTGTTGGGCGGATCGACGCAAAGGGCTATGACGAACTGGTAAGCGACGCCAAGGCGTTCCTCGCCGGCAAATCGACTCAGGTGCAGACCAAGTTGGGCGGCCAGATGCAGGCGGCGGCGGAGGCGATGGACTTCGAGCTGGCCGCGATCCTGCGCGACCGGCTGCGTGCGCTGACCTTCATCCAGGGTACCCAGGCTATCAACGCCGAGGGGCTGGGCGATGCCGACATCTTCGCGCTGGCCTGCAAGAACGGCGTGATGGGCATCCAGGCCTTCTTCATTCGCGGCGGGCAGAATTGGGGCCATCGCAGCTTCTTCCCCGCGCATACCAACGACGTGCCCGAAGACGAGGTGCTGACCAGTTTCCTGACGCAATTCTATGAGGAAGTGCCGCCGCCGCGCACGATCTTCGTCGATCGCGAGCTGAACGAAGCCGCGCTGCTCGGCGAGGCATTGGGCGCCGCGGCCGGGTTCAAGGTGACGCTGTCGATGCCGCAGCGCGGCACGCGCCGCCGGTTGCTCGACCAAGCCAAGCGCAATGCCGAGGAAGCGCTCGACCGGCGGCTGGCTGAGAGCACCACCCAGGCGAAACTGCTGCAGGAGGTCGCCGACCTGTTCGATCTGGGCGAACCGCCTGACCGGATCGAAATCTACGACAACAGCCATATCCAGGGCACCAATGCGCTTGGTGCGATGGTCGTCGCCGGACCGGAAGGGTTCCGCAAGGGCCAGTATCGCAAGTTCAACATCAAGAATCCCGATACCGAGCCGGGCGACGATTTCGCGATGATGCGCGAAGTATTCGGCCGCCGTTTCGCGCGCGCACAAGCCGAGGATCCGGACCGCGACGCCGGCGACTGGCCCGATCTGGTGCTGATCGACGGCGGGCGCGGGCAGCTCAACGCGGTGAAGGGCGTGATGGAGGAACTGGGCATCGAGGATGTCTGCCTGGTCGGCGTGTCCAAAGGGCCGGATCGCCATGCGGGGCGCGAAGTGTTCCATATGCTTGACGGGCGCGAGTTCCAGCTGCCGGTCAATGCGCCGGTGCTGTTCTATCTCCAGCGCCTGCGTGACGAGGCGCATCGCTTCGCAATCGGCGCGCACCGTGCCAAGCGCGCCAAGGCGATCGGCGCGTCGCCACTCGACGAAGTGCCCGGCATCGGGCCGGCACGAAAAAAGGCGCTGCTGATGCATTTCGGCACTGGCCGCGCGGTGCGCAATGCGAGCCTGCAGGATCTGCAACAGGCGCCCGGCGTGTCGTCGGCGGTCGCGCAACAGGTCTATGATTTCTATCACAGCCGATAAACGGCTCGATCGCCCCTTGCCGACAGGTTGGGCTGCGCTAGAGTCCGCGGTATAATACCGGGGGGTAAGTTCATGTTTCGGCCGATATTGTTCACCGTACTTGTTGCGGCCTCCGGTGTTGCGCATGCGGGCGACAAGCCGATCTACGCACCCGCGCCCGATTGGGTAAAACCCGCCCCGCCACCATCGGCGCCGGTGGCTGGTGAGGAAGCCCCGATCATGCTGGCGTTCGACCAGCAGCAGCGGCTGCAGGACGGGCAGGTCTGGGCCTATCTCGAAAGCGCAACGCGGATCGCCTCCGCTGATGTGTTGACGCAGGCGGGGACAATCCAGCTGCAATGGCAGCCCGATGATGGCGACTTGATCATCCACCGCGTATCAATTGTGCGCGGGGATGAGCAGATCGATCTGTTGAAGCAGAGCTCCCGCTTCACCGTTTTGCGCCGCGAGACGCAGCTGGAAGCGCTGCAGATGAATGGCGTCCTGACCGCGACCATGGCGGTGGAAGGATTGCGTGTGGGTGACGTGCTGCGCGTCGCTTATTCAGTGACGCAAAGCGACAAGGTGTTCAAAGGCGGCATGCAAACGATGCTCCCGCTGGCGGCCGAGCCGACCCGGATCGGGTTTGCGCGCGCGCGGCTGTTATGGAAGGCCGGAACTGATCTGAAATTCCGCACCTATGTGCCCGGCCTTGCCGCCAAGCCGAAAGATGTCGGCGGTTATCGCGAAATCGACCTTGCCTTGCCGCTCGCCAAGCCGCCCGAATGGCCCGGCGATGCGCCGATGCGAACGCGCGGAATGCCGATTCTCGATGCATCGACCTTTGCCGATTGGTCGGCGGTATCGAAGGTCATGGCGCCGCTGTATCGTACCGACGGATTGATCGCACCCGGCAGTCCGCTCGCTGCCGAAGTCGCGCGGATCGCCAAGGCCGACACCGATCCGCGCAAGCGCGCCGCCGCTGCGCTCGAGCTTGTCCAGGGCCAGGTCCGCTATCTCTTCCGGGGCATGGACGGCGGCAATTACACCCCGCAGACACCTGCGCAGACCTGGTCGCTCCGCTATGGTGACTGCAAGGCGAAGACCCTGCTCCTGCTCGCCATGCTGCATGGCCTTGGCATCGAAGCGGAGGCGGTGATGGCGAACAGTCAGTTGGGTGATGCGCTGCCCCAGCGGTTGCCGTTGCCGGGCGCCTTCGACCATGTGCTGGTCCGGGCGACGATCGACGGCAAGAGCTTATGGCTGGACGGCACCGGTCAGGGCGCCCGGTTTGCCGATCTCGACGACAGCTTACCCTTTTCCTGGGTATTGCCGGTGCGCGATACCGGTGCCGAACTGATGGCTTTGCCACGCCGTCCGGCGAACCGTCCCGACATGGCCGTTGTCCTGGAGGTCGATCAAGCGGCCGGTCTTGGGTTGCCGGCATTATATCGTGCAACCATCACGGTGCGTGGGCCGATGGCGTCACAACTTGCCACCACCGCAGGGCAGTTGGGGGCCAAGGAGCGTCATGAAATGCTCTATGGCTTTGCCCAGACGATGATCGGAGAAGGCATGCCGATCGGCGAGACGCTGGTCCAGGACGTCGCCGCCGGAACAACCGTGGTCACCGCAACCGGCATTGCCCAAAGCGGTTGGGAGTCCGAGCAGAAGCGGCGCAGCCGCAGGCTCGATCGGACGGTATCGTCGCTGACCTTCGAGCCCGACCGGACACGTCCTGCCTGGCGCGAAATTCCGGTCGCGACCGAGTCCAGTGGCAGCCTCGCCTTCACCACGACGCTTAAGCTGCCGGTCGGCGTGACGGGCTTCACGCTCGACGGCGATACCACGCTGCCAGAAAGCCTTGCGGGTGTAAGGCTGCGGCGTACCGCGACGCTGGCAAATGGCGTGGCGACGGTCGATGAGCGTATGGATACGATCGGCGCGGAGATCGCGCCGGCGGACATTCCGGCGGTGCGATCCCGGCTCGCCCTGGCCAAAACGCGATTGTTGCGGGTCGTGGCACCGGAGGATTATCCAACGCGCCGCGAAGTGACTGTGGCGGCGCGCAAGGCCGGGCTGCTCAAACCGATTGACGACGCCTATGCCAAAGTCATCGCGGCTGATCCCAAAGAGGCACTCAGCTATGCCAACCGCGCAAATTATCGGGCGGGAACCTATGACTGGCGCGGGGCTATCGCCGATCTTGACCAGGCGATTTCGATCGAGCCCAATCTGGATACCTATTTGCAGCGTGCCGGCCTTTTGACCACCATCCGCGAAGAGGCAAAAGCGCTGGCTGATGTGGAGACCGCCTATGGCCTGGACCCAGGATCGACCCAGGTCGTCGGCATGCTGGCTTCGCTCAAGGCGAGGAACGGCAAGGTCGCCGAGGCTCTCGCGCTGCTTGATGAGCGGATCGCGGCTGGAGGCAAGGAAAAATCGAGTTATCTCAACATCAAGGGCGACGTCCTGTCGCGCGCGGGCCGGGGTGCGGAGGCCGTCGCTGCGCTCGACACCGCTGTCGCTGAAAAACCCGGCAATCCGGAACTGCTCAATGCACGGTGCTGGACCAAGGCGATCAACAAGATCGGGCTCGATACCGCATTGAAGGATTGCACTCGCTCGATTGAGTTGGGTGAATCGCCAGTGGCCGCGTTCGACAGTCGTGCGATGGTTTATTTTCAGATGGGGCGGCTCGACGATGCGCTTGGCGATATTGCGGCGGCACTGGATATCGTCCCCGACCTTCCCGCATCACTCTACCTGCGGGGGGTGATCCGGAAGCGTAACGGCGAGGCTGCTCTGGGCGATGCCGACCTGGCTGCCGCACGGCAAATGAGCCCCCGGATCGATGAGGATTATGCGCGTTATGGCGTGAAGCCCTGACACTGCACGGTCTTATTGGAGAAATCTTCACCCTCGCCGCGCTAGAATCGCGGTATGACCAGCGTCTTCCTCACCGTCGATACCGAACTCGCCTGGCGGCATCATGCGGCGTCGCTTGATGTCGAGACAATCTTCAAACGGTCGCTGGAGCCGGCCGGCGTAGGCCTTGCCTATCAGCTCGATCGGCTTGCCCGGCATGGGCTCAAGGCCTGTTTCTTCGTCGATCCGCTGCCCGCCCTGTTGTTTGGCCTCGAACCAATGAAGCGGATTGTCGGCGCGGTGCTCGATGCCGGGCAGGAGGTACAACTTCACCTCCATCCCAACTGGACCGGCGCAGTGGCGGGCGACGGCGGCAAGACGCATGGCCGTTTCGAACTGATCGATTTTCCTCAGGCGCAGCAACGCGACCTGATTGCCGGCGCGACCGAGTTGCTGGTTGCGGCGGGCGCGCCACACCCGATCGCGTTCCGCGCCGGCAGCTACAGCGCGAACGACGATACGTTGCGAGCGCTGGCGAGTCTCGGTTTTGCCTATGACAGCAGCCATAACGGGGCCGAGCAGCCGTGGCCGAGCGCGATCGGGCTACCCGTTCGCCAGATCGCGCCGGTAGCGCGGGAGGGGTTGATCGAAGTCCCCGTGACCCTGATCGAGGACCGCCCGGGGGCGTTGCGCAATTTCCAGATCTGCGCGCTGTCGGCTGGCGAGATGGCCGCAGCGCTCGACCATGCCATGGCCGAAGCACATGCCGTATTGACCATCGTCAGCCATAGTTTCGAACTCGCCAATCGTGCGGGAACGCGTCCCAATGCCATCCATGTCCGCCGCTTCGACGCACTGTGCGCGATGCTCGAGGCGCGCCGCGACGACCTGCCGACCGTGCATTTCGGCGATCGCCCCGATCTCGCGCTTGATCATGCCGATGCGCCGCTCGCGCCCAATTCGCTGCGCACCAGCTGGCGCCGTGCCGAACAGCTCTGGTCCAACATGATCGAGGAACGCGCCGCATGACCGCCGCGCCGCTGCCGCTGCGCTTCCAGATCGGTGCGCGGACGCTGGCGTCGATTCAGCGCCGGATGGTGCGCGTGCCGATGGCGCTCGAGGATGTACTGGACGGGATACAGGACGGGCGGCTGCCGGCGCTGCCGCCGCTCGATCGCGACGCGCATGGCTATCAGATCACCTCATTGCCCGAGGCAAGCCGCGACGCGATGATGCGGGCGGGCGGCGGGATGATCGCGTTCGTGCGGCAACGCTACACACGCTATTATGCCGATCTGGCGATCGGGCATGATGGCTGGCTCGCCACCATGTCGCCGAACGCGCGCAGCGGCATGAAGCGCAAGGCGAAGAAGGTCGCGGCTGCCTCCGGCGGTACGCTCGACGTTCGGCGTTTCCGTACGCCCGACGACATGACCGTGTTTCATGAGGTGGCGCGGCGGATCTCGGCCCGCACCTATCAGGAGAAGCTGCTCGGGTCGGGCCTGCCAGACGATGCGGCATTCCTGCGCCAGATGTACAGCATGGCGGCTGCCGATGCGGTGCGCGGCTGGCTGCTCTACATCGCCGGAGAGCCGGCTGCCTATCTCTATTGCCCGGTCGTCAACGGCACGGTGCGATACGAATATGTCGGGCATGATCCGGTGTTCAACGAGCTGTCGCCGGGAAGCGTGCTGCAGATGGAGGCGATGCGCGATCTCTATGCCGAGGGCGGGGCAGGGGGTGAGCTGAAGCGGTTCGACTTCACCGAGGGCGAGGGACAGCATAAGCGCCAGTTCGCCACCGGCGGCATGGCTTGCCTCGACCTGCTGCTGCTCCGCCCCAGCCTGGTCAACCGGCTGACGATCGTCGCGCTGGGCAGCTTCGATCGGACCACCGCGCTGGGCAAGAAGACAGTGCAGAAATTGGGGCTCGGCAGTCTGGCGAAGAAGTTGCGGCGGGCGTAACCTCGGCCCATAATGCGCCTTCCGGTCGGCGGCGGTGCGTTGGAGACCGGCATGCTGCAGTCCTTCGATGACGGGATCTGGATTGCTGAAGGCCCGATAGCGGTGGTGGCCGGCTTCCGATATCCGACGCGCATGGCCGTCATCAGGCTGTCCGACGGCACATTGTTCATCTGGTCGCCGGTCGGGCTTTCGAATGAGCTTCGCGCGGCAGTCGATGGGCTTGGGCCGGTCCGCCATATCGTCGCACCGAATTCGCTGCATCATCTGTTCATTGGCGACTGGCAAGCGGCCTATCCCGGCGCAAAGCTCTATGCCCCGCCAGGCCTGCGCAAGCGGCGCCAGGACCTGGTTTTCGATGGCGATCTCGATGACGATCCTGCGCCGATATGGTCGGGGGAGATCGACCAGGTCGTGGTGCGGGGCAATGCCATCACCGCCGAAGTCGTTTTCTTCCACCGCACCAGCCGCACGGCGATCTTCACTGACCTGATCCAGCATTTCGAGCCGGGATGGTTCACCGGCTGGCGGGCGCTGGTGGCGAGGCTCGATCTCATGACGGCGCCCGAGCCGACGGTTCCAAGGAAATTCCGCGGGGCCTTCACCAACCGTGCTGCCGCCCGCGCGGCGCTTCGCTGGATCCTGGCATGGCCGGTGGAGAAAGTCCTGATGGCCCATGCCGCCCCGGTCGAAACGGGCGGCCACGCCTTCATTGCGCGCAGCTTTGCCTGGCTGCTGACTTAGCATCCGCAGACCGGCGTTACGGCCGTGGTTCCGTTGAACTAGGCGCATGGTGCGAACCCGCCAATTCCGGAGTTTATGTTGATCAGCCACCTCTCCATCGGCGTTTCCGATCTCGCCCGGTCGATCCTGTTCTACGATGCCGTGCTCCAGTGCCTTGGTAGCGCGCGCGTCTTCACCGGCGATGAATCGGTCGGCTATGGCCCAAGGCCGGACGTTGAGGGGCTGGCGCTGAAACAGCGCCCCAGGGAAGCGATCGGCCTCGATCAGGGGTTTCATCTGGCGTTTGACGCGCATGATGAGGACGCAGTCGATCAATTCCATGCCGCCGCGCTCGCCCATGGCGGAACCGATGACGGCGCACCGGGCCTGCGGCCCGATTATGGCGACCATTATTATGCCGCCTTCGTCATCGACCCCGACGGCCATCGTCTGGAGGCCGTGTATCAGCGAGGCTGATGACGCGATTCCACGGGCGGAGGAGCTCGTAGCGGCCAGACGGAATTCCGCATCGGCGGCATCTGATCAGCGCGGAAGCGGTGGATCGAAGATGGTGTTTTCAATCGGACCGCAGTGGAATGATGTCACGGCGCCCCTATCGGCCACCGCGCCGTCCGGCCCCAGCACATTCAGTTTGAAGGCGATCGTCAAGTCGCCGGCCTTGCGATAGTCGCGGGCCTCGACCGTGGTCGGGGGCACGCCGTGACGGTCGACCACGCGCCGGATGAGGTGTGTGCGACTGTCGAACCAGGCCTCGAAGGATCGACCTCCCCGGGGTGTGATCTCGATCACCTGGAGCCTCTTGCCAGCTTCTCGCACCTCGCGAAGATAGTTGAACGTGGCCGGAAAGCGGTCGGGGAAGAAGAACCCGTTTATGCTGAGATAGTTGGTGACGATGCTGTCGCGGAGCGACGCCGGGTCGGATCGAACATCAGCCTTGTCGTTACCGGCGGCCTGCCAACTTGCCTTCCCGTTGAATCCCATCGAGCGGGTGGCGCCGCCGCGCTCGCTGTCGATGCGCATCCCATAGCCGAAGAGTCTGAATCTTGTCCGGTAGGAGATCGCGCCATCCGCGTGCGTGCCTGCTTCGAAGCACCCTTGCGGCTTATCCCATGCAGTGCCGCCCGTCGCGCGTTTGGACGCGGCGATGATCGCTTCGGCTTTCGATGTCGGCGTGCGGGCGTCGCTGACGCCGGCGGCGCCGGAAAAGGCGAGAAGCGCAAGCATGACCTTCACTGGTCCCGTCATCATATCCTCCCCGGATATCTGTGCCGGCCATGCGACCAGGCGAGCAGCGCCGGCAACGCCACCGCCTGCATGAGCAGAGCGTGGAATTCCGACGGCATGCCATCGAGGCTCCAGACGATCGACAGCTGGATCGTAACCGCAACGCCGGCGACAAGGAGCGCAGCGCTCCAGGTGATGAGGAACCGGTGAAGCTGTGTGCGGCTCAAGAACCAGGCTGCAGCGAGGTGCGTGCAGCCAAGGATGATGAAACAGCCGATGACGATCGGTCGGGCCGCCTCATAGCTGGCCATCAGCGCGGGGCTTGCTCCTTGATGCAGCAAGGCCTCGCGCATCCCGTCGCGAGCCCCCAGAAGGGCGCGAATGCCATGGGCGGCGCAGGCGAACTGGAAGACGGCGAACAGGCCGGTGATGACGGCGATCGACCATAGGCCGGCGGCAAATCGCGTATCGAAATCGCGCAGGCGTTCGCGCAGGGCGGCCAGCAGGCAACCGCCGGCATAAGCCAGTGCCGCGCGGTCATCTTCCGCGTGCACCAATTCGGCGGTCATCGCGTCGGCCCATGGCTTGCGTGCGGCCGGGAGCATGTGGCCTGCAGCCCGGCACAACGTGATGGCCAGGCGATACATCATGCAGGGGCGATCCCGTGCGCTGGCCGTGCCTCGGCAGCGATGCTGGCGTGCGCGAAGGCGAGGCCTGTCCCGGTGAGGCGATAGGCGTGCCGGGCCGGGGTGCCCGGACGGTCGGACGCATGCCATTCGGACTCAAGCAACCCCTGGTCCGCCAGTCGCATCAGCACGGGGTAAAGCGTACCCGATTTCAAGCCGATGTCCTTTGTCAGGTCATAACCGTATCGCCAGTCGGCCGGACGGGACAGCAGGGCCTGCAGCACGGCAAGTGTCTGGCGGGAAGGTTTACGCTGTCGCATCGCGCATAACTCTACATATATAGAATATGCCGTCAAGCATCTGCATGGCCGCCCCTGAAAGCGAAGGGGTGAAGTCGCGCGCATCCCCGGCTACACCTCGCCCATGCATCTGCGCGCCGAAGCCCTGATCCTCGCCGTTCGCCAGCACGGCGAACATGGTGCGGTGGTGCGGGCGCTGACCGCCGACCATGGTTTGCAGCCCGGTTATGTCCGTGGCGGCAAGTCGCGGCGCATTCGCCCGATCCTCCAGCCCGCCAATCTCGTGCTCGGCGAATGGCGCGCGCGCACCGATGAACAATTGGCCGGGCTGACCGTCGAGCTGATCCACAGCCGCGCGCCGCTTTATGCCGAGCCGCTGCCTGCCGCTGCGCTCGAATGGGTGACGGTGCTGACCGCGACCGCACTGCCCGAAGCGCAGCCCTATCCGCGCCTCTACGCGGCGCTCGACGGGGTGATCGGCGCGATCGAGGCGGCTCCCGCCGCGCGCGGCTGGGCGCTGGCGCTGGCGCGCTACGAACTGCTGCTGCTCGCCGAGCTTGGCTATGGCCTCGAACTCGACGACCTGCCGGCCATCCTGCGCAGCGGCGGTGAAGCGGACTGGAGCGATATCCTCGCGGCGCTGCGCATCACCGGCGAGGCGCTGGAGGCGGATATCCTGACCGATCGGCGTGCCGACACGCTCGCCGCGCGGGCACGGCTGGTGGAAAGGCTCAAAAGGGCGGTTGCGTGAGCGACCGGGGGCGGGCATTGCCGCGACGCCAACCTAGCGGAAGAATCCATGCTTATTGCCTTGCTGCCCGGAGACGGGATCGGTCCCGAAGTCGTTGCCGAAGCGCGCCGCGTGCTCGAAGCGCTGGATCTTGATCTGAGCTTCGAAGAGGCTCTGGTCGGCGGTGCGGCCTATCATGCGACCGGGCATCCCTTGCCGCCGGAAACACTGGCGCTGGCGAAACGCGCCGATGCGATCCTGTTCGGCGCGGTCGGCGATCCGGCTTGCGATGGGCTGGAGCGGTCGCTGCGTCCCGAACAGGCGCTGCTTCGGCTGCGCAAGGAACTGGGGCTGTTCGCCAATCTGCGGCCGGCCACGCTCTTTCCCGGCCTTGAAGAGGCCTCCACGCTGCGTCCGGAAATTGCCGCCCAGATCGACATGGTGATCGTGCGTGAACTGACCGGCGATGTCTATTTCGGCGAAAAGGCCCGGCACATCACCAGCGACGGCCGTCGCGAAGGCTATGACCGGATGTCCTATGCCGAGGACGAGGTTCGGCGGATCGCGATCGTCGCGTTCGAAATGGCGAAGCGGCGCAAGCGCATCCTGTGCTCGATCGACAAGGCCAATGTGCTGGAAACGTCGCAGTTGTGGCGTGACGTGGTCAATGAAGTGGCGGCCGATTATCCCGAGGTCGCGGTGACCCATATGTATGTCGATAACGCGGCGATGCAGCTTGTACGGAATCCGGGCCAGTTCGACGTCATACTCACGGGCAATCTGTTCGGCGACATCCTGTCGGATCAAGCGAGCATGTGCGCCGGGTCGATCGGCATGCTGCCATCGGCCTCGTTACGGGCATGGAGTGGTGACAACGGCATGTATGAACCGATTCATGGGTCGGCCCCGGATATTGCCGGGCAAGGCAAGGCCAACCCCTGCGCGGCAATCCTGTCCGCGGCGATGCTGTTGCGGCACTCGCTGAATCAGGAGGCAGCGGCGCAGCGGATCGAGGCGGCGGTTTCCGGCGCGCTGATCGGCGGCGCGCGGACCGCCGATCTTGGCAGCACGCTATCGACCCGGGCGATGGGTGACGCAGTGCTCGCGGCGCTGAATTGAGTACTGGCGCGTGAAGGATCTGCTCGAACTGGCGGTCGTCATCCCGACCTTCAATGAGATCGGCAATGTGCCGACCCTGGTCGCGAAGCTCGACGCCGCGCTGCAGGGCCGCAATTGGGAGGCGATCTTCGTCGACGACGACAGTCCCGACGGCACGGCGCAGGCGGCACGCGATATCGCGCGGCTCGACCGGCGCGTGCGGGTGATTCAGCGGATCGGCCGGCGCGGGCTCTCCTCGGCCTGTATCGAGGGCATGTGCGCGACCGCCGCCCCGGTGGTCGCGGTGATCGACGGCGATCTGCAGCATGACGAAACCATCCTGCCCAAGATGCTCGATGCGCTGCAGACGGACGAAACACTCGATGTGGTGATCGGGTCGCGCTTCGTGGATGGTGGCTGCACGGGCGACTGGGATCGCGACCGGGTGGCGAAATCGGCGTTTGCGACAAAGCTTTCGCGGCGAGTCCTGAAGGCCGATCTGAGCGACCCGATGAGCGGCTTCTTCATGATCCGCACCCAGATCGTCCGCGAGCTGTCGCCGCACCTCAATGCGATCGGCTTCAAGATCCTGCTCGACCTGATGACCGGCAGCCCCAAGCCGCTCAAGTTCCTCGAACTCCCCTATACCTTCAGGATCCGTACCGAGGGCGAGAGCAAGCTCGACCATGTCGTCGCGATGGAATATCTCATTGCCATCTATGACCGCATGTTCGGGCGGGTCATTCCGGTGCGGTTCGCCATGTTCTCCGCCATCGGCGCGCTTGGCGCCGGGGTGCATTTCCTGTTTCTCGGCATATTGTTCAAGGAACTGGGGATGAGCTTTGTCGGCGCGACGATCGTCGCGACGATCGCGGCGATGACCTTCAACTTCTTCCTCAACAACGCGCTGACCTATCGCGACAGCCGGCTGAAGGGCGCGAAAGAACTGTTCGACGGCTGGGTGACCTTCTGCATTGTCTGCTCGGTCGGTGCGGTCGCCAATGTCGGCGTCGCTGCCTTCCTCTATGATGCGCGGGCCGACACCTGGGCCTTTTCGGCGCTGTCGGGGATTCTGGTCAGCGCGGTATGGAATTACGCGCTGTCGTCCAGATTTACCTGGGGCCGGTATTAAGCTTTCGCTGCTCCCCGGCACGGGGAGCAGCGCCTCACGGCCAGCTCGGCAGCCACATCCAGTGCAGGAACGCCTGATCGTTGGGTAATGCCGCGGCCGAGATGATTGGGTAGAACATCACGAACAACAGGGTGACCAGCGCCAGATAGGCCCAATCCCAGGACAGGCCCCAATAGCGCCACTTGCCGTGCCGATGATCGATCAGCGCGGCCAGCGCGATGCACAGGAAAATGCTCGGCAGGTAATAATAATAGAAAAAGCCGAGCGACTTGGGGATGACCGCCCAGATCGCGTATGAGCCGATCCACAAGCCGGCGATGCCCAGGAATTTGAGCGATCGCCGGCGGATGCCGATGGCCAGGCAGGCCGCGACGGCGACCAGCCCGCCCCACATGATCGCCGGATTGCCGAGCAGCAGGATGCCGCGCACCGCGCCGTCGACCTTTTCGTAGAGATACCAGATCGGCCGGATCATCAGCGGCCAGCTCCACCAGCTCGACTGATAGGGATGCGACGGCAGGATCTGGGTCTGTTGCGCGTACATGTGCAACT
Source organism: Sphingomonas sp. (assembly GCF_050725575.1). Taxonomy (GTDB): domain Bacteria; phylum Pseudomonadota; class Alphaproteobacteria; order Sphingomonadales; family Sphingomonadaceae; genus Sphingomonas. Next base: position 58,537 of record NZ_JBOHHW010000021.1, on the reverse strand, counting down.
GGAACGGAATCAGCTGACCGAGCGTCAGCGGCTCCTCGGCATAGAAAAAAGCCGGCGCGAAAGTCAGGAAATAGGTCGCGACACTGACTGTGCCGAGGATCAGCAGGGCGGGGATTGGGCGCAGTCCGGGCCAGGCCGCCGCATCGCGCCGACGGACGACCAGAAAGGCGATCGCGGCATAGGCGACGAACGGCGCGGCGGTCCATTTGGTCGCGACCGCCAGGCCGAGCAGCACGCTGCCCAGCATCCAGCGGCGCATCACCTTCTCAGGCGGACTACGCATCGCGCGGAGCAGCGCGACAAGCGCCAGAATGACGAAGGCTGCCATGAAGCCGTCGAGCATCCCGATCCGCGCCTGGATGAAGACGGTGAAGTTGAAGATCACGAACAATGCGCCGAACGCCGCCGTGCGGGTGCGGTGGAACAGCATCCACAGGATCGCGAATACGCCGATCACGATCGCGGTCGCGGCGACCGTCGACATGATGCGCCAGCCAAGCGCATTGTCGCCGAACAGCGTCATGCCGGTTGCGATCAGCGCCTTGCCGAGCAGGGGGTGCTCGGTGTTGGTCGGATAGGCGAGCTTCATCAGCACGCGTGCGGCCGGGACATAATGCGTTTCGTCGAACACGACCTTGCTTGGGCGAGTCAGGTTGAGCGTGAAGAGAAACTGTGCCGCCGCACCGATTCCGCTGGCGATCAGAGTCGGGCGGGGTGGGGTGGTGGCGGTCTGCATCGCGCATCGCTATCCCTTCTTCGCCGTCCGCTTTCAAGGGATGCCGACGCGCCTGTTGCGGCGGGGGCATTGACGAGAGGTGACCCCACCCGGCAAAGCGGCGCCATGAAACGCCGTACCGGACAAAATCGCGACATCACCCGCACCTGGCGCCCAGCGACTCAGGCGATCCGTGGCGGCACCGCCCGCTCGGAATTCGGCGAGACGTCGGAAGCGCTCTTCCTGACCTCAGGCTATGCCTATGACTGCGCCGCCGATGCCGCCGCGCGGTTTGCCGGCGAGCAGGTCGGCATGACCTATTCGCGGCTGCAGAACCCGACCGTCGAGATGCTCGAACATCGCATCGCGCTGCTCGAGGGCGCGGAGGCGTGCCGCTCGATGGCGACCGGCATGGCGGCGATGACTGCGGTGCTGTTGTGCCAGCTACAGACCGGCGACCATCTCGTCGCGGGTCGCGCCGCATTCGGATCGTGCCGCTGGCTGACCGACACGCTGCTGCCCAAATTCGGCATCGAGGTGACGATCGTCGATGCCCGCGATCCGCAGCAATTCGCCGATGCGGTAAAGCCCAATACCAAGGTGTTTTTCTTCGAGACCCCGGCCAACCCGACGATGGACGTGGTCGATCTGAAGGCGGTGTGCGACATTGCGCGCAAGCACGGCATCGTCAGCGTGGTCGACAATGCGTTCGCCACACCGGCGCTGCAGCGTCCGCTTGAATTCGGTGCCGACGTGACCGCCTATAGCGCGACCAAGATGATGGACGGACAGGGCCGTGTGCTCGCCGGCGCGGTGTGCGGGACCGAGGATTTCATCAACAACACGCTGCTGCCCTTCACCCGCAATACCGGGCCGACGCTCAGTGCGTTCAACGCCTGGGTGGTGCTGAAGGGGCTGGAGACGCTCGACCTGCGTATTCACCGTCAGAGCGAGAATGCGATGAAGGTCGGTGCGTTCATCGAAAAGCGTGTGCCGCGCGTCCTTCACCCTGGCCTGCCGAGCCATCCGCAGCATAATCTCGCGATGAGCCAGATGGATGCCTGCGGCCCGATCTTCGCGTTCGAGGTCGAAGGCGGGCGTAAGCAGGCGCATGGCCTGCTCGATGCGCTCGCGCTGATCGACATTTCGAACAATATCGGTGACTCGCGGTCGCTGATGACCCATCCTTCCTCGACCACCCATTCCGGCGTCGCCGAGGACAAGAGGATCGAGATGGGCGTGACCGAGAATCTGCTACGCCTCAATGTCGGGCTGGAGGATCCGCAGGACGTGATCGACGATCTCGATCAGGCGCTGAGGGCGGTCGGGTTGTGACCGGCCTGTCGGGCATGAAGGCGCTGTTCCCCAATGTCGCGGAAACCCGCGGCGTCGTTGTACGGGTTTCGGTCAGCTATCTGCCCGAACAGTCCGAACCGCAGCGCGGGCGCTGGTTCTGGGCCTATCATATCCGCATCGAGAATGAGGGCGAGCAGGCGGTGCAATTGCTCACGCGCCACTGGGTCATCACCGACGGGCGCGGCGCGCGCCATTCGGTCGAGGGCGAGGGCGTGGTCGGCGAACAGCCGCTGATCGCGCCGGGCGGCAGCTTCGATTATGTCTCGGGCTGCCCGCTGGCGACGCCGACCGGCTCGATGCAGGGCAGCTATCACATGATCGCCGAGGACGGATCGGGATTCGATGTCGAGATCCCCAAATTCGCGCTGCTCGCGCCGGCGGTGGGGGCATGAAGCGGACGCATCTTCCCCTTAACGGCCTGCGCGTGCTCGATGCCGCCGCGCGCCATCTGTCCTTCACCCGCGCCGCCGATGAACTGGCCGTCACGCCGGCCGCGGTCGGGCAGCAGATTCGCGCGCTGGAGGATACGCTGGGCGTGGTGCTGTTCCGCCGCACCACCAAGGGGCTCGAGCTGACGCCCGAGGGTGAGGCAGGGCTGGCGGCGCTGCGCCATGGCTTCCTGCAGTTCGAGGAAGCGGTGCGTGCCATGCAGGCCGGGCAGACCTCCAAGTCGCTGACCATCGCCGCGCCGCGCGACCTGACCGAGAAATGGCTGATGCCGCGCCTCGCCGAGATTGCGCGGAACGACGGCGAACTGCGCTTCGTGCTGGTGTCGGCGGACGAGGATGTCGATTTCACCGAGGCCAATCTCGACCTGGCGATTCGCTGGGGAGACGGCCCGGGCGAGCATGAGGGTGAGGCAATCGAGTCCGAGGGGATGATCACGATCGAGCGGCCGGGCGGCGGCATCGATACGCGCATTTCCTGGCCGGGCTGCGTCAATGACCCCGAGACATCGCTGGTGCGGGTCGGCGATGCCGGGCTCGCGCTCGATGCCGCGGCGCAGGGGCTGGGCCGGGCCACCGTGCCTGAGCTGCTCGCCGCCGCCGATATCGCGGCGGGGCGCGTGGTCGCGATCGGCGACCCCAAGCCGTATCGGCTCGGCTACTGGCTGGTCGCGCCGCTGCCGCAATGGCGGCAGAAGAAAGTCAAGGCGCTGGTGGAGGCGTTGACCGGGTGACCGCCGGGAGGCGCCTTGCCGCGCTGCTCGCGCCCCTGTGTCTCATCGGTGCGCTGCCGGCCGCGGCGAGTACCTTCATGCCGGTGACCAAGACTTGTCCGATCGGCGGCGAGAAATTCAGCTTTAACGAGCAGATGAGCTCGTCCAGTTGGGGGCGGCTGCCGGACGGCATGGCGCTCGGCACCGGGCCCAACCCCGGATTGCTGCCGCAATGCCCGAAGAACGGCCTGGTCATGTATCGGGACTTCGATGCGGCGACCGTCAAGCGCCTCGAGCCGCTGGTCGCGAGCAAAGAGTATCAGGCGCTGCGCTCGTCGGAGACATCCTATTATCGCGCCTGGTGGCTGGCGAACCGGCTCGGCGACGACGATGCGCCCTGGATAATGCTTACGGCGACCTGGGAGGCGAAGAACGCCGACCCGGCAAGTGCGCAGGCGCGGCGCTACGCCGAAGCCTTTATCGCGCAGGTTCGCGCCCTGCCGGTTGCGAACACGGTCGACTCGGTTGCGCTTCGTGCGCGTGCTGCCAACGCCCTGCGGGAGATTGGCGATTTCGCCGGCGCCGAGGCGCTGCGCGCCGCAATCGCCATCGCGCCCGATATGGGGGGCGGCAGCCAGGACGCGATCGACAATCGCAAGGGATGGGCCGGTTTTCTCGCCGAGCTGGCCGGGCCGATTGCGCGTGGTGATGCATCGCGCGGACCGGTCGATATGATGAGCGATCGCGAGGCGGCGCGTCGCTGCCTCGAACCGCGCGTCAAGCGCGGCGCCGGCGATCGACCGGCCGTCCCGCTGACGGCGTTCGAGAAGGACTATTGCGCCCGCCCGAAACTTGCTGACGAGATCAAGCAGTTCAGCGATATCCTCGGCGATCGGCTGTCTTCCTGACATGACGGACGCGCAGCGGTTTGAAAGCGAGCGGCTGGTCATGCGGCCGCAGCGGATCGAGGATGCCGAGGCGCTGTTCGAGGCGTATCACGATGCCGACCTGATGCAATGGTGGTCGAGTGCGCCGCATATGAGCATCGAGGAGACGCGCGACTATCTGCGGCCGATGCTGGAGGGCGGGGATTGGCGCGGCTGGGCGATCACGCTGAAGGGCGACGACCGGGCGATCGGCACCATTGCCGCGGGCAAGCGCCGCACCGGCGTGACGGAGATCGGCTATATGCTCGCGCGCGGCGCCTGGGGACAGGGCTATGCGCATGAGGCGGTGACGCGGCTGCTTGACCTTCTGTTTCTCGAAGAAGGCAATCGCCGCGTCTTTGCCGACACCGATCCCGACAATGTCGCGTCGAACACCCTGTTGGAGCGGCTCGGCTTCACCCGCGAAGCGCGGCTGCGCGGCGAATGGGAGACGCATATCGGCGTGCGCGACAGCTTCATCTGGGGGATGTTGCGCGACGAATGGAAGGCCGCATGATCCCGCCGCCCGACCTGACCACAGCCGAAGGGCGCGCCACCTATCGCGCCGAGCTGCGCGGCATTGCGCGGCCGATCCGCTATATGGGCGTGATCCTGATGCTGGCGGGCCTGGGGCTGGCGCTGTTTCGGCATTTTTCGATGCCCACGCTGCCCTCGATCCTGCCGCTGGTGTTCATCATTCTCGGCATGCTGCACATGCTGGCGGGGATTGTCGTCCGCCTGCGTTATCACCAGCGGCGGATGAGCGGAGAATAGCTCGGGCTTGAGCTGTTTCGAAGCACATGCGGCGGGTCCGCTCATGCGCGAGTCTTTGCGCTGAGAATGTTCTTTCGACACTGAGAAAGAGCGCGCCGCCATAAGTCCGGCGAGTGATGGCATATCGGATCCGGTGTCATGCTTGAATCGTGACCGACATCAGGGATGCGGGATGAACTGCCGGAGATATGACACACCGGTCGTGTCCCATATCTTCTTCGTCATCGCCTAGGTGAAGGGACTATAAAATAACTATATATCAATGGCTTAGTGTGAGTTTCGACTTCTCGCGCCTGGCGACGTCCTCTCGGCGCCGGCGGAGCCGATTAACCGCACGGCATGCTAGTTCGCCGCCGCCAGCTCCACCGCGCGCGCCATCAGTCCGGCGAAACGGCCCTCGTCGACCGGCGCGGCAACGTCATTCCAGCTCCCCGACATGGCATACCAGCGGCCGTCCTTGCCCTGCAGCAGAAAGGCCATGGCGATGACGCCCGGCTCCGAACCGCCCTTATAGCCGAGATACTGCCAGTGCCCCGCCGGACCCGCACCGACGCCTGAATTCTTCGCCAGGATACCGCGTGCGCGGGCCGCCGGGCCGCTCTCCGTGTGGCGGCGGAGCCAGTCCATCACCCGGACCATGTCGGCAGGGGTGGCGAACCATTCGATGCTGCCGATGCGGATCGGCTTGCCGGCGGCGAACAATGCCGGATCGATTGCGGACACCGGCAGCTTCGCGACATCGCCATCGAGCAGCGCGCGCCGGCCTGCCTCGTCAAGGGCGGCCCAGCGCTCGCCGAGCACGCCACCCGATGCGCCCTTGAGCTTGAAGAGCTCAAGCGTCGAGAGAAACGGCCGCATGCCCGCAGGATCAGTGATGCCGATCGTGCCGAGCATCGCTTCCACCTTTGCGCGGCCGGCCAGCTTGAGCAGGATGTCGGTCGCGCTGTTGTCGCTGACCGAGATCATCTTTTCCGCCAGCTCGTAAAGCGACACCTTGGTCCCGGTCGGGCTCGCCATATAGGCGCCGCCGGGCAATCCGGTGCCATCCAGCGTGACGTTGTCCTCCCAGCGCCGTTCGCCCGCCGAGATCGAGCGGATCAGCTCGGCAAGGATCACCAGCTTGAATTCCGATCCGATCGCCAGGGCACGGTCAGGTGTGCGCGAGTGCAGGATCACGGGACCGGCGGCATCGAGCCGGGCGAAGGCGAACCCGGTCACGCCGGGCAGTTTTGCCAGCGTGTCGGTTACCGCGCCCAACGTCGCCTCGCGCGCTGACACGCCGGTAATCCGCAGGCCGGTAATCTGGTGCGGTGCGGCCGGATCGACCGAGATCTGCACTGTCGCGATGCCGCGCTCATAGCCGACAAGCACGACCGCGCTCCAGGCATCGGCCGGCGTGATCTGCTCGATCCCGGTCACTGCGCCATCCGATGTGGACAGTTGCCTGCTGATCGTCGCGAATGTTTCTTTCGGCACAGCAGTGCGAAAAGCGGCCGAGAAACTGGCGTCATAGTCGCCCCCGCCCTTGAGCAACGCGGGCAGCTCGGCGACCCGGGCCTCGAGTTCGGGCGCAGGCTTCACCGGGGGAGCGGGTGGCGTCTGCGCGATCGCGACAATGGGCATGAGCAGGGCGGCGAACAGGGCAAGCAGCAGACGCATATCGGCTCCATCAGGCGCATAATATCATCCCGGATGATGACGGGAAGATTGCGGTGCGCCGCTTTTGAGCTCAGGCGTCGATCGCATCTTCCTCAATCCGCGCGGCATTCTCCTGGATAAAGGCGAAGCGGTGTGCAGGGTTGTTGCCCATCAGCCGGTCGACCAGATCCTTAACCACTGCGCGTTCCTCATATTCCTGCGGCAGAGTGATGCGCAGCATTGAGCGTGTCTTGGGATCCATGGTCGTCTCGCGCAGCTGCATGGGGTTCATCTCGCCCAGACCCTTGAAGCGCGCGACATCGACCTTCTTGTTCTTGAATGCGCCCGCTTCAATCTCGGTCCGGTGTGCATCGTCCATCGCGTAAAGCGACTTGGTGCCCGCGGTCAGGCGATAAAGCGGCGGCTGGGCGAGATAGAGGTGCCCGCGCCGGACGAGCTCGGGCATTTCCTGGAAGAAGAAGGTCATCAGCAGCGTCGCGATATGCGCACCGTCGACATCTGCGTCCGTCATGATGACGATGCGTTCATAGCGCAGATTATCGGGGATACAGTCCTTGCGCGTGCCGCAGCCAAGCGCCTGGATCAGGTCGGCGATTTCCTGGTTGGCACCGATCTTGGCGGAAGTGGCGGAGGCGACGTTGAGAATCTTGCCGCGGATCGGCAGGATCGCCTGGGTCTTGCGGTCGCGCGCCTGCTTGGCCGAGCCGCCGGCCGAATCGCCCTCGACGATGAACAATTCGGTGCCCTTGGGATCGTCCGACGAGCAGTCGGTCAGCTTGCCCGGCAAGCGCAGCTTGCGTGCCGAGGTCGCGGTCTTGCGCTTGACCTCGCGCTCCGCCTTGCGGCGCAGCCGGTCGTCCATCCGCTCCAGCACATAGCCGAGCAGCGCCTTGCCGCGTTCCATGTTGCGGCTGAGATAATGGTCGAAATGGTCGCGCACGGCCTTTTCGACCAGCAACGCCGCCTCGGGCGAGGTCAGCCGGTCCTTGGTCTGGCTCTGGAATTGCGGTTCGCGGATGAACACCGAGAGCATCAGTTCGCACCCGACCATGACATCGTCGGCTGTGATGTCCTTGGCTTTTTTCTGCCCGACCAGGTCGCCGAACCCGCGAATGCCGCGCACCAGCGCTGCACGCAGGCCCGCCTCATGTGTGCCGCCATCCGGCGTCGGGATGGTGTTGCAATACCAGCTGTACGATCCGTCGCTCCACAGTGGCCAGGCGACCGCCCATTCGACCCGGCCCTGTTCGTTCGGGAAGTCCTGCGTGCCGGTGAAGAAGTCGGCGGTAGCGCATTCGCGCGTGCCGACCTGCTCGCGCAGATGGTCGGCGAGACCGCCGGGGAACTGGAATACTGCCTCGGGCGGCGTATCGTCGGTGATGAGTTCAGGCGCGCATTTCCAGCGGATTTCGACTCCGGCGAAGAGATAAGCCTTGGATCGGGCAAGCTTGTGCAGCCGTGCCGGCTTGAAATGCATCTCGGGCCCGAAAATCTCCTCGTCGGGCACAAAGCTGACCGAGGTGCCGCGGCGATTGGGCGTCGGCCCGAGTGCTTCGAGCGGGCCGAGCGTCACGCCGCGCGAGAAACGCTGGCGATAGATCGTCTTGTTGCGCGCCACTTCGATCGTCGTATCGGACGACAGCGCATTGACCACACTGACGCCGACGCCGTGCAGGCCGCCTGAGGTGGCATAGGCCTTGCCATCGAACTTGCCGCCCGAGTGCAGCATGGACATGATCACCTCGAGCGCTGACTTGTCCGGAAACTTGGGATGCGGATCGACCGGCATGCCGCGGCCATTATCGACGATGGTCAGCCGGTTGCCGGAGTCGAGCGTGATCTCGATCCGCGTCGCATGGCCGGCGACCGCTTCGTCCATCGCATTGTCGAGCACCTCAGCGGCGAGGTGATGCAGCGCGCGTTCATCAGTGCCGCCGATATACATGCCGGGACGGCGCCGGACGGGTTCGAGCCCCTCAAGGACCTCGATCGACGAAGCGTTGTAATCGGACCCGGCGGGAGTGGAAGAAGCGAACAGATCATCGGCCATGCCCCGCTATAGGAGAGCAGGAGTCAGTCGGGCAAGCGTGAGCCGGTGCTGTGGCCGGTTTGTCACACTCCACCATCAATGAGGTGAGCTGCGCGTCCATGTTGCAACTGCGAACGTTCCTGCCTTCGCTAACGCACCATTTGGAGTAACACGATGCGCAGCCTGTACATGCTTACCCTCGCCGCCGGCACCGCCGCTCTCGCGGTCGCCGCCCCGGCATTTGCCCAGGATACCGAAAAGGCGCCGTTCGACGGCGTCTATGTCGGCGGGACGATCGGCTTCGATGCTCAGCCCAATGACGGCAATGAAACGATCCTGTTCGACCGCAACCTCGACGGCACATTCGGCGACCCGGTCGTCACCTCGGGTGGTGCCAATGCGTTCTCGCCGGGATTCTGCGGCGGTGCGGCGACCTCGACCGCCAATCTCGCCTGCCGCAACGACAAGGACAATATCAGCTATTCGGCCCGGATCGGCTTCGACAAGCAGTTCGGCAACCTCGTCGCCGGCGTGGTCGGTGAATTCGGCAAGAGCCAAGTTCGCGACAGCGTTTCGGCATTCAGCACGACGCCGGCCCGCTACACCATGACGCGTGAGGTAGATTACAACGCCAATCTCCGCCTGCGTCTCGGCTATGCCGCCAACACGACCCTGTTCTATGCGACTGGCGGCCCGGCTTATGCCAAGCTCGACCACAGCTTCACCACCAGCAATACCGCGAACAGCTTCACCGAGCGCGGCAAGAACAGCAGCTGGGGCTATGTCGCGGGCGGCGGTATCGAACAAAAGCTCGGCCAGCACTTCTCGATTGGCCTCGAATATCTCTACAATCAGTACAAGGATGATGATTACCGGGTCCGTGCCGGTGCCGGTTCGGCGCCAGCGACCAACCCGTTCATCCTTGCCCCCAACACCACCGGAACCGATTTCGCGCGCAGTGGCGATCAGTTCCGCTGGCACAGTGTCCGCGCCACGGCGCAGTTCCGCTTCTAACGCCGGATAGAGATGGGGAAACGGCCGTCCGCGCGAGCGGGCGGCCGTTTTCCGTCAGGCGACCAGAGTCGCCATGCCGCAGCGCATGCCGGTTACCCGGACATCGGCCTCACCCAAATGGACGCCAAGTGCGCCGGTGACGGTGTTGAGCAGCCCGTCGACCACCGGCGCCAGGACGCCGAGCTGCGCTCCCACCGCGGACACCAATCCGCCGAGCGGGAGCGACAAAGGGCCGACGACTGGCGTCAGTTCTATATTGCTGACCAATGAGGCTGCGATGCTCTGTACCGCACTACCGCTCGAAACGGTTTTCGGGGTCGCGGCAGTGATTGCCGCATTGTCGAACCGAACGGTCTGCCAGGGTTCAGACTGACCAAGGTTGATCGCGGCACGAGCATCGACGCCGATCAGCAGCACCTGGAGGATCCTGGCAGTGCTCAGCGTCACCGGCTGCTGGAAATTGGCCAGCTGATTGGTGTTGTTGACCGAGGCAATCGCAGCCTGGCCGAGATTGGGCCTGGCCTCAATCGTCACCCCGCGGCTCGCCTGGGTCGAGCAATCGATGCTACTGAGCCGCGCTTCCGCACTGGCCAGTTCGACGAACAGCGGCAATTTGATGGAGACCAGGTTGCCGACAACGGGCAGTGAAAGGTTGCCGATCTGAACTTCGGTATAGATGCGGGCCTGTGCCGTCCGGATGACCGGCGTGCCATTGTCGCTGATCGCGATCCAGGGCGATTGCGCCGGTCGTTCGCCGACCGCAATCCACACCTTGGTTGACACCAGCCCAAGGACGTTCGCGCCGAGATCGAGCGCGACCTGTCGGCTGGGCGCGGCAAGTTGCAGGGCCGCGCTGACAAAGGCCATGCTGTTGACCTTGACCAGGCCGCGGCCGCCCGACGCCTGGGTGCCGAATGTGCCCGGATCGACCAGCGTGCTGAGCGAGATGCTGCCGCCCGACACCTGCGCTGCCAGGGCTCGCATCGAGCCGGCCGCGTTGGCGTTGCTGCCGTCAAGCGCATTGGCGAGCGCGTTCAACAGCTGCGAGCGGGTGACCCGGGCGTCGAGGATATCCTGATAGGTCAGCGCATTGAGGCTGGCGGTCGTGCGCAGTGCCTCAAGGGTCGAGAAGAGGTCGACATCGGCGCCGACCAGCGAGTTGTAATCCATCACCGACAGCGACAAGCTGCTGCCGGTCAGCGCCGAGAGATAGGAGTTGAGCAGGCCGCCATTGAGTGAGGCGAGGCGACTGCCGACGCTGAACGCGGCGAGTCGTTCGCGTGCGGCGGTGGCACTCCGCGCGATTGGGATCGAACGCTGCCCGAAGATGCGCGCGAAATAGGTCGGCGAGGGCGTTTGCAGCGAAACGCGCACCGCATCCGTCGCGCTGCTGCTGGCGGTGAAGCGCGCAGTGGGCGCGACATTGGCGTCACGCGAATAATCGCCGCGTGTCGCGACCACGGTGATCGCGCGCGGCCAGCCGCTTTCCGCGACCGAGGCCTGGGCCAGCGCCTGGGCCTGTTGCGGATCGGCCGCAGCAGCCAGTGCGGCGGCATCGGCCAACCCCTGCAACCGGCGTGTTTCCAGCGTGGCCGATCCGATATCGACCGCGAACGCAGCAAAACCGAGGATCATCGGCAGCGCCGCGGCGGCGATCATGCCGACGCCGCCGCTCTGATTGCGAATAAGTCGTTTTGCGAGACGATTCATGAAACCCCTCCCGGACGAATGACCGCGCGCCGTTCGATGATCGGATCCGGCATCGGGATCATTGTATTGCGGAACATTGGTACCGTGCTGGCATCGAACCGCACGCGCACGGTCACGACTTGCCCGGTTTCGGTGGTGGTGGTGGTGATGCGATTGGCGCGCAATTGCGGCAGCGAGGGCAGAGAAGCAGCGACGCTGGACGAGGCGAGCGTTTGCCGCTCGGTGGCGGTCATTCCAGCCACGGTCGCGCGCGCAGCATCATTGGCCAGCTGCTGGACGCTGTGCGCAAGCAGGAAATACTGGCCATAGCCGAGGATGCCGTACAGCATGCAGGCGAACAGCGGCAGGATCAACGCGAACTCGACGACCGAAGTACCGCGTTTGGCGCGAAGCAGGCGAACGAAGGTCATTCCCAATTATCCCCGTGTTACAAAGGGATAATGGTCCGCTGAGGTTGCCGTTAAGAAAAGGATTAATGGAGCCGAGTTGCGTAAATTACGCATTTACCCATCTGCATGGGCGCGAAGATGGGCGCAGGCAGTGCGGATCGCCGAGTCCGTTCAGTAGAGCGGGGAAGTGCACGTCACGATGCAGCGGTGACCCTGAGCGCGTCTTTCCGGGCGCTTGAGGCGCTCGCCTTCTTTATCCTCTTACCTGTGGGTATGAGGATGACTCCGTTCCGAACCTGAAATCCGCAATCCGCGTATCCTGGCCGCGTATCCTGGGCCAGTGACTCTGGCCCAGGGAGCGTGCAGTTCAGCGTGCGCGCACGCCGCCGAAGGGCAGGGGCGGCGGGGGGCGACGGTCGCGACGCGGCAGCTGCGCCTGATACGCATGGCCGCAATGTGCGACGCAATATGGGAAGCCCGGATTCACCTTCTCACCGCAGAAATGGAAATCGGGCTCGCCGGGATGGCCGAGCGGCCATTTGCAGATCTTGTCGTTGAGATCGAGCAAGGTCGTCTTGCCCGCCATATCGGCAGACGGCTTGGCCGGAACCAGGCGGCGGGGCGGGGCGGGCGTGATCGGCGCCTGCTGTTCGCCGGGTGCCTGGCGGAGGAAGCCGCCGGGGCCGACAGAACGCATGATCGGTTGCGGTGCCGCGACAGGCCGGGCGATGGCGACGTCTTCGCCGTCGTCATCCTCGTCTTCATCGTCCGCGATTACCACGGGTGCGGGAGCGGGCACCGGCGCGGGGGCCGCGACTCGCTCGACCGGTGGCTTGGGCGCGGGAGGGGGCGGCGCCGGCTTGGGCGCGGCCGGCGCGGCAGCCGCCGCTTTCGTATCGGGCTCATTGGCCTTTACCGGCGAGGGGCGCGACTGCAGGCCAAGGCGATGCGCCTTGCCGATCACCGCGTTACGGCTGACGCCGCCCAGTTCTTCGGCGATCTGGCTGGCAGTGCTGCCCGATTCCCACATCTTCCTCAGCGTATCGATACGCTCGTCGGTCCAGCTCATCTCAAATCCTCAAATCTTGCCAACTGGCTTGCGGGCGGCGGCGGCAGTCATTAGCGCGTTCGCCATGAGCAGCCAGCCCCCATTCGGCCCAGAAACCAATCATATTCAATCGGCGGTTGTTAACGCCCCAGGCGTTCCTGTCATCCGGAATGTCAATTGGGGCGGTCTTCGAACCCTCTATATCAAGGAGGTGCGACGATTCTTCAAGGTGCAGCTCCAGACGATCTGGGCGCCGGCGATACAAACCTTGCTGTACCTGATCGTTTTCACCGTTGCGATGGGCGGCCGCAGCGCCGTGCATGTCGGCGGCGTCCAGGTTGCCTTTGCCGATTTCCTCGCCCCCGGCCTGATCGTCATGGGCATGCTGACCAACGCGTTCGCCAATGCCAGCTTCTCGCTGCTCGTCGGCAAAATCCAGGGCACGATCGTCGATTATCTGATGCCACCGCTGTCGACCGCCGAATTGCTGGCGGCGCTGGTCGGTGGGGCGGTAACCCGCGCCTTTTGTGTCGGCTTCGCGGTGTGGCTGGCGATGCTGGTCTGGCCCGGCGTCCATGTCTTCCCGCACCATCCAATCGCGATCCTGTGGTTCGGCCTGCTCGGCGCGACCTTCCTCGCCTTGCTCGGCGTGCTGACCTCGATCTGGGCGGAAAAGTTCGACCATGCCGCGGCGGTGACCAATTTCGTCGTCGGCCCGCTGACCTTATTGTCGGGCACCTTCTATTCGGTCGACAAGCTGGCCCCGACATTTCAGGCGATCAGTCACGCCAATCCGTTCTTCTACATCATCTCGGGCTTTCGCTACGGCTTTCTCGGCACCGCCGATTCGCCGATCTGGATCGGCAGCATCGTGATCCTGACGATCGACGTGGCGCTCGGGCTGCTCTGCTATGCGCTGCTCAAGGGCGGCTGGCGGTTGAAGAATTAGCACGGTGATCGCCGCTTGCGATCAGAGGCGTGGATGAAGACGCCGAGGATCGTCCTGGCCACGATCGGCTCGCTGGGCGATCTTCACCCTTTCATTGCCATCGCCCTTGCGCTCAAGGCGCGTGGGGCATCGCCGGTCCTCGCCGTGCCGCAGGACCATGTCGAAAAATGCCGGGCAGCAGGCGTTGAGGCTGAAGCGCTGTTGCCGACATTCGAAGAAGTGGGTCGCGCCACCGGCCTTGATGAGGATGTGGTCATCCGCAAGGTCATCGATGATACCCATTTCCTGGTCAGCCATGTGCTGTTGCCGCCGCTTGCCGACAGCACCGGTCGGCTGTTGCGGATTGCGGCGGGAGCGGACCTGCTGGTCGGGTCGGCTTTCGCGCTTGCCGGACCGATTGTCGCGGAGCGCCTGGCGATCCCGTTCGTTTCGATCATCCTGCAGCCCATGTCGTGGTTCTCGCCAAGCGATCCGCCCGTGGCGCCCGGATTTGCGGCGCTGGCCAGGCCGCCACTGGGTGTGATCAGGACAGGCTGGAACCGCTTTGTCCTTGGTGGAGCGAAACTTGAGATGCGCCGCCGCTATGGCCGGCGCGTCAACCGGGTTCGCGCGGCGCATGGACTGGCGCGATCGCACGCAGCGCCGATCCTTGAGCCGGGTACACCTCCCGTGCTGTCGCTCGGCACCTATTCGTCGGAACTGGCTGCGCTTCCTGCCGAGGCATCCAATCCGGCACTGCTGACCGGCTTCCCATGGTTCGACAGCGCGGACGGAATGCTATCGAAGCTCGATCCCGAACTGGCCGCTTTCCTGGCGAAAGGGCCTCCGCCGCTGATCGTCTCGCTTGGCTCCTTCCTTCCCTTCGCAGCGGCCGATTTCTACCAACGCAGTGCCGCCATTGCTGCCGAACTCGGGATGCGCGCGGTGCTGTTGACTGGAGAAGCGGTCACGGCGCCGTCGCGTGACATGATGGTGTGCGGCTATGCCCCGCACTCACTGCTGTTTCCGTACGCCGCGGCGATCATCCATCATGGCGGTGTCGGGACGACCGGACAGGCGCTCCGGGCAGGGAAGCCGCAGCTGGTCGTCCCGTTCATGGGCGATCAGTTCGATCATGCCGACCGCATCGCGCGGCTCGGCGTCGGACTGTCCATGACGCCGGGGCGTTTCGCGACCGAGGGGGCATCGCTGATCCAAAGGCTCCTCGACCATCCCGGATTTTCTACGACTGCCGCCACGATCGGCAAGCGGGTGGCGAATGAAGACGGCGCGGGCCTCGCCGCCGAGCGCATTTTAGGGCTATTGCCAACTACCCGCCGGCATCCGGTTGCCTGGCAGGGTGATACCCCGTCCTCGATCAGCGCCAACATTTGAAGCGGTCGGTGAAGCGATCCGGGAACCAATCGATCCTGCTTGTTTCCAATAATTCAGTTTCAATTCGATACTGAATTCGCTACGGTCCCCCGGCAAGGGAGGCCGGCGATGCGGTGGATGGTGATCGGCGTGGCGATTATACTCGGCGCCTGCGGCCCCGCCAAGCCGGTGCAAGAAGCCGCGCATCGTCCCGATGTCCGCATCATCCAGGTCGGTACCGATGCCCAACCCGTGTCGATCACCGGCGTTGGCACCGTCGCGCTGCGCCGCGAGGCGTCGCTCGGCTTCACTAGCCCCGGGCGGATCGAACGGATCAGCGTGCAGGAAGGCGATACTGTCGCGCGCGGACAAGTGCTGGCCGCGCTCGACACCACCGCGGTCGCCGCCGATGTCGCGCGGATCAATGCCGAGCGCATTCGTGCCGCATCCGAATATCAGCGCAGCTCGGTGCTGCTCGACAAGGGTTGGGTGACCAAGCCGCGGGTCGAGAGCGCGCAGGCAGCGATGCAGGCGGCCAATGCGCAGCTCAGCGCCGCGCGATTCCAGGCGTCCGCCGCGCGGATCGTCGCGCCGGGGCCGGGCACGGTGCTGGCGCGGCTGGTCGAGCCGGGGCAGGTGGTCACGGCAGGCACGCCGGTCCTGATCGTCGGCGACCGATCGAGCGGCTATGTCGTGCGCGTGCCGCTCGCCGACCGCGACGCGTCGCGGCTGTCGCTCGGTGCACCGGCACAGGTGACGCTGGGCGCGTTCGACAATGTCCCGGTGAGCGGCCAGGTGATTGAGATTGCGGGCCGCGCCGACCGTGCGACCGGTACCTTCATGGTCGAGATCGGCTTGCCCGGCGATCCGCGCCTGCGCTCCGGCCAGATCGGGACGGTCGCGGTGACGGGTGGCGGGAAAGGCGCGACGGGTATCCGTCTGCCGGCCAACGCCGTGTTCGCGGCGCGCGCCGGGATGGGGTTCGTCTATGTCGTCGATCGTGCGACCGGCAAGCTTGCGCTCCGCCGGATCGCGGTCGGCGATACCGACGATCGCGGTATCCAGGTGACCAGCGGGCTCAGCGGCGGGGAATGGCTCGCCGCGTCGCGCATCGACCGGCTGCGCGACGGCATGACGGTCAAACCGATCAATATGGCGAAATGAGCGGTCGCTTATGAACCTCACCGCCTTTGCCGTTCGCCAGTGGCAGGTGACGCTGGTCGCCTTTCTGCTGCTGGCAATGCTCGGCATCTCCGCCTTTCTGTCGATCCCGCGCTCGGTCGATCCGCATTTCCCCAATGCGGTCACCGTGGTGACCGTGGTGCTGCCGGGCGCCGATGCGGCAGAGATGGAAGAGACGGTCGCCAAGCCGATCGAGGACGCGCTGCAGGGCCTGGACGATGTGCGCGAAATTCGCTCCACGTCGAGCGACAGTACGGCGGTCGTCTCAGTCGAATTCATGCACGGGACCGATGCCGAACAGGCGCTCGACCGCACCGTGCGCGAAGTGCAGGCGATGCGCGACCGCTTGCCGCAGGGTATCCAGCGCATCGCCTATCGCCGCCCGCGCACGACCGAGGCGGCGGTGCTGCAGCTTGCCCTGGTCAGCGACGATGCCTCGTGGCTGCGCATGACCAAATATGCCGAGGATATGCGCGACCGGCTCAATGTCGTGCCGGGCGTGCGCCAGACCGTGATCGACGGGGCGGCGCGGCCCGAGGTGCGCGTCGCGGTCGATGCGGCGCGGCTGGCGGAGACGCGGATCGCCGCCTCCGCCGTCGCCACTGCGATCCGCGCGGGCGGCGTCGACTTGCCCGCCGGCACGGTCAATTCAGGCGAGCGGCGGCTGAACATCGATGCCGGCGGCGCCTATCGCACGCTTGAGGCGGTGCGCGACGTGCCGGTCCGCGCCGGTGACGGCCAGCTGCTACGCGTCGGCGATGTGGCAAAGGTAGGATGGTCGGAGGCCGAACAGCTTCACATCGCGCGCTTCAACGGCAAGCGTGCCCTGTTCGTGTCGGTGCGGCAGAAGGATAATGTCGATGCGGGGACCTTGCGCAACGCGCTGGTCACCGCGGTCGACGGCTATCGCACGCAATTGCCGCCCGACATCAAGCTGGAGGTCGCGTTCGACCAGAGCCGCGACATTGCCAAGAAACTCTCCTTGCTGGCGCGTGATTTCGCCATTGCGCTGGCGCTGGTGCTGATCACCATCCTGCCGCTCGGGCTGCGCCCGTCGCTGATCGTGATGATCTCGATTCCGCTGAGCCTGGCGATGGGCGTGCTGCTGCTCTCGCTGTTCGGCTATACGCTCAATCAGATCAGCATTTCGGGCTTCATCCTCTCGCTTGGCCTGCTGGTCGACGATTCGATCGTGGTGACCGAGAATATCGAGCGCCATATCCGTGACGGTGATCCGCCCGAGACCGCCGCGATCACCGCGACGCAGGAGATCACCAAGGCGGTGCTCGGCGCGACCGGCGTGCTGCTGTTCGCTTTCCTGCCGCTCTGCTTCCTGCCCGAAGGATCGGGCGATTTCGTACGCGGCTTGCCGATGGCGGTGATCCTGACCGTGGCGAGCTCGCTGGTCGTGTCGCTGACCGTCATCCCGTTCGCCGCCAGCCGCCTGCTCAAGCCGGAAAGACATGGCGGCAACCGGCTGCTCCAGACCATTACCAACGGGATCGAGCGGATCTATTCGCCGGTGCTGCACCGTGCGCTCGACGCGCCGCGGCGCTGGTTCTGGGGCGCGATGGCGGTGTGCGTCGGCGCGTTCGCGCTGGTCCCGGTGCTGGGGTTCACCCTATTCCCGGCGGCCGAAGCGCCCTATTTCCTTGTCCGGGTCGAGACGCCCGAAGGCAGCGGCATCGCCACCACCGATCGCGCAGTGAAGGCGGTTTCGGCGATCCTCGCGCGCGAACCGGCGATCGTGAACCGGATGGACAATGCCGGGCGTGGCAATCCGCAAATCTATTACAACATCATGCCGCGCGAGGAGCGCGCGCGCTACGGCGACATCTTCGTCACGCTGAAGGACTGGCACGCGCACGACTCGCCGAAGATGCTGGCGCGGCTGCGCAAGTCGCTGGCCGATTTCCCTGATGCGCATGTCAGCGTGGTCAATTTCGAGAATGGCCCACCGCTCGAAGCACCGGTCGCGATCCGCGTCAGCGGGCCTAATCTGGAGGTCCTCAAGACGCTTTCCGGCGAAGTGGTGCGGGTGATGCAGTCGGTGCCGGGCCTGCGCGACATCGACAATCCGATGGCGTTCGACCGGATCGATCTCGATCTCGGGCTCGACGACGCCAAGGCCGGATTGCTGGGCGTCGCACCGGGCGAACCGCGCCGCGCGGTCCGGCTCGCGGTGAGCGGCGAGCCCGCAAGCCTGCTCCGCGATGCCGAGGGCGACAGCTGGCCGGTGACGGTGCGCCTGCCGATGGGCGACAGCCAGCCGGTCTCCGTCCTCAAAAGCATCTATGTGCCGACCATCGCCGGCGGATCGGTACCGCTAACCGAGATCGCGACACCGACGCTGAAGAGCGTACCGCCGCTGATCACCAGACTGAAGTTGCAGCGTACGGTGACGATCACCGCGTTCAACCAGCCCGGCTATCTCGCCTCGCGGCTCAACCCGATCGTGGTCGAGAAGCTCAAGAGCATCAAATTGCCGGACGGCTATGCCTTCTCGGTCGGCGGCGAGGCGGAGGCGGCGCAGCGCAATTTCGCCGGGCTCGGGTCGATCATCCTGCTCGCGATATTCGGCATCATCGGCGTGCTGGTGCTGGAGTTCGGCCGTTTCCGCGAGACTCTTGTGGTTGCCGGGGTGGTGCCGCTCGGGCTGGTCGGCGGGCTGGTCGGGCTGTTCCTGACCGGCAATTCATTGTCGTTCCTGGCGATCATCGGCTTCGTCGCGCTGATCGGGATCGAGATCAAGAATTCGATCCTGCTGGTCGATTTCACCACTCAGTTGCGCGCCCGCGGGTTGCCCTTGCGCGAGGCGATCGAGCGCGCCGGCGAGATCCGTTTCCTGCCAGTGCTGCTCACCTCGGTCACTGCGATCGGCGGCCTGTTGCCGCTCGCGCTGAGCGGATCGTCGCTCTATTCCCCGCTTGCCTGGGTGATCATCGGCGGACTGGTCAGCTCGACCGTGCTGAGCCGGATCATCACGCCGGTGATGTACCTGCTCGCGGTGCGCGGCGATGAGGCGCGACGGCTGGCCGCGCTTCAGGCGCAACCGGCATAAGGCAGGCGCAAGCGGAATCGCTTCGGCGCGCGTAAATCATCGAAGCTATGTGCCCCGGCGGCGTCCGCCCCACGTGTCTGGCCCGCGTGCCCGGTCGATGCTCGTCAGTCCGAGGGTTGAGTGCAATCCAAACTATACATAAGGCTGCCCCATGCGCCCATGAGTATAGGGAGATGCCAGTGCCAGGAAAGTTTACCAAGCGATATCCGGGTTATGATGCGGTGCTCGACACAGACCGCTGCTCACCACGAAACAACGCCGATCTGACGCTCACAATGCGCCTGGGATTCCGCCAGATCAACCCGATGGCGGGCGCGGACACCGGCACCTATCACGATTCTGGCGACCCAACGAAGGAACTGCGCCAGATCGTCAAATGGAAGGACGGCGAATGGGCCGCCTGGAAGCGTAATTTCTGCCGTTCGGCGCAGGATTTCTGGGATAAGAAATTCTGGCTCGACAACCGGACCGGCGATTTCCCGTTCCAGCATGGAACGGAGATATATATTCCCAATATATTCTGCCGGTTTGAGCTGATCGGAAACGACGACACGCTCGGCACGCACCATGTCGCGATCGATGTCGTCCGCCTTGCTGACTCGGAGAATTTTTTCCGATCAAATTCCCGACTGTTCGACAGCAAGGACCTGGTTCCGTACACGGCCTCATACGATAGCAAGAACAAGCCGATCATGCAGCGCGCGCATGTGCATGAAGTGGGGCATCTGCTTGGCCTGGGGCATGTCGCGATCGGCGGTCCGGGATGCCCGGCGGATGGAAATACCAATCTCACCCCCTGTTACGGCGTGAATGACGAGGACAAGCATTCGATCATGGGCGCCGGCATGCGCCTTGATGCGGTACATGCCGCGGCTTGGGTGAGAGCCTTTAACGATCTGGCTGCCACCCCGGCTTCGGCGATTTTCAGGCCCTCGCTCACGCCGCCAATCTATGCGCCCCCGATCATGAAGACGCTGCCGGTTGTGGCGGTGATGTCGCACATTTACCCGCGAAACATCGCCGAGTTCGAGGCGGGTGCGCGGCTGAAAGCGCTCAAGCGCGGAAGGTAGACTCTCCATGACCATTGCATTGCGATCGATCTTTCCCCGGCTGTCGTGCTTCGCCGTGCTGCTCATGGCATGGTCCGGCCCGGTCACCGCCGCCAAATCATCGTCTTCAAAAAAGGATGCCGTCATGTCGCAACAGCGCTGCGCCAACGACTCGCTTGCCCGGTCGACCTGCATGATCCGCATCATTCTCGACGATCTCCATGCCAGCTTCCCGGGCCTGGGGGGCGGCGGCATCTCGCAGATCAAGGCGCTGACCTCGACTTCCTATGTCGTCTCGCTTCCCCGTGAGGAGCGAGTCCAGTTGCTGACCTATGAATTCGACGTGCGGGACGGCGTCGTGAAGCTCAAGCAGCGCAGCGAGTCGGTCGAAAGTTCCTGACGGCTTTTACCCTCAGCCGCTCAATTCCGGTCTGAGCCGAAAATCCGCACACGCTGCGAGCCAAATTCGCATCGCGCGCGGTGTTGCGCTCCCGCCCCAACCTGCCTAAAAATGCCCTTCGGGCGACCGCGTGGGTCGCCCTTTGCTTTTCAGGAGCACTGTCATGCCGATCACCCCACTCATGCCCGTCTATCCCCGCTGCGGGGTGCGGCCGGTGCGAGGCGAGGGCGTGTATCTCTATGGCGAACAGGGCGAGAAATATCTCGACTTCGCCAGCGGCATCGCGGTCAATGCGCTCGGTCACGGTCATCCCAAGCTGGTCAAGGCGATCGCTGACCAGGCCGCGACCCTCATGCACGTCTCGAACCTGTACGGGTCGCCGCAGGGCGAGAAGTTCGCACAGCGGCTGGTCGATGCCAGCTTTGCCGACACGGTTTTCTTCACCAATTCAGGCGCTGAGGCGGTCGAGTGCGCGATCAAGACGGCGCGCCGCTACCACTTCGTCAATGGCAATCCCGAACGCCATGACCTGATCACCTTCGACACGGCATTCCATGGCCGCACGCTCGGCACGATCAGTGCGACCAACCAGGCGAAGATGCGCGACGGGTTCGAACCGCTGCTGCCGGGCTTCAAATACGCCAATTTCAACGATCTAGAAGGCGCGCTGGCGCTGATCGACGACAATACCGCCGGTTTCCTGGTCGAACCGATCCAGGGCGAGGGCGGCATTCGCCCGGCGACCAAGGAGTTCATCAAGGGCCTGCGCAAGGCGTGCGACGATCACGGCCTGCTGCTGGTGCTCGACGAGGTCCAGGCCGGCTATGGCCGCACCGGCAAGCTGTTCGCGCATGAGCTGTACGGCGTGGTGCCGGACATCATCGCCGCGGCCAAGGGCATTGGCGGCGGCTTCCCGCTCGGCGCCTGTCTCGCGACCGAGGAAGCGGCCAAGGGCATGGTGATCGGCACGCACGGATCGACCTATGGCGGCAATCCACTGGCGATGGCGGCGGGTGAAGCGGTGCTCGACGTGATCCTCGAGCCCGGTTTCCTCGAGAATGTCGAAAAGATGGGCGCGCGGCTGCGCCAGGCGCTTGAGCAGATGCTGCCCAATCACGACCATCTGTTCGATCATGTACGCGGCCATGGGCTGATGCTCGGCATCAAGCTCAAGTCCGACAGCCGCCGCTTCGTCGCGCATTGCCGCGACAATCATGGCCTGCTGACGGTGGCGGCGGGCGACAATGTCGTGCGCATCCTGCCGCCGCTGGTGATCGACGAAAGCCATATCGCGGAGTGCATCGAGCGGCTGAGCGAGGCGGCGCGGGTCTATGTGCCCGCCGCGGACGATTGAGCTACCGTCATTTCCTCGACCTGTCGGATGCCGGAGGCGACGGGATCGCGGCAATGATCGCCGACGCGCTCGACCGCAAGGCGCTGCGCATCGGCTGGCCTAAAGGGCGCGCGGATAGCGATGCGCCGCTGGCCGGTCATGTGCTGGGCATGGTGTTTGAGAAGAACTCAACCCGCACGCGCGTGTCGTATGACATGGCGATGCGGCAATTGGGCGGCAGCTCGATCGTGCTCGATGCGGGCACCACCCAGCTTGGCCGCGGTGAGACGATCGCCGATACCGCGCGCGTCCTGTCGGGCTATTGTGACGCGATCATGATCCGCACTGACGATCATGCCAAGATCGAGCAGATGGCCGAATATGCCAGCGTGCCGGTGATCAACGGCCTGACCGACGCGTCGCATCCGAGCCAGATCATGGCTGACCTGCTGACCGTGATCGAGGCGGGCAAGCCGCTGCCCGGTCTGAAATGGGCGTGGCTCGGTGACGGCAACAATGTGCTGGCGTCGATCATGGAAGCCGCGGCGCTGATGCATTTCGACGTCGTGGCGGCCTGCCCGCAGGGGTTCATGCCGTCGGAGAGCGATATCGCGCGCGGACAGGGGCGCGCGCGCGTCGTCGGGACCGCGGCGGAAGCGGTCGAGGGCGCCGATGTCGTGGTCACCGATACCTGGATCTCGATGGGCCAGGACCATGCCGAGACCAAGCTCAAGGCGATGTGGCCCTATCAGGTCGACGAGGCGCTGATGGGTAAGGCCAGGGCCGATGCCGTGTTCATGCACTGCCTGCCCGCACACCGCGGCGAGGAAGTGACCGACGCGGTGATGGACGGGCCGCAATCGCTGATCTGGAAAGAGGCGGAGAACCGCATGCATGCGCAGAAATCGATCCTGCGCTGGTGCTTCGGGCAGATCGGCTGAGAGCCCGTTTGAAAATTCGCTCTTTCGCGAATTTCAAACAGGCTCTGAATATCCGTCGAGTTGTCTCGCAGATTCTAGCGCCTATCTTCCGTCATCCCCGCCAAAGCGGGGATCCCGCTGCCTTTGCGCAGCGTCAGTAGAAGAAGCGGGATTCCCGCTTTCGCGGGAATGACGATGGAAGACGATAACCTTAACGACACCGACCGCGCGCTCGGTTTCACCATTCCCGCGCGGCATGCGCGCGGGCGGATCGTGCGCCTCGGCCCGGTGCTTGACACCATTCTCGCCGCGCACGCCTATCCGCCCGCGATTGAGGCGCTGCTGGCGGAGGCGCTGACGCTTGCCGCGCTGATTGGCTCGACCCTGAAGGACGCTGGCGGCCAGCTTACCCTGCAGGCGCAGACGGATGGCGGCGTGGTCAAGCTGCTGGTGTGCGATTACAAGGGCGGCGAACTGCGCGGCTATGTCGATTTCGATGCGGAACGGCTCGCTGCAGGACCGGAACAGCCGACCTTGTTCGCGCTGTTCGGCGCCGGCTATCTCGCCATCACCTTCGATCAGGCGGCGACCCGCGAGCGTTATCAGGGCATCGTACCGCTCGACGGCGATACGCTGGCGCAGGCGGCGCAGAATTACTTCGTCCAGTCGGAACAGATCCCCACGCTGGTGAAGCTCGGCATCACAAGGCAAGCTGATGGCAGCCATGTCGCCGGCGGGCTGTTCCTGCAGCATTTGCCCGAGGGCGAGGAGGGGCGCGAACGCCTGCACACGCGGCTCGATCATCCGGAATGGGAGCATGTCGCGATTCTCGGCGGGACGATGGGGATCGATGAGCTGGCCGATCCGGCGCTGTCGCTCGAGACGCTGATCTGGCGATTGTTCAACGAAGAGGATGAGGTGCGCCTGTTGTCGGAAGTCGCGATGACACGCGGCTGCCGTTGCTCGCCCGATTATATCGCGCAGGTTCTGGGCAAGTTTCCAGTCGAGGAACAGCGCGCCATGGCCGGCGATGACGGGATGATCACGGTCGATTGCGCCTTTTGCGCACAAAAATTTCCCGTAGCGGTGTCAGATGTCGTTTTGTGACAATCAATGTCGTTTCGTGACCGTTATTGTAACTCCCCGGCGTCTTCCCCAAATGAACCGGGGGTGCCGATAGGAGTCGCGTAGGTCGCGGCCATCGACGGGTGGAATTGAAAAGATGCGGCTTTCGACGATGATCCGCCCGGCACTGTTCGGGTTGCTGTTTCTGGGTGGTGTGGCTGCTGCCGAGGGACCTGCCGCTGCGCCGCATCTCGCCGCGCTTGACGCGATTGAGCAGGGCCAGTGGCAGCTGCGCGAAGTCGGCGGCCCCGGTTCGCGCAGCCTGTGCGTTGCCGATCCGCGCGTCCTGCTCCAGCTGCAGCACAACAAGGCACAATGCTCGCGCTTCGTCGTTGCCGACACGGCCAATTCGGCGATCGTCCATTATACTTGCCCGGGTGCCGGGCATGGCCGCACCACCATCACCGTCGAAACCGGGCGCCTGTTCAAGCTTCAGACGCAGGGTATCGCCGACGGCGCACCCTTCGACATGAGCTATGAGGCGCGGCGGACCGGCGCGTGCGGCGCCGGCACCGCGTCTCGTTAAGACCTTGTTTACCACTCAGGTGATAAGGATTGCGCGTGTCATTTACGGACACGCTTTCTTCCCTAGAGGGCTCCAGGAGGAGCCACCCCTGGGTCGCTTACGGGCGGCCCGTTTTTTTGCTCAGGGTTGCGGTGACGGGCCAATGGTCCTAGCGCGGGTCGCATAATGACATCTGCAGATACTTACGCGGTCGTCCTGATCTCGGGCGGTCTTGATTCGATGGTCGCGGCGGCGCGTGCGCGCGAGGACGGGCACCGGCTGCTCGCGCTGTCGATGGACTATAACCAGCGCCACCATGTCGAGCTTGCCGCGGCGCGGCGCATCGCTCACTTGCTCGGGGCGGAGCGCCATATCGTTATGCCGCTCGACCTGTCCGCGTTCGGCGGGTCGGCGCTGACCGCCGATATCGCCGTACCCAAGACCGGGGTCGAGGCGGGAATTCCGGTCACCTATGTCCCGGCGCGCAACACGATCTTCCTCAGCCTTGCGCTGGGCTGGGCTGAAGCTGCGGGCGCGCGCGACCTGTATATCGGGGTCAATGCGCTGGATTATTCAGGCTATCCCGATTGCCGTCCCGAATTCATCGCCGCATTCGAGGCGTTGGCTGAACTCGCCACCAAGGCCGGTGTCGAGGGTGCACCATTCCGTATCCACGC
Organism: Sphingomonas sp.; assembly: GCF_050725575.1. Lineage (GTDB taxonomy): Bacteria > Pseudomonadota > Alphaproteobacteria > Sphingomonadales > Sphingomonadaceae > Sphingomonas. The sequence continues at coordinate 33,204 of NZ_JBOHHW010000021.1, read as the reverse complement.
ACCGCTGCAGCATATGACCAAAGCCGATATTGTGCGCGAAGCCGCCCGGCTCGGGCTTGATGCCGGGGTCAGCTGGTCATGCTATGATCCGGCTCCCGGCGGGGTGCATTGCGGGCGTTGCGATTCCTGCCGGTTGCGCTCGAAGGGCTTTCAGGATGCGGGCCTGCCCGATCCGACCGCCTATGCAGTAACCCCCTGAGGCGCATTCAAGATGAGCTACGCCGTCAAGGAAATGTTCCTCACCCTGCAGGGTGAGGGCGTGAATGCTGGCCGGCGCGCCGTGTTCGTGCGCTTTGCCGGCTGCAACCTGTGGTCCGGCCGGGAGCAGGACCGGGCGAGCGCAATCTGCCAGTTCTGCGATACCGATTTTGTTGGCGTGGACGGGCTTGGGGGCGCGAAATTCGCCACTGCCGACGCGCTTGCCGAAGCGGCGCTCGGCTTTTGGGGTGGAGGTGATACCAACCTCTTCGTCGTGCTGACCGGTGGCGAGCCCATGCTTCAGGTCGATGATGCGCTGGTCGACGCCTTGCATGCGCGCGATTTCGAGATTGCGATCGAGAGCAACGGTACGTTGCCGGTTCATCCCGGCATTGACTGGGTGTGCATCAGCCCCAAGGCGGGGAGCGAGGTCGTCCAGCGCTCAGGCGATGAGCTGAAGCTGGTCTGGCCGCAGGCCGGCACCGACCTGGACGATATCGAGCGCTGGGACTTCGATCATTTCCTGCTGCAGCCGATGGATAATCCACAGGCGGCCGCCAATCATGCGGCGGCGATCGCACTGGTCATGGATCGCCCGCACTGGCGGCTGACAATCCAGACGCATAAATTGCTGGGCCTGCGCTGAGCTGTCCAGCAGGCAAGTCTGGGTCGCGTGCGCGCCCGATCATCGTGTCTGAGCGCAATGGTTCCAAGTTAAGTATATGATATACAATTAATTTATTGGATTCTCGTCGGACCGACAACGGACGAGATCTGCAACAACCGGTGTCCCATATCTCTCGTCGCTCGCTCACGCAGCTCCGTTGCGGCGATCCAACTTTCATACAGGATTGGGCATGTCATCGCGCACCCGCGCATGACCTGAGCCGCAACAGGCGCTCGATATCCCTAGTAGCGCGTCACCCATTGGACATCCGGCCCGCATTTTTTCGGATTCCATATGCCTTGTTTGGTCCAGCATATCGCGTCGAGACGGGGCAGGACCATGCGGCGGTCGAAGCGCATGCCGCGGGGAAAGCGCTGTTCGCCATAAGGGATCAGGCTGTTGCGCAAGGAGCGCATCCGGTTGCTCGCGACTTCGTGCAGCGATCCGCGCGGCGCAAAAATCGCCTCGCGGCCGACTGAAGCGGCCGTCTGGCAGAAGCCGAATTGCGCCGACGCGGTTGAGAAACTGCCATAGATGCGCGTCCCGAACTGATCGAGTGCCAGCTGGCCGGCCTTGGGCCCTTTGGCCTTGTTGATACGGATGAAATATTTGCTGAGTGTGTCGTAGGTGGTCTTCAATTCGTCGCGGTGGTCGCGCAGCATGGCATTATAGTTCGGGACGGTCAGCAAGGTCGGTTCGAACTGACATTGCAGCGCGGAGATATTCAGCGCGGCGCGCAAGCTCCAGACAAGCGATGCGCGAAGCTCCGCGTCGGTCGCGCCGGGCAGTTCGATCCCGATACCTGGTTCGTCGCCGCGCACCGGCGCACCACTGAAATCGCGGGAAGCCATGAAGAATTGCGCGGATGCCGGTGTTGTGGCGAGCATGCCGGTGGCCATGAAGGCCGCAACGAAAATTCGCACCACAGTCATCACAAACCTCTCACAGTCGCACGCAGACCGGTTAGGGCCTTTTGCCCGCGGTCCCAAGCATTTTTACCATGATTCCATACCCTAGATGCCGGAACACCGCCCGAGACCATGGTATGTCCTGCATCGAAATGCGGAACTGGAATCGAAAGGGCCGCCCGGTTTCCCGGACGGCCCCCGAACATAACAACCCGGGGGTTGATTACATCGCGTTCGTGGTCGTGGTCGTGGTCGAGTTCGACACAACGGTGTCGTTCGACACAACGGTGTCGTTCGCCAGAGCCGCGCCATTGTCGGTGCCCGCGCCGTCGACGGCGGTCATGTTGTCCGAGGTCATGGTGTCCATGCCTTCGGTGGCGTTCAGATCGGTAACCAACGTGTTGTCGGTGGTCGTCGTGGTGGTCGGGCCGCAGGCCGAAACCGCCAGAGCCGCGCCAACGATCATGGCTTTGGTGATGAATGCACGCATTTGGAAAGCTCCCTAGATAATGGATCTGGATGGCCTCGAGACCTTAATACCCAAACCGTGGTGGACATTAGACTTAATACGGGTGTGCCTCAAGCCCAGTTTTCTCGCCGAGAAGAAACTGTATCAAGGAACGCGTCAGCGCCCAACGCCAAAGCCGCATCAAAGGTTGCAAAATCCGTTGGTTTTCCGAGGTTCCTGGCGCTGGTCACCGGAAACTCAGGGAGTCCGCACGGGACGATTCCGCTAAAATGCGAGAGGTCCGGGGACAGGTTGACGGAGAAGCCATGCATCGTGACCCACTTCTTCACCCGCACGCCGATCGCCCCGATTTTCGCCTCGCGCCCCGCATCGAGCGTCCAGATGCCGATCCGGCCGGGTGCTCGAAACGCCTCGATCCCGATCACGCCAAGGGCGTCGATCACCCAGCCTTCAAGCGCATGGACGAAGCGGCGCACGTCGCGCCCGCGCTGGTTGAGGTCAAGCACGATATAGCCGATCCGCTGTCCCGGGCCGTGATAGGTATAACGCCCGCCGCGCCCCGCATCGATCACCGGGAAACGCGGGTTGATCAGCTCGGTGGGGTCGGCGCTGGTGCCGGCGGTATAGACTGGCGGATGTTCGAGCAGCCAGGCCAGTTCGCGTGCGGTACCGCTTGCGACAGCCTGCGCACGCGCCTCCATTTCAGTCAGCGCGGTGGCATAATCGACCGGCTGTGGCGCCACGCGCCATTCGATGTGGTTGGGAAAGCTACTCACATCGGTGCAATTGGGCCAGCGCATGCACTTGTGCAAGCATTGGCAAGAGCTGCGTGGCTGGGCTAACAGCACAGCAAGCGCGAACGACGCGCCCGGGAGTCGCATCTGATCATGGTCAACATGGGTAATGTCTGGGATCGCGCGACCGAATTTCTGAGCGACAATCTGTCGGCGATCGTGCCCATCGCCTTGTTCGCGATCTTCCTGCCCTTGTCCCTGCAATCCAATCTTCAACCGCTTGCCAGGACCGCGCCGTCGGCGACGGTCGCGATCAACATCATCTGGTACGTCGCGGCGATCATTTCGCTCTGGGGGCAGATCGCGATCATCGCCCTGGCGATCGATCCGGCGGCGGGGCGCCCGGCGGCGATCCAGGTGGCCAACAAACGTGTCGTACCGGCGATCGGAATCATGCTGCTGCTGCTCATCGCCTCGGTGTTTCTGATCGCCCCGATCGGCGTGGCGATGGGCCTTGCGGGTTTTGACTTCGCGGCGGCCGTAGCGGGGAGCAAGCAGGATCTGCCGCCCGGCGTCGCCGGCTTTATCGCCATCTATGTCCTGATACTGACGGTCGCGGGCTGCTGGATCACCGCGCGCCTTGGCCTGATCTACCCGGTCATCGTCTGGGAGCGCCGCGGCGTGGGGGTGTTCCGCCGGTCGTTCATCCTGACGCGCGGCATCGTGTGGAAGATCATCGGCGTGACGATCCTGTTCGGCGTCGTCGCCGGCGTCGCGATCATCGCCGCGCAACTGGTCTTCGGCTCGATCCTGCGGCTGGCGATGGGCGGAGAGGGCGATATTTCCGTCGCGACGGTGCTGACATCGGTCCTGGTCGGTGCGGTGACGACCGCCTTTATCGTGCTATACTCGGCTTTTAGCGCCAAACTGTACCTGGCGGTCCGCGACCGGCGGGAAGCCATCGTTGAATCAGTATGATTGCGCGACGTGACATGAAAAACGGATTCCAATGAAAAATAATATGGCGGGCGTGCTCGCCGACGCATGGGCAATGTGGAAGTCCGATCGAGATTTGTTGGTCCGGATTGCCGGATTGATTTTTTTCCTGCCGCGGTTCGCCGTTCTTGTGCTGACGCCGTCCTTTGTGGCGCCGCCGGCTTTCCCGGGATTCGAGGCGAAGGAAGCGGCGCTTCAGTCTTATACAGCGGCCAGCCAGCAATGGTTTCTGACCTATGGCACGGGTCCGGTGTTGATTTCGCTCATCACCCTGTTCGGGGTGCTGGCGGCGACCATCCTGTATCTCGGCAATCATCGGCCGGACACCAGGGCGGCTCTGGGAACAGCCATACGCCTGCTGCCTCGCTATATCCTTGTCGCGATCCTCTTGGCGCTGCCGCTCGAATTATTCGTGAAGGCCTCGCCGCTGCTCATTCTCCCGGCCCTGTATCTGGCCGGCAGGTTGCTGCTCGTGACGCCTGCGTTCGTCGCTGAGCAGCCGATCGGCATTCTCGCAACCTTCCGTCGCAGCTGGACCTCCACGCAGGGGCTGGGGCTTTCGCTGACCGGGGTGGCGTGCATCGCCATTTTCGGCGGTTTCCTCTTTGCTCTGCCATTGGCGCTGATCGGGACCAGCCTTGATGGCGCCCCGATGGCCAATCCAGTGGTTGCGGTTATTATCGATGCTGGCACGGCCGCCATATTGTCCGCCGGCGTGGTGGCTGCGATCCTGATCCAGGTGGCGCTTTACCGGCGATTGGCGTCGAGGCCGGTGTCGAACATGGGGATCTGAGGCGCGGCATCACGCGGCAGTGCACCGGTGAGGCGCGGATCGGGAAACGTCTCAACGGTGCGCTGGATCGGTTCAAAGCCGGACTTGCGATAGAAGCCCAGCGCCGACGAGTGATCGAGGGTGCAGGTATGCACCCAGACGCGGTCGATCCACTTGATCCAGGCACGGGTCAGCGCCTGTGCCATCAGCCAGCGGCCATGGCCCTGTCCGGCCAGTTCCGGGACCAGCCCGAAATAGGATAGTTCGCAGGTGCGTGGCTCCCGGAAATCCAGTTCGAGCATGCCGACCTCAACGCCGGCCGGATCGACGACGGCGAAGATGGCGACATCAGGATCGTGGATGATCCGGGTCAGCGCGCCATCATCCATGATCAGCCGCGAGAACCATAGCCAGGGCGCGCCGACCCGGCGGAACAGCGCACGGTATTTGTCGGGCGCGGGCCGATCCCACACGACCAGCCGAAGGCGGGAGTCGGGCAGGGGACGCGCCGGCGGACGTTTGCGCATCTCCAGCGTCGTGACGATCGTCGCCACTTCGCTGTTGGGGACTGGAGTCAGGCCCATGTGGCCGTCGGAGGCAGGCTCATCAGGATTGCATCGATGTTGCCGCCTGTCCTGAGCCCGAACAATGTGCCGCGATCATAGACCAGGTTGAACTCGGCATAGCGGCCGCGCCACGCGAGCATCGCCGCAATCTCCGCATCGTCGAAGGGTGTGTTCATGCGCTGCCGCACGATTCGGGGATAAGTATCGAGAAACGCACGGCCGACATCCCGGGCGAAGGCTAAGTTGGCGGCGAAATCGCCCTCCAGATGATCGTAGAAGATGCCGCCGACGCCGCGGTGCACGCCGCGGTGCGGAATGTAGAAATAATCATCGGCCCATTTTTTGAAGCGCGGATAATGGCCTGCGTCATGGGCATCGCATGCGGCCTTGAGCGTGGCGTGGAAATCGGCCGTGTCCTCCTCGCGCGGGAGCGGGGGATTGAGGTCGGCGCCGCCGCCGAACCAACGCTTGGTGGTAACCAGGAAGCGGGTATTCATATGCACGGCCGGCACATGCGGATTGGCCATGTGCGCGACCAGGCTGATGCCGGTGGCGAAAAAGCTGGGATCCTCGTCCGCGCCATGGATTGATTTGGCGAAATCGCCTTCGAATGTGCCCCCGACGGTCGAGACGTTGACCCCTACCTTTTCGAACACCTTGCCCTTCATCACACCGCGTACGCCGCCACCTCCGGGCGCGCCGGACGGATCAGTACGGTCCCAGGCGATATACTCGAAGCTGGCATCGGATTCGGCCTCGCGCTCGATTTGCTCGAACTCGGCGCAGATCAGGTCGCGCAGCTGTTCGAACCAGCCGCGTGCCTGAGTCTGTTCTCCATCCATCTCGATGGCCATCTCGATGCCAGTCTCGCTCACGCGGGATATCCTCCGGTCTGCCGCAATGCTTCGCCGAGCGCGATGCCCGTCGCGACCGCGACATTCAAGGATCGCATGCCTGGCACAAGCGGTATCCGCACCGCCAGTTCGGCGCGCGCATGCACATCGGCGGGAACGCCGCTGCCTTCCGATCCCATCAGCAGCACATCATTAGCGTCGAATCGCACCGTATCGAGGCGTTCTCCGCCGCGCGTCGTTAACAGGACGATCCTGCCGGTCACCTGCGCCTCGAACGCGATCCAGTCGGCATGGCGCGTCACGATTGCAGCGGGGACATAATCCATCCCGGCCCGCCCAAGGGCGCGATCGGAGAATGCGAATCCCATCGGCTCGATCAAATCGACGCCGACGCCTAGGCACGCCGCAGTGCGCAGAATCGTGCCGACATTGCCGGCGATATCGGGTTGATAGAAGGCAATGCGCATGTTTCGCGCATATCCAACCTCGTCACTGTCGCAACAAGCCTAAAATGCAGTTGGCAAAGCCGTCCGCTCGCGTCTATCAGGCCGCCAGCCTCCGTGGGGACGGGACAGGCGGGCTGAGGGCAATCTTTCTGCACGACGCCTCGCCACCGTTCGAACGGGTCAAGAAGTGCAAGGGCAAGTGAATGGCAATTGTTGATACCGCGGTGCCGCCCGGGGAAGACCCGGCTCCTTTCCACGAACATGTGGATGACCCGCGTCGCCGTGACTTCATCAATATCGCAGCGGTCGCCTGGATCGGTGTCGGCGGCGCGGTCACCGTGCTGCCGCTGCTCAACCAGATGAACCCGTCGGCCGATGTGCTCGCGCAATCGACCACCGAAATTGATCTGTCGAAGATCGTTCCGGGTCAGGCGATCAAGACCTCGTTCCGCAAGCAGCCCCTATTCGTGCGCAATCTGACGCCGAAGGAAATTGCCGAGGCCGACGCGGTCGACGTCAAGACGCTGCGCGACCCGCAGACGCTCGCCGAGCGCACCAAGGAAGGCCATAAGAACTGGCTGATCACGCTGGGCGTGTGCACCCATCTCGGCTGCGTGCCGCTGGGCGCGGGCGAGGGTGAGATCAAGGGGCCGTTCGGCGGCTATTTCTGCCCGTGCCACGGCTCGGCCTATGATACTGCCGCCCGCATTCGCAAGGGTCCGGCGCCCACCAATCTGCACGTGCCGGATTACACTTTCTCGTCGGACACGACGGTCGTCGTCGGTTGAGGATCCAGATATGAGCTTTCCCTGGGCCAAGCATTATGCGCCGACCAACCCACTGATGAAGTGGGTCGACGAACGGCTGCCGCTCCCCCGTCTCGTCTACAACGCCGTCGGTGCGGGCTATCCCGTGCCGCGCAACCTCAATTATTTCTGGAACTTCGGCGTCCTCGCCGGTGCCGCGCTTGGTATCCAGATCATCACCGGCATCGTCCTCGCCATGCATTATGCGGCGAATGGCGGCGTGGCGTTCGATTCGGTCGAGCACATCATGCGCGACGTCAATGGCGGCTGGATGCTGCGCTATGCGCACGCCAATGGCGCGTCGATGTTCTTCATCGTGGTTTATGTCCACATGTTCCGCGGGCTCTATTACGGCTCGTACAAGGCGCCGCGTGAGATGGTATGGCTGCTCGGCGTGGTCATCTTCCTGCTGATGATGGCGACTGCCTTCATGGGCTATGTGCTTCCCTGGGGTCAGATGAGCTTCTGGGGTGCGCAGGTCATCACCGGCTTCTTCTCGGCGATACCTGTGGTCGGGGAAACGATCCGCGTCTGGCTGCTCGGCGGTTTTGCGCCGGACGATGCCGCGCTGAACCGCTTTTTCTCGCTCCATTACTTGCTGCCGTTTGTGATCGCGGGCGTGATCATCCTGCACATCTGGGCGATCCATATTCCGGGATCGAGCAATCCGACCGGCGTGGAAGTGAAGGGCGAACAGGACACCGTGCCGTTCCACCCCTATTACACGGCGAAGGACGGCTTCGGGCTCGGCATCTTCCTGCTGATCTTCGCTGTGCTCCTGTTCTACGCGCCGAATTATCTCGGGCACCCGGACAATTACGTCCCGGCCAACCCGCTCTCGACGCCGGCGCACATCGTGCCCGAATGGTATTTCTGGCCATTCTATGCGATCCTGCGCGCCTTCACCGTCGACTTCATCCTCCCGGCGAAGCTGTGGGGCGTGCTGGCGATGTTCGGCTCAATCCTGCTGCTGTTCTTCCTGCCCTGGCTGGACAGCTCGCCGGTGCGTTCGGCCAATTACCGGCCGACCTATCGCGTTTTCTTCTGGATCCTGATGCTCGACATCCTGATCCTGGGCTATTGCGGCGGTTCGCCGGCCGACCCGGTCTATGTGATCCTCAGCCAGATCTGCGCCGCTTATTATTTCGCCCACTTCCTGATCATCATGCCGATGATCGCGCGCTCCGAACGGCCGCGGCCGCTGCCCAATTCGATCACCGAAGCGGTGTTGTCGAAGCATGGCGGCACCAGCCCAGCCCAGAGCCCAGCCAAGTCCGCGCTGGCGTAAGCGAACAAGAGGGATATCGACATGGTTCGCTTCATCGCATTGCTCGTCGGGGCCGCCTTTGCCGGTGTGCTCCTGCTCGCACTGGGCAGCTCCGTTTATGGCGTGATCACCGATCCGCCGGCGGCGACCGCCGAGCATGAATTTCATCTGCATCCAGATCAAGACAGCAAAAAGCAAAAGAGAGAGATAGAATTCTCTTTTGATGGCGTGTTCGGTAAATATGATAACCGGCAGCTGCAGCGCGGCCTGCAGGTCTATAAGGAAGTCTGCTCGGCGTGCCATTCGCTCCGCCTGGTGTCTTTCCGCGACCTTGAGGGCATCGGCTACAACGAAGCGCAGGTGAAGAACTTCGCCGCCAGCTTCGACACGATCCCGTCGATCAACCCGGACACCGGCGAAGCATCGACGCGCAAGGGCATCCCGTCGGATCGCTTCCCGTCGCCGTTCGCCAACGACGTCGCCGCGCGCGCCGCGAACAACAACGCGATCCCGCCCGACCTGTCGCTGATGACCAAGGCGCGCCATGACGGCTCGGCCTATGTCTATGCGCTACTGACCGGCTTCCAGAACCAGCCCGCAGAGCTGCTCAAGCATTTCCCCGATTCGAAGACGCCGCCGGGGCTGCACTACAATCCCTATTTCGCGAACCTCAATCTCGCGATGGCGCCGCCGCTGACCGCCGAGGGCCAGGTTGCCTATCTCGACGGCACGCGATCGACCGTCCCGCAAATGGCTCAGGACGTCGCGGCGTTCCTGACCTGGACCGCCGAACCGAAGCTCACGGCGCGTCGCGAGACCGGCTTTGCGGTGATCGGCTTCCTGCTGGTCTTCTGCGTCCTTGCGTGGGGCGCGTACCAGAATGTCTGGCGCAACGTTAAGCATTGAGGGTGTCTAACAGCACCCCCAACGCTGCCAATGACGACCTGAAGGCGCTGATCCGCACGATCCCCGACTTTCCGAAGCCGGGGATCATGTTTCGCGACATCACGACCCTTTTGCTCGATGCTCATGGCCTCGCGCAAAGCGTCGAGCGTATGGCCGCAGCCACCAGCGGCAAGGTCGATCTGGTCGCGGGGATCGAGGCACGGGGCTTCCTGTTTGCTGCGGCACTTGCGCTGCCGCTCAGGGCCGGCGTTCTGCTGATCCGCAAGGACGGCAAGCTGCCCGGCGCCACGATCGCTGAGGACTATGCGCTCGAATATGGCACTGACCGGATTGCGATCCATGCCGATGCCTGCACCCCCGGCGCCAACGTCCTGCTGATCGACGATCTGATCGCGACCGGCGGCACGGCGCGGGCCGCGGTGCGCCTGTTGCGCAAGGCAGGCGCGATCGTGACGCAAGCGCAGTTCCTGGTCGACCTGCCCGATCTGGGCGGTGCCGACGCGCTGCGCGCCGATGGTATCCATGTCACCTCGCTGGTGGCTTTTGACGGGCATTAAGGGCTGACGGGCCACGGGCGGGCGGAACAACGCCCGCAGGATCGTCGTTTTACATCGCAAGCGGTGCATTCTGCCGCATGATGCTCGGGAGAGTGGCGATGTTTTCACCCCGGATCGGCCGCAGGATCGGCCTTGCTGCCTTTGCGCTGGCCGCCGCCATGGGCCTTGGCGGCTGCACTGACGGCTATGGTTATAACGGGGTCTCGCTTGGCTATAATGCGGGCGGCTATGGTGGTTATGACGGATATGACGGCGGCTATTACGACGCCGCCTATTATGGTGGCGGGTATGGCGGAGGCTATGGCTGGTACGGCGACTATTATTATCCCGGCACAGGCTACTATGTTTATGACCGCAACCGTCGGCCGCATCGCTGGAACGATGGGCAGCGCCGCTATTGGGAGGGGCGTCGCGACCGTCGCGGCGACCATCGTCAGAGTCGCGGCAATTGGCAGAATTTCGACCGTGACCGCGGCGCCGGCAATCGCGACTATCGCCAGAATCGCTGGGGCGACCGCCAAGCTGTGCGCAGCGGCCAGGGGGCGCGCGAACAATTCCGTGCCCAACGCGGTGGAGACCGCCAGACTTTCCGCCCGGAAGGCCGCGGCGATCGCGGCGCATTCCGGCCGGGCGGTGGTCGCGGCCGGCGTAACTGAGCCGGTCTGATCAGGCCTTGGGGCGAGTCTGCACCAGGCCGATCGAGGTGAACGTCATCACCGGCACATCGTCCTGATTGAGCACTGTCATCCTGGTGCGGAAGCTGCCCATCTCGGGCCGGCTCTGCGAGGCGCGCTTCTCAAGGACTTCAGTCTCGCAGCGAAGCGTATCGCCGGGATAGACCGGTTTCAGCCAGCGCAGCTCGTCCACGCCGGGCGACCCCAGGCCGGCTTGTCTGTTGGCCTTCAGATTGGCGACGACCATTGACATGGCCATGCCGCAGGTATGCCAGCCGCTGGCGGAAAGCCGCCCGAAATGCGTCTTTGCCGCTGCCTCGTCGGAAAGATGGAAGGGCTGCGGATCGAACTTCTCGGCATAGGCGACCACCTCTTCGCGGGTGACCTGATAGCTGCCAAAGCTGGCCTTGGCGCCGACGGCGATGTCTTCAAAATACTGCATGATATCAGTTTCGCAATGAAACTTGCTTCGCGCAAGCCCGAACTTAACGCTTGGCCGCATCCCATGTCGCTGTGCTGCCATCGCCCCGCGGCGCTGTAATGCCGAGCACGCCGGCGAGCAGCGGCTGGATATCGACATTGTCGAACGCGGGCAGCACGCGGCCGCTGGCAAAGGCCGGGCCGTTGGCGATGAACAGCGCCGCCATGACCGGGTCGGCATTGTCATAGCCATGGTTGCCGCTTTCGGAACTCTGGGTCGGTCCGTTCTTGTTGATGAGCCAGCCAGTCTCGGCAAGGCAGAGATAGGGAAGTATGCGCGGGTTCGTGCCATAGGCGAAACGCGCCGGGATCTCCGCCTTGCGCCAGCATTGCAGATGGTCGTGCGGCGCGAGCAGCCGCTTTTCCAGTGCCGCTTCATGCCCGGGAATGGCGGCGAGCGTGGCATAGGGTCCGGACTCGACCACGCGATAATCGGCCGGGTCGGCAATCTTGTCGAGCGCCACGACCCTCTCGCGGCTGGTCGCCGCCATGCCATGATCGGCGACGATCACCAGATTGACGGGCTGGCCGAGCGCCTTCAGTCCATCGACAAGCTCACCGATTGTCGCGTCGATCTCGCCGACGACAGCGGTGGTACGCTTGTCGTCGGGGCCATAGAGATGGCCGGCCGAATCGACCGTATCGAAATAGAGCGTCACGAAACGCGGCCGGATCGCCGGCGGACGGCGCATCCAGTCGAGCACGGCGGCAACACGCTGGTGACCCGACACCGCCTGGTTGAATTGCTGCCAGTCATCAGGACGCGTGCCGCCGGTCACTGTATTGGGCCATTTCGCCGCACGCGTGCCGCCGATCGACACGTTCGATCCAGGCCAGAACATCGTCGCGGTACGGATGCCGGCCTTGTCAGCGGTCACCCAGAGCGGTTCGGCCTCGTTCCACCAGAAGGGATCATCGGTCGCCATGGTGAAGGTCTCGCCGGGCCTGGCCGGATCCTCCATCGTGTTGGCGACGATACCGCTATGGTCGGGGCGCAGACCAGTGACGAGCGTATAATGATTGGGGAAGGTCTTGGACGGGAAGGACGGCCGCATCGGCGCCGTCACCCCATCCGTCGCCAGCTTCGACAGCACCGGCGTCACGCCGCGCGTCAGATAATCGGAACGGAAGCCGTCGATCGATACCAGGATCGTCACTGGCGCGCGCACTTCGATGGCAACGGCAGGCGCCGGCGAATGGGCCGGGGCAGTGACGCAGGCCTGAAGGGCCACGCACAGAGCGGCGGCAGCGATACGGCTTATCCAGTGCATACCAGCCCCCTGCGTCAATCCTGCGTCACCCATATGACATCAGACAGGGTTTCAGACATTGAAGCGGAACAGCATCACATCGCCATCCTGCACGACGTATTCCTTGCCCTCGGAGCGCAGCTTGCCCGCATCGCGCGCGCCGCTTTCGCCGCTGAGCGCGACATAGTCCTCATAGGCGATCGTCTCCGCGCGGATGAAGCCGCGTTCGAAATCGGTGTGGATCTCGCCCGCCGCTTGCGGTGCCTTGGCCCCGACATGCACGGTCCAGGCCCGCGCTTCCTTCGGCCCGACGGTGAAGAAGGTGATCAGATGGAGCAGCGAATAGCCGGCGCGGATCACACGGGCGAGGCCGGTTTCCTCCAGGCCCAGCTCGGCAAGGAATTCGCCGCGCTCTTCCGGCGCCATGGTGGCGATCTCGGCCTCGATCGCCGCCGAGACGATCACGGCTTCGGCACCCTCGGCCTTGGCCTTTTCGAACACGCGTGCCGACAATGCGTTACCATTCGCCGCATCGCCCTCATCGACATTGCAGACGTACAGAACCGGCTTGGAGGTGAGCAACTGCGCCTGCGCGAAAACGCGCGCTTCTTCCTCATCCTTCGGTACGGTCAGACGTGCGGGCTTGCCTTCGCGCAGCAGCTCAAGCGCCTGGCCGAGCACTGACACCGCGATCTTGGCTTCCTTGTCACCCTGCGCCGCCTTCTTGGCGAAATTGGGCACGCGCTTTTCCAGGCTTTCCAGGTCGGACAGCATCAATTCGGTCTCGACCGTCTCGGCATCGGCGATCGGATCGACCTTGCCCTCGACATGAGTCACATCGCCATTCTCGAAGCAGCGCAGCACATGGACCACGGCGTCGACCTCGCGGATGTTACCGAGAAACTGGTTGCCGAGACCCTCGCCCTTCGACGCACCGCGCACCAGGCCGGCAATGTCGACAAAGCCGAGCTGCGTCTCGATGATCTTGGCCGAACCCGCGATTGCCGCAAGCTTGTCGAGCCGCGGATCGGGCACCGCGACATTGCCGACATTCGGCTCGATCGTGCAGAACGGATAATTTGCCGCCTGCGCCGCGGCCGTCTCCGTCAGCGCGTTGAACAGCGTCGACTTGCCGACATTGGGCAAGCCCACGATACCGCACCGAAAACCCATCTTATCGCCTTGATCGTCTGAAGCCGGTCCACCCGGCGGTTGGTGACGCGCGATAGGGGGTTCGGACGTCGAGCGCCAGTGCTGCGTTACAGGGCGGCGATCGGTTGTTTCATCTCTCCGGACCGCACGTCGGTGATGGACATGCCGGTGGCGCGTTCCTCGTGCATCTTCGCCAGAGTCAGATGAACTCGGGCGACCGAGGGATCGACCGCGCTATGGGCGCGGATCGTTTCCGCCTGTGCGCGTTGCTCGTGATATTCACGATCGTCCAACAGCATAGTCGAATCCTTGTTCGAGTCGTTGGCCCCGGCAAAGGCGACTATATCCGAAATCGCAGCGATCCGCCTTAACATCGATCGAGGCGACTGCCGGATTCAGCAGAGAGCTCCGGCTTGAACGGAGAGATGCGAACTCTCGTCAGCGTCATCTTGATCATCGTCCGCCAATCGACCCTCGTCGAAGCTATGTGGAAAGCAATGGACAGAAGCTTAGGCGGAGTCTGCACTGGAAAATCTAGTTAATTGATCGTCAGTTCTAATTCTGGTTGAACGCAGTTTTAGTGATTCGACAAATCGTTATAGCCATGAGATAATAAACAACGATCGAGTCGAAAGAATCTTTTGAAGATCAGCAGGGCAGAGTACCCCTCTTTGGTCCCGATCATCATTTGACGGCCATTATCTTGCTTACGTGTGGATTGTGTACGTCGGAATATATATGGAACGCAATGATCAATGTGCGGTCAATCATGACGCAGGAGCGCCACAAGGAGATCTCGTTATCAACTACCCATAGGAAGAGGATGTTGAGCATGAAAATGATCACAAAGATTGCTGTTTCGGCACTCGCGCCGGTCTTTATGGCTGCGGCCGTTACACCTGCGGCAGCGCAGAACATCGTTTCGCCGCCACCTGGTACCAATATCATGATATTGGGAATAATGACCAGCAGCGGCCTCGGGTCAGGTCCCATAATGGGTGGCGCGAGTAACCCCGGTTGCCCATTCACGCTGTATGGTAAGATTCTAACCGCAACTCGCGGTGTTATTCAGATAGACACTGTCGTGAGTTGCAAAGTATTTACTGTTCCGATTTTTTTTAGATTCACCACTGCAACAACGGGAAAGATAGATCGACTAGAGGCTATTGGCCTGTCTCCATTGCTCCCGACTTTAAAATGTGGTGCGACTAATGTGCAGTATACGTGGACAAATCCACAAGATGCTCATGTTCCGCAAACCACTGGAAATATACCGCCTGCATCTGGGGCATGTAATTTCAAAATTGATTTCATCTTCTCTCCGGGCATTACTGTTTAGTAGATAATTAAAAGCAATGGTGTGAGAAATTGTTATCAAATGCCCTACCGGACAGTGTGGCATGTGTCATGCCGCGTTGTCCATATCCTTCGCTCTATTCGTAATATTGTTGTCGATCATGCATAGGAAGAGGATACCGAACATGAAAAAGATTACGAAGATTGCCGTGTTGGCACTTGCTCCGGTCTGCATGGTTGCGATCGTTATGCCTGTGGCGGCTCAGAATATTGTTTCGCCGGCACCCGGTACCAACATAACGATAGCTGGGATATTAATCAATAATGGCCCACCGGGACCGGGACCGGGGGCGGGTGGTCCCGGCAACCCCGGATGCCCATTTACATTGAATGGGAAGGTGCTGTCGGCAAGCCCTGGAGTTATTCAGGTTGATAGTGTCGTGAGTTGCAGGGTATTCACTGTTCCCATATTTTTCAGATTCTTGTCTGCTACATCGGGAAAAATAGATAGGCTCGAAGCTACTCGATTATCTCTCTTTTCCATGAATGAAAAATGTGGGGCCAGTAATATAATGTTTTCATGGTCTAACCCAAACCATGCTTACGTCCCGCCAACTGTCGGGAATGTTCCCAGCCTGCCGGGATTTCCCGCATGCTCACTTGAAATTGATTTTTACACTTCATCTCCCATCATTGTTCAATAGGTAATTGCCAATGGTGGAAAACGGATGGTCGACTGACTCAACCGGGCGGCGTGGCGCGCTCCATATCACGCCGTCAATACTTCTCGCTTGGGCTGAGCCATCCAACCTGTGAACCGTTTCAGCGCGTGCCAGAGCATCGGGCGCATCGTCAGACCGACGCAGGTCATCCACGCGGCCTTACGCTGAGGGCACTGCAGCAAGGTTGGTTCGACAGTGAGAAAGAGCGTGCCGGTATAAGCCCGGCAAGCGATCCATGCCCGAACCCGTGTGATGGTTGAATCGCTGTCGCTGCAGGCTGTTGGGACGGCGCTGGGAGGATCGGCGACGGGAGATATGGGACACCGGAAATGTCCGATATCTCTGGCCGCTTCGCGCGACATTTGTATAATATATCATTATATATCAGATACTTAATGAAATACTATGCCATGGGCGCCGGCCCGTTCTCGTCGCCGCCCCCGGCGAAGCCCGGCCTCAGCGATAGTTGAAGCTGATGCTGATCCGCTCGCTCTTGGCGGTACCCGGCGGCACTTCGTGGCGCAGCCAGCTTTCCCAGAGCAGCACGCTGCCCTCATCCGGCGCGACATAGACGAAGCTGCGCAGATCCTCCGGCGCATCCTCGTCGCGGGTCGGCGCCGCCATCATCAGCGGCAGGCGCGGATCCTCCAGCTTGAGCGGTCCGGCGCCCGGCGGGACTGCGATATAGACGGTGCCCGACACCACCGAATGCGGGTGGATATGCCCCGAATGCGTGCCGCCCGGCTTCAGGATATTGACCCACAGGCTGTCGAGCTTGAGCTTGCGCCCGCCCAGATCAAACGCGCAGTCCGTAGCAAAGGCAGCGACATGGCGGTTGAGCCGCTTGACCAGTTCACCGAAGGTCGGATCGCGCAGCGGCAGGTCGTTGAGCGAGGCGTAGGAGGTATAGCCGCGATAGCCATGCTCTTTCGACCAGGCCCGACCGGCGCGGTCGTCCTCGGCGAGCATGCGGCAGGCATGATCCAGTTCCTCGACGAACGCCGTATCGTCCAGCGCGCCTTGGTAGAAGCGGGTCGCGAACAGGCTGCGGCTGGTCATGAATCGGCGAGCCGCAACGCGACATCGCTCATGAAGCGTGCATCGTCGCCCTTGGCGAGCCATGGCGCCTCAGCCGAGATCGCGCCGAGCAGATCCGAGAGCGGGTCCATCTCTGCCTTGGCATAATTGCCCAGGACATGCGGGCTGACGCGGTCCTTGTGGCCGGGATGGCCAATGCCGATCCGCACGCGGCGGAAATCGGGGCCGAGATGCTGATCGATCGATTTCAGGCCATTATGACCCGCAGTCCCGCCGCCGGTCTTCACCTTGACGCGAAACGCATCGAGATCGAGTTCGTCATGAAACACGGTCAGCGCGTCCATGTCGAGCTTGAAGAAACGCAGCGCTTCGCCGACGCTGCGGCCGCTCTCGTTCATGAAGGTCGCGGGCTTGAGCAGCAGGATCTTTTCGCCACCGACCCGGCCCTCCTGAGTCCAGCCCTGGAACTGCTTCTTGACGGCCGAAAATTCGTACAGGTCGGCGAGCGTGTCGGCGACCATGAAGCCGACATTGTGCCGGTTGAGCGCATATTGCGCACCGGGATTACCAAGGCCGACCCAGAGTTGCATTCGATCTTCCTGAGGCAAGGAAAACGGGGAGGCAAGAAAAAGGGCAGGGGAAGCGGCCTTTTCGACCAGCCTCCCGCTGCCCTCTTCCAACCCTCTCCGCAAGGACGAGGGTCAGTATCCGATTACTCGGCCTTTTCGCCTTCAGCGGCGTCGTCGCCGGCTTCAGCGTTTTCAGCGGCTTCGGCCTCAGCGGCTTCCGCTTCGGACTCAGCAGCCTGTGCTTCCGCAACGGCGGCATCGGCTTCTTCGTCCTCGACGGTCGGCACCGTCGGCGGCACGATCGTCGCGATGGTGAAGTCGCGGTCGGTGATCGCCGAGGTCACGCCCTTGGGCAAAGCCACGTCGGAGATGTGGATCGCGTCGCCGATCTCGCGGCCGGCGAGCGAGATGGAGATCTCGTCCGGGATATGGGCCGCGTCGCACACCAGCTCGAGCTCATGCTTGACGATGTTGAGGACGCCATTGCCCTTCTTGATGCCGGGCGCGTCCTCTTCGTCGGTGAAGACGACGGGAACGTTGACGTGAACGGTGGTGTGCTCACCGATGCGCAGGAAGTCGACATGCACGGGCCGGTCAGAGACGGCGTCGAACGCGACATCCTTGGGCAGCGTGCGGATCGCCTTGCCGCCGGCATCGATCATCACGACCGAATTCATGAAGTGACCCGTCATCAGGAGGCGCATCAGCGCCTTTTCCTCGACGTGGATCGACTGGGGATCCTGCTTGTTGCCGTAAATCACGGCGGGTACGCGGCCTTCGCGACGCAGCGAACGGGAGGCTCCCTTGCCAACCTGTTCACGCGTCTCGGCTGCGAGCGTCAACTGTTCGCTCATGGTCTTGCTCCGAAATACGTTATGGTGCTTCCCGTCAGGCCTCCAGGGATGACCCTGACCGGAAGCGCGGCGCTATAGGGGAGCCGGGGGCAAGAAGCAACTATTGCACGCGCTCGACCCTCAGGCCCTGTGCCTGCAGCATGGCGACGACCGATTTGTTCCCCGCCAGATGCCCGGCGCCGACCGCGACCAGGACCGTGCCGGGTGTGTTCATGCGGCGCGCGATCCAGCCCGACCAGCGCCGGTTGCGATCGGCGACCAGGGCGTTTTCGAGTGCCGGGGCGCCGCGAAAGCCGGGCTCGAAGGTCGCGGCGATCCGGGCCGTGTCGCCGCTCCGCCACGCCGCCAGCGTCCGGTGATAGCCATCGGGCTGCTCGACCGCGCGCAGCAGCAGCACGCGCTGCGCCGCTTCGGGCAGCGCATCGAACATCGCCAATTGCCCGGCCTGGGTTTCCAGCGCGCGACGCGGCTTTCCGGCAGCGGCGAAGCGCCGCGCCACCACCGCTTCCACGCCGTGGTCGACCGTCGCGCCCATCGCACGGCTCTCACCGGCGCCGAGCGTTACCGCCGCTGCCCAGCTCTTCATCCCGTCAAGCGCGTCGATGGAGATGCCGGCGGCGCGGGCGGCGCGGGCCAGCTGTTCGCGCTGGCCGGCGGGCACGCGGTCGGCGACCGGCGGCAAGCCGTCCGCACGGGTCGCCGCCGCGAAAGCAGATGCCGCCTGTTCGGGCGGCTGGGCCGGTATCTCGGTCACCAGCATGTCGGCGCCGTCGATCGCTGCATCGATCGCCGGCGTTTCCCATCGCACATTGGGCGGCAGGACATGAACCGTGCCGAGCAGCCAGATCGTCGTGTCCTTATCCTGTACGCGCCACAGCGCCGGCCGCGCCTCGATGGCGGGCCGGTCGCAGGCTGTGGCGAGCAGCGCGAACGCTGCCGCCATCAGAAGCTTTATTGTCGTCAATGCAGGACCCGGGTGGCCTTCAGCCCGTAGCGGGCAAGCTGGTGCTGTACGCTGTCCGGTCCCGCCAGATGGCCTGCGCCGACCGCGACGAACACGGTGCCGGGCTGCTTCATGCGATCCGCGATCACCGTCGCCCAGCGCTCGTTGCGGTTCTTCAACAGCACGTCATAGAGCGTGCGCGAATCCTTCAGATCCTCGTTCAACATCTGGCCGAGCTTCACATCCTCGCCCTTGCTCCAATAGCCGAGCATTTCATTGAGCTTCGGGCCGTATTCGTCGGCTTCCTCGATGCTGCTCATCAGGAACACGACCTGTGCCGCCTCCGGCAGCGTGTCGAAATAACCGAGCTGCTGCGCAATGGTCTCGAAGCCCGAGAGACGCTTGCCCGCCGCCTTGGCCGCCTTGGTCAGTTGCGCTTCGGTGCCGTCCTCGGCGCTGAAGCCTGCCTTCTGCATCCCCATTTGCGACAGCATGATGCTGACGAACCATGGGTCATATTGCTCGACCGCGGCCGGCGGCAGGCCAAGCTTGGTCATGCCGGCGGTATAGGCCGCGCGCTTCGCCTCGGGGATCTTGTCGGACAGCTTCCTGCCGCTGGGGTCTGTTGCGAGCGGCGCGACGATCTTCTGCGCCTCGGCCGGCTCGGGCATGTTGAGTTCGAGCACGACCTGGTCGCTGGCATCGAACGCGGCCTTTACCCGGCCGTCGAACCAGTCAAGATTGGGTTTCAGGGCATGGAAAGTGCCGAACAGATAGATGGTCGTGTCCTTGTCCTTGACCACCCAAATGGCCGGGTCGGCTTCGATTTTTGCGGGGGTGGCAGGAGTCTGCGCCGGAGCCGGCGTGGCGGGTGCGCTCTGCGCAAAGGCTGAAGTCGCGGACAGGATTGCCGCGATCAGCGCGGCGACGAAACGTTTCATGCAGTGATCCTTTTATACGGGCAGGCAGATGGGGATGAGGTCGCGCTAGCGGAAGCGTCGCCACAAAAAGGTTATAATGGTGACCAGCATGGTGAGCAGGAACACGGCGTCGCCGTCCGGCGCGCGGGTCAGTTCGACCTTGCCCAGTGCCCACCAGCACATCCACAGCGTTGCGTAGAAATTGATTCCGATCAGCCCGGCCCATTTATTGGCATCGACCTCCAGCTCATCGACGGTGGTGAAATATTTCCACGAGCCCCATGTCACGGTGATCAGGAATGCCGCTACGGCCGCCACCGCCATGACCTTCATGGTGGGTGTCGTGAGGTTGAAATCATTGACCGACAGCATGAGGCCGACGACCGCGCCGGTGAGGCCACCGCCAAGCATCAGGCCGCCGATCACGCGGTGATATTTGCGTCGATTGTCCCAGAAACGGGCTAATCCGACATTGCGGCTCTCATCAAGATCGTCTTGTTGCGGCCCGTCGGCGGTGAAATATCTCCACGCTCCTCCCATCACGACGATCATGATCGCCACCGCTACGATCAGCTGCATATAGTGCATGAAGGGAGTGGGCGGGTTGGCCTCATTGGCGGCCGTCATGTAGCCGATCACGCCGCCGCCAATCATCAGGCCGCCGAGAATGGCGATAAATTTGCGGCTTATGTTCCTGGACCGGGTCTGATCGGCGTTGCTCTCTCTATTGGGACCGTCATGCATCATCGCTGTTCCCCGCATCGTCATGGAAAATGTCCTCGATAGGCATTTGAAATAGTCGCCCGATCCGGAATGCGAGCGGGAGCGAGGGATCATATTTCCCCGTCTCGATCGCGTTGACCGCCTGGCGCGAGACGTCGAGGTGCCCGGCCAGCTCGGCCTGGCTCCAGTCGCGTTCGGCGCGCAGCACCTTGAGCCGATTTTTCACTACAGGCCCTTTGTCATCGTCCCCTGACCGAATGTCAGGTGACCATGACTAAATGTCAGCGATTCGTTGCTATGTCAAGAACACCTGACAAAAAGAGGTGTGAGGCTGACTTTCGTAGTGGCGCGGAAACGCCGCGCGCCTGAATCGCCGGTTAGGCGCTACTGGACGCGCCCGACCGTCACGCCCCGGCGTTCGAGCAGATCGATGACCGATCCCGGCCCGATAAAATGCCCGATGCCGGCCGCGAACAGCATCGTGCCGCGTTGGGTTTTCAATCGCCGGACCAGTTCCCCGGCCCAGGCCTGGTTGCGATCGGTGATCAGCGGTGCCGACAGCGCGGTCGATCCGCTGATCGACTGCAGGTCGAGGGTCAGTGCCGATCCCGGTCCGACCTCGCCTCTGGCCCAGGCATGAATCGACGCACGCATCTCGGCGCGTGATTGCTGCGGCGCATCGAGCGCCATATCGAGCATGACGCGCTGATCCGCTTCCGAAATCCGGCTGACATTGGCCATCACTTGCGTGCCGTCCTCGATCTCGACCACCGGACGGGCGCGGGCGCGGAAATTCTCCTCCAGCCAATCGTCCGCGCCCGGTCCCGGTATCTCGCCGTCGCGATAATCGCGCACAAACGATACCGCGACCGCCGCGATCCAGGTCGGCAGCTTATCCATCAGCCTGGCCGCCTCGGACGGCAGCGTTGCGTTGAAGCGCGCCAGTGCCGCGCGATGACTTCGCGATACCCGGGTCGCGAGCGGCGGCAGTGGCGGGCCCTTTGGTTTGAGCAGGGTCAGCGCCTCAATGGGCGCCGCCGTGTCATCGACCGCTTCGACGATCAGCGTGGTCGATTCGGCGGTAATCCGATCGACCTCTGCATTGCGCCATTCAAAGCCGGGCGGCAGGACATGGATCGTGCCGAACAGATAGAGGATCGTATCGCGGTCGGCGATCTTCCAGATGGCGGGGCGGGCGATAATTCTGCGACAGCTGCGACAATTTCAGCCGCTCGAACAGCGCCGCCTGTTCCACCGGCGTGGGCAGGTCCTCGACAATGTCGTCATAGGCGAACTCGTCGGGGGCGATGCGATCATCGACCGGCAGCGGCGGGTAGGCGATTCGCGGCGGCTCCTGCGGCGCCGTGACCATCACCGTGTCGAGGATCGGCTGATAGGGAATGTGCGGCTGAGAAAGGGAATGGGCCGGGGCGATCTGCGCCATCAGGGCCAGCGACAGCATTAGTGACGGGGCGGCCAGCCCCGCCGCACCGCGCCGTTGCCCCACGCCGTGACCCGGCTGCCGCGCGACCCGTTCCCGGTTCATTATGGTTAACACAGCGCAAAGCGGGCGCGCCGTCAATCGCCGCACCCCGGGCCGCGATTCAACACGCGTGTCGGTATCATCATAATGGGTCTCCGACGGATCATTCGACTCTAGCAGATGCGAAACCCGAGCAGATCATGACCATCCCCGCCATTTCCCGATATTCCCGCAAAGCGAGCGCGAAATTCCCGTTCGGCTCCAACAAAATTCCCGCAGGATTTCCCGCAGATTCCCGCAGAACGCTCAAAAAAGCATTTTCCCGCAGCAATTCCCGCAACGGCGGGAATTTGGACCGCCGGCGGGATTGTCTCAAAGGGCTTCGGCGCGGGATGATCGCGTCGATTCAATCGCGCTCCGTCGATCCGTGCCAGTTGACCCTAAAGAGGCCATGCGCCAAAGCGGCGGCGCTTTTTATTCCGCACTTGCGAAGGGTTTCCGCCGCGTGACCGCTGGTCCCGACACCAAGCCGCTGAGCTTTCAGCGCATGATCCTGAAGCTCCATGACTATTGGAGCGATCATGGCTGCCTGATCCTGCAGCCTTACGACATGGAAATGGGCGCCGGCACCTTCCATACCGCGACCACCCTGCGCGCGCTTGGCCCCAATGCGTGGAACGCCGCGTTCGTGCAGCCGTGCCGCCGCCCGACCGATGGCCGCTATGGCGAGAATCCCAACCGGCTGCAGCATTATTACCAGTATCAGGTGATCCTGAAGCCAAGCCCGCCGAACCTGCAGGAGCTCTATCTCGGCAGCCTCGCCGCGATCGGCATCGATTTCACCCATCACGACATCCGTTTCGTCGAGGATGACTGGGAATCGCCAACGCTCGGCGCCTGGGGCCTGGGCTGGGAAGTGTGGTGCGACGGGATGGAGGTGACTCAGTTCACTTACTTCCAGCAGATGGGCGGCTTCGACTGCAAGCCGGTCGCGGGCGAACTGACCTATGGGCTGGAACGGCTCGCCATGTATCTGCAGAACAAGGATTCGATCTACGACCTCGCCTATAATGACGCGGGCGTGAGTTACGGCGATGTGTTCCTCGAGAATGAGATCGAGCAATCGACCTGGAATTTCGAGGTGGCCAACACCGATACGCTGTTCGACCTGTTCCGCAAGGCGACCGCCGAATGCGAGAATTGCCTTGAGGCAAAGCTGCCGATCCCCGCTTATGAGCAGGCGATCAAGGCGAGCCATGTCTTCAACCTGCTGCAGGCGCGCGGCGTGATCTCGGTCGAGGAACGCCAGGCCTATATGGGCCGGGTGCGCGATCTGGCGAAGGGCAGCTGCCAGGCATGGATGGACAAGAACGGGTGGGCGGCGTGATGGCTCTTCTTAGATCCTCCCCGATTCGGGGAGGGGGACCATTCGCTTCTTCAGCGAATGGTGGAGGGGGCGCTCCCCAAGCGGAACGTTGCCGGCCCACCCCCTCCACCATGCTGCGCATGGTCCCCCTCCCCGTGCCGGGGAGGAGCGAGAGACCGTTCACCCAACGCTGTGCCGGCCGCTCGACCAGATGATACAGCGCTGCTGAGCTTGCCAGCACCAGTGCCAGATACACGCCGATCAGCACGGGCGGCACGGCATGAGGATCATCGACCAAGGCGAGCTTGAACACGATGAACAGCAGGAAATGGCCGAGATAGGTCGCGTAGCTGATCTCGCCGAGATAATGCAGCACGCTGTGATCGAGCGGGTTGCGCTTCATGCCCGATGTGAGCGCCAGCGCCAGCAGGACGGCGGCGAACATTGCGGGGATCGCCACCGTTTCCGGCAGGCCGCCGCGCCATGACAGGGCGATGACCAGGGCAATGAATGCCGAGGTGGCCGCGGGCACGGCCGGATGCGCTTTCCATCTGAGCCACAGCGCGCAGACCGCAGTCCCGGCGGCGAATTCGAGGACGCAGCGGATCAACCCGAAGCGGCTGATATCAGTACCGAGCGTCGCCGCGCCGCCGCGTGCCATCACGGCATGGAGCAGCACGACCAGCGCCGCGATCGCCGCCAGCACTGCCCAGCTCGGCACGCGCCGCCAGTCGATCGCCAGCGTCAGGAAGGGGAAGACCAGATAGGCGGCCAGCTCCGTACTGATCGACCAGCTCGGGTCGTTCCAGGTCAGATGGTCGGTGAAGCCCCAATTCTGCATCAATGCGATGTGCAGCGGCAGCTCGCGGAACGGGTAGTTCACATCGTCTTGCCGGCCGGTCGCGGCAAACAGCAAGGCCAGGCCCACCGCACAAGCGAGCATGAACAGATGCAGCGGCCAGATCCGTGCGATACGCTTGCGCAGGAAGCCGGGCACCGCCGCAATGCCGCGGTCGCGCAGCGCCTCGCTCCAGCTCAGCCAGATGACGAAGCCTGACAGCAGGAAGAAGAAATCGACCGCCAGATAGCCCTTGGCGAGAAACGCCAATCCATCCTGCGGCAGTCCGGCGATTGACAGGCGGATATGGTAGAGCACGACGAACCAAGCCGCGATGCCACGCACGCTGGTCAGCGCGCGAAGTTCGGATGCGGCGCTCATGATAGGATCGGTTCGAGCGCGGGCGGGCGGGACTTGCGGACCGGTCGCCACGACGCCTCGCGCCGCTTGCGTGCGAGATAGGTGTCGAGCCCGATCTGCGCGCCGATCAGCATATAGACGAACGGCTGGAAAGCGATGGCGATGAAAGTCGCGCCGAGCAGATAGACGATGTGCCCGCTCTGCAACGCACTGGCCAGCGGCGAAATCCATTCCTCGCCCGGCATCGGCTTGCGGTAGCGCCGGCGCAGCATTTCCATGCGCAAGATGCCGGTCAGGTTGATGATCAGCCACAGCGCCAGCCCGGGATAGCCCTGTTCGCCGAGCATTTCGAAATAGGCGCTGTGGAAGGCGCGCGCCTGATCGACCGTCAGCTTGCGTTCGACCGTCTGCTGGCCGGCTACCTTCTCGACCTTCTCGGTGTCATAGCGGATCTGGTTCTGGCGATACATTTCGAAACCGCCGCCGAACGGATGGTCCTTGGCGTAGTCCATGGTCCATTTCCACACCGCGAGCCGGGTCGAGGCGGATTCATCGGCCTTGTAGGTCTTGATCGTGCTCATCCGGTCCGTGAAAGTGCTCGGCAGGAACGGCACGGCGACCACCGCCATCAGCGCAAGCGCACCGACATAGAGGCCCTTGCGCTTCGTATCGCGGATCATCAGCACCGCGAGCAGCCCGATGCACAGCAGGCCGGTGCGGGTCGACGTGCCGACCGGGATCAGCAGGCAGGCGAAGATCAGCGCATAGCAGAATGTCTTCACCATCCAGTCGGGTTTGAAGATCGTGCCGTGCCGCGTGAACCACAGGATCACCGGGATGATCGCGATCGCCACCGCGGAAATCGTGCTGCCCTCATAGAGACCCGAATTGTTGGTCACCATCAGGTTGAGCTCGCCATAACCACCGCCGCCCGACGCGATCGTCTTGATCCCGCCGACAATGATGATCGAGGCCGCGGACAGGATCATGATCAGCAGCAGCGCTTCGATGCGCAGCTTGGTGCGCAAGGTCAGCGGCAGGAAGGCGGCAAAGGCCAGCGCCTTCCACACCCAGTCCCATTTATCGAGCGCCTCGATCGGAAAGTCGGCGGCGCGCGTCGTCTGGGAACAATAGAGCAGCAGCAGCACGATGAGGAACTGGCGCGGCGCGATGCGCGTGTCGCGCTTGTCGTCGACGATTGCCCAGGCTGCCACCGCCAGTCCCGCCGCGATCAGCGAGATCGGCACCGAATTGAGCATCAGATAGGTCAGCCGCTGCGGGCTGACGATGTCGATATACACATAGACCAGGACGAACAGGAACGGCTTGCGAAACCCGAGCGCGAAGAACGACAGGAGAAAGGCGACAAAGACGAGATCACGCACCGGGCTTTTCCCCGATTGCCGATTTCCGGTCTTTCTTGCTGGCTTCGACGGTGTCGCCGGGTCCGGCTTCATGGTCGAGATCGGGGCGACGCAGCAACAGCCACGCGGCAAGCAGCATCAGGCCATGGCTGATCGCGAGCGCGAAATTGTCGATCATGTCCTGTGTGCGTGCCTTAAGCCTGTCCGGGCACGGGCTTAGCGCCTCCGGGTTGACGGCCCGTTAAACACTGTTGTGCCAATCACGCTGGCGATGCGCATCCTCCATATTCTCGACCATGGCCTGCCGTTGCAGAGCGGCTATACCTTTCGCACGCGCGCCATCCTGAAGGCGCAGATGCGCCGCGGCTGGCAAGTCGCGGCCGTCACAGGCCCGCGGCACGGGGCGAGCGATGTCAGGTTCGAGCAGATCGACGGAATCGATTTTCACCGTACCCCGGTGAGGAAGGACTGGCCCAGTCCGCTCGGCGAGCTGCGCGAGATTCACGGCTTTGCCCGGCGGATCGCGGCGGCGGTCGATGAATTCCGGCCCGACATCCTTCACGCGCATTCACCGGTGCTGGGCGCGCTCGCAGCACTGCGCATCGCGCGCAAACGCCATTTGCCTCTGGTCTATGAGGTCCGCGCTTTCTGGGAAGATGCGGCAGTCGGCAACGGTACAGGCCGCGAGGGGTCGCTCCGCTATCGTGCGACCCGCGCGCTTGAAACCTGGGCGGTGGGCAAAGCCGATGCCGTGGCGGTGATTTGCGAAGGACTGCGCCAGGATCTGGTGTCGCGCGGCGTCGATCCGGCGAAGATCATGGTGTCGCCGAATGGCGTCGATCTGACCGTGTTCGGCGCGCCGCTCAATCATGATGCGCCGCTTGCCCTGTCGCTCGGCCTCAATGGTGCCGATGTGATTGGCTTTATCGGCAGCTTCTATGATTATGAGGGGCTCGATGATCTGATCGCGGCGATGCCGATGCTGGTCGCAGCGCGCCCCAGGGCGAATCTCGTACTGGTCGGCGGCGGTCCGATGGAGGAAGCCTTGCGTGCCCAGGCCGCCGCATCGCCGGTCGCGAAGCACATCAAGTTCATCGGTCGCGTGCCGCATACCGAGGTCGATCGCTATTACAGCGTGATCGACATCCTCGCCTATCCGCGCAAGCGCATGCGGTTGACCGATCTCGTCACGCCGCTCAAGCCGTTGGAGGCGATGGCGCAGCGCCGGCTGGTCGCGGCCTCCGATGTCGGCGGGCACCGCGAACTGATCCGTCACGGCGAGACCGGCACGCTGTTCCCGCCCGACGACCCCGCCGCCATGGCGCGGGCCCTGGCCGATCTGCTTGCCGATCGGAATCTCTGGGGCGCGCGGCGCGACAATGGCCGCGCCTTCGTTGAGGCGGAGCGTAACTGGGAAATGAATGTTGCTCGTTACAATCCTGTTTACCAAAAACTTACCGGCGCCGGTGCATCACACGACTCATGGTCGCGATCTCCCGCAGTAAACGCCTGAATCTCCCGCTCGCGCCGGTTGCCGCCGGCGTTCTGGCGATGCTCGCCGCGCTGGTCTTTGCGCTGCTTCCAACCGCTATCCTTGAAGGGCTGGTGCTCGACAGTGGTATCGCTGCGCTTGTCCCGGCCGCCGCGCCACCGCTCGGCGTTACCGCGCGCGCCGCGCTGATCCTGATCGTTGGCGGTGGTATCGGCCTGGTTTCCTGGTTCTCGCTGTTCCTGTTGGTCGGCGCGCGAACCATTTCCTTTTCCGGCAAACCGGTGAGCGCCGATACGCCAGTGCTGCGCCGTGCCGACGCCCATCCTGACGCGCCGGCACGTCGGCCGGTCTATGCCAATGAGGATCTCGGTACACCCTTCCTCGAAGTACGCGCCCGTCCGGTCCATACGGTGGCCGAGGAGGCGGAAGCGATCGACCTGGTGGTCGAGCCCGAAATGGCTGAGTCGGAAATCGTCGCGCCAGTGATCGAAGACGCGGTATTCGAACCTGCTCCTCTGCCCATGTCGTCGCCGGTTCGCGCGACGATCATGAAACCACTCCCGATCGTGGAACAAGCCCCCATCGCGCAGCAAATCCCAGTCGTGGAGCCGACCCCGTTCGCGGAACAGGTTCTTGTCGAGCAGGATCTTCCTGCCGATCTCGATATGCCACTGGCGGCCTATGATCCCGCCGCGATTCCGGACGAACCGATCGACTGGTTCCCGCCTCCCGCGCAGATCGTCTCGCGTCCACGCCCGCCGGTATTCGACGCCAGCGAACGGTTCGAAACGTTCGAACTGGCGCCATTGACCCGCCCCGAACCGGAGCCGGTTGCACCGGCACCCGAGCCGGTAGCGCCCACTCCGCGCCGTGCATCGGATTATGATTCCTCGGCGAGCATCCATGCGTTGCTCGACCGGCTGGAAAAGGGCGTGACGCGGCGTGAGGCTGTCACGCCGATCGCTCCGCCGCCCCCGCCGTACCGCGAAGAATCGCTGCAAGAGGCGCTCGTATCGCTTCGCCGGATGGCGATGCGCGTCTGACGATCATTCCTCGACAGTCAGCGCCTCAAGCTCGATTATGACCTCATTTTCCGATCGCCGCACTGAATTTACTGCGACGCTGGCAAGCAGATGGCCGCGCACGTCGATATCCGCCTCGGGCAGGGCGGTGAGCCAGTCGTCCAGTGCCGGGGATGCCGACGCCGTCAGGTTGACCAGATGGCGCGCGCCCGAGAAGGTTGCGCTGGCCCATGGCGTCCAGGTCGCCGTGGAGATCATTGCCGGGCAACCCGCGCTTCGGGATTTGCATTCGATCGCGCGCGACAGCAATGTGCTGGCATCGGTGCCGCGGCTCATCGTGAGGTTCCACCGCGAATGAACGCTTCGATCCGGGCTGCAGTCCGTGCGCCCGGCTCGCGCCCGTTGCGCAGATCGCGCACCAACCGCGGATCGTTCATCGCCAGCCGTCCGAATCGCGTCTCCGGCATGTTGTTCGAGCGCAGATAAATTTCGACCTTTCGTAACACCGACATCCTCATATCCTCACCGAGTCGCATTGATGTTTATGGTTTGTTCCTGCATTTCCAACTTGTCTAGGAAAATTCCTATGCTATTAGATCCCCTATGGATGCGATCGATCCGCGCGCGGCTCTCGACGCTCTCGTGGCAGACAGCGGCGAGAGCTATGCCGCGCTGTCGCGCATGCTTCGTCGTAACGACGCCTATCTTCAGCAGTTCGTGAAACGCGGCACGCCCCGGATCCTGGCCGAACGCGATCGCAAGTTGCTTGCGGCATATTTCAACGTCGATGAAACCCTGTTGGGTGGAACGCCGTCATCGTCGTCATCCGGCGCTGCGATGATCTCGGTGCGCCGGCTTGACGTTGCCGCATCGGCGGGGCCGGGCGGACTGGTCGAGGATGACAAGGCGATCGGCGATGCGCGATTCGACCGGACGCTACTCGACACGCTCGGCATTCGGACCGGGAAGCTGGCGATGATCCGCGCCGAAGGGGATTCGATGAATTCGCTGATCGAGGATGGCGATCAGATGCTGGTCGATGAAGGAGATCGGCGGACCGGTCCTCGGGGCGGCATTTATGTGATCCGGCTCGATGGCGCGTTGATGGTCAAGCGCGTGTCGCGGAGCGGGGATCGTGTGGCGATCGTCAGCGACAATCCTGCCTTTCCGGCGATACCGGAACGCGGTGTGGGCGATGTCGATGTTATCGGACGGGTGGTGTGGCTATCGCGTAGCCTGCGATAATCTTCCTGCGGGTTGGGCAGGGGATTATCTGCGCCGGTCGAGCAGCCAGATTGCAACGGCAATCGCGATGCCGCCGCCGCTGCCGATCAGGAAACCCGCGGTCGGTTGTTGGAGGAACAGCCCGATAATCGCACCGAGCACCGCGCCGAGCGCAATCAGAAAGCCGCCACCGGCGGGGGAACGGGAAATATTGGCCATGGCAATCGCTCTGCCATGTCCCGTCTCAGGACGCCAGAGTCCCGCGACGGGATGGGTGACCCACCCTTGGGCGGAGTGCATGGATTTGTTTACCAATGTCACCCGCTCATTTGCGGGCGCGCGCGGTTCTGGCACGCGGATTGTAAGTCTCGCGCATGAACGCCGCGGGGAAACTTATGTCGTATATGCCGTATCTTGCCAGCCATGACGTCGCCGATGCCACCGACCTCATCACGCGCTTTGGCGACGATGCCGGTTTCGAAGCGGCCGCGCGGGCGGACAAGAGCCGGGATATCGGCAATCACCTGCATTTTTGCCGTTGGCGCCAGATCGAGCGGCTGATTCTGCTGCTCTCGGTCGACCGTGCCGTGGGCACGGTTCACTAATCTCTCTCCTAAGCCCCCTGTTGCTTGGGGAATTGTCCGTCTAGGACAGGGGCATGTCGTTGTCGGTCGGGCGGCGTGGCGCGTTGTTCTGCGCCGCTGCGGGTCTTTTTGTAGTCGTCACTCCCTGCGCTCATGCGCAGGACAGTGCAGGGACCATTGCGCCCGACGCCGGTAGGCTTGATCCCAACTCGCCGCTCGCGCCTCTGCCCGATATCGGCGTCGATTGGCCGGACCTTTCGGTGGCACCGGATGAGCCGGTCGATCCGTCTGCGACACCCGAACTGACCGGCGAGACGCGCTATAGCTTTGCCGTCGAAGGGATTGATGCGGTCGCGACGCCGTTGCTGCGCCAGCGCTTCGATGCGCTGTCGACCTTGAAGATCCATGACGGCGATCCGGCCAATGCGGCGCAGCTCGATCGACGCGCACGCGAAGACGCGCTTTTGCTGACCGAATTGTTGCGCGCCGAAGGCTATTATGATGCGCGCGTGACCAGCCGGATCGAGCCCAAGAGCGGTCGCCCGCTCGTCACGCTCGATGCCGAGCCGGGGGTGCAGTATAAATTCGGCGGGGTCACACTGAGCGGCCTGGCTGCCGCCGGCGACAAGAGCGACGGGTTGCGTACGGCATTCGGCGTCAAGCCCGACGATCCGGTCAATTCGGATGCGGTCGCGACGGGTGAGGCAAATTTGCGTACCCAGATCGGTCAAAAGGGATTTCCCTTCGCAACGGTGGGCGAGCCGGAGATCGTGGTCGATCGAGCCGCACGGACAGCAACGCTGCAAATGGCCATCGACCCGGGCGGCAAGCGGCTTTTCGGGCGGATTACGTCCCCACCGAACAAGGTATTCGATGCCGACCATATCAAGGATATCGCTCGCTTCACTCCCGGCCAGCCGTTCGACCAGAGCGCGCTGGTCGATCTGCGTCGTGCCCTGATCCAGACCGGGCTGGTTTCGTCAGTGGATATCAAGCCGGTCGAGGGCAAGGATCCCGGCACGGTGGATATCGCAGTGGCGCTCGAACCGGCGCCGCCGCGCACCATTGCCGCCGAACTCGGTTATGGCACGGGTGAAGGGGCGCGGGCGGAGGTCAGCTGGACGCATCGTAACCTGTTCCCGCCCGAAGGCGCGCTTACATTGCGCGGCGTACTCGGCACCAGGGAGCAGCTCGCCAGCGTGATCTTCCGCCGCAACAATTATCAGGCGCGCGACCGTGTGCTGACCTTTCAGGCGGTGGCCTCGAACCTTAATCGCGACGCCTATCAGGCAAAGACCTTCGCATTGTCCGGGACGCTTGAGCGTCAAACCAACATTTTCTTCCAGAAGACATGGACCTGGTCGCTCGGCGGTGAACTGGCCGCGTCGGATGAACGCGACGTCATATTGAGCACGGGTGCACCGCGCCGGCGCACCTTTTTCATCGGCGCGCTACCGACCACCCTCAGCTATGACGGTTCGGACGATTTGCTCAATCCGACCCACGGCTTCCGGTTGAGCGGGCGCCTGTCGCCGGAATTGTCACTGCAGGGCCGGGTGTTCGGCTATGCCCGGGTACAGGTCGATGCCAGCGCCTATCAGCCGGTCAGCGATGGCGTGGTCATGGCCGGTCGTGTCCGGCTCGGCACCATCGCCGGGGCGCCGCGCGATGCGATCGCCCCGTCGCGGCGCTTTTACGCTGGCGGCGGTGCATCGGTGCGCGGCTATGGCTATCAGGATATCGGGCCGCGCGACCCCAATAATGACCCGATCGGCGGGCGCAGC
This sequence comes from Sphingomonas sp., assembly GCF_050725575.1. Taxonomy (GTDB): domain Bacteria; phylum Pseudomonadota; class Alphaproteobacteria; order Sphingomonadales; family Sphingomonadaceae; genus Sphingomonas. The sequence continues at coordinate 920 of NZ_JBOHHW010000021.1, read as the reverse complement.
CTGACCGAATTCTCGCTTGAGGCGCGCGTGAAGGCGTTCGGCAATTTCGGCGTCGTGCCCTTCATCGACGGCGGTAATATCTACACTTCGCCCTTGCCGAAATTTGCTGAGTTCCGTTTCGGCGCGGGGCTTGGCGTGCGCTATTATTCCAATTTCGGCCCGATCCGTATCGATGTCGGCACGCCGCTCAATCCGCAACCGGGTGATGCACGGGTCGCGGTCTATGTTTCGCTGGGACAGGCATTTTGACCGACGTGCCTGCCGCCCCGGTTAAGCGGACACGCTGGTGGCGCTGGATTATCACCGCGCTGCTTGGCCTGCTGGCGCTGCTGGCAGCGGCGTTGTTCATTCTCGATACGAGCGTTGGGCACCGCTGGGTCGCCGATCAGATCGCTGCACAGAAACCCTCCAACGGGCTGCGCTACAGTGTCGGGCGGATCGATGGGTCGCTCTTTTCCAAGGCCGTACTGATCGACGTACGGGTCCGGGATCAGAAAGGATTGGTGTTCCGGGCGCCGCGTGCGGAACTCGAATGGTCACCTTTCGCCTGGCTGTCGAACCGGCTCGATATCAGCCGCCTGGTTATCCCCCAGGCGCTGTTCGCCAAAATTCCGGAGACGATCAAGACCGGCCGCAAAGGCCCGACCCTGCCGAGCTTCGACATTCGCATTGGCGAGCTGCGCGTCGATCGGTTGACCATCGCGCCTGCTGTTTCCGGTGCAGCGCGCAGCGCACGGCTGGCGGGCAAGGCGGATATTCGTTCGGGCCGCGCGCTGGTTGATCTGACGGCGGTCGTCGCGGGCAGCGATACGCTGGTCGTGAAGCTCGATGCGGAGCCCGACCGCGACAGGTTCGACGTGAATGTCCGGGCCCGCGGCAGCGCGAGCGGCGTGCTGGCAAAGCTGATCGGCATCGCCCGC
>NZ_JBOHHW010000020.1:0-78135 GCF_050725575.1 Sphingomonas sp. | reverse complement strand
TGAATGATCCACCACATCCGTTCGCCCTGAGCCTGTCGAAGGGCCGTTCTTCTTCTCTTGTAGCAGAGAGGCAGAAAGACGGTGCTTCGACAAGCTCAGCACGAACGGAAAGGTGATACTAGCTAGCCGATAATGGTTACGTCGACGCCCTCAGGCCGCGGCGATATCCTGAGTGCGTTCCTCATGGATGTTGATCAGCGACGTCATCAGATTGTCCTCGCCGCTCGACATCACGCCGATCGTCACCGCCTCATCACAGCCTTCAGCCACGAGATAGGCATGGCCCATCGCTGAATCGATATAGATCGATTCTCCCTCACCCAATTCCACGGGATCGTAGAATTCTGTGTGCACGACGATCCGGCCCTTGACGACGAAGATGAATTCCTCGCCGGCATGGCGCACCAGGTCGCCGAATTCCTTCAACGACTTGGCGCGGATCTTGGTCAAATTGGGAATCATGCGCTTCTGGCGCAGTTCGGTGCACAGATAATAATAATCGTAATTGGGGGTGTTGACCCGCATCGCCCGATCGAGCGTGCCGATGCTGCGGCGCGCCATCACCCCGGAGCTTGTCGAAGTCTCGCCCTCGGCGAACATCTCCGACATGCGGATATTCAGCCGCTCGCTCAGTTGCTGCAGCTTGTCATAGGTCAGGGTCAGGCGGTCATGCTCGACCTTCGACAGGGTCGACACCGGAATGCCGCTGCGCTCGCTCATCTGCTTCAGCGTCCAGTTGTTGCGGCTGCGAAGCCCCTTCAGCACTGTGCCGAGTGTGAGTTGACCGCTTTGCATCGTAGAACACCTCCAACAGACCGTTCAGCCAGACATCCTGAACAGGACAGAATATCCTGCTGAGGGCACATGTAACGAAGGCCTCATATAAACATCTGTGAAAACTAGCATCACATAAGGCGATCGTGCAATTCGGTGCGCGCGACGCCTTGGGCAGGCCGGCATAGGCGTGCCTCACGGAGCTTTGCCCCCGCGGGTGTTCTGCTGGTCGAAACAGGTGTGGCGCGGTGTAGGAGCGGGGCGGATATGCTCGATGCGCTGACGCGTGACGCACCCCAGGCTTCCGCGGCCTCGGCATGTCGCACGTTTGTCTTGATCGGAGAATATTTTTCTATTCGATCTGATTTCAGTCTATAAAAGGAATGAGACGGGGAAGGGCAATCTGGACCGTTGGTTCGATCGAATTGATGCTCGGGGCTTTGAATAAAACCGATGGGGAAATAAAACCGATGGGAGAATTCGAGATGACGTTCCGGGCCCGTGCGATCGCCTTTACTCTCCTCACCGCGGCACTGAGCTCAGCGGCGCCCGCTCGCACGGCGGCGGTACCGACGTACGATACGCTCCTGAAAGGGGGCACCATCTATGACGGAATGGGTGGTGCGGCGGTGGTCGGGGATGTCGCAATCCGTGGCGACCGGATCGTTTATGTCGGGCCGAAGGCGCCGGGTACGGCGCGGAACACGGTGGATGCGAAAGGGCTCGCCGTGGCGCCGGGCTTTATCAACATGCTCAGCTGGGCGGTCGAATCCCTGATCGCCGACGGGCGCGGGCTCAGCGATATCCGCCAGGGCGTTACGCTGGAGGTGTTCGGCGAAGGCGACAGTTTCGGACCGATGACGCCGGAGATGAAGCGGCTTGCGGTCGACCGGCAGAGCGACGTCAAATATCCGATCGCGTGGAATTCGCTCGCCGAATATCTCGACTGGCTGACCAAGCGCGGCATTGCCCCCAATGTCGCCTCGTTCATCGGTGCGACGACCGTGCGCGCGAATGTGCTGGGCGAGGAGGATATCGATCCGACACCCGCGCAGGTGCTGCAGATGCGCGGCCTGGTGGCGAAGGCGATGCGCGACGGCGCGATCGGGGTGGGGTCTTCGCTGATCTATGCACCGGCCAGCTATGCCGAGACACCCGAACTGATCGCGCTGGTCGATGAGGTCGGGCGCTGCGACGGCCTGTACATCAGCCATATGCGATCCGAGGGCGACCGGTTGATCGAGGCGATCGACGAGCTGATCGAGATTTCGCGCAAGACGGGGGCACGCGCCGAAATCTATCACTTCAAACAGGCCGGCAAGGATAACTGGCCAAAGATCGACGCCGCGATCGCGCGGGTCGAAGCAGCGCGCAAGGCCGGGCTGAAGATCACCGCCGACATGTATCCCTATACCATTGCCGGATCGGGGCTCGACGCGTCGATGCCGACCTGGGTCCAGTCCGGCGGGCTGGAGAAATGGATCGAGCGGATGAAGGATCCCAAGATCCGCGCGCGGCTGGTCGACGAGATCGGCAAGCCCGGTATCGGCTGGGAGAATATGTATCTTGCCTCGGGCGGCGCCGACGGGCTGATCGCAGTCGGTTTCAAGAGCGAGAAGCTGAAGCCGCTGACCGGCAAGACCATCACCGAGATTGCGGCGATGCGCCACACCTCTCCGATAGAAACGATGATGGACCTGGTGATCGAGGATGGCAGCCGGGTCGGCATCATCTATCGCATCATGGACGAAGCGAATGTCGCGCGCGCCGTGGCGCTGCCCTGGATGAGTTTCGGGTCGGACGCCGACGCGCAGGCGCCTGAGGGGCCGTTCCTGAAATCGCGGCCGCATCCGCGCGCCTATGGCACCTTCGCGCGGGTGGTCGGCCATTATGCTCGTGATGAAGGGCGCATGCCGATGGCCGAGGCGATCCGGCGCATGACCTCATTACCGGCCGCCAATCTCGGCATCAGGGAACGTGGGCGGCTCGCGACCGGCTATCATGCCGATATCGCGGTGTTCGACCCGAAGACCTTTGTCGATCGTGCGACCGTGCAGCAGCCCCAGGCCTTCGCCACCGGGATGCAGTCCGTATATGTCAATGGCAAGGCTGTACTGCTCAATGGCGAGCCGACCGCGAACCGACCGGGGCAGGTGGTGCGCGGTCCGGGCTGGACCGGCTGGCCGGGCGGGGGGGCCTGCCGCAAGCGGTAGCGGCAAGCAAAATCAGATCACGCACCGCGACACCGCGCGAATGGTGTCAGCTTGCCGTATGTCCATCGCGCGTGTCACCTTCGCGCGAATGGCGGCGACTCGCCAATGCTGACGGGGAGGATGTGCAATGCTTCGATTGGGATTCATCGCCGCGCTTGGGCTTACGGTCGCGGCCTGTACCGGCGGCGGTGGTACGAGCGACAATGCCGCAGACAATGCGGCGGCGGTCAACGATTCCGCGGCCATCGGAAATACCGCCGCCGCCACTGCTACGCCGACCGGCCCATTGGATGTCTGGGTTGGCAAGCATCCATCGGAGAAAGTCGATGGTCTGACTTTCCTGGCGCAGCCTAGGGTCAAGGCGGCGGTCGCCGCTGTGCCCGATGCGAAGGTTCGCGATTTCGTGCTTGGCTATAACGGACCCGACGCGCCGATCGTGAAGAAGGACGGGCGAGTGCTCGCCTGGGGCTGCGAGAAGCATAATTGCGGCTACCACAATTGGTCGATCTCGATCACGCCGGATGGATCGAGCGCCGAGGTCTGTTTCTATCAGAATGACGCGAAGCCGGACGGCTCATCGACCTGGTATGTCGCGGCGGGCAAGACCGAGCAGCGTCCGGGAAACTGCCCTTCCGAATAAGCCAGGCGCGGCTCAACCCGGCGCGACGGTGACGCCCGGGCTGGTCAGCTGGTCGGCGGCTTCACGGGTCGCCTCGCCGATCGCGTCGATCGCCTCGTCGTCATGCTGGCCGCTGAACATGGTGCAGGACAAGATGAAACGCGCCGTGCCGTCTGCTGTGTCGATCGCCGCAGCAACGCTGGTAACGCCGCGAAGCAACTGGTCCCGGTCGAGCGCCCAACCACGGCGGCGCGTGGTTTCGAGCTCGGTCAGATAATGCTTGAGGTCCGGGCTTTCTTGCCATCTGACTGCGGCGAGCCCCTCGGCAATATTGCTGTGCGACGCGCCGGTCGCTGCCGCAACCGCGCGCCCCGCCGCACCGGCATAAAGCGGTTGCCGCTGGCCGACCACCATATGGATTCGGGTGGCCGCGACACTTTCCGAAAGAGCGATCAGGATGAGGCGTCCGGACGCGGCCCGGCGCCAGAGCCCGCACGCGACGTCGAAGCGGTCGGCGATATCCCGCATCGCGGGCGAAGCCGCCGACAGGATACTCTCGCTCCGCGACGGTTGCGCGAGGTCCGCGAGGCCCGGGCCGAGTGTGTAGCGTTTGGTCGCGGAATCGAAGTGGAGCAGTCGTTCCGCGGCGAGCGTCTTCACCAGGTTGAAGCAGCTGCTCGGGCTGATGCCGAGATCGCGCGCAATGGTGTTGACGCCGCGCCCGTCCGGCACGGAGCCGAGATAGCGGAGAATGGCGATCGCCTGGACCACCGAGCCAACGGATGAGGGACGCGACAAGGGCGCGTTTGTGGGAAGGTCTATTGTCATGCCAGCTCAGTCAATCATTCACATGAGTGAATACCATTCGTGATGTTGAATAACAATCGGGAATGATGATAGAAGACCTTACAAAGAAGGCGCGGTGGGAGAGTCGCTGATGGGAATGCTCGAGGGCAAGGTCGTCGCCATAACCGGTGCCGGACGGGGCATCGGCCGGGACATTGCGCTGCTCTGCGCGAAAGAAGGCGCGGCGGTTGTCGTCAACGATCTGGGCGGCTCGGCTGACGGCGAGGGGAGCGACGCCGGCCCGGCCGAGGAAACGGTCAGCGACATCAGAAATGCTGGCGGCAAGGCGGTGGTCAATGGTGCGAGCGTGGCCGATCCGGCGGGCGCGGCGTCGATCGTCGAGGATGCGGTGAAGAATTTCGGGCGGATCGATGCGGTGGTCAACAATGCCGGCATCCTGCGCGACCGCATCTGGCACAAAATGTCGCATGAGGACTGGCAGGCGGTCATCGATGTCCATCTCAACGGTGCGTTCAATGTGTCGAAGGCGGCCACGCCCTATTTCCGCGATCAGGGGTCGGGCAGCTTCATTCACTTCACCTCGACCTCCGGCCTGATCGGCAATTTCGGCCAGGCGAATTATTCCGCCGCCAAGCTCGGCATTGTCGGGCTGTCGCAATCGATCGCGCTCGACATGGCGCGCGCCGGGGTGCGCTCCAACTGCATCGCGCCGTTTGCGTGGAGCCGGATGGTTGCGACGATCCCGGCAAGCAACGAAGCCGAGGCGCTGCGCCTCGAGCGACTGAAGACCATGTCGACCGACAAGATCGCGCCGCTCGTCGCGTTCCTTGCGTCCGATGCATCGGCGGAGGTCACCAACCAGATCTTCTCGGTGCGCAAGAACGAGATTTTCCTGTTCTCCAAGCCGCGCCCGATCCGTTCGATGCACCGTGCCGAGGGCTGGACCGCGGAGAGCATTGCCAGCGACCTGCTGCCCGCATTCCGGCCAAGCTTTTCCGGCCTTGACCGCTCGGGCGACATCTTCGGCTGGGATCCGATCTGATGCCGCTCGACTATGCGTTGCTGAAGGCATTGCCGCCGATCGCCGCGCGGCACGACTGGACCTCGCGCGACACGATGATCTACGCGCTCGGCATCGGCGCGACCGAATTGCCGTTCGTTTATGAAGCGGAGCTCAGTGCGCTACCGACGATGTGCGGCGTGCTGGCCTATCCCGGCTTTATCTGGAAGAATCCCGATTATGGCGTGACCTGGCAGAAGGTTCTGCACGTCGAGCAGACGATCGAGATTCACGGCCCCATCCCGGTTGAAGGATGCTTCAGCGCGGAGACCGTGATCGAGTCGATCGTCGACAAGGGCGCAGACAAGGGAGCGATCATCACCACCTCGCGCCGGATCAGCGACGGGGATGGCCATCACTTCGCGACCGCGCGCGGCGCGATCATCGCGCGCGGGGATGGCGGCTTTGGTGGCGGCGATCCGGCACCGCCATCGCCGGAGCCGATGCCGGAAGGCGCGCCCGATTTCAGCGTGTCGCTGCCGACCAGTGGAAGCCAGGCAATGCTCTATCGCCTGTCGGGCGACTATAATCCGGTCCATATCGATCCCGAGGTGGCGCGCATCGGCGGGTTCGATCGCCCGATCCTGCACGGCATGTGCACCTATGGCGTTGCCGGACGCGCGCTGATTGCGGCGCTGTGCGACAATGATCCGGCGCGGCTGGTATCGATGACCTGCCACTTTTCGGCGCCGGTCTATCCCGGCGATACGATCCGCACCGAAATCTGGCAGGACGGCGCGGGCGAGGCTCGGTTCCGCGCCCTGGTTGAGGAACGCGACCTGGTCGTGCTCAACCATGGCCGGGTGCAGTATCGATGAGCGGAGACACAATGACCGGCATCATTGCTTATGGCGGCTATGTGCCGCGGATGCGCCTGCAGCGTGCGGCGATCCATGCCGCGAACAGCTGGTTCGCGCCGGGATTGAAGGGGCTGGCCAAAGGCGAGCGCGCCATTGCCAATTGGGACGAAGACCCGATCACCATGGCGGTAGAGGCGGCGCGCGATTGCCTGGGCGGGGTGGATCGCGCCGGGCTGGCGTCGGTGATGCTGGCGTCGACCAGCCTGCCTTTCGCCGATCGCCAGAATGCCGGGGTAGTCAAGGAAGCACTCAACCTGTCCGACATGGTCGCCACGCTCGATGTGACCGGAAGTCAGCGTGCCGGCACCTCATCATTGTTGAGCGCGCTGCAGGCTGTGGCCGGTGGCAGCGGGCCGGTCCTTCATCTTGCCGCGGAGAAACGCCAGGCGCTGCCCGCGTCGGAGGCGGAGATGGTGCAGGGCGATGCAGCCTCGGCGCTGCTGGTCGGGACCGGCAATCCGATTGCGCGGTTCGTCGGCCATCACAGTGTCGCAACCGATTTCGTCGACCATTTCCGAGCCAGCGGGCAAGACTTCGATTATGGCTGGGAAACGCGTTGGGTCCGCGATGAGGGGATCGGCAAAATCCTTGGCGGCGCGATCCGCGATGCGCTGGCCAAGTTCGGGCTTGAGGGACGCGCGATCGACCGGCTGATCGTACCGATCACTACGCGCGGCGTTGCCGAGGGGCTGGCCAAGGCGGCGGGCATTGCGCCGGCGGCGATCGTCGATACGCTGGCCGCGACGGTTGGCGAAAGCGGTACGGCGCACGCCACGTTGATGCTGGCTCATGCACTGGAGAGCGCAAAACCCGGCGAGCGTATCCTTGTCACTAGCTTCGGCCAGGGGGCGGACATATTGCTGTTCGAAGTGACCGATGCGATTGCCGGGGCGAAGCCATTGTTCGGCGTTTCAGGCTGGCTCGCGCGGCGCAGGGAAGAGAGCAATTACCTAAAATATCTCTCGCTGCGCGGTTTGCTGGCGCTCGATCGCGGGATGCGCGCGGAGCAGGATCACAAGGTTGCGCTGACTGCGCTTTATCGCAACCGCAAGGCGGTGCTCGGGCTGGTCGGCGGACGCTGCAGCAAGACCGGGACGGTGCAGTTCCCGAAGACCGATATCAGCGTCAATCCCAACGATCATGCGATCCGCACGCAGGAGGATTATCCGCTCGCCGAGCGGCCGGCGCGAATCCTGACCTACACCGCGGACAGCCTGACTTATTCGCCCGATCCGCCGAGTTGTTACGGCAGCATCGAATTCGAGGGCGGTGGCCGGATGATGGCCGAATTCGCCGATATCGAACCCGACGCGATCGAAGTCGGCGCTGCGTTGCGGATGATGTTCCGTATCAAGGCAGTGGACGAGAAGCGTGATTTCAAACGCTATTTCTGGAAAGCGGCTCCGGCCAGCTGACACCATGTGAGGAGCTGGCCGATGGCCCGAGGGATCAAGGACAAAGTCGCGATATTGGGCATGGGGTGCACCAAGTTCGGCGAACGCTGGGACAAGGACGCCGACCAACTGATGGTCGAGGCCTATGAGGAAGCGATTGCCGATGCCGGGATTGAAACTTCGCAGATCGACGCCGCCTGGCTGGGTGCGGCGTTCGATGCGGTCAATATCGGGCCGTCGGGCATTCCGTTGTCGATGGCGCTGCGGCTCAAGAATATCGGCGTGACCAAGGTAGAGAATTACTGCGCCAGCGGCACCGAAAGCTTTCGCGGTGCGGTCTATGCGGTGGCGTCGGGTGCGGCCGATATCGCGCTGGCGATGGGCGTCGAGAAGCTGAAGGACACCGGCTATGGTGGGCTGCCGGTGCGGACGCGCGGCACGACCCATGACATGATCGGTATCACCGGGTCCGCGCCGGGCAATTTCGCGCAGCTCGCCTCGGCCTATCGCGCACAGCACGGCGTGTCGAAGGACGATCTGAAACAGGCGATGGCGCATGTCTCGGTCAAGAGCCACGCCAATGGCGCGAAGAATCCCAAGGCGCATCTCCAGAAGGAAGTGAGCATGGACACGGTGCTCAATGCGCCGATGATCGCCGAGCCACTCGGGTTATTCGATTGCTGCGGCGTGTCCGATGGCGCCGCCTGCGCGATCGTGACCACGCCGGAGATCGCCCGCGCGCTGGGCAAGACCGACATCATCACGGTGAAGGCGCTGCAGGTGGCGACTTCCAATGGCTGGGAATTGCAGGGATCGGGCTGGAACGGCGCCTATTTCCCCACCACGCGGATCGCCGCGACCCGTGCCTATGAGGAAGCCGGCATCACCGACCCGCGCAGCCAGATCAGCCTGATGGAGGTGCATGACTGTTTCTCGATCACCGAACTGGTGACGATGGAGGATTTGCACATTTCCAAGGAAGGCGAGGGCTGGAAGGATGTGCTCGACGGGTTCTTCGATGCCGATGGAACGCTGCCATGCCAGATCGACGGCGGGCTCAAATGCTTCGGTCATCCGATCGGCGCATCGGGCCTGCGCATGATCTACGAGAATTATCTCCAGCTGCTCGGTCGCGCCGGCCCGCGCCAGCGCAGTACGCCGCCGGTGTTCGGGCTCAGCCACAATCTGGGCGGCATGCCCAACCAGAATGTTTGTGCGATCGCAATTGTGGGGATGGCCGATGCCTGACACCGGAATGGACCAGGATGTGTTCGAGGCGTTCATCGATCAGCTCAAACGCTATGTCCGCGAACGCCTGATCCCGGCGGAAAAGCAGATCGTGGAGACCGATTGCATTCCCGACGACATCCTTGCCGAGATGCGCGAGATGGGCCTGTTCGGGATCACCATGCCGGTCGAGTATGGCGGATCAGGCATGAACGTCTCGCAATATGTCGAGACGATCCGCCAGCTTTCCTATGCCATGCCCTGCTATCGCTCGATCACATCGATCAATATCGGCATGACCTGTTCGGCGATCGTTAAGAGCGGGACGGCGGAGCAAAAGGCGTACTGGTTGCCGCGCCTTGCCGCGGGCGAGATCGCGTCGTTCGGGCTGACCGAGCCGGGCAGCGGATCGGACTCGGCGGCGATGGCGACCACCGCCGTGCGATCGGGCAATGGCTATGTGCTGAACGGCACCAAGCGCTACATCACCAATGCGCCGCTCGCGAAGGTCGCGTTGATCATGGCGCGGACCAGCAAGGAAGCCTTGCCCAAGAACGCGCATGTCAGTGCCTTTCTCGTGCCGATGGATGCACCGGGCGTCAGCGTCGGCAAGTCGGACAAGAAGATGGGGCAGGCCGGATCGCACATCGCCGACATCGTCATGGAGGATGTTCATGTCGCGGGGGACGCGTTGCTTGGCGGCGAGGAAGGCAAGGGCTTCCTGATCGCCATGCAGAGCCTCAACAATGGCCGGCTTTCAGTCGCGGCGGCGAGCGCCGGCTATGCGCGACGGATCCTCGATTCCGCGACGCGCTACGCGACCGAACGCAAGGCATTCGGTGAGCCGATCGCCAATTTCCAGCTGATCCAGGCAATGCTCGCCGACAGCCAGGCCGAGATCTACGCCGCCGAATGCATGATCGCCGATGCGACGCGCCGGGCCGATGCCGGCGAGGCCGTGCTGGTGCAGGCGGCGAGCGCCAAGATGTTCGCGTCGGAAATGTGCGGCCGTGTCGCGGATCGCTGCGTGCAGATTTACGGCGGTGCGGGCTATCTCGCCGAATATGAGGCCGAGCGTTTCTTCCGCGATGCGCGGGTCTATCGCATTTATGAAGGGACGACTCAGATCCTGCAGCTGGTGATCGCCAAGAACATGCTGCGCGAATTTGCGAGTGCTGCCTGATGTACGATTTGCTCGGCAAGCTGCGCGTGGTCGAGGCGGCATCGTTCATCGCATCGCCCACTGCCGGATTGTATCTCGCACAGATGGGGGCGGAGGTGATCCGCGTCGACCAGATTGGCGGCGGCCCCGATTTCAAGCGCTGGCCGCTTGCCGACAATGGTGCAAGCTTCGCTTGGGAAGGACTGAACAAGGGCAAGAAATCGGTTGCGCTCGATCTGTCGCGTCCCGAGGGTCGCGAATTGCTCGTCGCGCTGGCGACCGCGCCGGGCGATAATGGCGGCGTGTTCCTGACCAATTTTCCGGTTGGCGGTTTTCTCGCGCATGAGCGGCTGGTCGAACGGCGCGCGGACCTGATCACGGTGCGCATCATGGGTCAGGCCGATGGCCGCACTGCGTTCGATCATACGGTCAATTCGGCGCTCGGCATTCCCAACCTCACTGGCCCGGTCGGTCATGAAGGCGGGCCGGTCAATCATGTCCTGCCGGCCTGGGATCTGCTGACCGGTGCCTATTCCGCCTTCGCGCTGCTCGCCGCCGAACGGCATCGGCGCGACACCGGACAGGGGCAGGAAGTGCGCATTCCGCTCGCCGATGTCGGGATCGCGACGATCGCCAATTTGGGCCAGGTCGCCGAAGTGCTCCACACCGGCGTCAACCGGCAGCGTTACGGCAATGCACTGTACGGCTCGTTCGGGCGCGACTTCGTGACCGGTGACGGCAAGCGGCTGATGATCATGGCGCTGACGACCCGGCAATGGGCCGGCCTGATCAAGACGCTCGGGGTCGGCGAGGCGATCGCGCGGATCGAGGCGGCGCATGGCGTTGACTTCGCGACCGACGAAGGGGCGCGGTTCGATCATCGCGGCGCGCTGTTCGCGCTGGTCGAGGCCGCCTTCGCCAGGCGCCAGGCGGGCGAACTTTGCGCGGCATTCGATGCCAATGGGTGCTGCTGGGGGCCGTACAAGACCACGGTCGAGGCGGCGTCCGATCCAGTAATGGTCACGCAGAACCCGATTTTCTCCAGCATCGCCCAGCCGAGCGATATGACCTATCCGGTGGCCGGATCGATGGCGACATTGCCGCAGTCGGAGCGGCTGACGCCGGTGCGTGCCCCCTATCTCGGCGAGCATAGCGACGAGATTCTGGCCGATGTGCTTGGTCTCGGCTCGGGTGAGATTGGCCGGTTGCATGATGCCGGCGTGGTCGCCAGTGCCTGAGGTGGCGGCCGCGCTCGACGCGGCGGAGCGTTATGCCGCCACCGCATTGGCGGCGGTACGGGCGCGGGTGGTGGTGGAGGGCATGGTCGACCCGCGGGCGATCGATCGCGAGCAGCGCGCGGTGCATGGCTATGCCTGGATCGAGACGACGCTGACCGCGCTCAGGACACTCGCGCGCTGGGCCGAGACGTGCGCCGGGCCAGGGTCGATCGAAGCCCTGGTGGTCGAGATCGGCTTCGGCGAATATCTCGCGCAGCTCGCGGGCGGCATTCCGATGGGGCAGAATGAGTTTTGCCGCCCGGCCGATCTCGGCATTGCCGCTGCCGCCACCACGCTGATGCAGGACGATGCGGTCGCGCGGTTCGTCACGTCCGGGAACAGCGCATCCAATCGCGCGGCGCTGGTCGAGCGCCTGCGCGCCGGCAACAGTATTGCCGAGACGCTTGGCGATCCGACGCTCGATGCGGTGCGCGACCAGTTTCGCCGGTTCACCGAGGCGCGCATCCTGCCGTTCGCGCATCGCTGGCACCTCGACAATGCGCTGATCCCGGATGCGATCGTCGCGGAGATGGCGGCGCTTGGTACGTTCGGGGTGTGCATCGATGAAGCCTATGGCGGGCTCGGGCTGGGCAAGCTCACCATGTGCGTGGTGACTGAGGAACTGAGCCGGGGATGGATCGGCGCAGGATCGCTCGGCACGCGCTCGGAGATTGCCGGCGAACTGATCGCGCTCGCCGGGACCGATGCGCAAAAGGCCGAATGGCTGCCGCGGATTGCGAGCGGAGCGGTGCTGCCGACCGCAGTCTTTACCGAGCCCGACACAGGATCCGATCTTGGCGGGCTGACCACGCGTGCGACCCGCAACGCGGACGGCTGGTCGATCACCGGTGCCAAGACCTGGATCACTCATGCCGCGCGCAGCGACCTGATGACGCTGCTCGCACGGACCAGCAGCGATGTGCCGGGCTATGCCGGGCTCAGCATGTTCCTCGTGCCCAAACCGCGCGGGTCGGAGGGCGTTCCGTTTCCCGCATCGGGCATGACCGGTACCGAGATCGACGTGCTCGGCTATCGCGGGATGCGCGAATATGAGCTGGCCTTTGACGGCATGTTCGCGCCGGCCGACGCATTGCTTGGCGGCGAAGCGGGGCAGGGGTTCAAGCAGCTGATGCGGACTTTCGAAGGCGCACGCATCCAGACCGCCGCGCGCGCGGTCGGGGTGGCGCGGCGCGCGTTCGAGCTTGGCTTCGGCTATGCGGTCGCGCGGCGCCAGTTCGGGCGGCCGATCATCGATTTCCCGCGGGTGTCGGACAAGCTGGCGATGATGGCGGTGGATCATGTGGTGGCGCGCGAGCTGACCTATTTTGCGGCGCGCGAGAAGGATAAGGGCCGGCGCTGCGATATCGAGGCGGGGATGGCCAAGCTGTTCGCCGCACGTGCCGCTTGGGCCAATGCCGATGCCGCGCTGCAGATTCATGGCGGCAATGGCTATGCGCTGGAATATGAGATCAGCCGGGTGCTGTGCGATGCGCGCATTCTCAATATCTTCGAGGGCGCAGCGGAGATCCAGGCGCAGGTGATCGCGCGTGGCCGGTTGCAGGAGCGGAACTGAGATGGATCACGATCATGGCGCGATCCGCGAGGAAGTCGCCAAGCTGTGTGGCGATTTTCCCGGCGAGTATTGGCGCGCCAAGGACCGCGACCGTGCCTATCCCGGCGAGTTCGTCGATGCGCTGACCCGCGCCGGCTATCTCGCAGCACTGATCCCCGAGGCCTATGGCGGCGCGGGGCTCCCGCTGTCGGGGGCCGCCGCGATCCTCGAGGAAATCCAGCGCCAGGGCTGCAATGGCGGCGCCTGCCATGCGCAGATGTACATCATGGGCACCTTGCTGCGGTACGGCTCGGCAGCACAAAAGGCCGAGTATCTGCCGCGCATCGCATCGGGCGACTTGCGGCTCCAGGCGTTCGGGGTCAGCGAACCGACCAGCGGCACGGATACGTTGTCGATCCAGACTTTCGCGCGGCGCGAGGGTGATCAGTACATCGTCAGCGGACAGAAGATCTGGACTTCGCGCGCGGAGCATTCCGACCTGATGCTGCTGCTCGCGCGGACCACGCCGCGGGACAAGGTCGCCAAACGTACCGAGGGCCTGTCGGTCTTTCTCGTCGATATGCGCGCGGCGCGCGAGCAGGGGCTGACGATCCGCCCGATCGACACGATGATGAACCATGCGACGACCGAGATCTTCTTCGATGATGTCCCGGTCCCGGTCGCCAACCTGATCGGTGAGGAGGGCAAGGGCTTCCGCTACATCCTGTCGGGCATGAACGCGGAGCGCTTGCTGATCGCCGCGGAATGTATCGGCGACGCCAAATGGTTCCTCGACAAGGCGGTCGCCTATGCCGGGGAGCGCAAGGTGTTCGGCCGGCCGATCGGGCAGAATCAGGGCGTCGCCTTCCCGCTTGCCCGTGCCTATGCCCAGATGCGCGCGGCCGAATTGATGGTGCATGAGGGGCTGCGCAACTATGAAGCGGACGGCGATGTCGGCGAGGAAGCCAATATCGCCAAGTTGCTGGCGTCGGAGGCGAGCTGGGCGGCGGCCGAGGCCTGCGTCCAGACGCATGGCGGCTTCGGCTTTGCCGCCGAATATGATGTCGAGCGCAAGTTTCGCGAGACGCGGCTTTACCAGGTCGCGCCGATCTCGACCAACCTCATCCTGTCCTATCTCGCCGAGCATGTGCTTGGCCTGCCGCGGTCCTATTGATGGCCGATCCGACTGCCTGGATTGGTCGTGAGGCGCATGCCGAAGATGTGGTGACGGCGGGTGCAGTCGCGCGCTTTAGGGCGACGATCGATCACCCCGGCGATCACCCCGGCGATCACCCCGGCGATCACCCCGGCGATCACCCCGGCGATCACCCCGGCGATCGCCCCGGCGATGGCCCGGCCGTGCCGCCGGGATTTCACTGGTGCCTCTGCCTGCCCGATACGCCCACCGACGCGCTTGGCGAGGACGGGCATCCGGTCAAGGGCGGTTTCCTGCCCCCTGTCGATCTGCCGCGCCGGATGTGGGCGGCGAGCGAGGTGCGCTTCCTGCGGCCAATTGCGGTCGGCGCGGCGATCGAGCGCGTATCGACCATTGCCGCGATCAGCGAGAAACAGGGCAGCAGCGGGCCACTGGCTTTTGTCGAGATCGACCATCTCACACGGGCGGACGGGGTCGATGCGATCGGCGAGCGCCAGACGATCGTCTATCGCGCGGCATCGACCGTGCCAATGCCCTTGCCGGCAACCGGTGGCGCAGAGCTCGACGGATGGGATTGGCGGCGTACGCTCACGCCCGGCCCGGCGCTGCTGCAGCGTTATTCGGCGCTGACCTTCAACAGCCACCGGATCCATTACGACCTGCCCTATGCGACAGGTATGGAAGGCTATCCCGGACTGGTGGTCCATGGTCCGCTGATCGCGACATTGCTGCTCGATCTCGCCGCACAGCATATCGGGCCGGACGCGATCGGCGGTCTTTCGTTCAAGGCGCTAACGCCTGCCTTTGCCGGGCAGGCGTTGCACTTGCTGGCGCGCGCCGATGGTGATGCGGTCGAGCTTGTCGCGCAACGCGATGACGGGAGCGTCGCGGTGCGGGCGCGCGTGGCGATCCGGCGGAATGCCCAGGCCATGGATTCATAAGCGTGGAGCCAAGTACGCACTGAAGCACGCTGGATTAGCGCCACTCAAAGTCGGGCCTGCAATGCCTCTTTAGCGGACGATCGATGCTCTGCTAGGGTTACGAAATGGACATGTCAGCTGAGCAGATCGTCGCCGATTGGATTGCCTATGGGCGCTATGCCACTCATGCCGATGCACCAGAACAGGTGCAAGCGGACGGCATGTCCATGCTCGAACTTCCAGAGGATGACCCGGAGCTGACATGGGATGTCATACGACGTGTCATCAGCCAGTATTCAGAGAATGATCTGTTTGCGGTTGAGAAAACCGAGGCACAGCGAGTTGTAGGCCGCGTAGCGGCAGGCCCGCTTGAAGACCTTCTGGGCTATCACGGGGGGAGCTTCATCGACAGGGTTGAAGCTGAGGCCCGGAGCGATCGACGAATGGCGTGGGCACTCGGCGGCGTCTGGCAGTTGATGATGCCCGATGATCTCTGGGGTCGCGTTGAAAGCATTGCCGATCGCTCTTACTGGGTGAGGGCTTCCGAGGGTTAGCCGACCTTCGCCATTTCCGCTTTTCGAAGGGCTCGAAACGAGCCGAGGACGGGGGATCAATTCGACTTGAAACGCGCTGGCAGCTCAGGTCAAGCACAGTGGCACTGCGCGGTTAGCGCTGTGGCAATCCTGGTCTCAACACTGAGAAAGAGCGCGCCGATATCAGTCCGGCAAGCGATGAGATGCCTGATCTTGTGCGATGGTTGAATCGCCGTCGGCGACAGCGCTGCGGGGAGGGGACGGGGAGATATGGGACACCGGTTGTTCCGTATTTCAGGCGGTCGCCGCGGTGGGAGGGTTACCCCATATTCAGGCGTCGGCGGTGGCGAGGAGTTGAGATATGGGACACCGGTTGTTCCATCTTCCAGGCGGCTGCCGCGGCGAGATATGGGACACCGCTTGTTCCATATTTCAGCTAATCGTCGCGGCGAGAGGTAGAGATATGGGACACCGTTCTGTTTCATCTCTTCCCGCTGCGGCCTTGGTTTTTTCTATACGGAATGTATATGATCCATATGCGAATCATATAGGAAATCTCAATGGGCATCGTAAGCATAGAGGATGAGCTGCACGATCAGCTGCGTAGAGCGAGCAAGGTATCGTATCGGTCGATCAATGCGCAGGCCGCCTTTTGGATCAAGGTCGGCATGCTCTGCGAAACCAATCCGACGCTCAGTTTCGCGGAGATCATCGAACGCGAGCTTCGGTCAGCGGGCGTTTCGGCCCCATCACTGGTCTTAAGCGAAGCATGACGAAACAGCCTCGGGAACTGGCGTTGCTGGCCGAATCCGGCCGGCTGCTGGCGTCCGTGTTCGAGTTGCTGGATCGAACCTCGCTGGCCGGTAAATCGACACTTCAGATTAACGATATGGTCGAGCGTTTCATCGTTCAGGACCTTCAGGCCCGGCCCGCGAGCAAAGGCCAATATGGCTATGGCTTTGTGCTGAATTCTTCGGTGAACGATGTGGTTTGCCACGGCGTTCCGTCGCAATCGGACGTGCTTCGGGACGGCGACATCGTCAATTTCGACATCACGCTCGAAAAGAACGGCTATATTGCGGATTCCAGCAAGACCTATCTCGTTGGCAACGTAAACCCGGCCGCGAAGAGGCTGGTCCAGACCACCTATGACGCGATGTGGATGGGTATCCGGACGGTTCGCCCGGGCGCGCGGATCGGAGATATCGGCTGGGCGATCGAACGACATGCCAAACGGAATGGTTATTCCGTGGTGCGCGAATATTGCGGCCACGGCATTGGCCGGGAAATGCATGAGGAACCGCAGATCTTGCATTTCGGAAAGCCTGGAACCGGGCTCCCCCTCCGTGAGGGTATGGTCTTTACGATCGAGCCGATGCTCAATCGTGGCCGGCGGAGCGTGAAAACCGAGGCGGACGGCTGGACGGTGGTGACGAGCGATGGGTCGCTCTCCGCTCAGTTCGAACACACCGTTGCCGTCACGGCTTCCGGCGTGGAGGTACTGACGCTGCGCCCTGGTGAGTGCGGCTCAGGACCGGTCAGAGGCCAGGCACGCCACTAGGGGCGGGACTGTGGAATGCCGCGACATCCTTCTCATCGGCGCGGCGGTGGCGAGAAGGCTCCCGCATCCAGTCGATAAAGGCGCGGAGCGGTGGGCGCACATGACGATGTCCCGTATGGTAGAGATAGAAGCCGGAAAAGGGCCGGGTCCAGTCGTCGAGCAAGGTTATCAGCCGGCCGGTCGCCACATCCTCACGCACAGTTTCCTCAAACAGAAACGCGACACCCGTTCCATCGCGGCAGGCGGCCAGCGCCAGGTCGTCGTCGTTCACGGTCAGCGGACCATGCACCGCGACGCTCAATGCCGTGCCGTCTTTCTCGAACTCCCATGAATAGAGCCTTCCGCTCTGCAGGCGCAGGGCAATGCAAGGCATTTCGAGCAGATCGCGGGGGTGCGCCGGCCGCCCGTATTTCTCGATGAAATCGGGTGACGCGACCGCGATCATACGTTGAGAGCCGCCGATCGGCACTGCGATCGTGTCGCGCTCCAATTGTTCATAGAGCCTGATACCCGCATCGAAACCGGCGCGGATGATGTCGACCGCGTCGTCATCGACGTTGATCTCAAGCTCGACCAGGGGATAGGAGCGGGTGAACGCGTTCAAGCGATCCTTCAGCAGATGAACCGCGCAAATTCGGGGCGCGGTGATGCGCAAGCGACCGTGAATCGAGCCGGGCTTTGTCCGGCTGGCATCCAGCGCGGCATCGATCCGCGTCAGCGCCGGCGCCACCTCGGCGAAAAGCTGTTCGCCTTCGGGGCTAAGCTGGACGCTGCGCGTCGAACGTTCGAACAGACGCGTGCCGAGCGATTTTTCCAGCCGCGCGATCGACTGGCTGATCGCGGAAGACGACAAATTCAATCGTCGCCCGGCGTCGCGAAACCCGCGAGCTCCGGCGACAGCGACGAAGATGCTCAGCTGAGAAAGATTTTCACGATCCATTGCTCACTTTTAGTGAACAGCCTGTTCGATCGCCACCCCCTACCGCCAGCGCTGGAAAACCCCGAACAACTGGCCATGTTGAAACGGATATTTCTGGCCTTGAGCCTGTTCGCCGCCTCGCCCGCAGCTGCAAGCGATCCTATCGTCGCGATTGGCCTGGAGGCGGATGCCCGACTGGTCGGAAGCGAGGCGGTGCCGCCGGAGGCTATCACCCCGGATCAGGTCGTGTTCCTCGATTTCGCATCGGGCGAGCCGCGACAATTGGGGACGGTGACTGTGCCGGTCAGCTTTCAGGGCCCACCGACCTCGATTGCGATGACGCCCGACCGGCGGCTGGCGTTCGTCGCGGCGAGCAATGGGCGCAAGGAGGGCGCGCCGCAAAAGCTCGGCCCGATCGATACCCTGTCGGTCATTGACCTGACTGGCCCGGCACCGCGACTGGTGCAGACGCTCCATCTCGGCGCGGAGGCGACCGCCGCAACGATCAGCCCGGATGGCGCGACCCTGATCGTCACGCACGCTGACGACGCAAGTGTCACCATTTTGCGTGTGCAGGGTCAACGCGCCGAAATCGTCGATCGTATACGGTTCGAAAAAGGCTCTCGTCCGCTGGCCGTGGCTTTCCTGCCGGATGGTCAGTCGCTGGCGATCACCTTTGCCGGCGGCAATCGTATCGGGCTGTTTCGATGGCACGGGCCGCAGATCGAGCCGACGCCGTACCGGGATATCAGCACCGGGCTCTATCCGGCCTCGATCGCCGTCTGCGGCAACACCGGATATGCGGTGGTCGGAAATTACGGGACGGTTTCGGGGGACATCGATACGGTCAGCCTGATCGATCTTCGCGCCGCGCCGCCACGGGCAATAGATACGGTGAGCGTCGGGCCGTCCCCCGAAGGCATTGATTGTTCGTCGGACGGGCTTTTCGCAGTTACCGCCAATCAGAATATGAGCACGATCGATCATGCCGATCCGCTCTATTCCCCCAATAGTGAAGTGGTGTTGTTGGCGATCCGGGATCGCAAGCTGAAGGTTCTGGACAGGGCGAAAATCGGCGCCTGGGCTCAGGGCGCGGCGTTCGTATCGCGCGATATCATCATCGCCGAAAGCATTGAGGATCGCCGTTTGCATGTGTTCAGGCGGGTGAACGATCGGCTCGTTCGCCTGAACCCGATCATTTTCGAAGCGGGTGGCCCTGCAACACTCGGCCGTTCATCGGATTGATGCCAGCCAGCATCATGTGGTTTCATATGGAAGACGCCCCGCGATCATCCACTCTCGGGGCGACGCGTCCGCTATTTGGGACAGGCTGCTGCGCCTTCCACGCATCAACCCGCTCCGCCGCGTTGCTTCGGATCGCGGCATAGAAGATGCCGTAATCGCCGAGATGATAGCTGCCATAGAGCGCACTCAGCGCGTCGTGGAAGCCGCTTGGCGCCGACCAGGGGATATCGACCTTGAGCAGGCTTTCGTCGCACACCGCGCCGGTCAGGTGCGGTATGAGGGCAGGCAGGGCCCGGTTCGCCTCGTCGGCGTTCGGCTTGGGGAAGGGCAGGCTGCCGGGATTGGCGGTGGCAGGCGCGGCACCCGCTTGACGCCAGGTTAGCGGATTGACGCAGATGGCGGGTGGCTGGCCGCTGCTCTTTTCGCTGTCGCGCCACCAATAGGTCTTGTCGCGCACCAGCTGGAAGGCGCCGGTGCGCCCGGTCTGGCTGGTGTTCCAGGACAGGATGCAGCCGGTCTGGCGCGGGCCGTCGCAGACCGGCAGGCCGATCGTGCCGAAGTCCGACGGGGCATAGGCGCCGATCACATAAGCCGCGACCAGGCGCGCCTGGAGCGGCGTGCCGAGAATCTCCGCCTGGAGCAGCCGGACCGCATGCATCGCGCCCTGGCTGTGCGCGGCGATCACGAAGGGGCGGCCGTTATTCTCATGCGCAATGAAATAGCGAAAGGCGCGTGCGACATCGGCATAGGCCAGCGCCACCGCCGGGCGGCTCTTGTCCAGTGCGCGCAATGACGCCTGGCGGTAATGCGGTGCGAAGATGCGGCAGCAGCCATTGAACGCGCTGGCCTGGCCGAGCAGGACGGCGGGGTCGAACTCCGACGCGTGATCATAAGCGACGTTCCAGACATCGCTTTGCTGATAGGTGGTCGGATGGATGAAGAAGACATCGGCTGGTGCACTCGCTTCATCGACCGCGGTCACGCCCGACGTCGTCGAGCGTTCGAGCCCGCCACGACCCGGCCAGGCCAGCCATGCATCGGCCCGGGCGTAATCGGGCGCGGGCGGAACATGCGCCGCGTCGAACGGCAGCGATGGCGACCCGAAGGTCGCGATGACGGTCGCGACCGGGCCGATACCGGCCATGCCAAGCAGGATGGCCGCGCCGCCCCCGGTAAGAGCGAGCAACCCCGCCATCTTCGCTATCCTCCAGCCGCGCATCCCTGGGTTCAGATCCTAAAATTGCCGGCGCACGCCCAGGCCGATCGTTCGCGGCCGCAGCGTGATGGCGCCCTCGATCCCGCTGACGACATTATGGTCGAGCAGCGGCGCTTTATCGAGCAGGTTGTTGACGAACAGATCGACCTGCCAGGAACCGGTGTCGATCAGCACGCCGAGATTGACCACGTCATAGGATTGTTGCCGCTGCGTGAAGTTGCTGGCCGAGACCGGGCCGGTCGGGGTTGTCACGACAAAGCTGTCCTCGAACATTCTCAAGCTTGAGCTGCGATACTGATAATCGGCCCGCGCCGTTGCGGTGACGTCGCCGCCGAGCGGGAAGTGATAGGCGATATTGGCGTTCGCGATCCATTTCGGCGTGTCGAGCACTGGCTGTCCCACCTTGGCGGAGACGCCGGTCGCGCTTCGGGAGATCCTGGCGTCGGTATAGCTGGCCGCGACGCCCAGCGTCAGGCCATCGACCACGAACTGACTGCTCAGTTCCGCGCCCTTGATCCTGGCGCCGCCGACATTGCCGCTGAACGAGAAGCCGCAGCCCGGCAGGAAGACATTCTGCTGAATATTCTTCCAGTCGGTGCGAAAGGCCGCGGCGTTGAGGGTCAGGCGGCGATCGAGGAACTGGTTCTTGCTGCCGACTTCATAGGTCCAGAGCGAATCCGACCGATAGCTGATCGGCACCGAGGACAGGCCGAGATTGGCCAGATCGGCCTGGCATTGGCCCGGCGCCACGGCGAAAGGATTGCCGCCGCCGGGGCGGAAGCCCTTGGCCGCGCTGGCATAGAGCAGTGCGTCGCGGCTGGCGCGATAGGCGAGCTCGAACTTCGGATTGACCCCGCTCTGGCTGGTCTCTGCCGCCCCATGCGTGTCGCCGCCATTCAGCACACCATTGCCGCGCGTGTCGATCGTCTGCTTGAGGTGGAAATAGCGCAACGCAGCGGTGGCATCGAGGCCCGGCACTATCTCGAAGGTGAGGTCGGCAAAGGCGGCATATTGCGTCAGCTTGCTCACCGTATTGCCGTGATAGACCGTATCGGTGCCGGTCCCGAGCAAGGCGCCGACCCCGATCGAGTTGACCGTCTGGTCGAGCTCGTCACGCTGATGCGAATAATAAAGCCCGGCAGTCCAGCGCAGCCGTGCGGACGGGTTGGATGATGCCGCCCGCAATTCCTGGCTGAAGGTCTTGGTCGTGCTGTTCGAGGCGTTAGGCGAAGTGACGCCGTACAGCGCGGGAACCAGCGTCGCGATATAGAAGGAATAGTCGCGGTCGAACTTCACCGAGCGGTCGACATAGGCAGTCAGCGAGGTGAGATCGACGCCGCCCAGCCGCTTGACCATGTTCAGCGAATAGACGCCAAGATCGTCATCGGTCGGCTGCGCGAGCCGGAACGAGCTCTGCAGGTCGGGCAAATTGGTCCAGAAAGTGCCGGTATTCTTCTGGCGGTACGCCTGGCGGAACAGCGACGGCGTGATGTCGAGCGACGCATCGGGTTGCCATAGCAACGCCGCCTTCACCGCCAGCACATGGTCCGAATTCTGGTCCTTGTCGGTCAGCGTGCTGAGCGAAGGCCGGGTGAGCGGCGTCAGCGCGGCGGGCGGCGCAGTCGTGCTGGTGCGCACATCGACAGCGGCGCCGTTCGCGATATTGTCGATATAGCCGGCATTGCTGCGATACAGCACGCCGGTGCGCAGCGCGAGCTTGTCGGACAGCGGCAGATTGAGCACCGCTTCGCCCTGATAGGAGACGCCGCCATGCGCAGTGCTCGATATGCCGGCGGCAGTGTCCACGGTAGTCTTGCCCAGTTCCGGCGCATGGCTGACATATTTGATCGCGCCGCCCATGGCGCTGCCGCCGTACAGGGTGCCCTGTGGCCCTTTCAGGATCTCGACCCGGCTGAAGTCGAAGAACACCGGATCGGCCGCGCCGCTGAACGCGTTGGTCACGCCGAGCAGCGAGATGTCGTCGAGATAGATGCCGACGGTCGGGCTGGGCGAGGTCGTGCTGACGCCGCGGATGCTGTAGCGGCTCTGGCCCAGTTCGGCGCCCGAGAAGGACACGCCGGGCACCTTGCGCAGCACATCCTTGAAGTCGCGGGCATTGCCCTGGCGCAGGTCGGCGGCCGAGAAAGCGGAGACGGAAAGCGGCGCATCCTGCAGCCGCTCATTGCGCTTGCGAGCGGTGACGACGATGTCATCCGTCGGCTGCGGTTCTTCCTCCTGCAGCTGGGCCTGAGCCTGAGCCTGACCCTGAGGCTCGGTTTGCGCCCGGGCCGATGCCAAAGGGGTGACGCTGCCGATGGTTGCGAGCGCGAGCGCGGTCCAGGCGGTGCTGCTAAGATGATGTCGCATAATGTCCCTCCGTCCCAACCGGGCGTCCCTCGCCCTGGTACGCCGCGCCTGATTGGGGGTCGCGTCGCCTTTTTGGGTAATTCAACGTGATCACTCATCCACGCCTTTTGATCGGACGTTGTTATGCGGAGCTGCGCCTTGCTTATGGCGCGCGCAGAAAATCGACCATGCCGGCCGTATTTGGCATCGACCGGCTTCCATGCGAAGCTGACGCCTGGCACGTGCTGACCCGAGGCAAGATCAATGGCGTTCGCAGAACTACATGGAGAGGTCCCGCATTATGTGAGCGGGCGCTTCGAACATTTCCGCCGCGATGACGAGATCAGCGGCGTGGTGATCGATGGTCGTTCGCGTGAGCGGATCGACGAGCAGCTGGTCGGTGACGATAAGCTGACCTTCAAGGTGCAGCTGAGCGGCGCCGGCGAATATCAATTCAACGATGCGCCGACCTCCGAGATTGCCGGAGAATGCCTGGTGATCGCTCATCAGCCGTCGGGGGTGATCAAGCGCCAGATCATTCTCGACGATACCGAAGAACGCTCGGTCACTTTGTTCTTCCCGCGCCTCGGCAATGGCCGGATCGCCGGGTTCGAGGATGAAGGGCAGGAGGTGCGCGCGGCCAGCGACTTCCTGTCGCAGCGGCTATTGTTCCGGCGCTATCAGCTGCCGCGCGCCGCGGCGCTTTGTGCTGCGGACATTCTCGACGCGCGCCGTTCGCCCTGGACGCAGGAGCGGTTCAAGCGCGCCAAGATCGACGAGCTGACCTGCCTGCTGCTCGATTTCTTCATCAGCCAGTTCAAGCGCTCCGACGATCATGGCCTGACCGAGCGCGAGGTACGCCGCGTGCAGCAGGTCCGGGCGATCCTGGCCGAGCATCTCGATCAGCCGCCCGGCGTCGCCGAACTGGCCCGGGCGGTCGGCACCAACCGGACCCGGCTGAACACCGCGTTCCGCGCTTATTATGGCGAGACGATCGGCCAGGCGCTGCAAAAGGAGCGGATGGAAAGCGCACGCACCTGGCTGGGCGAGGAAAGCCTGTCGGTCAGCGAGATCGCCGAGCGCTGCGGCTATGGCCATCTCAGCAATTTCTCGCTCGCCTATAAGGCCTATTTCGGGATGAGCCCGTCGGTCGCGCGCGATGCCGCGACACAAATAGTGCGGCCGGCATAATCGATCCGCCAGGACCATAAGCGTTTCGCCGGCCGCCGGGGCTAAGGTCGGCGCCATGATGAACCCGGCCATGACCCTGGATCGCGAGATCGCCCCGCTTGTCGCCGACATGACGGCGTGGCGGCGGCATTTCCATCAGCATCCCGAACTTGGTTTCGAGGAAGTGGAAACAGCGGCATTCGTCGCCGACCGGCTGCGGTCATGGGGCATCGAAACCCATGTCGGGATCGGCGGCACCGGGGTGGTGGGGGTGGTGCGGGGTGATCGGCCGGGACCGGGCATCGGGCTGCGCGCCGATATGGATGCACTGCCGATCGAGGAGCAGGGGCAGGCGGCGTATCGTTCGACCCGGCCCGGCCTGATGCACGCCTGTGGCCATGACGGTCATACCGCGATGCTGCTCGGTGCGGCGCAGGTGCTGGCCGGGCGGCGCGATTTTGCGGGCACGGTCAATTTGATCTTCCAGCCGGCCGAGGAAGGGCTGGGCGGCGCGCAGGCGATGATCGATGCCGGCCTGTTCGAGCGCTTTGCGTGCGAGGCGGTGTACGCATTGCATAATGCGCCGCCCCTGCCGTTCGGCACGGCCGCGGTGCATGCCGGGCCGGCGTGTGCGGGCGCGGCGCGGTTCCGGGTCGAGGTGCGCGGGCAGGGCGGTCATGCCGCCACACCGCATCTGACGGCCAGCCCGGTGTCGGCGGCGGCTGAACTGGTCACCTTGATCGAAGCGATCCCGGCACGGCGAATCCAGGCGAGCGGCATGGCGGTGATCACCGTCGCGTCGATCAATGGCGGCAGTGCGTTCAACGTCGTGCCGGATAGTGTGACGCTGACCGGGACCGCGCGCGCGTTCGACGCGGCGACGATGCAGGCGCTGGAAGCGGAGCTGCGCCGGCGTTGCGCGGGTGTAGATCTGGCGCATGACGTGCGTTGCGAGGTCAGCTTCGACATCCTGTTCCCGCCGACCGTCAACCATGCCGGTGAAGCCGGGATCGCGGCCACGGCCCTGACCGACATGCTCGGCATGGACGCGGTGATCCGCGATATGCCGCCGGTCACCGGCTCGGAGGATTTCGCCTATATGCTGGAACAGCTGCCCGGCGCCTATGTCCTGCTCGGCACGCGCGTCGCCGACGACACGCCGATGCTGCACAGTCCGGATTATGATTTCGAGGATCGGCTCTTGCCGATCGGGGCGAGCTTCTTTCTCAAGCTGGTCGACTTGAAACTCGGTGGGGCGCGCGAAGCAGCATGAGCAAGAGCGATACGGAGATGGTCGATTATGTGGTGGTCGGTGCCGGCGCGAGCGGTTGTGCGGTGGCCGGGCGGCTGGCGGCGGTGCCCGGCACGCGCGTTGCGGTGCTTGAGGCGGGACGGGCGGGACGGCTGAAGATCGAGGCGATCCCGGCCTCGACGATTCACACCAATGGCCATCCCTTTTACGACTGGAAGCTGGTGTCGCAGCCCGACCCCAGCCGCCTGGACCGCAGCGAGGACTGGCCGCGCGGCCTTGGCCCCGGCGGCAGCACGCGGATCAACGGCACGATCTTCGTGCGCGGTGCGCCGGAGGATTTCGATGCGTGGCGCGATCTGGGCGCGGAGGGCTGGGGGTATCGCGATGTGCTGCCCTATTTCCGGCGGATCGAGACCAGCAGCTATGCCGAATCCCAGATACGCGGCGCGACCGGGCCACTGCACGTGTCGCCCTTGCCCTATGTCCATGAACTCACCCCGCGCTTCATCGCGGCGGCGGGCGAGGCGGGGCTGCCGTTCAATCCCGATATCAATGGCGAGCGGCAGGACGGTATCGGCTATGTGCAGAGCTCGGCAAGGAAAGGCCGTCGCCATGACAGCTTCACCGCCTTTCTGAAGCCGGCGATCGCCGGCGGTGCCGCGGTCATGCTGCAGGGCGCGCGTGCGCGCCGGGTGATTGTCGAAAGCGGCCGGGCGACCGGTGTGGAATTCGAACAGGATGGCGCGATCCGCACGATCAGCGCGCGCAAGGGGGTGATCCTGTCGAGCGGCGCGATCCATACGCCGCAATTGCTGATGCTGTCGGGGATCGGCCCGGCCGCGCGGCTGCGCGAGCTCGGCATTCCAGTTGTCGCCGATGCGCCCGAGGTCGGCCGCAATCTGATGGAGCATGTCGGCCTGTGGATGGGCCTGAAGGTCACCGTCCCGACGGTCAACCAGCAGGTCGGCCTGTTCGGGATGGCGCGCGCGATGCTGTTGTGGCTGGTCGGGAAGGGGCCGGCGGCGGCCGCCACCGCGCAGGCCGTCGGCTTTGCGCGGACTCTGGTGGGCCTGCAGTCGCCGGATATCCAGATCCATTTGACGGTGTTCGGTCATATCGGCCGCGGCGCCGACCGCAAGCTGGCGCCGTTCCCGATGGTCAGCGTCGTTCCCAGCGTCAATCATCCGCGCAGCAAGGGGCGGATCGATTTGGCGAGCAATGATCCGACCGCCGCGCCGCTGATCTATCCGCAACTGCTCGACGCACCCGAGGATCTGGCGACATTGCGGCGCGGGGTCGAATTGTGCGGCCGCATCGTCGATGCACCGGCGTTCCGCGACTTTGTCGTGGAGCGGATCGGCTGGCCCGATCTGAGCGGGGATGCCGCCGATGGCGAGCGCGAGATCCGCAGCCTGGCGGCACCCATCTATCATCCGGTCGGCACGTGCCGGATGGGATCGGACGCCGCATCGGTGGTCGACCCGCAGCTCAAGGTGCGCGGTGTCGCGGGACTGTTCGTCGCCGATGCCTCCGTCATGCCCCGCCACATCAGCGGAAACACCCAGGCCGTCGCGATGATGATCGGTGACAGAGCCGCAGACCTGATTGGAATGCCTGTATGAATTCCCCCGCCGCTGTCCGGATTCTGCCTGACTGGGATGCACCGTTTCCGGAAAGCCTGGGCCATGCCTGGATTCACGGCGAGACCCGGGCGTTCGGCGGCGACCCGATCGTCAGCGTCAACCCCGCGACCGGCGATGTCCTCGGCGGGTTCGACGATGGTGGGGCCGAGGCGGTCGAGGCAGCGGTGACCGCGGCGCGGTCGGCCTTCCTCGGCGATTGGGGGCGGATCGGCACTGCCGATCGCGCGGCGCTGCTGCTCGGCTGGGCCGCGCGCATTGCCGAGGAAGTCGAGCAGCTTGCCTGGCTCGAAACGCTCGAAGTCGGCCGACCCATAGCCGACGCCAAGGCGCTGATTTCGCAGGGGCCGCTGTTGATCGGCCATTATGCCGGCATGATCCCCGCGCTGGCGGATCGTGCCGATGGCGCGGTGCGGCGGCCGCGCGGCGTGGTCGGCGCGATCACGCCGTGGAATTTCCCCACCGCCAATGTGCTGATCCGCGCCGCGCCGATCCTGGCGGCCGGCAATACGCTGGTGCTCAAGCCATCGGAGCTGTCGCCGCGTTCCGCCGTGCTGCTCGCGCAACTGGCGAGCGAGGCGGGCTTGCCACCCGGCGTGTTCAATGTCGTGCCGGGCGCCGGCCACACGACCGGCGCGGCGCTGGCGGCGCATCCCGGTGTCGACATGATCGCCTTTACCGGCTCGACCCGTACCGGCCAGGCGATCATCCAGGCCTCGGCATCGCGTTCGCTCAAGCCGCTGATGATGGAATGTGGCGGCAAGTCGCCGCAACTGGTGCTGCCCGACATGATCGATCAGGCGGAGATCTGGCCGGGCGTCTTTGCGGCGGCGTTCTGGAATACCGGCCAATGGTGCGCGGCGCGCACCCGGCTGCTAGTACCGAAGGGCGGGCTGGATGCAGCGGTCGAAGGTTTGCTTGCCGCCGCGTCGGACTGGCCGATCGGTGATCCGCGCGACCCGGCGACGCGGCTTGGGCCACTCGCCAGCCGCAACCAATATGATGTCGTGCAGCGCTTTCGCGAGATCGCGCGCCGGACCGGGCGGGTCGTGCCGCTGTCAGAGGTGCCTGGCGGCCTGTCGGCGGACGGCTTCTATGTTGCGCCGGAACTGGTGCTCGATACAGCCCAGGATGGCGCGCTGGTGCAGCAGGAGATATTCGGCCCGGTGCTGACGGTGCAGGAATATGATGATCAGGACGAAGCGATCAGGCTGGCGGAAGATGGCCCCTATGGTCTTGGCGCAACCGTCTGGGGCGCGGACCGCGACGCGGCCGAGCGGATCGCGGCCGGCTTGTCGGTCGGATCGCTGGACGTGATCGTCACACCGGCGGCACGGCCGGGCCTCGCGCTCGGCACGCCGTTCGAGCCGCGCAAGCAATCCGGCTTCGGGATCGAGGGCGGGCTGGCCGGCCTCGCTGCCTTCACCGCACCACAGGCGATTACCTATGTCGGGTGAGCCGCTGCGGGAATCGCCCGCCAGCCTTGCCGCGCTGATCGTCATCGGCACTGGCGCGATGACCAGCGCCACGCTGAGCCCGGTGATGCTCGGCCTGTATATCGATGAGCTTCACCTCACCGCGTCGCAGGCCAGCCTGGCGCTCGCCGCGGAGAATGGCGCTTATGCGCTTGGGCTGCTGCTCTTCTATCTCGTCCTGCACCGGGCGAAGCGCCCGATGCTCGCCGCGACCGGCCTGGTGGTGATGATCGTCACCAGCCTGCTGACCGCCAGAGCGGGCGGCTTCGTGCCGTTGCTTGCGATCCGTGCCGCCTTCGGCCTGGCGATGGGCTTCACCGCATCGACCGTATTCGCCGCCTATGCCGGGCGCGCCGATCCGCAACGGGTCTGGGCGATCGCGACCTTCGTCAACCTGACTTATGCCGCCATTCTCCTGACTCTGTCGGGCTGGATCGCGCAGACGTTCGGCTTGCTGGGGATCGTCGCGGTGCTGGCGATGGTCGCGGTGATTGGCCTGGTCTGTACGCGACTGATCCCGCCCGCGCCGCCACCGGCGGCACTGGCCAGTAAGGTTGTGGAGAGTGGCTGGACGATCAATGTCCCCGCGATCTGCGGCGCGCTGGCGCTGCTGTGCCTTTATGCCGGCCACACCACCTTATGGTCGTTCCAGGAGCGGATGGGGCTGGCGGTCGGGCTTGATCGCAGCCAGGTCGGTGTGCTGCTGGGGATTTCGGTGCTTGGCGCGATCGCCGGCGCGATCCTGTCGATGACCGCCGGCAACCGGTTCGGCCAGCGCGGCCCAAACGCGCTCGCTTTTGCTGGCCTGATTGCGTCGGCGCTGCTGCTCGCGCTGCCGGTGATGGCGGCCTATGTCGCGGGCGCTGTGATCGTGAAGACCGCCTGGTTCTTCGGCCTGCCGTTCATTCTCGGCGCGCTGGCCCGGCTCGATCGCAGCGGGCGCTGGAGCAGTATGGGGGCGGCATTGCTTGCGCTGGGATCGGCGATCGGCCCGGCGATCGGCGCGACACTGGCCGTGTACGGTCCGCATATGATCGGCGTGTTGGCGGCGGGGCTCTACCTGATCAGCTTTCTGTTCACCGTGCCGCTGCTCGCCGCCACACCGTCCAGCGATCAGCGCTGAGATCATGTTCGTCGAGAGCTATGAAGAGGCGCGGGGTGCCTTCCGGACCGCGATGGCGGCACTGGGCGGCCGGCTCGAATCGGCGACCGTCCCCGGAAGGGGCATCCAGGGCGAGGAACTGACGATCGACTGGGTGGTGATCGGGCCGGCAGGCGCGCCGCATACCCTGCTTTCGGTCTCCGGCGTGCACGGTGCGGAAGGCCATGCCGGCTCCGCGGCGCAGCGCGCCTTTGCTGCCGATGTCGATCCGGGTGAGCTGGGTGAGGATTGCAACATGGTGATGATCCATGCGCTCAATCCCTGGGGCGTCTCGCACGGCCACCGCGTCGATGCGGATAATGTCGATCTCTCGCGCAATTTCGGCGATTTCGATGCGCCGCTGCGGCTCAATCCCGATTATGCGCGGATCCACGAGACGGTCTGCCCCGACCATTGGGATGACGGCCTGCTTGGCCGAGTCGGGGCATTGTTCCAGTCGCTCACCGGTGAACTGGGCGCGGCGGCGGCACTGACTGCCTTTACCGGCGGGCAGCATAGCCATCCCGGTGGAGTCGGTTTTGGCGGCGTTCGTCCGTCACCGTCGCACGAGATAGTCAGGCACATCGTCGAGACCGAACTGGCTGTCTGCCGGCGCATGGCGTATCTCGAATGGCATACCGGCTTTGGCGATTATGGTTGCCCGCTGGTCGTTGCGCTTGATGCGCCGGAATCGGCGGCGCGACGCCGGATGGCGGCCTGGTGGGCCGGTCAGGGGCTGCAATCCGAGGATCAGGCGTTTGAATCCGGTGAAACGCCGGACTGGTCGGGGCTGTTGTTGCCGGGGTTGCGCCGGCTTGCGCCACACATCGACATTGTCGGTGCGCCGGTCGAGATCGGCACTGTCTCCAACTTCGCGGCATTCGAAGCGGTGATGATCGATCGGTGGCTGCGCCTGGGGCTTGGGCCGAAAGATGCCGATCTGCGGGCTTCGCTGCGGGCGAGGCTGCGCGCGGCCTATGATCCGACCGACCCGTTATGGCGTGACCGTGTCGTCGAGATCGGACGGTCGATGCATAATGCGGCCTTGCAAGGCCTCCGTGCTTGGCGGGCCGAGGAGCAGGCTGGCGCTTAGCGCCGCCGCGAGCGTCCTGAACACCAGCATTGTTGGACGGCGGGCGCCCAGTGTCGCCGCGCTGCCGATTGACCGCGCCCGGGCGTTTATCGTCCGGGCATTGCACGGTCATATTGTCATGCAATCTGGTATAGACATCTGCGCCAGTCATCGGCATAGAAGTGCTAGTCCAAATAAACTGGTCCGGTAACGGGTCAGGTCAGGCGAGGAATCGGGTTTGCGCGCTTTTGCGATCACAGCCGCTGCGACAGTGCTGGCGGGAACCTCTCCGGCGTTCGCTCGAGATCTGCTGGTCCATGATCAGGCGCAATATCGCGAGGCGGCGGCGCGCCTGCAGCCTGGCGATTCCATCATCCTCGCCGATGGCGAATGGCGCGATGCGGCGCTCATCCTCACCGGCGAAGGGAAGGAGGGGCAGCCGATCACGCTGACCGCGCAGCACCCCGGGCGAGTCATTCTCACCGGGCAGTCCAGCCTGAAGCTCGCCGGCCGCTATCTTGTCGCGTCGAACCTGGTGTTCCGCGACGGCCATGCGCCGGGCGACGAGGTGATCGCGTTTCGCACCGACGCGAAGCATTGGGCGGAGCAGAGCCGCATCACCGGGATCGTGATCGACCGCTTCAACAATCCCGATCGCCGGCGCGAGGATCACTGGGTCGCGATCTATGGCAGCGACAACCGCGTCGATCATTCGCATTTCGAGGGCAAGCAGAACGCCGGGGCGATGCTGATCGTGGTGCGGCAACAGGGCATGCCGCTCGATAATCGCGCGCGGATCGACCATGTTTATTTCGGCCCCCGCCCGCCGCTCGGCTCCAATGGTGGAGAGACGATCCGCATCGGCACCAGCACCGAATCCGCCAGCGATTCCCACACGGTCGTCGAGGATAATCTGTTCGAGCAGTGTGATGGCGAGGTCGAGATCATCTCGGTCAAGTCGGGCGCCAACATCGTCCGCCGCAACCTCTTCCTGAAATCGCAGGGCTCGGTCGTGCTGCGCCATGGCAGCGGCAATATCGTCGAGGATAATATCTTTCTCGGCCAGGGCGTGGCGCATAGCGGCGGCATCCGCGTGATCAACGAGCGCCAGACCATCCGCAACAATTATATGGAAGGGCTGGCGGGCATCGACTTCACCAGCGCGATCGCGGTGATGAACGGCGTGCCCAATTCGCCGGTGAACCGCTATATGCCGGTGCGTCAGGCGCTGATCGAGCATAACAGCCTGATCGACGTGGCGCGCGTGACGATCGGCGCCGGCGCCGATGCGGAACGATCGCAGGCGCCGCGCGAAACGCGGATCGCCGACAATCTCATCACCGGCGCGGGCGGGCAGGATCCGCTGCGTCTCGAGTCCGATATCGCTGGTGTGCAGTTCGCCGACAATGTGGTGGACGCCAAAGGTGCCACTGCCCCCGGTCTGGCCCGACAGGCCGTAACGCTGGCGCGCGCGAAGAACGGCCTGCTTTACCCGGTCGATCCCGCGCTGGCGGCACTGGGTGCGCGGCGCGACCTGACGCCAATCACGCGCGAGCAAGTCGGTGTCGACTGGTATGCCAAGCCTGCGTCTCGGCCGGTGGTATTCAACGCAGGCCCGGTCGTCCGCGTTACGCCAGCGCAATCGCTGTCGGCGCAGGTTGCCGCAGCAGCGCCCGGTAGCGTGCTGGAACTGGCAGACGGCAGCTATCCCGTCACCACGCCGCTGGCTGTGCGATCGCCACTGACAGTCCGCGCAATGACCTCGGGCCGCGCCACTCTGCGCATGGCAGGGCCAACCTTGTTCCAACTCGAAGAAGGCGGCAGCCTTGCACTCGATGGCGTGGCGATCGATGGTGCCGATGCGCCGCGCCGTCCGGGCAATGCAGTGATCCGCAGCAGTGCTCAGCCGATGCTCGAAAATTATCGCCTGACCATCGCCGACGTGCGCTTCGAACATCTCGATGGTGCGCCCGGCTTCGACGTGCTGGCGACGACGCCGGCAACGCTCGCCGGCGATATCTCGATCCGCGACAGCGCATTTACCGGCGTTTCGGGCACGGTATTGGCGCTGGCGGCGGAGACCGGCAAGGAGGGCTGGTACGGCGCCGAACAGGTTTCGATCGCCAGCTCGCAATTCGACAAGGTCGGCACGGTCGCCGATATGCTGCGCGCCGGCACCGACGAAAGCACCTTCGGCCCGCGCTTCACCTTGTCCGGGTCGACCATCGCGGGGAGCGGCGCGATCAAGCTGTCGGGCGTCCAGGAAACCGCCATCACCGGCAATCGCTTCCAGGGCAGCGGCGGCATCCAGGTCACGCACAGTGTCGGATCGCCGCACACCATGATCAGCGGCAATTCGCTCGATCGCACACCGCCGCCGACCGTGGTTGAACTGGCCTATAAGGGGCCGCCCCGGGCTGTGATCGCCGATAATAAGAAGGGCCTGTAAATGCGTATCTCCCTCTGGGCGCTTGGGCTTTCCCTGGCGGCGCTAACACCGGGCATGGCGCAAGCGCAGGCCGCGCCGGTGCTGTTCGACGCCGCCGGCCTGAAGACCATGGCGACCGACGCCAAACGCTATCCGCTGTTCGCCGCCGAGTTCGAGCGGACCAAAAAGGCGGTCGACAAGGCGATGCGTGCCGGGATCGTGGTGCCGGTGCCGAAGGATCCGGGCGGCGGATTCACGCACGAACAGCATAAGCGCAATTATATGGCGCTCTATGGTGCCGGGCTGCTGTACCGCATCACCGGCGACAAGGCCTATGCCGATTTCGCGCGGACCATGCTGCTTGAGTACGCCAAGCTCTACCCCACGCTTGGGCCGCATCCGGCCAAGGCGAACGAGGCAGCGGGGCGGCTGTTCTGGCAGAGCCTGAACGACAGCGTCTGGCTGGTCTATGGGGTACAGGGTTATGACGCGATCCGCGACACGCTGAGCCCGGCCGATCGCGAGACGATCGACGCCAATGTGTTCCGCAAGATGGCCGAGTTCCTGTCAGTCGGGAATGCGAAGACGTTCAACCTGATCCACAATCATGCCACCTGGGCGGCGGCGGGCGTCGGCATGACCGGTTATGTCCTGCACGATCCCGAACTGGTCGCGCGCGCATTGAAGGGCACCGACAAGAGCGGCAAATCGGGCTTCCTGGCACAGGTCGACCAGCTCTTCTCGCCCGACGGCTATTATACCGAAGGGCCCTATTATCAGCGTTATGCGCTGCAGCCGTTCGTGGTGTTCGCCGATGCGATCCAGGCCAACCAGCCCGAGCTGAAGATCTGGGAACGGCATGGCGGCGTGCTGCCCAAGGCGATCCGCAGCACGATCCAGCTGACTTATGACGGCTATTTCTTCCCGCTCAACGACGCGATGCCGGACAAGAGCCTGAAGACTGACGAACTCTACCAGGCGGTCGCGATTGGCTATGCCGCGACCCGCGACCCGAGTTTCCTGGCGATCGCGAAATGGCAAGGGCGCACGATCCTCACGCCGGCCGGGCTTGCCGTCGCGCGCGATCTAGCAGCGGGCAAGGCGCGGCCCTTCGCCTATACCTCGCAATTGTTCCGCGATGGGCCGAACGGTGATCAGGGTGGTCTTGCCGTGTTGCGCTCGAGCGCCGAGGACGATGCCGAAGTGCTGGTCGCCAAGAACAGCGCGATGGGCATGGGCCATGGCCATTTCGATAAATTGAGCTGGATCCTTTACGACGCTGGCAACGCGATCGTGACCGATTACGGCTCGGCCCGCTTCCTCAATATCGAGAGCAAGGACGGCGGCCGCTACCTCAAGGAAAATGAGAGCTGGGCCAAGCAGACGATCGCGCACAACACGCTGGTGGTGAACGAGACCTCGAACTTCGGCGGCAAGTGGAAGGTCGGCGAGGATCTGGCGCCGAAGCAGCTATTCTTCTCCGGTGACGATGCGCTGAAGGCGAGTACCGCCGAAATGGCCGGCGCCTGGCCCGGCGTCACCTTTCGCCGCACGCTGGTGCAATTGCCCCTGGGGAAGGGCAGTCCGGTGGTGCTTGACCTGCTGCGCGTCACCGGCGCCGCGCCGGCGACCTATGATCTGCCGCTGCATTATGCCGGGCACATCACCGATGTCGGTTTTCCGTTGCAGTCGAATGTCGCGGCGCGGCCGGTGCTGGGGGCTGCCAATGGCTATCAGCATATCTGGGTCGATGCGACCGGCACGCCGACTGCCGATACGGCGACGCTGACCTGGATCAATGGCGGCCGTTTCTACACCTATCGCATGGTTCCGCCGGCCGGCAGCTCGGTGATCCTGGGCGAGAGCGGCGCCCATGATCCGCGCTTCAATTTGCGCCGCGAGCCCATGTTGATCCAGCGCGTGACGGGTGCGAAGGACACAATGTTCGTCTCGCTGCTCGAGCCGCATGGGTCCTATGATGCCGCGGCGGAAACGACGGTCGCCAGCGCCAGCCAGATCAAGGCGCTGCGCCATGTCCGCACCGTGGATGGCGACGTGATCGTGATCGAGCCGGTGAAGGGTGCGCCGGTGATCGTCGCGGTCGCCGACGATGTCAGCGCCGGTAAGCCGCACACAGCGCAGGTCGATGGCCGGGCGGTCCGCTGGACCGGGCACATCGCGCGCATCGATGCGATGGGCGCGAAGTGATGGCCGGCAAAATACGGGGCCTGCGCTGGTTCATCATCGGCCTGATCGGGCTGGCGACGGTGATTAATTATATCGACCGCAATGCGCTGGCGGTGATGTGGCCGGCGGTGTCGAAGGATATCGGCGCGGACAAGGCCGATTATGCGCTGCTCGTGACGGCATTCATGATTGCCTATGCCGTTGGCCAGTCGCTGTTCGGGCGCGTGCTCGATGTGATTGGCACGCGCATGGGGTTCGTCGCCTCGATCTTCTTCTGGTCGGTGTCGATCGCCGCGCATGCGCTGGTCCGCTCGCTCGGCCTGCTCGGTTTCCTGCGCGTGACGCTGGGGCTGAGCGAGGCGGGCAACTGGCCGGGCGCAGTCAAGGCCAATGCCGCATGGTTCCCACCGGCCGAACGTGCGCTCGCGCAGGGCATTTTCAATTCCGGCGCAGCGATCGGCGCAATCATCTCAGCGCCGCTGGTGGCATTGCTGTACGAAGCGATCGGGTGGCGCGCGACCTTCCTGCTGATCGGTGTGCTCGGCATCCTTTGGCTGGTGCCGTGGCTGTTCCTTTATCGCGGCGAGCCCGGCGCGCATCCCTGGCTGAGCGAAGCGGAGCGTGCGCATATCGCCGGCGAAGGCGAAGCTAAATCTTCGCAGGCCGCCGCCGGTTATGCGCCGGGCATGGGGCAATTGCTGCGCCACCGCGAAACCTGGGCAATTCTGGTCAGCCGTTTCTTTCTCGATCCGGTATGGTGGCTGTTCGTCTCCTGGCTGCCGATCTACCTCGCCGAGACGTTCGGCTTCGACGTCAAGCAGATCGGGCTGTTTGCCTGGGTGCCGTTCGTGGGCGCGATGCTGGGCAGTCTGCTCGGCGGCTGGGCGTCGGGGATGCTGATCCGGCGCGGCTGGTCGGCGCTGCGCGCGCGCCAGGCGATCATCACCGCAGGCGGCGTGATCATGCTGCCGGCGCTGCTGCTGACCGCCACGGCGGCGACCCCGCTTTATGCGGTGCTGCTGATTGCGGTGGTCTTGTTCGGCTTCCAGATCGCGATCAACAATATCCAGACCTTGCCGGGCGACTATTTCGCCGGCGGTACGGTCGGCTCGCTGGCCGGGATCGGCGGCACGGCGGCGGTCGCGGGCACACTGATCACCACCTGGCTCGTGCCGATCATGACAGTCGACGGCTACGGCCCGATCTTCGCACTCTCGGCGGCGATCGTGCCGCTCGGAGTCCTTGCCATCTGGCTGCTCGGCGGACGCACAGCGCCCGTCGCGCCGCTTGCAACGCCCATCATTGAAGAGGCCAGACCATGAAATTCAAGAACAAGATCGCGATCGTCACCGGCGGCGGACGCGACATCGGCAAGTCGATCTCGCTGCGGCTGGCGAGCGAAGGCGCCGCAGTGGTGATCAACTATCGCAGCGACGAGGCCGCCGCGCGGGCGACCGCCGAGGCGATCACCGCGGCAGGCGGCACCGCGCTGGTGCAGCGTGCCGATGTGACCGATGCCGATCAGGTCGCGGCGCTCGTCGCGGCGACCACCGGCGCCTTCGGTTCGCACATCGACTATCTCGTCAATTGCGCGGGCGGCATGGTTGCGCGCAAGACGCTGGCCGAGATGGACGCGGCCTTCTTCGACGAGGTGATGGGCCTGAATTTCCGCTCCGCCTTCCTCGTTACCAAGGCAGTGCTGCCGCATCTCGGGCGGGGTAGCGCGATCGTCAATCTCGCCTCGCTGGCCGGGCGTGACGGCGGTGGTCCGGGCGCGTCGGTCTATGCCGCAGCGAAGGGAGCGCTGATGACCATCACACGCGGCTGGGCCAAGGAACTGGGGCCGCAGGGGATCCGCGTCAACGCGTTGTGCCCAGGCCTGATCGGGACCAGCTTTCACGACATCTTCTCCAAGCCCGAAGGGCGTGCCGCCGTCGCCGGCAACACGCCACTGCGCCGCGAGGGGCATCCGGACGAGGTCGCCGCGGCGGTTGCCTATCTCCTGTCGGAAGATGCGGCGTTCCTGACCGGGGTCAATCTCGACATTAACGGCGGCCTGTTCTTCTCCTGAGGAAGGAAAATGATGCGACACATGCTTCTCGCGCTGGCGCTGGTGACGACACCGGCGCTGGCGCAGGACGAGCCGGCCCATCCGCGCGTCGCCGGCGAAGTGCCGAAGACGCGCACCGATGCGCCCCCGATCACGGCGTACAAGCTGATCCTGGTCGGGGATTCGACCATGGCGGTGGGCAGCGGCTGGGCGTCGATCTTCTGCGCCGAGCATGTGAAGTCGAATGTCGCCTGCCTCAATATGGGGCGGGGCGGTCGCTCGACGCGCAGCTATCGCCAGGAGGGATCCTGGGCGATCGTGCAGAACGAGATCAGGGCGGCAGGTTATGCCGCCACCTATGTGCTGATCCAGTTCGGACATAACGACCAGTCCTCCGCGCCCGAACGCTGGACCGCGATCGACAACGAATTCCCGGCGAACCTCACCCGCTATGTCGCGGAGGTACGTGCTGCGGGTGGCATTCCGGTGCTGCTGACGCCGCTGGTGCGGCGCGATTTCAAGGACGGCAAGATCCTTAACACGCTCGATATCTGGTCGGATCAGGTGCGCAAGGTTGCGGCGGCGACCGCGACACCGCTGATCGATCTCAACGCCGACAGCGCGCGGGTGGTGCAGCGGATCGGTCCGGTCGAGGCAATGAAGCTCGCCATGACTGATCCGATTCCCGAGGAAGTGACGGCAGCGAAGACCGGTACGACGATGCGGCCGCGCCCCGCCACCGAGGCGCGTGTGCGCGAGGCACCGCCAACTGCCGACGGGCCACGCGGGCAATATGCCCGGAAGTTCGACTATACCCATGTCGGCGACGCCGGCGCGCGCGTCTTTTCCCGGCTGGTCGCCAATGGGCTGGCCAGGGCCGTGCCGCCGCTGCGCAGCCAGCTGGTGCCCTAGGGTGTGAGTTGGGTGGATCCGTGCGATGGGTCAGGCGGAGATATGGGACACCAGGTTTGTGTCATATCTCTGCCGTGTCACTGACCGAGAATTACTAAATACCGTATATTATCAAGTAGATATACTTATTTTGTACGACCCCGGTTCCAAGCCGGACTTTTCCGGCAGGAGCGGGCGAACAGCGCCATCTTGCCGATCGCGCTGTGCCTGCAGTCAGCCAACGCCAGCCCGCTGCATCCCGTCGCCGCCGCCACCGGGCTCAGCCGCAGCAGCAACTCGCCGAAGAGCAGGATGGAGCCGGTCCGCTGCACTGGTATCCCTTCGTTTCAATATTGGTCATGCGATATTGGTTGAAAGAACTATGCAACTGGTATAGC
Organism: Sphingomonas sp.; assembly: GCF_050725575.1. Classification (GTDB taxonomy): domain Bacteria; phylum Pseudomonadota; class Alphaproteobacteria; order Sphingomonadales; family Sphingomonadaceae; genus Sphingomonas. The sequence continues at coordinate 39,590 of NZ_JBOHHW010000020.1, read as the reverse complement.
AATCTGCCTTGACAGATCGTCACGACCGGATCAATCGGCGGACAAGAACAAATCCTGGGGAGAGGTATGATGGGCAGATTTCGGCAGCAGGCAGCTTTGACGTCGCGGTCGCGGTCGCGGTCGCGGTCGCGGTCGCGGTCGCGGTCGCGGTCGCGTGTGCTGAGCGGCGGCGTTGCGCTGTGGTGCCTGACGATCGCATCAGTGGCTGCGGCGCAGACTGTCGATCCGGTATCAGCCGCGACAGCATCCGACGATAGCGCTGCCGCCCAGACGGCGCCGGCGCAGGAGTCCGAGCCCGATATCGTCGTCACCGGCATCCGCCAGACGATCGAAAGCTCGATCGCAGTGAAGCGGCAGGAGATGGCGATCGTCGACGCGCTCAATTCGACCGAGATCGGCGACCTGCCGGCATTGTCGATCGGCGAGGCGATCCAGACCATCACCGGTGCGACCAGCCATCAGGAAAAGGGCGGCGCCACCGAGATCGCGCTGCGTGGTCTCGGCTCGTTCCTCAGCGCGACGACGTTCAATGGCCGCGAAGCGTCGAATGGCAGCGGCGACCGCGCAGTGAATTTTAACCAGTTCCCGTCGGAACTGGTCAGCGGCATCAAGATCTACAAGTCGCAGCAGGCCGATCTGATCGAAGGCGGCGTGGCCGGCACGATCGAGCTCGAGACGCTGCGCCCGCTCGATTATGGGAAGCGCTCGATCCAGGTCGAGCTGAAGGGCAATTACAATCCCTATCAGGACAAGATCCGCGGGCAGGGCGCGTGGGGCTGGCGCGGCACCGCCAGCTATGTCGACCAGTTCGATCTGGGCAGCCTCGGCGAGCTCGGCATTGCGCTCGGCGTGCAGCGCAATCAGGTGAACAATCCCGAAGAAACCTATGCCGCAAGCAGCACCTATTATGCCTGCAACCCGCTGACCAACGCGACCGGCAATTGTAACGAGATCACCCGGCAGCAGGGGGCGGCGGGGTCGCCTTTCTATCTCGCGCCGAGTTCGGTCACATTCCGCCAGATGACCGAATCGGACAAGCGCGACGCGTTCATGGGCTCGCTGCAGTGGAAGCCGAATTCCAAAATCGATATCAACCTCGATTTCCAATATTCGAAGCGCGATTATACCGAGGATCGCCATGATCTGACGCTGGCCGAGACGCGCTATTCGCTGCGCAATGTCCAGTATGACGACCAGCATCGCATGGTCTACGCAACCGGAATCTCATCGGTCGATGCGATCGGCAATTACCTGACGCGCGACGAGGAATATCTTGGCGGTGGCGCATCGATCAGCTGGAAGGCGACCGACCGGCTGACCATCAGCACCGATGTCTCCTATTCGCAGACCAAGCGTGACACGCTCCAGCGCAGCGTGCGGCTGCGCACCGATCCATTCGACATCAACAATGTGCGCACGCCGATCAACAATCAGCGCATTCCCTATACCTATGACGCGCGGAACGGCTTCGCGACGCAAATCAGCTTCGATCCGCGCTTCAACGCCAATGACTGGTCGCTGTTCAGCGACGATGCGCGCCTGCGTCGCGACGATGAATATAAGCAGGACAAGATCTTCGCCGCCCGGCTCGATGCCGGATACGAATTCGACGGCTTCCTGAAGCGGATCGATATCGGCGGCCGCTATTCGCACCGCCGCTATATCAACATCAACAATATCGTAGAGGTCACTCAGGATGATCGCGCGGTCGACAAGCGCGTCAATGAGGCCTGCCGCACGCCATTCCCGCAGACCGGCTATCTGCACGATGCGCCGAATCAATCGATCACGTCCTGGGCGACGTTCGACACTTTGTGCCAGTTCCGCGGTTATCTGGGCACCGAGGATCCCGGCATCGGCGCCGATACCCGCGCGGTCGACAATGCCGATGTGACCGAGAAGGTCTGGTCGGGCTATGTCATGGGGACTTATGACAGCGAATTGGGCAGCACGCCGATCCGCGGCAATTTCGGTGTGCGCCTGGTGCAGACAGATCTCCGGTCGATCGGCCTGCGCGCGGGGCTGGACGTCGTTCCCGTTTCCGGCGGTATCAAGCTGGTCGAGAATAACGATTTCGCGACGCAGACGCTAACCAACAGCTATTTCCGCGCCCTGCCGAGTGTGAACGCCAATTTCGAATTGTCACCAACCGTGGTCGCACGCGTCGCCGCCTATCGCGCCATGTCGCGCCCTGCGCCGAGCGATCTTGCCGCCGGCCGTAGTATCACCCTGGAGGATGGTACCGAGTTCGCCAACATCGCCGACGCGATCGACAATATCCAGGCTGAGGGGTCGCCCTCGCTCAAGCCGATCATGTCGTGGAACGGCGACCTTGCGCTCGAATGGTATCCCAACAAGGACACGATCGTCGCCGGCACGGTCTATTACAAGAGCTTCGGCGGCGGGTTCGTGCCGGTGATGATCAACGAGACGTTCAATATCGGCGGGCAGGATGTCAGCGTGCCGGTGACCCAGCGCCAGAACAGCGACGAGAAAAGCCGCGTCTATGGCCTCGAACTCACGCTCTCCAACCGCTTCTCCTGGTTGCCCGCGCCGTTCGATGGCTTGGGCGCGAAGCTGAGCTACAATTACGCCGATTCGAACTTCAAGAATTACGACATCCGCCTCGGCAATGTGATCGATCCCGCGACCGGTGTGGTCACCCCGGGCATCATTCCGGCCGCCAACCTGTCGGGCTATTCGAAACATACCGGCTCAGCCCAGCTTTATTATCAGTATAAAGGCCTGTCGCTGGAGGCGGTCTACACCTATCGATCGAGCTATTATCAGGACTTTGTCGGCGGCAATACGCAGCTGCGCTTCGTGCGTCCGTCGAACCTGGTCAATCTGCGCATGTCGTACAATGTGAACCGCAACCTCTCGCTGCGGGTCGAGGCGCTCAACGTGTTCAACGACGCCAAGGTCACCGACATGCCGGTCTATGGCAGCAGCCGGCAATATCATTATTACGGCTCGAAATATTTCATCGGCGCGCGGGTGCGTTTCTGATCCATCATGGCCACCCGGACGGCTTGTGTCGTCCGGGCCAAGTGGTATGACAATCCGGGCGACAAGCGGAGGAATTGTTAGGCCAATGGCAGATCGTCGTCTTTTTCAGAATGTCGCGGACCAGATCGTCGCGCTGATCGACCAGGGGGCATTCCCGCCGGGATCGCGCTTGCCGGGCGAACGCGAGCTTTCCGAGCGTTTCGGCGTCAGTCGCGTCACGATCCGCGAGGCGGAGATTGCGCTGCAGGCAACCGGGCGGATCCGGATCAAGACCGGCTCCGGAGTCTATGTATCGGAGACGGCGGCACAGGACACCGGCCAGTTGCCGGCGGTCAGCGCGTTCGAGCTGACCGAAGCGCGACTGTTGTTCGAATCCGAGGCGGCGGCACTGGCTGCGCCGATCATTTCCGAGGGCGATCTCGCCATCCTGCGCGACCTGCTCAACCAGATGGCGCAGGATAATCTCGAGGATGACGAGGTCACCGCGATCGACCGTCTGTTCCACCTGACCATTGCCGCCGCGTCGGGCAACAAGGCGATCATCCATGTGATCGAAACACTGTGGCGGCTGCGCACCGAGATTGCCGAGGTACGCACCACGCATGCGTCGGTATGTCACCATGACGGCTCCGCGCGGCAGGCGGAACATGCCGCGATCGTCGACGGGCTGGCGCGGCGTGATCCGCAGGCGGCGCGGATCGCGATGCGCCAGCATTTCAACCGGTTGCTCGAGGCGATGCTGGACGCGACCGAGGAACGCGAGATCGAGGAAACCAAGCACCGCGCCGCGGCGAGCCGCGCGCGGTTCCGGATGAGCGCACAACTCGGGTGAGGCAGCGCAGATCGGGAACGGCGGGCAAGTCAGAAATGTCCGGCAGGCATCATACAGTACTTGCGAGCCGTTCGCATTAATGGCAAGCCAACGCGCAAGGCGATGACGGGCGGGGCGATCCCGCAAGATGGATTGGCGGCGAGGCGTGTCACGAAGGTTGAAATACCGCCGTCTTTTCCTGGTGCTTCGTGCCGCCTTCTGAGCCGCCTCGCGGACCGCTGCGGCATGCCTCGCGAGCGATCTGGCTCGCCTTGGGCTTTCTCTTCGTGGCGCTCGGCTTCATCGGTGCGCTGCTGCCGCTCATGCCGACGACGATCTTCCTGATCCTGGCGGCGGGCTGTTTTGCGCGGTCGTCGCCGCGGTTCGAAGCCTGGTTGCTCGACCATCCGCGGTTCGGACCGACGCTCAGGGCTTGGCGGGAGGATGGCGCGATCGGCCCCCGGGCAAAGATGATGGCCTGTTCGGGCATCGCGCTCGGTTATGCATTGTTCTGGTGGGCCGCGCGTCCCGCGCTCATTATCGACCTGCTTGTCGCGCTGGTGATGGCCGGATGCGCCGCGTTCATTCTCAGCCGCCCCGCGCCGAAGGAGCGCCCATGAATTCTGCCGCATCGCCCGGTCGCATCGAGCGGGCCCTGATCCGGCTTCTGATGCGGCCATCAACCGTCACCGCGGTCGAAGTGCTGTCACCCCATTTTCGCCTCGTCGACCTGGCTGGCGATGCGCTGAGGGGTGTCGCATGGTCGCCGGGGCAGAAGCTGCAGATCATGCTCAATGGACTGCGCACCGCACGAACCTATACGCCGATATGCTGGGACGAACAGGAAGGGCGGACACGCCTCCTTGCCTGGTCGCATGGTGAGGGACCGGGCAGCCAATGGGCGGAAAACGTCACCCGGGGCGATTCTTGCCAATTCTTCGGGCCACGCCGATCGCTCGATGTCAGCGGCCTTGCCGGACCGATCGTCCTGTTCGGCGACGAAACCTCATTTGCGCTGGCTGCCGCTCTTTCGCAGACGCGAGACGGCGCGCTGCATCTGCTGTTCGAAGTCTCGGACATTCAGGAGTGCGGGCCCGTGCTGCAAACGCTGGGTATGGGGCATGCGATCCTGGTCGAGCGCGCCGCCGACGATCGTCATTTGTCCGTACTGGAAGATCGGCTGCGGCATATTGCGCTCGATGATGCCGGGTTTGTCCTGACGGGGCGGGCACCCGCGATCCAGACCATGAGCCGCGCGCTTAAGGGGGTTGGCATCGGATCTTCGCGCACCCGCACGAAAGCCTATTGGGCACCGGGGAAGGTGGGCCTCGACTGACGTTTCCGCTGGCGTGAGCACGGGCATAGAAACGAGTGTGCAACCCAGGGGTTTCGGGCGTGAACGGGCTAGACTGATCCGGTCCCGCCCTCGGCTTGGCGGTCACGCAGCGCCCACAGGGACAGGGCTGCCCCGATGAGCGCGGGGAGCGTGACGGCGGCAAAATCGCGCACGAGTGCAGAGGGCTCGCAAATGCCGACGGCCACTTCCCAGATGTGAAACAGGGCATGGCCGCACAGCCACAAGGATGCCGCGCTCCATAGCGCGACCCGATATGTCGGACGTGCGGTTCCGACCAGGAATGCAGACCCGATGAACAGGAAGATGAGGCCGATATCGCGCAGGAAGTGTTGATTGAACGGACCCGTGGTGGTCACGCCGGGCACCGCGAAATACCAGTTCACCGGCGAGACGAGCATGAACAGACCGTTCGCCAGCGCGCCCAGCCCAAGCACCACGGCCGTTCCCAGGCAAATGCGTTTCAACATGGTTTGATCTCCTATGATCACCGGACGACCGCGCACGTGGTGCGCCGGGAAGGGAAGGGGGACTATCGGCCCGGATTATCGGTGGGGTGGCGGCGGAACATGAGCCAGCCACCAGTCGAATTTGGTCGAACCGAGGCGGGCGTTGGCGCTGGGCACCAGAGTCTTCTCGCTCACCTTGATGCCAAAATAGGGTGCGTCGGGATCCGCGATCACCACGCGGGCGTCTCCGTCAAACGCCAGGGCCTGGCGGACCGGTTCGTCGAGTGTGAAAATGTCCGGTCCGGCAATCTCGATCGTATCGTTCGCCGGTTCGGCCATCGCCACCTCGGCGACGGCGCTGGCCACGTCTTCAGCGGCCATTGGCTGGAACTGCACCGGCGGCAAATGTACCTCGTCGCCTTGAGTCGAAAAGCCGGCAATCGAGCGTATGAATTCAAAGAACTGGGTCGCGTGGATCAGCGTGTACGGAACGGGCGAGCTCTTTATCAGCTTTTCCTGAGCGAGCTTGGCGCGAAAATAGCCGCTGTCCTGCAGGCGGTCAGTGCCGACCACCGAAAGCGCGACATGGTGCCTGACGCCTGCCGCAACCTCGGCAGCCGTCAGGTTCCTGCCTGCGGCCTGGAAGAAATCCATCGCAGCCTGGTCTTCGAACGACGGTGAGTTGGCCAGATCGACGACGACATCGGTGCCGGCCAGCGCTTCGGCCAACCCCTCGCCGGTGACTGTATCGACGCCAGTACTGGGCGCGGCGGCGAAAGCGTCATGACCCTGCTCTTTCAGTTTCTCGACAACCCTGGATCCGATCAGGCCGGTTCCGCCAATAACGACGATCTTCATGACTGCTTCCTCTCATGGGCTTCGCGAACACGCTGATTATCGCGCAATTGGCCTTTCGCCGCCATTGTGCGGACGGATGCGCCACACTCGCCAAATGACAGGCAAACCTCGCCTTTGGCGCAGGTCGCAGCAACAGCCGCGCCGCCGGGAATGGGCACGAATGCTATTGCAGGGATCGCGAGCGCCGCTACCGGGCAGCAACCCTATTCTTCCGGAGCGCCGGGAAGCGAAAATCGAAACAGGGCGCCGCCCTCGGGATGATTGGCCGCGGTGATCGTGCCGCCATGCGCGGCGATGATCGACTGGCACAGGGCGAGGCCGATGCCGATGCCTTCATCCTTGGTGGTGAAGAAGCTGCCGAAGATACGATCCAGATCCTGCTCGGCGATGCCGGGGCCGTCATCATGAATGGAGAAAATGACTCGGCTATCGGCGCCCGTCTCAGTGCTCAGCTCGATCTGCGCCTGGGGCTTGCCGGATTGCGCCTGGACCGCATTGACGAGCAAGTTGACGACCACCTGCTGCAGCAGAACCCGGTCGCCGAGGATGCGCGGAAGGTCCTGACCAAATCCTATCGAGAGGTCGATCGATCGGGATTCGACCTCGTGGCGAACGAACAACAACGCCTCGTCGACGATCTGGTTGAGGTCGAGCAGGGCCTGTTCCGGTGCGCGCCGCGCCGCCATCCCGCGAATGCGCTGCACGATGTTGCTCGCATGCCGGGCACTGTCCGCAATGCGCGCGGTAAGCTGGCCGACCTTGGCCAGGTTCGGTTCGTCACGCGACAGCCAGCGCAGGCTGGTCTCGGCGTTGGTCACGATTGCCGAAAGCGGCTGATTGACTTCATGCGCAATCGAGGTGGCCAATTCACCGAGCATCGAGATCCGCGCCGCGCGCGCATAATCGGCCTGTAGCTGGCGCAGCTGGGCCTCGGTGCGAAGCCGATCAGTGATATCCTCAAGACTGATCAGCGTGACGTCGAGCCGCTCCGGCGGGGTCGGATAGGTCACCGAGAGCTGCACGTCGCGCAGACGACCGTCAAAGGTGCGGAGCTTCATGATTTCGGCATGGCTGCGCCGGCCGTCGAAATGCGCGGCGATCACGCGTTTTGCGGTATCGGGGGAGGCCGCGAACAGGAAGTCGACTGAACCGATGAGTTGATCGGCGCAATCGGCCGCGAATAACTGCACCACATCCCGATTGGCGTCCGTGACCTGAACGATCTGCCGTGAATGGCTGATCAGTGCCGGCGTCTCATCGAGATAGGCCGCGATATCGGTGATGCCATCGCGGCGGAGCTGCTCGAAGATCGCCGTCATCGGCCGTGAATCGATCTGCAGCAGCGCGGAGGGCAGATGATGGATGAGGTTGCGGTATCGTTCCTCGCTGGCGCGTACCAGCCAGAGTGATCGATCGTCGAGTTGAGTGCCCTGAACGGCAAGGAAGACGGTATCGGGCTGCTCCCCACCGTCGGCGGTCCAGACTGCCAATATCGGGCCGCCGAACTGCAGCGATGTGACCTTGCGCGTTTTTACCGTGTGGTGCGGAAAGTCGGTGACGACCTGCATGATGAGCTGGGCGAGGGCAGGCTGGCTTTCGGCCGGCCAGAATGCAGTAATGGGTTGCCCGATCATCCGTTTCCGGCCGGAATAGGGCCCGACCAGATGGACTGCGCGCTGGTTGACGTCGATGATTCTGGTGCGGGACAGCAACGCCTCGATCCAGTCCGGTCGATCGGTCGGGCCGGTATTGGATGTGATGACGGGAAGAGTACCGGACACATCCAGTTCCCAGCATGCCGCCGATTCCAGAAGGTTCACGCCGCGGAGCGGGCCGGCCTCCTGCTCATGGTCCGCAAAGAATGGGAACGCCGCTGCCATGTCAGCTCCCGAAAACGTATGTTCCCGTGGCGGTGTCGCGACGGTCGAGTGCCGCGCGAAGTTCACGCAACAACGCCTCGTCGGCGACGGGTTTGTTGAACCAGGCGGTTGCCCCGTCCAGCGATGCGCGTGCGCGCGTTGCGTCATCTGTGGATGAGGTGACGAAGATCACCGGCATGGACGAGCCGCATATGCGCAATCGTCGCTGGAGCTCGAGGCCATCGATCTCGGGCATTCGGACATCAGTGATGAGGCAGTCGAAGTCGCTATGTGCGGCATGGGCAAAGAAAGCGGTGGCGCTTTCGAAAATGCAGGCCGATAGACCCTCCACCTGAAGGAGGTCGAACAAGGCTTCGCGGACTGCTTCGTCATCATCCACGATCGCAATCACGGGCGGCTTGGACAAGCGGGACGTCCTTACAAACATGGTCAGCATGACCGGTATCGGACGTCGCCGAATTCGCGAAACATTGTAACCATACCATGGTCTAGGTCTCACGCTCGCGAAGTGTGGCCGGAAGCATGTCCCAGGCGCGGATCAGTTCACCGATTGAGGCAGCCTCCATCTTCTTCATCACGCTGCTGCGGTGAAGTTTGACCGTGACCTCGCTGATGCCGAGGTCGAAGGCGATCTGCTTGTTGAGCCTTCCTTGTGCCACGTGCCGCAAAACCTGGCGTTCGCGTGCGGTGAGCGCGGCATAGCGATCCGCCTGCTGCTTCACCGATCGGGCATCGGCGCGTTGGGCAAGATCCCGTTCGATGCCCACCGTCACCGCATCGAGCAAGGATTGATCCCGGAACGGCTTGGTCAGAAAATCCACGGCGCCGGCCTTCATCGCCTGTACGGTCATCGGAATATCGCCATGGCCGGTGAGGAAGACGATCGGCTTTGCATTGCCGCTTGCGGCGAGATGCTGCTGAAGATCGAGTCCGCTTGACCCGGGCATGCGGACATCTAGGACGAGGCAGCCAGGGCGTTCGGGAAGCGCAGCCTGCAACAATTCATGCGTCGAGCCAAAACCGGTCGCGTCGATCCCGACGGACAGCATGAGATCTTCGATCGACGTGCGAACCGCGGCATCATCATCCACGACGACAACCAGCGGACGCTCGCTCTCGGTCATGAATATGGTCATTCGGGACTCTCCCTCTTCGATGCGGGCGATCTGCCCCGGCGGGCGTTGCGAACGCGGTGTCCGACTCGCTCGCCGAGCCAGTTCCGGACCTGCGGAAAAAAGTCGGGCGAGGCCGCGGTGGCGAACGATCGCGCCACGTCACCCAGGGACTGACCGGCCAGCGTGTCGCGCATCGCTTTTTCGGCCTGCAGCATCACGACATGGACCGCGCAGACGCCGGAGGTCGCCCAGGCCGGCGGCGCGTCGCCGAACAGCGCGCAGCGCGTCCTGACATCCTGACAATCGAACAGCGGTTTGCGCCCCTCGATCGCGTCGACAATGTCGAGGAAGCTGATGTCGTCAGGGGAGCGGGCCAGAAGATATCCGCCCCGCACGCCTTCCGACGCGCGGACGATACCGGCCTTTTCGAGCCTGGGGAAAATCTTTGCGAGGAAACTGTGCGAAATGCCCTGAAGCTCGGCAATGTCACGGCTGCTGAGGGGTTCGTCAGAACCCACCAGCCACAACAGGCCGTGAATGCCATATTCGACGCTGACTGTCAGATGTGCCATTACGCGGACAATATCAGTCCGCGTTTGAATCGGCAAGCTGAAACGCTGATTGATGAGTCCGTGTTAGGGGCGGTGGTTTAGCTCTTCAGTCTGCTTGGGAAATCGCCGCTTGGGCATGGCTTCCGAGAAATGGACGCCAGCGTGCAAAGAGGCGTAGCAGAGGGACACCAAATCGCGCAGCTATTTCCGGATCATGCTTGAGGACGTCGAGTTCATTGGCGACGGTCAACTCCATCAACGCCAGGCGCATTGTATGCGAAAGCGGTTCAGGCCCGCCTGTTGATCGATCGATCAACACGGGCATGTCACTATGCCATGTGGGATAGCTGCGGACCCGGTCGCAACGGCAATAGCAATCGATGATTGCCTCTGCCTCTCTTCCGGCAACCGCGATAATCGTCTTCCGCGCCGTTCCGTCGGCGAGAGCCGCTTGGAATCCGTCGGTACCGTAAGCCGCATGAAGGCGGCCCGCGTCAACCAGCGCAGGCGAAGCTCCCCAAGACCGCAATGTCTCGGCGGTTCGGTGCAGGTGCCGTGCAAGCGTGCCACCGGGGTGAGGATGAGCATGGGCGCCGCTGCGCGTCAGAAACAGGTCGATGCGGCGATCCCGAACCGCATCTTGCAGGAGAAAGTCGCCAATCGCCTGCGCCAGTTCGAGCGGCTTGTCTCGGGCCACGAGATGTCCGGCACCGGCGATCATGGCGATGGTTGCGTGGGGCACAAGCTTCAACAACCGATCCGCATCTTCGTCCGTCAGGGCGCTGCGCAATCCGGCACGGATCAGCAGCACCGGCAGTGCCAAAGACGCAGCCGCCGCCCGCAATGATGTCGCACCGCCCAATATGTCTTCGACCAGAAAGGCGCGGTCCCTGGGCAGGCCATCGCTGTCGAGAAAGGTCCGCGCGTGTACTGGATCGGGATCGGGCACGACATCGACCAGCACCAGTCCGGCGACATTTTCCTGAACGTTCGGGTCGGCCAGGGCGGACAAGGCGGCAAACCCCCCGAGCGAGGCACCCACAACGATGGGGGAGGTGAGGCGTCCGATCATCGCAGCGGTATCGGCGCCAAAGGTCGTCAGTGGTGTGTCCCTCCCTCCGCCGCTCTCGCCATGTCCGCGTTGATCATAAGCCACCGTCAGAAAACCACGCCGCGCGAGTGGCTCCATGACCTTGTGCCACACCCGTCGTCGCTCTCCGCCGGCATGAAGGAGAAGCGCGGCCGGTCCACTTCCCAACTGGTCGAAAAGAAGAACGGCATCCGACCGGATCAACGCGGCATCGATCATAAGATGTTCCTTACCTCGGCTCATCAAGGTAAGCTTAAACCTTGATAGGTCAAGGTAGTGAGAAAGGAGACTATGTGAGCCGCAAACCGATCCGCGCGAGGCGCGCCCCCGAGGTCGCACGGGCTCATATCCTCGCGGCTGCCGAAACCCTGTTGGCGCAGGGCGGAGTCGATGCGGTCCAGATGCGTGCCGTTGCGCGGCTCGCCGGTATTACGGACGCCGGGGTCGCTCATCATTTTGTCGATCGTCACGGCCTGCTGACGGCCCTGATCGCCTATGGCGGCGACAAGCTTCGGGCCATGATCGACACGACGGTCAGGGACTGGCTGGAGAACGAGCCCGATATCGGCGCGTTGCTTGCCAATCTGGCCGGCCTCTACCGGCAAGGTTACAGTGCTCTCGCCGTCGCGCTTCATGCGGCCGGATGGCGTGAGGCTGGCTCCCCGGTTCTGGAGAAGGTGGTTGAAGCCTTGCATGCAGCGCGGCTCGCCGCAGGTGTAGCCGCACCCGATATTCTGGACACCAGATTGGCCGTGGCCGCCTTTCATCACGCTCTGGCAACCGACCCGCTGTTCGGGACGGAATTCAGGCGAAGCGCGGGCATTTCCGGCGCTCGCGACGATGGTGCGGCGCTGCAACTGGCGTGGTGGACCGGCGTCATGAAACAGGTTTTGGGGATATCGTGACAAGCGGCCGGAATAATGAGCGTCTTGCTCCTTCGGCCTCATTCAGAAGCGCGCATAGAATCCCAGTCGGACGGTGCGCGGCCGCAGTGGCGTCATCTGATCGCGTCGCGCCAGACCAAAGGGATTTCCGAACGCGAAGCTGTTGCCGCGGACGTCGCCCAGATTGGTCACGTCGAGCGAAACCCCGAACTTTCCGAACTCGACCCGCCCGCCGACGTCGCTGACGGTATAATGCCCTTGTCGTATATCGAGCAGCGGTCCGATCCCGAGCCAGGATTCGCCCACATAACGCAGCGACGCCTCCCCGCTCAGGGAAATATTGGGGGCGATCGTCCCGCGCCAGCCCGTTGCCAGGCGGATGCCGTTGCGCGGGACATTCGGCATGACCCGCATGCCGGAACCAGTGAATTCCGGCTCCGGGGCATAGAGATTGCTGTCGTTGAGGAAAGCGGCCGCGGTGACCGTCAGGGCCGGCGACAGGCGCCATGTGATGTCCGCATCGACTCCGAAAATCCGACCGCTGCCGATATTGGCGGTGTAGGGCAGTCCTGAATCGTCGATGAGATCGGCCTGGATATGATTCCAGTCGGCGTAGAAGAACGCCGCCCGAAGCGACAAACGGTTATGGTCCTTGCTGCCCAGCCGGATACCGACCTCGCTCATCTTCAGGTCATCGGTATCGAACTTCCGGCTCTCCAGCTCCGACCCCGATGGCGCCACGGCTAATCCGCCTGCACGATATCCCTGCTGATAATGGAGGTAAGCCGAAAATCGTCCGCCCGGGTGCCAGTCGACCGCAAAGGTTGGCGAGAAGCGCAGTTCGTTGCGGGATGGCGCCTTTGATTTGTCCGTTGGATTGTCGAGCAGATTGCCGACGCTGTTCGCGAAGGTGAGGCGCCCGCCGATCGTGCCGGTCAGGGTCGACCAGAGCGGCCTGGAGAACTGGCCGAACACGGCCGCCTCGGCCTGCTGGTTGAGGACGCCGGCGATCCGCGCCGGCGCGTCGGGGGCGCCAAGCGAGCGTGAGAGCGCGCTGGTATTATAGATGCTGGCGAAGCCCGCCACCCAGGGTGAGCTTTTCCCGCCGCCCGAAATCCTGGTTTCGTGGCTGATCAGGATGATGTTGTTGTCCTCCTCGAAGCGGGCAGGCGAGGTCGATCCGTCATGGCCTGTCGCGTCAAAGACCGTCTTGAGGTCATGCTGGACAACCGACGTCGTCGACACCAGCTCCGCTTGCCCCAGCATTCGGCGCAAGGTGAGATAGGACATGTAATAGGTGTTCTTGAACGGCTGCGCGATGGCATTGTTGCGGACGAGCGGCGGATCACCACGAACCGTATATTGTCCGTCCCGGGTCGAGGTGTTGTGCGTGGCCGCCCCGATATCGATGTCCAGGCCCCATAGGTCCTCAACGTGCCAGGTCATGCGCTGGCCATAGCTTGTGGTACGGTTGATATCCCGCAGGCCACGTGAGGGATCGTCGATATATCCTGCTTCACGGGTTCCGAAGACAACGAACCGGACGCCGAGCCGTCCGTTGATCACCGGCAGGTTGATCATCGCGGCGCCATCGCCGCCCAGTCCACCGAACCGCGTGGCGCTGACACCGATCGACGCTGTCGCGGATGTCTCTCCTATATCGGGCGCGTTGGGAACCAGGCGAATGATACCGCCGAGCGAGCTTGCGCCATACAGGGTGCCCTGCGGCCCGACCAGCACCTCGATCCGTTTCATGTCGTAGAGGTTGAGGTTCGGGTCGGGCGCACTGTAGTTGAGCCGGACATCGCCGAGATACTGGCCCACCGTGGCCTGAGTCTGGCCGTTGAAGCTACTGTCGGCGATGCCGCGAATGAACAGCTTGTTGCGTGCGGGGCCGAGATTGGTCGAGCCGAGCGCCGGGAGCAGCTTGGTGATCGACGCCGTCCCGCCGGCCGCGTTGCGCGCGTCCCAGCCGGAATCGAGTTCGACAAGTTTGATCGAGCCGGGATAGGCGTCGATCGGAATATTCTGCTTGCTGGCCGTGACGACGATCTCGGAATCCCAGTCGATATCGACGGCTTTGGGAGGTGCCGGCGCCGGCCTTTTGATCTGCGGTGGCGCGCGGCGTCTCATGATGCGAACGGTGGCGCTGTCGTAGAAAACCGCTTCCGTGCCGGTCCCGCGCAATGCGTGCGCCAGTGCGACGCGGAGAGAGAAATCACCCCTGACGCCGGGGGAGGGGCGGGCGGCAAGGTCCGGGTCGGCTACCGCAATCGTGATTCCGCCCTGCTCGCCAAGCGCGGCCGCGACCTCACCGAGCCGGCCGGCCGGAACGTTGAATCGCTTCGCCTGCGCGACATCGGCCATGCCGAGTCCAAGAACGGAACTTGCGGCGAGTGCCGCCCATCTAGCGCCCTGCACCGGCAGACTTCATCGTCCAGCCGCCGGCCTCGGGCTCGATGGTCACGTTCAACGCCGGCATCAAACGTCTGAGCTGGTCCGGCCCGGTCCCATCGATCGCAATGGCGCCGGAAAAGGGCCGGCCGGCGATGTCGGGCGCCACAGTGATGCGGATACCAAGTGCACGGCCGAGATCGGCCGCAACTTGCGACAGAGGCTCGCCGGTATAGACGAGTCGTCCCTTCTGCCAGGCACCGACCGAAGCGATCGGCGCACGAGTCACGCGAATGGCTCCTGCTGAGGACGGGTCGAGCAGAGCTTGCCCGGCCTGGAGCGGGATCGCCTCCTTTTGAGATTTGTAGAGCACCTTGCCTTCGGCCACGGCGACACGCACCTCACCCGCATCGCGCACGACGTTGAACACCGTTCCGAGATCCTCGACGCGGCTTTCGCCGACCTCGAGCGCGAACGGCTTCGCGCTGTCATGCTGCACCTGAAACAGTGCTTCCCCCGCAGCGAGCGATGCGAAGCGCGGATCTTTGCGATCGAAGGTCATGCGCGTCGAGCCGTTGAGCGTCACCTGAGTCCCTGCCTCAAGGGTGACGATCTGGCGTTGGCCCGGTCCCGTCACCACCTCGTACCGGCTGGTTGACCCCTGTGGAACCAGAACGATAGCCGCGGCGATCGACGCCGCCAACGCGCCGCCGCCCAGTCCCCACCAACGCCATCGGGAAGCCAGCGAATCTGAGGGCAGATCGGTGTCATTGGCGGCTTCCAGGAAAGTCACCTTGGATAGCAGCGGCTCGATCGTGAGATCGGCCTGTTCGATCTCGTCATAGATCTCGGCGTGACGGGGATCCTCCGCCAGCCATTCGGTGAACGCGTCCCAGGCCGCGCCATCGCCGTGGCGAAGCCGGATGTGCCATTCGATGGCCTGCGCGCGAACGCTGTCCCTTGCCTCAAATGCCATGACGACCTCTCTCACCCCTGAGATGCCGCGGGTCGCTGCGATCCCCATCAAGACGAAGCTTTGCAGCTGAAATCGCCTCATAGGCGCGGGTGAGGTGCTTTTCGACCGCGCTAATGCTGATGCCGATGTCGTCGGCGATCCGGCGTTGCGGCTCGCCATCGATGCGGAAGCGGCGAAAGATGGCGCGAGTCCGGTCGGGAAGCCCGTCGAGTACACGCTGCAGGATTGCGAGCTGCTCGCGGGCGATGAGACGCGTTTCGGCCGATGGCTGCTCGTCGATTTCCCGCTCCTCGCCGCTATGGGCCTCTACCCAATCTTCCTCGCGTCGCGTGCGCCGCCCTGCCGAACGACGAAACCCGAGAAAGTGATTGGTGGCCATCCGGTACAGATAGGCGCGTGGTTCGGCGACAGGGCCAATCCCGTCGGATGACAGCTTGAGATAGACTTCTTGAAGGATGTCGTCGGCCTCATCCGCGGCTGCCCCGCGCAGCTTGAGGTAGCGGAGTAAGGCTGGCCGCGAGTCCATGAAGGTCCCGACAAGCCCGCCGCTCGCAAGTCTCTCCTCATCGACCCGATCCTCGCGCATGGCGCGGTCCTAACCGCAGCGTGGGGGTCCCGCAATCCAGTTGTTGTTGCGTCGTGAGTGATGGGATCGGCCTGCGCTTGATCGAGGAATCACTCTGCACCGCCCGGCATTTTTTTGGTGGGGGTGCGTGCCGGTGTCGGTGTCTCAAGGGGGAAAGGAGACGATCGGTGCCCGACATGATGATGACGACGATCGAACTCGCGGTGATCGCCCTTGCGCGCCAGGATCCTCTATCGAGCGTCAAGCCGTCGTGGCGTTCCGCGCTTTTCCTGTCCGACCCGCGTCCGCACTTGCCGCTTGCGAACCCTCGGCTTGAAGCTCTCCGGCGCTACGCAGTGCTGTTTCGACTTCAACGTCGCGGAGTGACGGAAGCCGAGCATGAGCGCCTCCGCAGTGCCGGTTATGATCCACAACAGATCAGGATGATCGAAAACCTCGTCGACCATCGCGCTGCGACCAGGCCGGCGCCGGTGTGAGTGTATCAAAAGATGAAATCAAACCTCCCGGCTTGCCCGAGCATCTGTCTTTTCGGCAGCCAATTTCCTTCCCCCCGCGTCCACGGTAACCCGTGGCGCAAACCCTGTGAGAGTATTTGTGACCTATCCTTCCCACATTCGTCTTTCCCTTTCCGGTCCCCGATTCATTGTGGCGACCGCCATGCTTTCGCTCATTTTCTGGGGCGCCTCAGCGCAGGCCCAGGAGCAGGAACAGGAGAGTGGCAAAGATAAAGACCATATCGTCATCGGCATCGGTGCGGGCTATGCGCCGGCCTATCAGGGCTCGGACAAATATCGCGTGCTGCCGGTCCCGGTGATAGATGTGGCTTGGGGACCATTTTTCGCCAATCTGCAAAACGGCGTCGGCATCAACGCGATCGATACCGACCATATTACCATTGGTGCGAGCGTGACGGTCATGCAGGGCTATCGCAGCAAGGATGCGCCCGATGGGATCGGCAAGCTATCGTTCGGCGCAGGCGGCCGGGGTTTCGTGAACCTGAAGGCCGCCGGGTTCGTTGCCACCATCGGCGCAACCAAAGGATTTGCCGGCAGCACCAAGGGGCTCATCGCCGATGCGAGCCTGTCGTACCCGATCACCGTTTCGCCACGCCTCACGCTTGTCCCGACGATCGGGACGACATGGGCCGACAAGAAGCATAATGACCGATTTTACGGTGTGAATTCAAAGCAGTCCTTCGCGTCCGGGTTGCCGCAATTTCGGCCCGGAAGCGGATTCAACGACGCTTCGTTCATGCTCAGTGCTCAATACCGGCTCACTGACCGGATCAGTCTCGGCGCGGCGGGGGGTGCAACCACCTTGCTCGGCAAGGTGCAGGACAGCCCGATCGTCTTTCACAAGACCCAACCGCTCGGCTTTCTCTCAATCGCCTATCGGTTCGGCAGGTGAGTTGCTGACACATCAGAGGGGCGGCACGTTGCCGCTCCTCCGGTGCCTGGGAGAACCGGATCCGGGCGGGGGTGTGGGTTCGTCGCATCCTAAATTGACAAACAAATTGGTTTAATTATGAAGAGAGTCGATCGCAGCGTTGGCCGTGACGCATCGAATGCGGCGGGTAAAAGGAGGGGTAGGTGGGCGCATATCGGATCCGCCGGTCGATACTGGATCGGTTGTCCGGACGTTCATTTCCCAGCCTTCGTCAAACCGTCCTGACCATCGCCGTCTCGACTCTTGCCGGCAGTGTCGCTCTTCACGCGCAGCAGCGATCTTCGGCCGAGGCTAAGCGGCCGGTCGACAGCGCCGACACGCGCGTCGGCACGGCAGCACTCGACCGGCAGGAGCTGATCGGCAATGCGCCGCCACCAGGGGAGCCAGTCTATTCGGGCATCACATCCCCGGGCGCGCGCCTGCCGCACAGTTCGACCGAGGCGGCGCCGGTCAACGTCAATCTCGAACTCAGCTATCCGACCGGCGTCGCCGCGCCCTATCATTATCCCAACCCGACCATGCTCGGTTTCACCGGTGGTGGGGGTTCATCCTATGGCGGGCGCGCCGAACCGATCATTATGCCGGTGGTCGGCGATTGGACAGTGCCGCCGGTCTATACCCCATCCTATTACGACAAGGCGCGCGAGCTTGCCTCGCCCGGTTATTATTCGGTCTATCTCGACACGTTTCGCACCCGGGCGGAGCTGACCGCCACCCGGTCGACCAGCCTGATGCGTTTCACCTTCCCCAAGAGCGACCGCGCGAACATCGTCATCAATCTTCGTCGCCACGGCGGCGACGTCGAGATTGTCGGCGACCGCATCGTTCGCGGCGTCGCCAAGAGCGACCGCGAGGATGTCAGCGGCCGGTATTTCGTCGCCGAATTCTCCAAACCGTTCGCGACCTTTGGCACGTTTCGCGGTGTGCTCGATCGTCCCGAATGGGGGATCGGCGACAAGGATGTCGAGGCCGGCAGACGCGCGATCTCGGGCAATTTCGCCGGCGGTTATGTGACCTTCGCGAGCAAGGCGGGCGACCAGGTGCTGGTGCGCGTCGCGCATGGCCACAGCTATAAGGAAGCGCAGCAGCGATTGCGCGCGGAAAGCGCCGGTTGGGATTTCGAACGCGTGCACGAACAGGCGCGGACAATCTGGTCGCAACTGCTCGATAAGGTTCAGGTGACCGGCGGCACGGCCAAGCAGCGCATGTTGTTCTATTCGACTCTGGTCCAGTCGTTCGACAGCCCGCGCCTGATCGCGCGCAAGGGCGAACGCTTCACGGGCGCCGATGGCAAAGTGCGCACCGCTACCTATGATCGCTACGGCCCGGTGCCGTTCTGGGATACCGGTCGCAACCAGATCGTGCTGCTTGAACTGCTCGAACCCGAACTGACACGCGACGTGATGCAGTCCGAACTCGACATGGCGCGCGAACGGGGGTTCATGAACACGTCGTTCCACGGCGACAATGCCGTGTTCCTCTATCTCGGCGCGTGGAAGCGCGGGATCGAGTTCGATTACGCGGCGGCATACGACTATCTCCGCCGCAACGCGACCGATCCCAAGGGACCGCGCGACTATCTCGCCGAATATGACAAGAATGGCTGGATCGCGGACGAGATTCCCCCCGGAAATCCCAGCCCGCCCTATGCCGGCGGCAAGGCCGGTGCCGCGACCACGCTGGAATATGCATGGGACGATCACGCGCTGGCCGAGTATGCCGGCAAGCTCGGCCATACCGAGGACCAGCAGCGCTTTCTGAAGCGCGCAGGCAATTACCGCAACGTGTTCGACCGCTCGGTCGGCTTCATTCGCGGGCGCACCGCCGACGGCAGATGGATCGCGCCGTTCGATCCGCAGGAGCCCTATTACAACTTCATGATGAAGGAGGCCTCGGGCTGGTCGACCCTGTGGTTGGTGCCGCATGATGTGGCGGGCCTGAGCGGCCTGCTCGGCGGCCGCGACGCGTTTAATCGCAAGCTCGATCAGTTCTTCACCACGCCCTACACGCCGAAGGGTGTGTGCCGCGACTGCACCGGGCTGATCGGTCAATATGTCCAGGGCAATCAGCCCGATCAGCAGGCACCCTATTATTATGTCTGGGGCGGGCAGGCGTGGAAGACGCAGGCGCTGACGCGGCGCATTCTCGATACCCTCTACGGCAGCGACGCGTCGGGCTTCGGCTATCCCGGCATGGACGATCAGGGCGCGACATCGTCCTGGTATGTTCTGAGCGCGATGGGCTTCTACCCGGTCGATCCGTCAAGCGACGTCTATGTCATGGGCAGCCCGGTGTTCGATCGGGTGCGGCTGCGTATGGGTAATGGCAAGCTGCTCGAGGTCGTCGCGCGCAATAATTCGCCGACCAATGTCTATATCCAGTCGGCGACGCTCAACGGCAAATCGTGGAACCGGGCATGGTTCCGCCATGCCGAGATCAAGGACGGCGCGACCTTCGTGCTGACCATGGGATCCAAACCCAACATATCCTGGGCCAGCGCGCCGGAGGCGGCACCGCCGTCAATGTCCGACCGCTAGCCGCCATCATCCAGCTCGCCGCTCGACCTCCCCCTCCGAGCGGCCGCCCCGGGAGACACGCCCCCGTCTCCCGGGGCACTTTGTATCAGGTCGCGGTGCGCCCGTATGACGGCGGCCGATCCTTCCTGGCGGTGCCGAAGCGCGATGGGCGCGGCCCCATGTCGAACACCAGCTCGCCGCCCTGTGCGAGATCGGCATGGGCGATCCAGTTGCGCGTCCAGGGCCGGCCATTCCAGCGCACCGACTGAATATAGGGATGCTCGGCGGCGTTACCCGGTGCGCGGATACGCAAGGTTCGGTCACCACCGAGCGCGACCTCCATTGTATCGAACAAGGGCGACCCGAAGACATAGACCGCGCTGGTCGGATCGACCGGGTAGAAGCCGAGCGCAGACAGGATGAACCAGGCGCTCATTTGCCCGCAATCATCATTGCCGATCACGCCGTCGGGGTCGTCCTTGTACATCTCGGTCAACAGCCGGCGGACCATTGCCTGGGTCTTCGCCGGCGCGCCGGCATAGGCGTAGAGATAGGCGGCGTGCTGATCGGGCTCATTGCCATGCGCATATTGACCGACCAGCCCGGCGATATCAGGCGGCGCATTGGCCGGGAGAGTCGACGGGCCATTGAAAAAGGCATCGAGCTTCTTCTCGAACCCGGCATCGCCGCCGAACAGATCGATCAGGCCATAGACGTCGTGCTGGTTGAGGAACGTCGCTTGCCAGCCATTGGCTTCGGTATAATCGCGCCACCATGGCTTGGGCATGTGGCCGATCTGGATCGGGTCATAGGGTGTCCACCAGCTGCCATCGGCGAAGCGCGGGCGCGCGAAGCCGATCGAGCGATCGATGACGTTGCGGTAATTGAGGCTGCGCTTGCGCAAGGTCGCGGCATCGTCATGCGCGCCGGCGGCGTCGGCGATCACTGCCATCGCCCAGTCGTCATAGGCATATTCCTGCGTGCGGCTGACCGATTCCCAGGTCTTATCGGCCGCGACATAGCCGAGATCATAATAGTCGCCGCGACCAAGTGAGCTGTCCGAATCCTTATAGTCGCGGTCGAACGCGCGCTTGCGGATGTTCGGCCACGCCGCGGCATAATCGGCCTTGATGCCTTTCGCCTGCGCTTCGGCGAGGACCGAGACCGAGTGCCAGCCGATCATGCAGCCGGTTTCGAACCCCTGCAATGGCCATACGGGCGGGCCATAGGGACTGTCCTGCGTCTGGCGGAGCAGGTCGCGCACCAGCAGCGCCGTCTGCTCGGGCTGGATCAGGGTCAGCAACGGATGGAGTGCGCGATATGTGTCCCACAGTGAATAGGCACTATAGGCGCGCTCGCCGGCCGGAAGCGTGCGGATCTTCTGGTCGAGCCCCACATAGCGCCCGTCGCGGTCGGTGAAGAGCGTGGGCGCAAGCGATGCATGATAGAGCGCGCTCGCCATAATGGTGCGCTGCTCAGCCGTGCCGCCAGTCACCCGAACACGGTCGAGGACCCTGGCCCAGGCCCGTGCCGCTGCGGCACGTTTCCCCTCGAAATCCCAGCCCGGCGCCTCGGCGAGCGCGGCGCGGGCTCCAGCGACATCGACGCCTGAGATACCGGTCTTGATCTCGATCGGTGCTGCGCCCGCATCATCGAAGAACAGCGCGACCTTGAGGCGGTGCCCCTTTACCCCCTTGCTTCCCTCGGACGCGGGCTTGTCGTCATCGCCAAAGAACTGCACCCGGTTCGGCCGGCGCGACAGTTGCATCGCAAAATGGATGTGCCGCCCCGCGGCCCAGCGAAACACCTGCCGGCTGCCGGTCAGTGTGCCATATTCATCCAGGTCGAGCGACGCATTGTCGATGCGGATGGGTTCCTCCGCCTTTTCCTGTTTGCAATGCGCGAAGTCGATCAGGATGTGACCCGGCCCTTTGGGAAAGTGATAGCGGTGCAGGCCGGTGCGCTCCGTCACGGTCAATTCGGCGGCAACCCCGGACTCGAGCAGGACGCGGTAGGATCCGGGCTCGGCCTGTTCGTTCGAATAACGCTGGCGATATCCGTCCTCGGGCTTTTCGGGCGTGCCCGGCACCAGCTTCAGGAGGCCACGGGTCGGGACCACCAGCACGTCGAGCATGTCGCCGATTCCGGTGCCCGACAGATGCGTGTGCGAGAAGCCCATGATCGAGCCGTCGGACTGGTGATAGCCGGAACATGCATCCCATCCGGCGACATTGGTGTCTGGGCTGAGCTGTACCATGCCCCAGGGCATTGACGCGCCCGGGAACGTGTGGCCGTGGCCGCCCGTGCCAAAGAACAGGTCCGGCTTGGCCGCCGCCGGTGTCCGCCCGCCTGCGCCGGCGGGCAGCGTCGCGGCGATAGTGGCCAGCCCGGCCCCAGCCAATAGTTCGCGGCGATCCATCAGTAAGTCTCCCCAAGCAGGGCAGGCTTGCGCCGCTCAATGTCGAGGATCAGATCGCCGAACAGCCCGTTGGCCCAGGCAAACCAGGGCCGTGTGAATTTCTTAGGGCTATCCTTGTCGAAGCTCTCGTGCATGAAGCCGGTCCCGGCATGGGTCGCCTTGAGCCATTTGAGGCATTGGCGGATATCGTTGTCGCTATCGCTCATCAGGGCATGGGTGATGATCGACATCGGCCAGATCATGTCCATGCCGACATGCGTTCCGCCGATCCCCTCGGCCGCGGCTCCCTTGAAGAAATAGGGGTTACGCGGGCTCCAGGCGAGCGCCTGGCTGCGGCGATACAGCGGGTCGTTACGCTCGGCCGCGCCGAGCAGCGGCAGGCCCGATAGGCTCGGCACATTGGCATCGTCCATGAAGATCGCGTTGCCATAGCCGTCAATCTCATAGGCCCAGACCTCACCACCCTTGCCGTCGGGCATGCGGCCATGCGCCTTGAGCGCCGCATCGACTTCATCGGCCAGCGCCGTTGCTGGTCGTGCTGCGGCCGCATCGCCGCGCGCTTCGGTCAGCACCATCGCCAGCATGCGCAAGGCCGAGACCGCGAACAGGTTCGACGGGATCAGGAAAGGATATTGGCAGGCGTCGTCCGACGGGCGGAATCCCGAATGGATCAGCCCGATCTTCTTCGTCGGGGCGCCGTAGCCGTCGAACATCAGCGTTTCGGTCGGCGACTTGTCGACGCGCTGGAAATGATAGGGACCAGGGCCGTCCTTGCGCTGCTGGACCTTGAGCGTCTCGACCGCCAGCGTCATCGCGCGCGCCCATAAATCGTCGAACGGCGCCTTGTCCTTGGTGGCGTTCCAATAAGCGTGCGCGAGGCGCATCGGATAGCAGAGTGAATCGATTTCCCATTTCCGCTCGGCGACGCCCGGTTTCATATCGGTTAGGTCGCTGATTGCCGGCAGGCTCGATTTGGCGGTGGGATCCTCCATGAAAGCATTGGCATAGGGATCGAGCAGGATCGACCGCGCTTGCCGTTGGATCGCGCCGCAGAACAGGCGGCGCAGATCGGCGTCCTGCGGCGTCAGATGGACATAGGTGTGGAGTTGCGCGGAACTGTCGCGCAGCCACAGCGCCTCGATATCGCCGGTGATGACAAAGGCGTCGGGCTTGCCGTCGACCACGCCCATCTTGACCGTGGTATCGAGCGTGCAGGGATAGCAATTCTCGAACAGCCAGGCGATTTCCGGGTCGGCGATCCGCCGCTTCACCCGTGCGATTTCGGCCTCAACCGCTTTGCTCACGAAGCGCCGCTGTGCCTTTGGCGGGCGCTTGCTGGCAAATCCCGCCGGTGCGGCCCAGCCATTACTGGGCAGCGCCAGGGACAGCGCCAGCACGCCCGTTCCGGCAATCACGTCGCGCCGCGTCGCCATCACTTGTGCTCCGCGCTGGTCATCGAGAAGGGTGCATCGGCCTTGCGGCTGCCCCATGCCGTATTGGGCTTCGGTCCCATGACGAAGCGCAATGTGCCGCCCTGCTGCAGCGCCTCGCGCGATAGCCATGTCCTGGCATGCGGCTGGCCGTTGAAGGCGACCGACTGGATATAGACATTGTCCGGGCCGTTATTCTCCGCCTCGATCGTCAGGGTCTTGCCGTTCGGCATGGCCAGCCGGACGGACCGGAACAAGGGGCTGCCGATCGCATATTCGCCGACCGCCGGCGTGACCGGATAGAAGCCGAGCGCCGAGAAGACATACCAGGCCGAGGTCTGACCATTATCCTCATCGCCGGGATAGCCGTCGGGCGTGGCTGCGTAGAGCCGCTTCAGCACATCGCGCACATGGTACTGCGCCTTCCACGGCGCGCCGGCCCAGTCGTAGAGATAGATCATGTGCTGGATCGGCTGATTGCCATGCGCATACTGGCCCATGCCGACAACCTGCATTTCGCGGATCTCGTGGATCGTGCTGCCATAATAGCTGTCGTCGAACACCGGCGGCGTGGTGAAGACCGAATCGAGCCGTCCGACAAACGCCTTGTCGCCGCCCATCAGGTCGATCAGGCCCTGCACGTCCTGCATCACTGACCAGCTGTAATGAAAGGCATTGCCTTCGGTGAAAGCGTCCCCCCATTTGTACGGGTTGAACGGCGTCGACCAGGAACCATCCCGGTTGCGGCCACGCATCCAGCCGCTCTTCGCGTCGTAGAGCTTGCGATAATTCTGGCCGCGGCTCGCATAGAGCTTGGCGTCTTCGGTCTTGCCGAGTGCCGCCGCCAGTCGCGAAATGGCGAAGTCGGCGGTCGAATATTCGAGCGTGCGCGCGGCATTCTCATTGATGCCGGCGTCATAGGGCACATAGCCGAGGCGGTTATAGTCATCGACGCCCTCGCGCCCGACCGCGGTCAGTACCGCGCCTTTCTTGTCGGTCGGGCGCCCCTGAGCGGTGGTCGCGCTTTTGACCATCGCCTGATAGAGCGTCTCGACATCGAAACCGCGCACACCGTTGAGATAGGCATCGGAAATGATCGACGCGGAATTGGCCCCGATCATCACGTCGCGGTACCCCGGGCTCGCCCATTCGGGCAGCCAGCCGCCTTCCTTGTAGGTGTTGACCAGCCCCTGCATGATCTCGCTGTCGCGCTCCGGATACATCAGCGCGAAGAACGGGAACACAGCTCGCCAGGTGTCCCAGAAACCATTGTCGGTATACAGGAACCCGGGGTGCACGCGGCCGTCATAGGGGCTGTAATGGACCGGCTTGTTGGCCGCATCATATTCATGGAATTCGCGCGGGAACAGCAGCATCCGGTACAATGCCGAATAGAAGGTGCGGCGATTGTCGAGGCTCGGGTCGCTGACCAGGATGCGCTGGAATTCCTTCTCCCACGCCGCCTTGGCCTTGGCGCGAGTCGCCTCGAAACTGTCTTTGCCGATCTCGCGATCGAGATTGCGCGCGGCCTGTTCGGCGCTGATGAACGATGACGCTACGCGCACGCCGATTTGTTCGCCGTCGCGGGTTTTGAAGCTGACCACCGCGCCGACATGATCGCCTTCCTGAGCCGCCCTTGCGGCAAGCTGCCAATTCTCGTCCCAGGTGCGGGTGACGGCGAAGGCGTGGTCAAATTCCGCGACGAAATAATTGCGGAAATTGTCTGGCACGCCGCCGCGATTATTGCTGACATAGCCGGTGATGCGCCGGTTCGCGGCATCGATCTTGACCATCGATCCGCCGGCATAGCCATCGAGGATGATGTGCGCGTCGTCGCTTTTGGGGAAGGTGAAGCGGAATTGCGCGGCGCGGTTGGTCGGCGCGACTTCTGCGGTCACGTCATAATCGGCGAGATAGACCTTGTAGCTGTACGGCCGCGCTTCCTCCGCCTTGTGGCTGTAGAAGGTCGCGCGCTCGTCTTCCTTGATCTTGAGTGGACCGGTTTCGGCGAACAACGCGAACGCAGCATAATCGCCCATCCACGGGCTTGGCTGATGAGTCTGCTTGATCCCGTTCAGTTTTTGCGCGTCATAGGTATAGCCCCAGCCATTGCCCATCTTGCCGGTGACCGAGGTCCAGAAATTCATCCCCCATGGCACCGCGACGGCGGGGTAGGTATTGCCATAGGACATGCTGTGATCGGAATCGGTGCCCATCAGCGGGTTGGCCAGGTCGACCAGCGCCTCGTCACCGGAAGCCGCCGCCGGCGTTACCGTTTCCTGCGCCATGACCGGCGTGCCGATCATGCCGATCGCGACGATGGTCGCTGTCATCCGCCTCAACATACTGGTCATGTACGGCTCACTTTCTGCTCGTGGGGCGGGGAAGGGGGCGGGGTTGGGTGACGCCGGTGTTGGTGATCTTCACCGGCCGGATCGTGCCGTCCGGGTTGAAATCCATGCGGTCGATGGCAAGTTCGCGGTGTTCACCGACCTCGTCGCCGAGCGGGCGGCGGTGATAGACGATGTACCAGTCATCGGTTCCGGGCACGTTGATCACCGAATGGTGACCCGCACCGCGCGCGATCTTCATGTCCTGCGCCAGGATCGTGCCCATCGGCTTGAACGGGCCGGTGGCACTCGGTCCGGTGGCATAGGCGACGCGGTAATCGGGGCCGGTCCAGCCGCCCTCCGACCACATCAGATAATAGATGCCCTGGCGTTTGGTCACGAATGATCCCTCGACATAGCCGGCGGGCGTGATTTCCTTATAGGTGGCGCCGTCAGGGAAGGGCAGCACCGACTTGAGGTCGGGCGCGAGCCGCACGACGTTGCAGTGACCCCAGCCGCCATAATAGAGATAATATTGCCCGTCATCGTCGCGGAAGACGAACGGGTCGATCGGTTGCGCGCCATTGTGGAAAGCGCCGATCAGGGGCTTGCCGATCGCGTCGCGGAACGGACCGCCGGGGCTGTCGCTGACCGCCACGCCGATCCCGCCCAGTTCATCGTCGCGCTGAATGTCATTGGCGCCGAAGAACATGTAATAGCGCCCCTTTGCCTCGATCACCGACGGTGCCCAGATCGCATAGGCAGCCCAGGGCACCATCTCCACAGTCAGGATCTGGCGGTGTTTGGTCCAGGTGACGAGATCGCGCGACGAGAAGGCGTCGAGAAAGGTCTGGCGCACATAGGATTGGCGGACCGTCTGCCGCTTGCGCGCTTCCTCCTGCGCCGGCGAATAATGCGGCGCATAATCGGGCTCTCCCTCGTCATCGGAAACGGTGGGATAGATCCAGTATTGTCCGGCGAAGATGCGAATTTCCGGATCGGCATACCAGCCGGCCGCGATAGTGCTCGACGCAGACACCGCCGCCGGCAGAGCCAGCACGGCAATCGCGGCCAGTCGCGACACCCAATTCCTCATCGCGCTCGCATCTCCATCGTCGATCGGCCGCAGCCAGGCAGACTAGACAGGGCGGGGCCGCCGCGAAAGCGGCCCCGAAATATCATCGGCAAAACGTCAAAACTTGAACGACGCACCGAGGTAGAAGCGACGGCCCGAATAGACGTTCGAAACGAAGCGGTCCTTCGTATCGTTGCCCAGATGCTGGCGCTGTTCCGACTTGGTGAGATTGATCACCGAGCCGGTGATCTGCACGTTCTTGATGATCTCGAAGGCTGCGTTGAGATCAATCTGCTGGTACGGATCATCGTAGATGTTGAGACCCGATGATAGCCCGCGCACGACCTCGCCGCGGCGGTTGTACGACGCCCGCAACAGCACCGGGCCGTGTTCGTAGAACAGCGACGCGTTAACCTGGGTCTTCGCGCTGCCGACCAGCGCCGACTTGCCGACACTGGTTCCGTTCAGCGTCACGTCCGCGAGCGATGTGTCGTTGTAGGTGAAGTTGACCTGCGCGCCCAAACCGAAGTCCAGCGTGTGCTGGGCATAGACCTCGACGCCCTGCGAGACCGCGCTCGACCCATTGGCCTGCGTCGCATATTGCTGGACCGTCACCGACTGTCCGGCAACATCCTGTTGCAGGTCGACGACCACGGGCACGATGAAGTCCTTCACGTCCTTGCGGAACAGGGTGAAGCCGACGACCGACCCGCGCGCGAAATACCATTCGGCGCCGAGGTCATACTGCCACGCATTGAACGGCTTCAGGTCGAAGTTGCCGCCCTTGCCGAACCAGCCGGCCCGCGCGCCGAATTCCGCACGGTCGAAGACGAACGCATCCGAATTGAACGTCAGCTCGCGCGACCCGGCAAGATCGTCATAGCCCGGCCGCGAAATAACCTTCGACACCGCCCCGCGCAGCAGCAGGTTAGGCTTCGCTTCCCACGAGATGTTGAAGCTCGGCAGCACGTCCGTGTAGCTCTTCGATTCGCTGTTTGGGCTGAACACTCGCGGCCGGCGCTGACTCTCCGGAATCACCAGGCAGTTGCCGTCCTCGCCCCGGGGCTTGTTCGGATCGAACGCCCCGCCCGGACCATTCACGCAATACTCATTCTCGTAGATCAGCGAATCGGTGGAGACGCCGCTCTGCCTGGTGTTGACGACGCGCACGCCGATATTGCCGCGGATGCCGTTATCCGTCTTGAAGTTCGCCTGAACATACCCCGCCCAGATCCGCTCCTTGATGTTGTAGAGATTCTGCGGCTCGGGCACCCGCACTGGACCGTTGTAGGTGTCGTTCAGATAATTGATGTATTCCTTGATGTTGATCGCCGGGAAGGCGGTCGTCTCGAAGCCTCCAGCGATATTGCCCAGCGAATTGGGGTAGAAGATCTTCGGCAGGGCCAGTGCGCCGCCCGGCGTATCCTGGAAGCGCAGCGTGTTCGCCGCGTCCGAATACCATTCAAAGCGTCCTGTCTCGCGGTGGATGCGCGCGTCTCGCCATTTAGCGCCCACC
Organism: Sphingomonas sp.; assembly: GCF_050725575.1. Lineage (GTDB taxonomy): Bacteria > Pseudomonadota > Alphaproteobacteria > Sphingomonadales > Sphingomonadaceae > Sphingomonas. The sequence goes on along the minus strand of NZ_JBOHHW010000020.1, from coordinate 10,901 downwards.
TGGATGGAGTCGATGAACGAGTCGAAATGGCGCGTCACGTCGACCTGTGCGTAGCGCTGCGACATCTCGCTGTTGGTAAAGCCCGAACCGGTCGATCCAAGATCGATCTGCGCCACGCCGCTGAGCATCTTCTGCAGCACGTCGGGCGAGAACTGCATCGCGATCGACTGGTTCGTGAAGTTCCACGCGCTCAACATGTTGCCGTTGACGGTGCCGTTGCGCGGCTTGGCCTGTGCGAAGAACTGGAACGATGGACCGCCGGTCGCCTTTGTCCTGCCGAGTTTGAAATCGACGTTGAGGCGACCGACCTCCCACTCGCCGGCGACGTCGAACGTGTTGGATACGCTTTTCTGACGGACGTAGGTAGCTTGCGGTGCCGGCGTCTCCATCGTGCATAGATTGCCGGGAACGCGACAGCCCGTTCCCTCGGGGGGAACCTGAAACGACGCACCGGTGAAGATCGTTTTGCTGGGATCCAGCGTCACACCGGTAAAGAAGTTGCCATAGCCCCATTCCGGGATCTTGATCGTGCTCGACGTGTAATCGCCATCGAGCTGGAACCGGAAATAATTGCCGGTGATCGTCAGATTATCGAACGGTCGCGCCTGTATGGTCGCCTGAATGCCGAGCCGCTTTCGCTTTTCGTCCCGGATAGTTTCGCTGACCGACTGCGGGATCCAATAGCCGCTATAGTGCTTGCCGTCGCGCGTAGTGACGCCCGCGTTCGAACCGCCGTTCCAATAGGGGATGGCGGAATCGTTCGCGAAGGTGTTGCCGTGGGCGTCGCGCGCTGGCTGGGTCGCCTTGTTGTCAGTCCACCACTGCCAGCTATCGGCGTTCGAGCTGAGCGTACGGTTGGTGCGCTCCTGATAGGTTGCGCCGAGCAAAAGGCCGAGCGTCTGATTCTCGTTATGCCATGACAGCTGGCCTGAAACATTCGGTTCGACCTTCTTGGTCACATCGGCATAGCTGCCTTCGACGGCGATGTTGCCCGACCAGGGCTTGAGGTCGAAAGGTCGGCGCGTGTGGTTGATGATGAGGCCGCCGACGCCGCCTTCATCCAGCCGGGCTTCCGACGACTTGAACACTTCGACCTTTCCAATGAAGGTCGAAGGCAGCAGCAGATAGTTGAACGACCGGTCCGGACTGTCGCTGTCGGCCGTGGCGATGAAGTTGCCGTTGAGTTCGGTCAGTGTCAGGTCTGAACTCAGGCCGCGGATGCTGACGCGTGATCCCTCGCCGCCGTCACGCTCGATGATCACACCCGGTACGCGCTGCAGCGAGTCGGCGACGTTCTTGTCGGGGAATTTGCCGACGTCCTCCGCCGTGATCACATCGATAAAGGCATTCGCCTCGCGTTTGCTGTTGAGGCTTGCCTCGATCGACTTGCGATATCCGGTGACGACGATGTCCGCGCCATCCTGTTGCGCGTTCGGGTCAGTGGCGATGGATGGCGCCTGGCGTGGGGTGGGCGTCGCCTGCGGTTCGGCCGGGGCGCTGGTGGCGGGCGGGACGACCGGTGCGGTCTGCGCCTGGGCAATCCCGGAACAGCCGACGCACATACCGGCGGTCACCATCAGTTTGCGAACCATCAGCCGACGTGCGGTCGCGCCATGGCGGTCCGAATTATGAGTGGTCATTCGACATCCCTCCTGTCGACGGGGCGCCTGTAACGCTCCCGCATTGTCGTTCGCGCTGCCTCGGGCCGGGCCAATCGGTCCCGCAGCCGGCACCGCGAGAGGGAGTTACAGAATATAAAAAGCAAATTGTCAATTAAATGGATCGAGGCCTGTTTGAGCCCGCCGCAAAGAGGCAGGGAAACGGCAGTTTTACGGGGGGAAATGAGCTTGGGGGCAGTCAATGTTGAGCGGTATCCGCTATTGGTACGACGCAACTGCTGCTCACGCCCGCCGGCAGTGGGCGCGAGTCTCGCGACGAGTCGTTGCTGTCGGAGCGGCCTGAGTTTGAGAAGAAGCATCCGCTGCGCTCGATGCTTCCAAATCTCCGCGAGTCTGGAGCCATGTGCTGGCCGATCTTGGCGATCTGTTCAATTAACCATCAGATATATAAAGATATTATTGGACACACTCGCCGGGAGGTCGCAGCCTGAGATGTGCGACTACCGGTGTCCCATATCTCTCGCTGCTCACCCCTCGGCCTCGTCGTTGGGGGTGATTCAAGCATCGCACGGGATCGGGCATCTCATGCCTCGCCGGATTTATGCCGGCGCGCTCTTTCTTATTGTCGAAAGAAAACAGATCGCCGCATCACCGTCATCGCAATGGCCTCGCGCATGGCCGGAGCTGATATAGCGCCCGATGTTTTAGCGTTCGGATGGTGAAGCTGTCAGCGGCGCGGCAATCCTGGCGAGGTCTTCGGGTGGCGCTTTAGATGTCGCGCGATCGTAGGTCAGCAGCCCGTTGATCTCATCCTCGACATCGGTCGTCTGCGTATAGACCGACGCGCTCAGGCCATGGTCGCGTGCCTGGCGAATGACTTCGGTCAGCTTGCGGCGGAAGCGCGCGAGATAATCGGCGCGGTCGGCTGCGGTCTGATAGCCCCAGTTGCGCTTGCCCGGACGCCAGATATGGCCGTCCACCGGCAGCCCGATCCCGCCATATTCGCCGATCACGATCGCGCGCGCGCTCTGTCGTGTCGGCACATTGGGCACGTCCTCATAGGTATGGATGTCGAACACGTCGGAGACCTGCCCGGCAACGTCGAGCCAGCCACTGTCAGCATTGACCAGGCGGGTCGGATCCATCCCCTTCACGTAGCGCGCGAGCGTCACCGAATCATATTGGCCCCAGCCCTCATTGTTGACCACCCACAGCACGATCGACGGAAAGGCGCGGAGCTGGCCGATCATGCGGGTCAGTTCCGCCTGATTCTGCGCCATCATTTCCGACGACATGACCGCCTGGCGCTGGCTCGTTCCGGCCAGGAACTGATCCTCGCCGCCGCCCGATGGCATGTCCTGCCACACCAGCATGCCGAGATGATCGGCGTCGTAATAATAGCGCGCGGGTTCGACCTTGATATGCTTGCGCACCATGTTGAAGCCGGCGCGCTTCAGGAAGATCAGGTCGCTCTTCATCGCCTCTTCGCTGGGCGGCGTCAGTAGGCCGTCGGGCCACCAGCCCTGATCGAGCGTGCCGTTGTGGAAGAGCGGCTTGTTGTTGAGCAACAGCATCGGCTGGCCAGCCACCGGCCCAGCGCCGACCGAGATCTTGCGCATGCCGAAATAGGCCTCGACCCGGTCGCGCGGCGCGCCGGCAATCTGTGCCGCGGCATAGCTTTCCTGCTCGCGCCGGGTAAAGCGCGCGTCATAAGCCTTGCGATCGCGTTCCGGCTGACCCGCATAGGGATCGCGCACCGTCACCAGTTCGGCGGTGAGATCGTAGAGAAACGGGTCGTCGGGTGTCCAAAGCCGCGCCTTGGGGATGGCGAGCGTTGCGTGGCGATTGGCGCGGATGATCGTGCTCGCGATCGGCTTTCCGGCGCTGCTCGCGGTGATGCGCACTGCATCGGTATCGCTCGCCCAGCGATTCAGCGCGACATCGACGTCGACCACGCCGCGATCGATATCGGGCGTCGCGCGCACATCGGCGATATGCAGCTTGGGCACCGGTTCCAGCCAGACGGTCTGCCAGATCCCGCTCGACGCAGTGTACCAGATGCCATTGGGCTCGAGCGATTGTTTGCCGCGCGGCTGGCTGCCCGCCGAGGTCGGATCGGCCACCTGCACGATCAGCTCGTTGGCGCCGGGCTTGAGCTGGTTCGTGATGTCGAAGCCGAATGCGTCGGAACCGCCCTGATGTGCGCCGACGACCGCGCCATTCACCCACACGGTCGCCGCGAAATCGACCGCGCCGAAATTGAGCATGACGTTCTGGCCGCGCCAGTCGGCCGGGATCGTGAAGCTGCGGCGGTACCAGATGCGATCGTCGGGTCCGACGCGACGCGCCACACGCGACAGGTGCGATTCGACCGGGAAGGGGACCAGGATCTGACCGTCCATCCGGCTTGGCTGCGCCGCCGATGACGGTGTGATCGCATAGTCCCACAAGCCGTTCAGGTTTTGCCACTGCGCGCGCTTGAGCTGTGGCCTGGGATAGCTGCGCCATGCCGTGTCGGGCGTCACCTCCCGACCCCAGCGCGTCACCAGATCGCTGGTATAGACCTGATCGCCGGGGGTGGCTGCCGGCCCCTGCGCCGCCGCTGGCGGCGCGAACAGAGCGAACAGGCAAAGCAGCGGAACCCTCGGCGTCATTGACTCATCTCCGATCTATCTGCCGATCGTGCGGGAATCGCCACGCGAGCGATGCATCGCGGCATCGCCGCCGGACGGCTTCCACAGCGCGCCGGCCTTGGGCAGCAGGAAGTGGCTGAACGGCAGAATGGCGGCCCCGACCGCCGGCGCATCTTCCGACAGTGCCGCCCGCGCGACCGGCGCGATCACTGGCGCATTGGAAGAGTCGTCGCCGATCACGGCGTTGACCCGTTCGGCCAGCTGCTCGACCAGCCACATCGGCAAGCGGCCGCCGATCAGCACCACCGACGGATTGATCAGGCAATTGATCGCGTCGAGCGGCGTGCACAGGCATTGCGCAGCGTCCTCCACCCAGCGATCGACGATTTTGCCCACTGCGCCGCTGTGATCGGACGATCCCATCACATCGGCGAGCGCGAACCCGTCGGCTGCCAGCCGACTCGCCAGGCCAGACAGGGAAACCAGCCGCTGAACCTGCTCGCGTTCACCATGACTGTTGGGCGCGAGCATGAAGCCGAGTTCGCCGCTGCGCCCATCGGCCCCGCGGACATAATTTCCATCGACGACGAAACCGCCGCCCAATCCCGACGAGATCAGGATGTAGAAGAAATTGCTGTAGCGCTGTCCCTGGCCGAGCTGCATTTCGCCCATCGCGGCGGCGGCGGCATCATTCTCCACGAACACGGGCACGTCGAACGGGTCCGCGAACAGCTTGGCCATGTCGATGCCATCCCATTTCGCATAGGCCGGTGGTCGCCCGGGCAGGTCGACGAGGCCGAGATCGTCGGGCGCCGCGACGCCCAGGCCGACGATATTCACGCGATCGACCTTGGCGGTGCGCAGCATGGTGCGGATCGAACGACGGTAAAGTGCGCTGACATGTGCGGGCAACGCGAAATCAATCTCTTCCGATACGCGTGCCAGCGTCTGCCCGGAGAAATCGACCAGCACGATGGTGATGTGATCGCGATCGATGTTGACGCCGATCGAATAGCAGGCGTCTCGCCGCACGACGAGCTTGGTTGGCGGCTGCCCGCGCCCACCGCGCCGCTGGCCGGCCTCTTCGATCAAGCCGTCCTGCAACAGTCGCTTAGTGATGTTGGCGATCGCCGGCGCGGTGAGCCCGGTGATGCGGGCAAGTTCGACGCGGGTCAGCGATCCACCGAGCCGGATCGCATGGAGCGTGACACGTTGATTATGATCGGCCGCGCGCTCGAGATTGGTGCCGGACAGCCGTACGCGCTCACGTGACGAATCACCGGTCATGCGCACGCTCCATCAAGTCGTCTGCTGCGCGGATCATTCGTGGCGCTACACCCAGCCAAGACATTGTTCATCGAAAACAATCCTCCCGCCATCGCTTCTAGCGACCCGGACGCTACGGACAAATCCCGGCGATCGGCGACATGATGGCGAGTTTGGAGGACCGGGCAACCGTCGGTGCTACCGGAACTCGATCTCGCCACATATTGACCGGCCATCCTCCATTCCGCTTCTCGTTAATTTGAATTATGCAATTTGATGTATTAAATATTCTGCTTGGCCACGCAAGGCCTTGGACGGTTCCGGGCGGTTAACGACTCTGGACAAAAGCAAAGGGAGAGGATGATGAATCTGAGGCGCGACCCGGCCGAGGCGCTGAGTAAGAGGTGCGGGCTCGCCGCCCTTTCCGAAACGGCGACCGGCTCGTGGTGACCGGCATGGCGCGCGCCAACGCGCAGGGGCGCCCATTTGCCGGTGTCGAACTCGGCGGCACCAAATGCGTGTGTGTGCTTGGACACGGCCCCGATGCCGTGATCGAACAGCGTACCGTCCCGACGACCGTTCCGGACGAGACATTGCCTGCGATCCTCGCGATCCTGCACGAATGGCAGGCCAGCCATGATTTTCGCGCTCTTGGCATCGCCTCGTTCGGGCCGCTGGAACTTGACCGCGCCCGCACTCGGTTCGGCCAGATACTGGCGACGAACAAGCCGGATTGGCCGGGTACGCCGGTGTTTCGGATCTTGACGGATCCGTTCGACGTCCCGGCTGGATTCGACACCGACGTCAACGGTGCTGCGTTGGCCGAGATCCGGTGGGGTTGTGGCGGTGGTCTGGCCGACTTCGCTTATGTCACGGTTGGAACCGGGATCGGCGTCGGCCTGATCGTTCATGGCCGACCGACGCGCGGCATTGGGCATAGCGAAATCGGGCATATGCGTGTGCCGCGGCTCGCCGACGATGCGGCCGCCAGCGCGTGTCGTTATCATGACGATTGCGTCGAGGGACTGGCGTCGGGGAGTGCGCTGGTCGGACGTCTTGGTGGCCGGGCGCTCGATACTCTCACTCCCGATGATCGAATCTGGGACCCTATCGTCGCGGCACTCGCTGCGATGTGCCACGGATTGGTCTGCACGACGGGACCGCTACGCATCGCGATCGGCGGCGGCATGATTTCGGGACAGCCGCATCTGCTTGAACGCATCGAAACGGCGCTGGTGCACAGCCTGTCGGGCTATATCGAGCTGCCACGCGACGGGCGCTATATCGTCGCGCCGAAACTGGGCGGCATGGCGGGTCCGCTTGGCGCGATTGCACTGGCCGACGAAGCTTCGCTGCAACGATCCGGATGATGCGGCAAATGGCGCCGCCAGCGGTCACTGTCGAAATCTTGTAACGAAGCGCTGACCACAGCGCGCAATGAGGGTGCTCCTAATCCAAGGAGTACCCTTGTATTAATGTTGGTCGTCAGTTCGCCGCCGCGGCTCGGTTTTGCCTGCGTCAGCTTCACCGCTTCCTGCTCCGGCATTCGCGTCGGCGGGCCATGTCACGTGGATCGACGCACAGTTTTACCGCCCAAAGTTACGATCAAGCGAAAAGGAATTTCAGGCGACCGCATAGCCGGTGGCGGAATGCCGTGCCGAACGCATCGTAGTCGCTGCGTACCCGGGCTGAAGAGCATGCCAGCAGCTCGGAGGCGTTTCAGGGTCGGACGGAAGGAATCTGATGTCATACACTTGTCTGATCAGCGTCGAAGATCTGGCCAGCCGGGCGGACGAATTGGGTTTGGTGATCATCGATTGCAGCTTCAGTCTGGCAGACCCGGGCGCGGGATTGGAGGAGTATCTCGCCGGTCATATTCCAGGCGCCCAATATCTTAATCTCGAACACGACCTGTCGAGCTTGTCCGATGGTCGTAACGGCCGGCATCCGCTGCCCGATGCGCAAATGCTCGCGGCAACCTTGCGACGCTTCGGACTGAATCGAGACGATCAGGTGGTGGCTTATGACGCGTCCGGAGGGCCATTTGCGGCGCGCGCCTGGTGGTTGTTGCGTTGGCTTGGCCATCCAGCGGTGGCGGTGCTCGATGGCGGCCGCAAGGCATGGGCCGAGGCCGGCCAGCCATTCGAACAAGGGGAATACTCCGAACCGCCGATCGGAGATTTCGAAACAGCCGAGCCGAACCAATTGATGACCGTGGACGCCGTCGATGTTCTGGCAAGCATTGATGCATCGGATTCCCTTATTCTCGATGCGCGCACCGCCAAGCGGTTCCGCGGGGAGGCCGATCCGCTCGACCCGATCCCCGGGCGAATTCCAAGTGCGGTCAATCGTTTCTATGGCGATAATCTCGCCGCGGATGGCCGGTTCAAATCACCCTCCATCCTGGCCGATGAATTCGCCGCGACCCTGAATGGCACGGCCCCCGCCGACGTGATTCTGCAATGCGGATCGGGCGTGACCGCTTGCCATAATGCGCTGGCGATGGAAGCGGCGGGGTTGCGTGGTGCGCGACTCTATCCCGGGTCGTGGAGCGAGTGGATTGCCGATCCGGATCGTCCCCGGATACGGGGCTGACATGGCCCCCATCGGCCCCTCGGCACGATACGCGTTGTTTCTGCTGACGCTGTCGTTTCTGTTCGCAGCGCCGGCGCACGCCGAAGCCGCGTCGCCATCGCCAGCCCATTATCGATACACCGCACGGTTTGATGTGAAGCGCGGCACGATCACGGCGAGCGCGATCATCACCTTGCCGGCTGCAGGCGGGCAAACCGCGTTCGTGCTCGGTGAACGCTTCACGCTGACTAGGGCGTCGACCGATTGTGGCGCGCACATCGAAATCGCGCCGACCCCCGCACCTCTCCCGCATCTTCAGCGCATTGCGATCCGATCGGGTGAGACCGTGCCAACGGACTGCCGGGTGACGATCGCCTATCACGGGCCGATTGATGAAGCCGGAGAGAAGCGGGCGTCATTGTCGGCTAACCGGATCGAACTCGGTATCGACACGATGTGGCTGCCGGTGCGTCAGGATCTGGGCATGGCGTTCACGATCGATGCCGATATCTCAGGACTGCCGAGTAGCCTTGTGGTGTTGTCGCAAGGCGAGCTGGCGCGCAGCGGCGACCGGTTGCGCATTCGCCGTGAAACGACGGACAATGATCTCGTGCTCGTCGGCGCGGCGGGACTCAAGCGCAGCACGGCGGCGGATGTCGATTTCTATACCGCGACCCCGGACGATCCGCTGGTCGCGACGCTGCGCAACAACGCGTTCGGGGCCGCCGCCTTCTATCGCAACCTGTTCGGCGCCCCGCAGGTCGGGCCGGTGCGGATGATCATCGTGCCGCGCGGCAGCGGTGCCGGTTATGCGCGGCGTGGGCTGGTGGTGATGCCGACCTTCCGTGACGCCGGCGCGCCGACGCCGCCGTTCGACGCCGCCAGCCCCGCGCGCTTCGTCGCGCATGAATTCCGCCATGCCTGGGGTGCGACGCCCGATGTGGGGTTCGCCAATTACTGGATGTCGGAGTCGGTCGCAGAGTATTTCGGCCTGCGTTACGTTGAGGCAGTGCTGGGTGTTGCTGAGCGCGACACGATGCTGAAGCGCAAGACGGAGGCAGCCGCGAAAGCTGGGCCACTGCTTGGCGATACACGGCCGGGCGGCGCGGCGCTGTACCAGAAGGGGCCTTTGCTGCTGTTCGCGCTGGAAGCGAGAATCGGCCGACCTGCGCTCGACCGGATTCTCATCCGACCTGATCCGCCGATCACGACCGAGGCGTTTCTGGTCCGGCTGGCCGAGGTCGCCGGGCCGATAGCGGCCACGGCGTTCCGTGCGAAACTCGCCGATCCATTATGGCGACCGGACTGACTGGCGGAAAACATCGCGCCGACCATCATGGCTTGCGGGAACCGGGTTTTATTGGGGAGCGGGCGGATGCGCGGACGGAATAGGATCAGGCTGGGGATGCGCGCCTTCCTCGCCTTCGCCGCACTGATGCTGGCGATGCCGGCGTTCGCGCAGGTCAGCTTTTCCGTGACATTGCCTGGCGATGCAAAGACCGGTCCGGTCACCGGCCGGTTGATCGTCGTCGCCGCCAGTTCCGATACGGCCGAACCGCGGTTGGTGATCGGGATGAACGGACCGCCGTCGTTCGGGGTCGATGTCGACGCGCTCAAGCCTGGCAACAGTATCAGTGTTGGGCAGGAGTCGATCGGCTATCCGATCGACCTGAAGCGCCTGCCGCCGGGCGACTATTCTATCCAGGCCGTGCTGATCCGCTATGTCCTGGCGAAGCGGTCAGACGGCCATAGCATCTGGGTGCCGGCGCCGAACCCGGAACGGGCACCCGCATTTTTGAGCGGCGGGAATCTCTACAGCAAACCGATCAAGGTAAAGGTCACGCCGACATCGCCGGCACCGATCGCGCTGTCACTGACCGAGACGATTTCCCGCCCGAACCGTTCGTCGATACACCGTGGCTCAAGCACGTCCGGATCAGGAGCAAGATCCTGTCCGATTTCTGGGGCATCCCGATGACGATCGGCGCGACGGTTTTGCTGCCCAAGGGGTTCGATGAACACCCCAATGCCCGCTATCCCACCGTCTACGCGCTCAGCCATGGTGATGTGCCGTTCGGCTTCGACACCGATCCTGCCACCGATACGCCGCGCGCCCGCGCGCAGGCGGCCGATGGCGGGCTCAAGACCGGCTATCAATTCGCGCAAGAATGGCAGGGCGACCTGCCGCGCTTCGTCGCGATCACCTTCGAGCAGTTCAGCCCGTATTTTTTCGAATCCTATGTCCTCAATTCGGCCAATAACGGGCCATGGGGCGATGCCATCACCAAGGAGTTGATGCCGTATCTGGAAAAGAAGTTCCGGCTGATCGACCAACCTTATGGCCGCATCACTGAAGGAGCATCGACCGGCGGCTGGGAATCGCTGGCGCTGCTGCTTCATTATCCCGACATGTTCGGCGGCGCCTGGACCTTCAATCCCGATCCGATCGACTTTTCGCGCTACCAGCTGACCGACGTCTACAAGGACGCTAACATGTTCGAATTCCGGTTCAACGACTGGCAAGTCGCCGACCGGCCCTTCCGCCGGACGCGCGAAGGGCAGCCGGGGCTGTCGGTCCGCGACCTGTCGAAGCTCGAGGCGATGCTGGGGTCGAAGGGGCGTGGCTATTACCAGCTCGCGATCTGGCAATCGACTTATGGCCCGGTCGGCGAGGACGGCTATCTGAACTGATGGGGTGGATGCCCCCTTCGCCCGGCATCGTATGATGCCTGACCGGCGCGACAGTGCGCTGGAGAAGGAGGAGCACATGACTGACGTTCACATTCTCGCGATCGATCTTGCCAAGCGC
>NZ_JBOHHW010000019.1:0-79372 GCF_050725575.1 Sphingomonas sp. | reverse complement strand
CGAGCAAACCAGTCCCGGCGCTCGAGCAATAAAGCTCTCTGAACCGATGTGGACCTCGTTCTTCGAACTGCATACCGGCCCGTGGCGAAATCAGGCCACAGCAAGAGGCCTGACACACGAGCGATAGCAGCGCCAAGCCGGCACAACCGTTCAAGAATCACCTTGCAATACCGGGGGCATCCACCCCATCAGTTCAGTGCCGGCACTATCAGCTATGATTCAAAGGGCAACCTCTCCGGTTCCTCCGGAAAAATCTATGGCTATTCAGTCGAAAACATGTTGCGCTCGGTATCGGGCGGCGTCACGCTCAGCTATGATCCAGTGAATCGACTGAGCAGCTATGCTGCTCCAACGGAAACGCGCTTCATCTATGATGGGGGCAAATCTCTCAAGAGATCAATGCCTCAGGCGCGGTTTTGCGGCGCTATGTCTATGGGGTAGGTCAAGACGAACCGATAGTCTGGTACGAAGGTACCGGTATCTCAGATAAGCGTTTCTTAGACCAGGATGAGCGCGGTTCCGTCACGCGCATCACGGGTGGCACGGGCGCTGCAATCGCGGTGAACAGCTACGATGAATATGGTATTCCTAGCTCGAGCAATCTCGGCCGATTCCAATATACCGGACACGCATGGCTGCCCGAGATCGGCCTAGGCTATTTTAAGGCGCGGTTCTACTCCGCAACCTTGGGGCGGTTCATGCAAACAGATCCGATCGGATACTCTGATGGACTCAACTGGTATGTCTATGGCCGCAACGATCCGATCAACAATACAGATTCCAGCGGCACGCAATCCACGCCCGGAGCCCCTCCCGAGGACCCGCTACCGCCGATAGTGGTGATCGGCACACCTCTTCCAGAGCCCACCATTCAATTGCCTTTTGTGCCGTCGCTCGAGGGTACTACCCAAGGGTTGATGGGACTAATTAGAGACCTCGCTAAGAATTCCTCGAGAGGGAATTGGATACCCTCGAAGCCGGATATTTATGGATCTTGGCGGACTCTGACGAAAGATGAGAAGAGAGTGTTAAAATGTAATGGCGCAACACAGGTTCAGGTAGATAGTTTTTATTTGCAGTCCGGCCTGCCATTGGCTTTCTATTTAAATAGCGATGTCGGGGGAGTGACCATGCCAGATGATTTTAATGGAACGTCGACTGCGCATATGAGGAATGGCATTTCAAATGTTTATCTGGGCGACGTTGCGCACGAGTTTAAGCATCACGTTCAATTTCATTGGGAAGGTAAGAGTCTAGACACATATGTCTTAGAGGCTGCTGTATGGGGTTATACGAATAGCCCACAGGAAGTAGGTGCTAGAGATTTCAGCAAGAAAGTTGTAGATAACTACAATAATGGAAAATGTCGATGAGGTATTACAGAATTTTCAGCATTATTCTCATGTCTGCAGCAATTCAGTCATGCAGTTCTAAGCCAAATTGCAAAGATGGAGGGTTTGACTGTGCCTATGAGTGGGCAATATATGATGGATCACAAATGCCTCCAAGTTATCGCCGGATTTATACTATGGTGGAGAATAAGGCTTCTATAAATAGGTTGGAAAGCCTATTTAGAAATACACCGGTAAATGACCGCAATATCAATACAATGATCGAGGTTTTGCGACTATATTCCGATAAGTATGGAAAAGATGAAGTCTGCAGCAGCTCGAAATTTTTGAGCGCTACGAACTATCTTTCTGATGTGGCTTTAAAAGCCAATCCCATCTCTTATGTGAAAGATAATCTACATGCTGTGTCATGTGGTAAGTAATTTCACTTGATGGATTCACCTGAAGAAAATGCAATCTATTGGAATTATTTTTGATGTATATATGGTTCATTCTATAATTTATCGGCAATGGATCTGCTACTTTACTTGTTTATATTGAAAATTATGGCTGTTGTTACAGTGAAAATTCGAATAAAATATCTTGAATACTAGATTGTTGTTCTCCGGGATGGTGGGTTTTGTCAAGCGAGGTTGCTGCAACCCCTTTCGCGCACCATCGTTGCCAGCGATTTGATGCAACGCTGTCTGTTGTAATCAGCACGGCAATCGTGAGGTCGATCTAACCCACCGCATTCCTGGCGCCGTTATCAGTTGGCGATGTTCTGGCTAGGAGAGATCGCCATATTCAGCTCTTCAGACCGACAAAACCCGATCATCGAACAACCCGAACGCCAGCGTCGAGGCGTAGAATGCCACCGCTCGGTCGCGCGGCATGGTGCCGGCCCATTTGCGCATGTCGAACGCGGCGTTCTGCAGCGCCATCAGCGCTTGCGCCGCGATCAGCGAGTCGATCGCACGGATCGAGCCTTCGGCGATGCCGTCGCTCATCGTGCCGGCATAACGGCGGGCGATGCGGTTCGAGCGTTCGACCATCGCGCGGCGTACGCTGCTGGGCAGGCCGTGCAGCGCCGTGGTGCGGAGCAGGGGGCCGCGTTCCGAGAACTGGATATCGCACAGCGTCGCGATGGTGCTCGACAGGCGGTGCCAGTAACTGCCGCCGCGTTCGTCGGCCTGATGCTGGGCATCGGCGATCGTGTCGAAGCTGCGCTTGTAGCAGGCGATGACCAGATCGTCCTTGGCGTCGAGATGGTGGTAGAAGCTGCCCTTGGTGACGTTCAGCTCCGACGCGATCTTCTGTACCGAGGCGCCGCGATAGCCGAGTTCGTTGATCAGCCGCGTCGCGGCGAGCAGGAACGCCTCGCGCCCCGGCTCCGACTCGTCATGGTCGAGATCGATCAGCTCCGGCGTCCAGTCCTGGCCGGTCGCGGCAATCCCGCGTTCGAACACATCCATCAGCCGCTTTTCGACCCGGTCGAACTGGTCGAGCTCGTAACGCACCAGCCAGACCGGCAGCCAGAAGGTGTTTTCGAGCAAGACGTGCGCGCGCGCGCCGAACAGGTCGGTCTGCGCGCGGTTTCTGCCCGGTCCCCACAAGCTGCGCGTCTTGCGGAACACGTCGCGCCAGGCGGCCATCAGCTGGCCGCGCATCGGTTCTTCCATCGCGCGCAGGTCGGACAGGACGGCGAACGGAGTTTCGAGTCCCTGCTCGATGCGGGTCAGTCGTTGCATGTTGATCGACAAATACCGGGCGACGCGCTGCTGCGGCGTCGGCTCCTTCATCGCTTCGTCGAGCATTTCCTGCAGCCGGTCGAGCGTGTTCTCGAAACAGGCGGTGGCGAGGTCGTCCTTGCGCTTGAAATAATAGGTGACGCTGGTGGTGTTGAGCCCGACACGGCGCGCTACGTCGGCGAAAGTCATACCTTTCGCGCTCTGTTCGTTGATCGCCTGGGCGGCGGCGGCGAGGATCGCGTCGCGCTTCGCGCGGAAACGCTTCGTGCCGCTTTCGTCGTCCTGATATGCTGTGTCCGGTTCCCCCATGACGGATATGTATCAGTATCTTTTCGAAGAAACAGTGTTTTTTCGAATGGCGCGATATCCGGCTATTTCATCGCTTATGACGCTTTACCGAAAACGCGGTACGGTCTAACGAACCCGGGCTAGAGCCGTAGGAGAAAGCATATGGATTTCACGTTGAGCGAGCGGGAGACCTATTTTCGGGACCGCGTAAAGAGCTTTATCGATCAGAATATCCGACCGCGGCAGGACGATTACAACAAGCAGAGCCATGAGGGCGATCGCTGGAAGGTGATCCCGGTGATCGAGGAGATGAAGGAAAAGACCAAGGCGGCCGGCCTGTGGAATTTCTTCATGCCGCCGCATTCCGGGCAGAGCCATGTCGACGACAGTTTCGAGTTCGAAGGCACGCAGCTCACCAACCTCGAATATGCGTTATGCGCCGAGGAAATGGGCAAGGTCGGCTGGGCATCGGAGTGCTTCAACTGCTCCGCACCCGACACCGGCAATATGGAGGTGCTGCATCGCTACGGCACGCTGGAGCAGAAGGAAAAGTGGCTCCGCCCGTTGATGAACGGCGAAATCCGTTCAGCATTCCTGATGACCGAGCCGGCGGTGGCGTCGTCGGATGCGACCAATATCGAGACGCGCATGGAGCGCGACGGCGACCATTATGTGATCAACGGCACCAAATGGTGGTCGAGCGGAGTCGGCGATCCACGCTGCAAGATCGCGATCACCATGGGCAAGACCAATCCCGAAGGATCGCGCCACAGCCAGCAGAGCCAGATCCTGGTGCCGATGGATGCGCCGGGCGTGACCATCAAGCGCATGCTTTCGGTTTATGGGTATGATCACGCACCGCACGGACATGGCGAGGTCGTGCTCGAGAATGTCCGCGTGCCGGTCGAGAATGTCCTGCTCGGGGAGGGACGCGGGTTCGAGATCGCGCAGGGCCGGCTTGGGCCGGGCCGCATCCATCATTGCATGCGCACCATCGGTGTCGCGGAAATGGCGATCGAGTCGATGGCGAAGCGGCTGTTGACCCGCGTCGCGTTCGGCAAGCGCATTGCCGATCATTCGGTGTGGGAACAGCGCATCGCCAAGGCGCGGATCGATATCGAAATGACCCGGCTGCTGTGCCTCAAGGCGGCCGACATGATGGACAAGGCGGGCAATAAATCCGCCCAGCTCGAGATCGCGATGATCAAGGTCGCCGCGCCCAACATGGCGCTGCAGATCATCGACGACGCGATCCAGGCGCATGGCGGTGGCGGCGTGTCGAGCGACTTCCACCTCGCGCATGACTGGGCGGCAATGCGCACGCTGCGCTTTGCCGATGGTCCGGACGAAGTGCACAACCGGGCGATCGCGCGCAACGAATTCGGCCGCTACGCCGATCTGCCCGAGGCGATCGCGGCGAAAGAACAAGTCCGGCGCTAAATTGGCGTCACCCCGGACTTGTTCCGGGGTCCACCGCGCCAGGAGAACCGCAAACGCGAGTGGAAGAGTGGACCCCGGAACAAGTCCGGGGTGACGAAGGAAAGAGGATCACGTGAAAGCAGCCGTTCTTTTCGAACCCGGGACACCGCTTCAGATCGAGGATGTGACCATATCCAGTCCCGGGCCGCGCGAGGTGCTGATCCGCACCGTCGCGGTCGGCGTGTGCCGGTCGGACCTGCATTTCGTCGATGGCGCCTATCCGCACGCCTTGCCGACCATTCCCGGCCATGAAGCGGCGGGCGTGGTCGAGGCGGTCGGCAGTGACGTCTCCACGGTCAAGGTCGGCGATCATGTCGTGACCTGTCTCAGCGTGTTCTGCGGTCACTGCGAATTCTGCGTCACCGGGCACATGCATCTGTGCATCGACAGCAGCGTGCGCCGTCCCAAGGGCACGGCATCGCGGCTGATGCTCGGCGACCGTATCGTGCACCAGATGCTCAACCTGTCGGCCTATGCCGAACAGATGCTGGTGCATGAACATGCCTGTGTCGCGATCGACCGGGACATGCCGCTCGACCGCGCCGCGCTGATCGGTTGCGCGGTGACCACCGGGGCAGGCGCGGTGTTCAACGTCGCCGATGTGACGCCGGGTGAAACCGTCTGCGTGGTCGGCTGCGGCGGGATCGGGCTGGCGGCAGTCAATGCCGCGAAGATCGCCGGCGCGGGTAAGATCATCGCGGTCGACCCGGTGCCGGAGAAGCGCGCGCTGGCCGAAAAGCTCGGCGCGACGCACAGCGTCGATGCCTTGTCGGACACGGCGGCCGAGCAAGTGGTCGAGGCATCGCGCGGCGGCGTGCATCACGCGATCGAGGCCGTAGGCCGGCCACAATCTGCGGCGACCGCGGTCAAGGTGCTGCGGCGCGGCGGCACTGCCACAATCCTCGGTATGATGCCGCTCGGCGAGAAGGTCGGCCTGTCGGCAATGGACCTGCTCGCGGGCAAGAAGCTGCAGGGCGGGCTGATGGGCGGTAATCGGTTCCCGGTCGATATTCCGCGGCTGGTTGATTTCTATCTGCGCGGCGATCTCGATCTCGACTCGATCATCGCCGACCGGCTGCCGCTTGCGCGGATCAACGATGCGTTCGATGAATTGCGGCGCGGCGACAGCGTCCGTTCCGTCATCGAGTTCGCGTGATGGCGGGCGACGCGCAAAAGACCATGGTCGGCACCATCGCGGTCGAGGAGCGCGATCGGCTCGATCTCAAGTCGCTCGAGGCCTGGCTGAAGGACCATGTCGCCGGCTATGCCGGGCCGCTGAGCTATACCAAGTTCGCCGGCGGCCAGTCCAACCCGACCTATCGGCTGGAAACGCCCGATCGCGCCTATGTCCTGCGGCGCAAGCCGTTCGGGCCGATCCTGCCCTCGGCCCATGCCGTGGACCGCGAATATCGCGTCATCGCCGGGCTGCATCCGACCGGTTTCCCGGTGCCGCAGCCTTACGGCCTGTGCGAGGACGATGCGGTGATCGGATCGGCCTTTTACGTCATGGAAATGGTCGAGGGGCGGACGATCTGGGACGGCTCGATGCCCGACGCGACGCCGGCCGAGCGGCGCGCCCATTATGACGCGATGGTCGATACCCTAGCTGCCTTGCACAACCTCGATTATGCGGCCGCCGGGCTCGAAGCCTATGGCAAGCCGGGCAATTATTTCGAGCGCCAGGTTGCGCGCTGGACCAAGCAATATCGCGCCTCGGAAACCGAGCTTATGCCGGACGTCGAGGCGCTGATCGAATGGCTGCCTTCGACACTGCCCGAACAGACGCGCACCTCGGTCGTGCACGGCGATTTCCGCATCGACAACATGATCTTCGCCGCCGGCGAAGCAAAAGTGATCGCAGTGCTCGACTGGGAGCTGTCGACGCTGGGCGATCCGCTGGCCGATTTCTCCTATTTCCTGATGAACTGGGTCACTCAGCCAGAGGGACGTTCAGGTGTGATGGGCCTGGCTGGCGAGGAAACCGGCATTCCCACGATCGAGCAGGTGGTGGCGCGCTATTGCGCGGCGACCGGGCGCGACGGCGTGCCACAGCTCGACTGGTATTTTGCCTATAATCTGTTTCGCCTGACCGGCATCGTTCAGGGGATCAAGAAGCGCATCGTCGACGGCACGGCATCGAGCGCACAGGCAGCGAAGACGGCGGAGCGGGTCGGCGGCCTGGCCGCGGCGGCATGGGCCTTCGCGCAAAAGGCCGGCGCCTGACAGGACCGAAATAGGGAGAGGGTGAGGATGAGTTTGTTCGATCTGACCGGCAAGGTCGCCATCATCACCGGATCGACCAAGGGGATCGGCAAGGCGAGTGCATTCGAGCTTGCCGAACATGGTGCGAAGGTCGCGATCTCGAGCCGGAAGCAGGACGCCTGCGACGCGGTCGCGGCGGAGATCAACGCCAAATATGGTGAGGGTACCGCAATCGCGGTTGCCGCGAATATCTCCGACAAGGCGGGGCTGCAGCATCTGGTCGATGAGACTCGCGCCGCTTTCGGTCAGGTCGATGTGCTGGTCTGCAATGCCGCGTCGAACCCCTATTACGGGCCGCAATCGGGCATTTCGGACGAGCAGTTCCGCAAGATCCTCGACAATAATATCGTGTCGAACCACTGGCTGATCGGCATGGTCGCGCCGGAGATGCGCGAGCGCCGCTCAGGCAGCATCGTGATCATCTCGTCGATCGGCGGCATTCGCGGCACACCGGTGATCGGCGCCTATGCCATTTCCAAGGCCGCCGACATGCAGCTGGCACGCAACCTCGCGCATGAATTCGGCGCTGACAATGTGCGGGTCAACTGCATCGCACCGGGCCTGATCAAGACCGATTTCGCCCGCGCCTTGTGGGAAGACGAAGCGGCGACCGCCCGGCGCAATGCGGTGACGCCGCTGCGCCGCATCGGCGAACCCGATGAGATCGCCGGCGCCGTGGTGTTCCTTGCCGCACCGGCCAGCGCGTTCATGACCGGTCAGACGATCGTCATCGACGGCGGCGTCACGATCTGATGTGCTGAGGCGCTAACCCATCCCCGTTCGTGCTGAGCCTGTCGAAGCACTGTCCTTCTAAGCGACGCGGGAAACAGAAAGAACGGCCCTTCGACAAGCTCAGGGCGAACGGGAGTTGGAAGATGGCAAGGTTCACCGGCAAATCGATCATCGTGACCGGCGCAGGATCGGGCATCGGACGCGCAGCATCCTTGCTGTTCGCGAGCGAGGGCGGGCAAGTACTGTGCGCCGACAAGAGCGATGCGGTGACCGAAACGGTCGAGCGGATCGCCAGCGCTGGCGGCACCGCACATGCAATCCAGATCGATGCCGGCACCGAGGAGGATGTGATCCGCGCGGTCAATGTCGCGTGCGAATATTATGGCGGGCTCGACGTGATGTTCGCCAATGCCGGCATCTCGGGCGGCATGGCCAATATCTTCGACACTGATGTGTCGTTGATTACTGAAGTGCTCAGGGTCAATCTGATCGGCCCCTATCTGGCGATCAAGCACGCTGCGCCGAAGATCGCCGAGCGCGGCGGCGGGGCGATCGTGCTTACCGCCAGCGTCGCCGGCATCCGCTCGGGCGCGGGCAGCCCGGCCTATTCCGCCTCCAAGGCGGGTGTGATCAACCTGGCGATGGTGTCGGCGCAGCAACTGTCGGGATCGAATGTGCGGGTCAATGCGATCTGCCCCGGCCTGACCGAAACCGGCATGACCAAGCCGACCTTCGATTATGCCCGCGACGCTGGCAAGACCGACCGCATCGGCCGCCTTAATCCGCTGCGCCGCGGCGCGCAGCCCGAGGAACTGGCCAAGGTCGCGGCCTTCCTTGCCTCCGACGATGCGAGCTATGTCAACGGACAGGCGATCGCGGTCGATGGCGGCCTGTCGTCGAGCCATCCGGTGACCAAGCAGGAATATGGCAAGACGGCGGTTTAGGGGAATAAATCCTATCCTCCGTTCGCCCTGAGCTTGTCGAAGGGCTGTTCTTTTTTCGAAGAAAAGGCGAGGCTTCGACAACCCGGATCAAGCCCAGCCGAACGGGGAAAAGGGCATGGGGCCGGGCTTGAGGATGGGCCGCAAAAGGGGGAGTGAGCGATGACCGACACACTGACGGGCTATCCACGCGCTAAAGGCTGGTTCGCCGCCCTGGGTCTTATCCTCATCCTCGCCGGCGCATGGCTTGCCGCATCGATCCAGACCTCAGGCGGGATCAGCGTGCGCGATATCCGCTTCGCCGGCACCAACGGCACGACGATGAGCGCGCTGCTCTATGTCCCTCGCGGCGCGACCGCAGCAACGCCCGCGCCGGGTATCCTTGCGGTACATGGCTATATCAATTCGCGCGAGACGCAGGACGGCTTTGCGATCGAATTCGCGCGGCGCGGCTATGTCGTGCTGGCGATCGACCAGACCGGACATGGCTATAGCGGCGGCAAGGCCTTTTCGAATGGCTTTGGCGGCCCGGACGGGCTCACCTATCTCCGCTCGCTGCCGATGGTCGACAAGGGGCAGATCGGGCTGGAGGGACACAGCATGGGCGGCTGGACCGTGCTCGCGGCGGCCGCGGCGATGCCCGACGCTTATCGCTCGATCGTGCTCGAAGGATCCTCGACCGGCGCACCCTATGCCAAGGACGGCAGCCCGGCCTGGCCGCGCAATCTGGCGCTCGTGTACAGCCTTTACGACGAATTTTCCGGGCTGATGTGGGACAGCCCCCGCGCTATGGATCTTGCCGGCAGCGTGAAGCTGCAAGGCGTGTTCGGGTCGGGCGGGGCGATCGAGCCGGGCAAGCTTTACGGTTCGATCGATGCCGGGACGGCGCGAGTGCTGTACCAGCCGGCGACGACTCATCCGGGCGATCATATCTCGCCCGCCGCGATCGGCCATGCGACCGACTGGTTCGCCCGCACCCTCAAGGGCGGTACGCCGCTGCCGGCGAGCGACCAGCTTTGGTACTGGAAGGAGGTCGGGACCGGGATCGGACTGGCCGGGTTCGTGCTGCTGATCCTCGGCACGTTCGACTTGTTGTTGCGTAGCACGCCATTCCGCGGGCTGCAGGCGGCAGCGATCCCGGCGGTCGCCGAGCGCGACACGCGCTGGCGGCGCGGCATGTGGCTGACCACGCTGGTGCCGGTTCTGCTGTTCTTTCCGACCTTCATCGCGATCTTTCTGCTGCTGCCGGCGACTATGGTCCTGCCGCAGACCGTGACGACTCAGGTCGCGCTCTGGGCGTTGCTCTGTGCGGGTGCCGGGGTGTTGCTGCGGCGGTTCGGCCCGGTGCCGGCGCCCACACCTTCATCGCCCTGGCTGGCGGCGGTCGGCATTGCGGTGGCGACGGTCGCGGTCGGTTATCTCGCTGTCTTCCTGGTCGATCGGCTGTTCACTACCGATCTGCGCCTGTGGATCCTCGCGGTGAAGTGGCCCAGCGCATGGCAATGGAATATCGCGTCGATCTATCTGGTGCCGATCACCATTGCCTATCTCGTGATCTTGCGCGGGGTGAACGGACTGATGGTGCAGGGCGACAGCGCGGGACGGCACTATCGCACCGCGATAACCGCCATGGCCGGCGCTTTCGCGGGCGTTTTCGTGCTGGTCTATGCCGGCTTTTTCGTCACCGGCACATTAGTCACCGGCTTCGATCCGCTCAGCACGGTGATCGCGTTGCAGTTCGTCGCGATCCTGCCGGTGATCGCGGTGATCGCGACCTTTGCCTGGCGGCGCACCGGGAGCCACCGCGCCGGCGCCCTGATCGTCGGGCTGCTGGTCACACTTTATGTCTGCGCGGGGACCGCGACGCAGGGTTAGGTCGGAATTTGACAGGCGGTCCGATCCTGCGCACCCTTGCATCAAAGCAGGGGGGAGGGCAGGGATGCGCGGTTTTATCATCGGCTTGGCGGCGTGCGGATTTCTGGTGAGTGCGGTACCGGCCTTCGCTCAGGTTGAGGGAGACATAGGAGGGGGAGGCGGCGAGGAGATCGTCGTCACCGGGATGCGCAGACTGGACCCCGATGACGACGACAATGACCGTGCCAAGGAAAAGCCGGTGCCCATGCCGGCGGCGATTCAGATGCTGCGCCGCACCGCCGACTTCGCGATTCAGCAGGTCGTCATTATCGGCGACACCAGCGATGAGGATGAACGCCACGCCGAAATCTACGCGATGACGCGCAAGGCGATCGACCTCGCCCGGCAGGGTGGGGTGCAGGTGGCAAGCGGCGAGATCGTGGTCGAGCCGTTGACGCCCGCCAACTACAAGGACCTGAAAATCGTCGAAGACGACAGCAGCCGCGGCGAGCTGGTCAAGTTCCTCGTGAAGGTGCCACTTGAGCCGAACATCGACGCGAAGGCGGCGCTCGCCCGGATCGACAAGTTCATCAAGCTGGTGCCGGCCGTCGGTCGCGCCGAGATGAAAGCCTATAGCGAATTGACGTTGAGCGTGGTCAATCCCGAACAATATCGCGGGGCGATCATCGATCTGGTGGCGAAGGACACGGCAGCGACCAGCACGCGCTTCGGTCCCGGCTATGGCGTCGAGGTCACCGGGCTCGACCGGCCGGTGCAATGGAAGCGCGCAGGCTTGACCGAAGTGCAGCTGTTCCTGCCGTCTGCGACGACGGTGCGCCCGCGCAATTGAACGCGCTTTGTCGACAAGGGGAGGACGGACATGCGGATCGTTTTGAAGATGCTGATCGCGACGACAATGCTCGGCATCGCAGCACCGGCACTGGGGCAGGAAGTGCTCGTGACGGCGCAACGGCGCGGCTATAATAATGGCGATGCGAGCTACAGCGACGGCGTCGTTGCGTCGTCACGCCCGATCATCAACCTGAAGCGCACCGCGGATTATGCGGTGCAGACGGTGCGCGTGGTCGGCGATGCGCGTGATTTCACGACGCGGCGCAATGACCTGCGCGCCACGATCAGCAACATGATCGCGACCGCCGGAAAGGCGGGCGTCGAACTGGCGACGGGGGATTATGTCCTCGAGCCTTTGACGCTTGCCAGATACGAGCGGCTGAATTTCTCCAGCGACGGGCGATCGGACACCGACCAGACCAGTTTCCTGGCCAAGGTTCGGCTCACGCCTGGAATGACCATTGATGCGGCGAAGGCGAAGATCGCGCAGTTCGTCGCTTCCGTGTCCAAGGTTGGTCGGTCGCAGGTCAGCGCCACCAACGATCTGACATTGTCGGTGATCAACCCCGATCAGTATCGCAGCCAGATCATCGACCTGATCGCTGCCGATGCGGCGCTGTCGGCCGCGAAGTTTGGTACCGGTTCCGGGGTCGATGTCACCGGGCTCGACCGGCCCGTCGAATGGGCGCGCGGGGGACCGACCGATGTCTTCCTGTTCCTGCCGTCTACCTATACGGTGCGGAAACGCTGAGCGGTAAGCGTCAGGCGGTGTTCGATGGCGCCGCCCGCAGCTCCAGCGGGAAAGGTCGGTGCTCAGGTCATGCGCTGATTCAACCCTCCGGCGAAATATGAGAACGCAGCGATGGACGGAAAGCCATTCGGTTTTCCGCCGCGCTCTTTGACATAACCGGAAAAAATGTCCGTCAGCCTGGCTGGCTGTTACGGCTCGAACAGCCAGTGATGGTGGCTGTTCCTGGCTGTTCCTTCGCTGTTATGCTGGCTGTTACCTGGCTGTTCGGTGGCTGTTATCTGGTGTCAGCCAGTTTTGCGTAACATGCTGAAATAAAATCGTAATCTGAGCGAAAAATCCAACATAACAGCCAGCAAAAAATTCATTCTCCGAAATAACAGCCAGCAAGCCGCGCCACGGGTCAGGCCATTGCCTTCGCCGTCCAGCTGTCCACCACCCGCCCAAGGACACTGAGCGGGACGCCACCGACACCGACCACGAGGTCGTTGAACTGCTTTACGTCGAACCTTGCGCCGAGCGCGGTCTTCGCCTTGGCGCGCAGCCGGTTGATCTCGTTATGCCCGGTCTTGTAGCCCAGCGCCTGGCCCGGCCACGCGCAGTAACGGTTGAGTTCCGTACGGCATTGCGACGTGGTGTAGCCGGTCGCCTCGCCGAACCAGCGCATCGCCTGTTCCATCGTCCAGCGCTTGTGGTGCAGCCCGGTGTCGGCCACCAGCCGGCAAGCGCGGAAGTTCATCGATTGCAGATAACCGAGATGCGCGAGCGGATCCGCGGCATAGGCGCCCACCTCGTCAGTGAGCTGCTCGGCGTAAAGCGCCCAGCCTTCGCTATAGGCGTTGAACGCGAGCAGGGTGCGGATCAACGGCAGGCTATAGGTATATTCGCCCTGCCAGACATGGCCCGGTATCCCTTCATGGCTGACCAGGGTCGGCAGTGCGAAACGCGGCCAGATGCTGGTGTCCTTCAGGTTGATGTAGAAATTGCCAGGAGACTTGCCGTCGATCGATCCAGCGCCGGCATAGGCATTGGAGGCACCGGCCTCGATCGAGGTGGGGACGCGCTTCACGATCAGGTTGCCGGCAACGACCTTTCCGAACACCTGCGGCATCTTGCCGCGGATGCCCGCGACGGTGTGGTTGAGATAGCCGAGCAGCTCAGCGCGTCCGGCGTCTGTGTTGGGAAAGAGCAGGTCGGGCCGCTTGCCGAGTTCGGCCAGCCGCGCGCCGACGCTGCCCTTGGTCAGCCCCTGTGCCTTCAACAGCACGTCCATCTCGGCGCTGAGCGTGGCGACCTGTTCCAGGCCGGACTGATGAACTTCCTCCGGCGTGCGCTTGGTGGTTGTGCCGGCCTCGACCAGCCAGGCATAGGCGCGC
Source organism: Sphingomonas sp. (assembly GCF_050725575.1). GTDB lineage: Bacteria > Pseudomonadota > Alphaproteobacteria > Sphingomonadales > Sphingomonadaceae > Sphingomonas. The sequence goes on along the minus strand of NZ_JBOHHW010000019.1, from coordinate 65,758 downwards.
TCGGCGTCCGGCAGCTTCCACATGCCGGGCGTTTCGCTTGCCTTGTCGCGCAATTTGGTCAGCGCGGCCGCCTGACGCGTCAAAGCGGGCGCGATCTTGTCCCTGGCGACGCTTGCGGCGCTCTCGCCCCAGGTGCCGGCGACGCTCGCCTTGTTGGCCTTCTCGGCGAATGACCGGATCAGGCCCCAGTCCGCGATCGGCTGGGTTGCCGCGCTGTTGAGCTGGCCGGCGGTGATGTCGAGCAGGAAATTGGGCAGCACGATGCCTTTGGCCGCGTCCGCCTCGATCCGCGCGGTCTCGGCGTCGAGCGAGGCCGCATAGGCCTCCAGCCGCGCCAGATAGGCATCGGCATCGGCACGCGTCGCGATCTCGTGCTTGCTCTCCATCATGTCAGGCACTTCGGCGAACGCGCCGGTGCCCTGCGACACGATATAGGGCGTGCTGCGATAGGAAACATTCTGGTTGAGGATCGCGACATCGCCGCCGGGCAGCGCGGCCCAGCCGCCCACCGCGAGCTGATAAGCCGCCTGGACCACATCGACATCGAGTGCGACCTGGGTTGAGAGCGTCGAGCGGTCGATCGCTTCGAGCAGGCGTAGGCGGGCTCTGGCGGCATCGCGGTGGCTGGCATCGCCGGCCGCGCTGCGATCGGCGAGCTGCGCTTTCAGTCCGCTGCGCTTGCCTGTGTCGATGCCGAGTGTCGTGGCATTGTCGGGGAAGGTCGCGAGCATTTCCTCGGCGATCGCGGCAAGCGCGTCGGTCGCGGCCGCATCGCCGGGCGCGCCGGCTTTGCCTGCGGCGAGGGCAGGGAAGGTGGCCGCGACGCCGGCAATGCCGGCACCGGCGAGGAGGTGTCTACGATTGAGCAGCATGGGTGGTCCTGTGATGAGCGATTGGAGACATGCTGCCACAGGAGGGGTGATCGGGAACAGCGAATTGCTGCGGCTGATCACTCGCGCAGCCGCATCAATCCTTCCTGCGCGCAACTCGCGACCAGTCGGCCGTCGCGGGCGTAGATCTTGCCGCGGTTGAAGCCGCGCGCATGGCCTGCCCAGGGACTGTCGGTGGTGTAGAGCAGCCAGTCGTCGGCGCGGAAATCCTCGTGCAGCCAGACCGAATGGTCGAGGCTGGTGCTCTGCAGCTTGTGCGTCATCCACGACACGCCGTGCGCGAGCGAGGAGGTGCCGAGCAGCGACATGTCCGATGCATAGGCCAGGATCGCGCGGTGCATCGCGGCATCGTCGCCGATCGGCGCGACGACACGGAACCAGCTGCTCTGGCGCGGCTCCTGCTTGACCGGGTGAAGCCAGCTGCGCGGCGTGACCGGGCGGATCTCGACCATGCGCGGCCGCAGGAACTGGTGCCGGAAGCGTTCGGGAATCTCGTCCATCATGGCGAGGCGCAAGTCGCGGTCGGACTTGAGCTCTTCCGGCGGCGGCACGTCGGGCATCGCATCCTGATGCGCCAGCCCGCCTTCAGGGGCTTGCAGCGAGCAGGCCATGTTGAGGATCGGCTGACCCTTTTGCATCGCGATCACACGGCGCGTGGCAAAGCTGCGGCCGTCGAAATCGCGCACCACGCGGTAGATGATCGGCAATTCCTCCGCCCCGGGCCGCATGAAATAGGCATGGAGCGAATGCGCGATCTTCGGTGCGTCGGTCGAGCGCTGTGCGGCCTGCAGCGCCTGTCCGATCACCTGCCCGCCGAATACCCGGCCGAACCCGTCATTGCCGACCTTGCCGCGATAAAGATCGGTATCGAGCGGCTCGACATCGAGCAGGTCGACAAGATCGGCGGCGAGCTGTTCGGGTGTGGGATCGGTCATACCGGACTCGCCTATCAATAGCCCGCCGCGACCGCCAGCCGGTCGGCGTGGAAGTTCGCATCGCCGAACATCTCGGCCAGCACGCGGGCGCGCTTCAGGTAGAAGCCGATATCATATTCATCGGTCATGCCGATGCCGCCGTGCATCTGCACGCCTTCCTGTACTGACAAGGTGGTGGCGAGCGCGGTCATTGCCTTGGCCACCGACACCGCCTCATCGGCCCGATTGCTAACGGCACCGCTGCCTTCATCCAGCAGCTGGGCGGCCTTGAGCACCGCGGCGCGGGCGACCTCCATTTCGGAATAGAGGTGCGCGGCGCGGTGCTGCAGCGCCTGGAAGCTGCCGATTGTCGCGCCGAACTGCTTGCGCTCCTTGAGATAATTGACCGTCAGGTCCATCGCGCCGCCGCCGACGCCAAGCAGCTCGGCCGAGGCGCCGGTGCGGCCGGCGCGAAGCAGGCGGTTGAGCGGATCATTGCCGGCATCGACTTCGCCGATCACCGCATCGGCATCGACTTCGACCCCGTCGAAGGTCAGTCGCGCGGCCAGGCTCGAATCCGTGAGGCGCTCGGCCTCGGCGGTCAGGTTCGCGGCGCCCTTGTCGACGGCGAACAGCGTGATGCCCTGTTCGTCATCGGCTGAGCCGGCGGTGCGCGCGGCGACGATGATCAGGTCGGCAATATGGCCATGCGTCACGAACTGCTTCCTGCCCGACAGTTTGAAGCCATTGCCCGAGCGTTCGGCCTTCATCGCCACGGTGCCGCGATGCTTGGCCGCTTCGTCGATCGCCAGTGCGGCGACGGTGTCGCCGGCGATGATGCCGGGGAACCAGCGCTCGGCCTGTGCGCTGCCCTTCAGTGCTTCGACGGCAGCGACGGCGGTCGACAGGAAAGGCGAGGGGGACAGGTTGCGGCCAATCTCCTCAAGCACCACGCCGGCTTCGACATGGCCCAGGCCCAGGCCGCCTTGGTCCTCACCGATCAGGATGCCGGTAAAGCCCATCTCGGCGAAGCTCTTCCACAGGTCGCGTGAGAAGCCCGTCGCGTCCTTCGCATCGCGCATCGCGCGCATGTGCGAGACCGGGGCATGTTCGGCGACGAAATCGCGCGTCGTGTCGCGGAGCATCGTCTGTTCGTCGTTGAGATAGAGAGGCATGTCTTATTCTTTCCTTCTTGCCCTCTCCCCTTTGGGGAGAGGGAGGGGAGAGGGGCAGTCCAGAACGCAGACCGGCGTTTGTGACGCCCCCTCTCCCGACTTCCCCCGGCCTTTGCCGGGGTCGTCTGCCCGCTCCCGGAAGAGAGAGGGCGTTGGGTTAAGCTGACGGCAAATCCAGGATCCGCTTGGCGATGATGTTGAGCTGGATCTCGCTGGTGCCGCCCTCGATCGAGTTCGCCTTGGTCCGCAGCCAGGCGCGCGCCGCGCCGCCGCCCGCGGAGCGTTCGCTTTCCCATTCCAGCGAGTCCGAGCCACCCGCCGCCATCATCAGTTCGTAGCGCGACTTGTTCAGCTCGGTGCCGTAATATTTCATCATGCTCGGCTGGGCGGGGTGGGCGCGGCCGGCCTTGAGTTCGTCGATGAAGCGCTCGGACATCATGCCGAACGCCTTGGCGCGGACCTCGAACGTCGCGATGCTTGCGCGCAGCAGCGGATCGGCGAGCTTGCCGTCATGGTCGAGCCCGACCGTCGCGATCGCGCCGTCGATCAGCGGATTGCGCCCGGTCGAGGCGAGGCCCATGCCGGAGATCATCTCGCGCTCATGGCCCAGCAGATATTTCGCGACGTCCCAGCCCTTATTCTCGTCATGGATGCGATTGGCCTTGGGCACCTTCACATTGTCGAAAAAGGTCTCGCAGAAGGGCGAATAGCCGCTGATCAGCAGGATCGGCTTGGTCGACACGCCTTCGCTCGCCATGTCGAACAGCACGAAGCTGATCCCGCCCTGCTTGTTGGTCTTGTCGGTGCGGACGAGGCAGAAAATCCAGTCGGCCTTGTCGGCGTAGCTGGTCCAGACCTTCTGGCCATTGACCAGATAGTAATCGCCCTTGTCCTCGGCCGAGGTGGCGAGGCTGGCGAGGTCGGAGCCGGCGTTTGGCTCGGAATAGCCCTGGCACCAGCGGATCTCGCCGCGCGCGATCTTGGGCAGATGCTCGAGCTTCTGCTCCTCGGTGCCATATTTCAGCAATGCCGGCCCGAGCATTGAAATGCCGAACGAATTGAGCGGGTTGCGCGCCTTGATCGCGGCCAGTTCCTCGCGCAGGATCTTGGTTTCGGCCGGGCTCAGGCCACCGCCGCCATAGGCCTTGGGCCAGTCGGGCACGGTCCAGCCACGGCCGGCCATCGCGTCCATCCATTCCTTCTGACCGGGCTGGAAATCGGGATTGCGGCCGCCCCAGGTCGCGTCCTTTTCGGAACGGACCGGCTCGCGCATCTCGGGCGGGCAATTCGCCGCGAGCCAAGCGCGGGTTTCGGTGCGGAAGGTATCGAGGTCAGTCATCATGGTTCCTGAGTCTGGCAGTTCAACCGATCGCGCCGTCGACGAGACGGGCGACCGCAATGGCGGTGTGGTCACGGTGCGGCGCGGCAATCACCTGCATGCCGATGGGCAAGCCATCGGCCGTGGTGCCGATCGGCACGGCAGTGGCGGGAAGGCCGGGGAAGGTGGCAATGCCGGGCCAGGCGAATTGCACTGCAAACGGCGTCTGTTCGCCGTCGATCAGCAGCATGCGGCTGCGCAACGCGGTGTCGTCGTGCACGAATGCAGCGCTCCCCAGTACGGGTGCGAACACCACGTCGAAATCCTCGAACAGGCGCACCCAGGCGCGCTTGTTGCGCGCCTGATCGTCGAGCAGGTCGAACCATTGGATCAGCGTCGCGGGCGTTCCGCCTTGCGGGGCGATACCGCGAGCGATCGCGATGCCGAGCATGCGCATATAATCGCTTTGCTGCTTCGCCAGATCGGGCAGCAGGTCGGTCTTGCGAGTCACAAGCGCGCCGGCTGCTTCCAGCGCCTTCGCCGCCGTTTCGATCGCCGCCACAATTGTCGGATCGACCTTGGCCGACGGATGATCGGTCAGCAGCAGGATGCGCAAGGCCCTTGGGCTTTCGATCGTGGCGCGGGGTTGCGGCACATCGGCGACCAGGTCGAACGCCAGCGCCAGATCGGCACCGTCGCGTGCCATTGGCCCGATCACCGCCAGCACCGAACGTGCGCCATCGGTGCCGGGGAAGAAATGGCCTTGATTGGGCAGCACGCCAAAGGTCGATTTATGCCCCCAGACACCGCAGAAATGCGCCGGCACGCGGATCGAGCCGCCAATATCGGAGCCATATTCGAGCGGCACCATGCCCGAGGCAAGCGCGGCGGCCGCGCCGCCCGACGATCCGCCGGGGACACGCGTGTGATCATGCGGATTGCTGGTGCGGCCATAGACCGGATTGACCGATTGCAGGTCGGCGAGGCTGACCGGCACATTGGTCTTGCCGAGAAAGACCGCGCCGGCCGCCTTCAGCCGCTGGACCGCGACCGCGTCCTTTTGCGCGATATGGCCGCGATGCGCCTCGAAGCCCCAGGTCGTCGGCAGGCCGGCGATGTCGTAGCTTTCCTTGATTGTCATCGGCACGCCGAGCAACGGCGCGGTGTCGCCGGCGGCGAGGCGGCGGTCCATCGCTGCCGCCTGTTCCCGCGCACGATCGAAATCGCGCACCACCACTGCATTGATCGGCCCATCGCGGTCCTCGATCCGCGCGATCGCTGCCTCGCATTCGAGGAGAGCGCTGCTCTCCCCGGCGCGGATCGCCGTCGCGGTTTCGAGTGCCGTGCGTTCCATCAGCTGAAGCGCCCGTTGCTCTCTGCCTTGGACTTGAGCAGCTCGGCGACCTTGAAGCCATGCTTCTCCAGGCCGGCGACGATCTTCTTCAGCCCTTCGGTGTCGGCCCAGAACATCGGCCCACCGCGATAGACTGGCCAGCCATAGCCATAAATCCACACCACATCGATGTCCGATGCGCGCTGCGCCATCTTCTCCTCAAGGATCAGCGCGCCTTCATTGACCATGGTGTAGAGCGTCTTTTCGATGATCTCCTCATCGCTGATCTCGCGCTTCTGCAGGTTCGACTTGCTGCGGAATTCCTCGATGATCTCGGCGACGCGCGGGGAGGGGGTCGGATTGCGCTTCTCGTCATAGTCGTAAAAGCCCTTGCCGGTCTTCTGGCCCCAGCGGCCTTCGGCGGCGAGCGCGTCGCGGATATTCTCGATCCGGGTCGGGTCGCGGTGCCAGCCGATATCGACACCGGCGAGATCGCTCATCTGGAACGGGCCCATCGGCATGCCGAACTCGACATGGACGCGGTCGATCTGTTCCGGCGTCGCGCCTTCCATCAGCAGCTTGTTGGCCTCGACCTGGCGCGGCATCAGCATGCGGTTGCCGATAAAGCCGTGGCAGACGCCGGCGACCACGGCGACCTTCCGGATCGTCTTGGCCAGCGCCATGACGGTGGCGAGAACATCATCGGCGGTCTTCGCGCCGCGCACCACTTCAAGCAGCTTCATGACATTGGCAGGCGAGAAGAAATGCATGCCGAGCACGTCCTGCGGACGCGCGGTCACCGCGGCGATCTCGTCGATGTTGAGATAGGAAGTGTTCGACGCGAGGATCGCGCCCGGCTTGGCGATTGCGTCGAGCTTGGTGAAGATATCCTTCTTCACCTCCATCGTCTCATACACCGCCTCGATGATCAGGTCGCAATCAGCGAGTTCGGCGAAGTCGAGCGTCGGCTTCAGCGCGCCCATCGCCTGCTCGACCTGTTCGGGCTTGAGCCGGCCCTTGGCGGCCGATGCCTCGTAATTCTTGCGGATCACGCCCGTGCCGCGATCGAGCGCTTCCTGCTGCATCTCAACGATCGTCACCGGAACACCAGCGGACAGGAAATTCATCGAGATGCCGCCACCCATTGTGCCGGCACCGATCACGCCGACCCGCTTGATCGGGCGCAGTGCGATGTCCGACGCGATGCCGTCGATCTTCGCGGCCTGGCGCTCGGCGAAGAACAGATGGCGCTGTGCTGCGCTCTGCACGCCCATCATCAGCTTCATGAATTCCTGGCGTTCGAACGCGATGCCCTCGGCGAAGGTCGAACCATCTGCGGCCTTCTCGACACAGGCAATGTTGGCGGCGGGCGCATCGAAACCACGAAAGCGCTTGGCATTCTCCTTCTTGAATGCGGCAACCGCTTCGGGGTCGGCCTTGGCAACCTTCTCGCTGGCGCGGGGCAAGGGACGCGCCGCGGCGATCTCACGGGCAAAGGCGATTGCGTCGGCGGCCAGGCTGTCCTCGCCGGCAATGCGGTCGATCAGGCCTGCGTCGAGTGCGCGCTTGGCCGAAATCGGATCACCCTTTGCGGTCAGTTCGAGCGCGATCGGCACACCGGCGATGCGTGGGATGCGCTGCGTGCCGCCGGCACCGGGGAGCAGGCCGAGCTTCACTTCTGGCGTGCCGATCTTCGCGCTGGGCACGGCGATACGGTAATGGCAGCCAAGCGTGACTTCGCACCCGCCGCCAAGCGCAGTACCGTGGATCGCGGCGACCACTGGCTTGTCCGATGCCTCGATCAGATCGACCACGGTGGGCAAGCCGGGCTCCTGCATCGCGCGGCCGAATTCGGTGATGTCGGCGCCGGCGAAGAAAGTGCGGCCGTCGCAGCGGATCACCATCGCCTTGATCGAATCGTCGGCAAGGCCTTCCTTGATGCCGGCGTCGAGCCCCTGGCGCACCGCTGCGCCAAGCGCATTCACCGGTGGGTTGTTCGAGATGATGACAAGGACATCGTCATGGCGTTCGGTGGTGATCGGACCGGTCATTTTACTCTCCTGATGGTCGGGCCGGCGCAGGGCCGGCTTGTTCAAGCGATAAGGGCCCGGCCATGGCCGGGCGGGGGGTTCAGGTCAGCGCGGAATAGATCAGCGTCTTCAGTTCGCGCCGGATGGGATAGACGTTGGACGGGCTCATTTGAGTCATGAAGATCATATGCAGCTTCTCGACGGGGTCGATGAAGAAGGCGGTCGAGAACATGCCGCCCCAATAATATTCGCCGACGCTGCCCGGGATCATCGATCGTGCCACGTCGATATTGACCGCGAAACCAAGCCCGAAGCCGGTCCCGGCATTGGCCGCCTCGCTGAACAGCGACTGCGACATGGTTGCGAGGTCGGAACGGCCGGGCAGATGGTTCTGCGTCATCAGCTCAAGCGTCTTGCGGCCGACGATGCGCGCGCCGTCGAGTTCGCCGCCGTTCAGGCACATCTGGCAGAAGCGATGATAGTCGAGCGCGGTCGAGACCAGCCCGCCACCGCCCGAGAGCAGCTTCGGCCGGCGGCTCCACGCGCTTTCCGTGCCGCGATCATACATGATGCGGCCCTTGCCGGCGACGAAGGTGTAGCAGTCGGTCAGCCGGTCGATCTTGTCCCCCGGCACATCGAAGAAGGTATCGTGCATCTTGAGCGGCGCGAAGATGCGCGCGCGGAAAAAATCGTCGAGCTTCATGCCCGAGACGCGCTCGACCACCGCGCCGAGCACATCGGTCGACACCGAATAATTCCACCCCTCGCCGGGCGAGAATTCGAGCGGGATCTTGCCCAGCGCCCCGATAAAGCCGTCAAGGTCGAGATTGCCGTGCCAGTTTTCGATCTTGCCCTCGCGATAGGCGGCATCAATGTTGGAGCGGTTCTGAAAGCCATAGGTCAGGCCCGAGGTATGGCGCAGCAGATCGACCATGCGCATCGGTTCGGTGGTCGGTTTGGTGACGAAGGGCACGCCCGCGCCGCCGCCATTATAGACGCCCAGCCCTTTGAATTCGGGCAAGATGTGATGGACCGGCGTGTCGACCGCGACCAAGCCCTGTTCGACCAGCATCATGAAGGCGATCGAGGTGATGGGCTTGGTCATCGACGCGATGCGGTACAGCGACGTCTCATCGACTTGCTTGCCGCCTTCGCGGGCCGCACCCTGGCTGCTGAAATGGACGATCTCTCCGTCGCGCGCGATCAACAGTTGAGCGTTGGGAAGCTTGCCCGAATCGACATAGCGCTCCTTCAACAGGCCATCGATATGGGCCAATCGAGTGGCATCCAGACCGTGCGATCCTGGCTTCGCGATCTTCATCTGGCTTTCATTCCTCTGGCATCCCTCCGGCCATACCCCCGGTTCGAAACTGGTCGCACCCTATTGCCTTGAGTGGCGCGCGAATCAACACTAACCTTGGTTGAAACGGCAGATAAGCCAAACCCGAAGTTCAGAATATGGAGAGACGCGTCTTGGATATCGAACCTCTCATCGCGCTCGACCCCAACTGGCCCCGGGTCTCGCTGGCGCAGGCGCAGGCCGCGCTGACCGCGGCAGGCAGCAAGTTCGAAATGGATATGGCCGATATTCGCGGCGTGCCGACTCGGGTGTGGAAATATGCGCCGCCCTCGCTCGCCTTTCTGATCCAGGCGGCGCGCGCCTACGGGCAGAATGTCTTCACCGTCTATGAGGATGAGCGCGTCACTTACGAGGCGAATTACCGCGCCGTCGCGACGCTGGCGACCAAGCTGCAGGAAATGGGCATCGCGAAGGGTGACCGCGTCGCGATCGCGATGCGCAACCTGCCCGAATGGCCGGTGATCTTCTTCGCCGCGGCATCGATCGGCGCGATCGTCGTGCCGCTGAACGCTTGGTGGACCGCGGGCGAGCTGGAATATGGTATCGACGATTCAGGCACGCGGATCCTGTTCGTCGATGCCGAGCGGCATCAGCGGCTGATCGAGTCCGCCCCGGCGCTGCCCGCAGTGGAGCGGATCATCGTCGCGCGCGCATCCGGCGCGCTGGAGGGCAGGGCGTCGCGGCTGGAGGATCTGATCGGTACGCCGACCGGTTACGCGGCGCTGCCCGATGGGCCGTTCCCGCAGGTCGCGATCCACACCGATGACGATGCGACGATCTTCTACACCAGCGGCACGACCGGCAATCCCAAGGGTGCGCTCGGCACGCATCGCAATCTGATGACCAATATCATGTCGGCGGGCTATGCCTCGGCGCGCTCGGTGCTGCGGCGGGGCGAGGCGGTTCCCGATCCGACGCCGCGCACCATGCTGACGGTGATCCCCCTGTTCCATGTCACCGCGTGCAGCGCGAGCATGATGGGCGTGATCGCGACCGGATCGACCATGATCTTCATGCGCAAATGGGATGTGGTGCAGGCGATGGAGATCATCCAGCGCGAGAAGGTCAACATCACCGGCGGCGTGCCGACCATCGCGTGGCAGCTGATCGAGCATCCCGACCGGCACAAATACGACCTCTCCTCGATCGAGGCGATCGCCTATGGCGGTGCGCCCTCGGCACCCGAACTGGTCAAGCGCATCCATGAGGAATTCGGCGCGCTGCCCGGCAATGGCTGGGGCATGACCGAGACGATGGCGACGGTGACGAGCCATTCGAGCGAGGATTATCTCAACCGCCCGACCAGCGCGGGGCCGGCGGTCGCGGTCGCCGACCTCAAGATCATGGACGACGACGGAACGACCGAAATGCCGCTCGGCGAAGTCGGCGAGCTGTGGGCGCGGGGGCCAATGATCGTGAAGGGCTATTGGAACAAGCCGCAGGCGACCGCCGAGACCTTTATCGACGGCTGGGTGCGCACCGGCGACCTCGCAAAGCTCGACGAGGAGGGCTTTGTCTATATCGTCGACCGCGCCAAGGACATGATCATCCGCGGCGGCGAGAATATCTATTCGAGCGAGGTCGAGAATGTCCTCTACGCGCATCCGGCGGTGACCGATTGTGCGCTGATCGGCATTCCGCATCGGACATTGGGCGAAGAACCGGCGGCGGTGGTCCATCTCGCGCCGGGCATGGAAGCGACCGAGGCGGAACTGCAGGCCTGGGTGCGCGAGCGGCTCGCAGTCTTCAAGACGCCGGTCGCGATCCGCTTCGTGCATGAGACATTGCCGCGCAACGCCAATGGCAAGATCCTGAAAAAGGATCTGAAGACATTGTTCGAGGACAGGGTTGGGGTGGCGGCCTGACGCGGCTAGACCGCGTCGATGCGATATCTCCGTCCGCTCATCCTTTGCGCTGCGCCGGTCTTGCTGGGCGCGGCCGGAAGCGAGCCGCTGTCTGAATCGTTCGACGTCAGTGTGCCGCAGGCGCCCCAGATCGTCGCGACTAACGGAGAGAAAGCAGTTCGCTATGAGATTCATCTGACGAATTTTGCCGCAACGCCGCTGGCGGTGCGGGGCATTCTTGTCACTGACGCTGATACCGGCAAGACTCTCAGGAGCTTCAGCCGCCGCCCGTTGCAGGCGAATCTGATCCCGCTCACCGGGGCGAAGGACGATCCGGGCGCGGCGCGGGTGACGATCCAGCCGGGCGCGAGAGCTGTCCTCTACGTCGAACTGACCGGGCCGGTGCCACGGCGGATCGGTCACACGGTGGATTATATCGCGGCGTGCGAGACATGCCCGCTGCGTCTCGAAATTCCGACCATTATGGTAAACCAAACTGCACCCGTGACGCTGGCGCCGCCACTGGCGGCGGGACCCTGGGCGGCGGTGCAGTCGCCAGACTGGCCGCGCGGCCATCGCCGGGTGGTCTATACGCTGGACGGCAAGGCGCGCATTCCCGGACGCTATGCGATCGACTGGGTCGGCCTCGACGATGCCGGCCGTACAAGCCGGGGCGATCCCGATCGTCCGGCGGAGACGATCGGCTATGATGCGCCGGTCCTGGCCGGCGCCGATGCGCGGGTCGCGGCAGTGCGCGACGGGATGGTCGAAAGCGCGTCGATCGCGCGCAATCCCGACCATGTGCTCGGCGACGGATCGGGTAATTATGTCGCGCTCGACCTGGGGCAGGGGCGCTACGCTTTCTATGAGCATCTGCGGCCGGGCAGCATCGCGGTGAAGGTCGGGCAGCGAGTCCGTCGCGGGCAGGCGATCGGCGCGCTGGGCTTCAGTGGCGACACGACCGGCCCGCACCTTCATCTGCACGTCGCCGACAGCCTCGATCCACTGAAAGCGGAAGGCATCCCCTTCGTGATTGATGCCTATACCGAGATCGGCCGGTATGACGATATCGGCGCACTTGGCAGCAAGCCGTGGCAATCGACGGGACCGACGCGCAAGTCACGCGAATGGCCCGCGTCCAATGTCGTGGTCCATTTTCGCTGAAGGTCAAAGACCCGGCGCATCACGGACCATATGAGACACCTGTACCGGTGGCGCTGCGGCGGCCCTGCTATCGACAAAGAGAAAGAGCGTGCCGGTGCAAGTCCGGCAGATGGAGATGTGCCCGATCCTCGGCTATGGTTGAATCGTCGTCGACGCCATGCGGCGAGGACGGTCGGGGGAGATATGTTACACCGGTTGTGTCCCATATCTCGTATGCCGCCGTTCTCGTCACTTGGCGATGTAATTTATATACATATCAGATACTTGACCGTATCCAACTGCTGGCAGAATATGCCCGCCATAACAGTTAAGGTTGGGCCGTGACGAACGCGCGGCCGGACTGCTGTACACCGGAGCGAGAGGCTGCGACATAATCGAAATAGCTGATGTTTCGAAAATTGCTGGAAGGCGTAATCACGATGGTGCCGTCTGGCTGTAGTTTTGCCGTTATGTCGTTTGAATTATCTTGCGGAACAGAGACAGATACGAGCCGTAGTCCCAGGTAATACTGAGAGCTTGCGCTGGAATCTGTATTGATCTCAAAATCATCAAGTGTCGGTACATAAGAATGCTGGTCATATGTTGGAGATGATTGGAATATTGTCCGGAGCGTCAAAGGCATTCCTACCTTGAGCGTGTAGAAGTTCGTAGAGGTAAATAATCCGGCACTGGTTGGAAACGGAAGAGTCGGAGCGTATTTGGCTGTTTGAAGTTTAACGTCGGATGAATTCAGTTGCATCATCTCGGATGCCACAACCGCAGAGTTTTCTCGAAAAAGTCGTGCTATATTGGACATCAAAAAGCCACGTACGCCATTCGTATATTGCGGGGTATTGGTGGCAGTAAGTTCCGTTGACACCGTATTGGCGTAGATAATCACCAGGTGTGCCGCTGCAGTCAGAACATCAGCACGGAAGCCCCGCGCGGGGGGGGCGCGTTTGGAGATTATCGAAGATTACGGCCAAATCAGCATTGTTGAAAACATATCTTTGGGGAAAAGCCGAAAGGCTCGCGCCGACGGCATCATATTGAGGTACATCGCCCTGATAGGGATTCGGCCCTATAGTGATGTATCCCAGTACCAAGCCCAGCGCCGTTGCGCGGATATGAAAGCCCAGCATCTTGATGGCGTCCTGCCGTCGCGAGGCATCTCCCGATTCGAGTTCACTGATGGCATCGTAGGTCAGGAGATTGGGATTGGACTGCAGGCCGAAGGTTTGTCCCACGATGCCAAACTGTACCTTGAGCTTTTCCTGATCCACTGTGCGAAGCATTGTCGTCAATGGCGTGATGACTCGCGCTGCCTTGGGCGCTGTCATGTGCACATAGGACGAGGTGATTTGGTCGTAACCTTCAATCTCTTTGTCGTTGTCGGTTAAATCCGAATTTGCAGGGCGAGCAGGATCATTTGAGTAGCTATAAGCAAGCAGCGGATCGGCAAATCCAGGATAATAAAAGCCGCTACGGCTACCAAATCCACGCGCCAAGAAGGAGGTGCTGCCGTCACGGAAAAAATACTCTCCTGCAACGATGGCGCTCGAGTAGGCGCGAATCGTTGGTGCCGGCAACGGTGTCGGTGTCGGTGTCGGTGTCGGTGTCGGTGTCGGTGTCGGTGTCGGGGTTGGAGTGGTTACGACTGGAATCGGCGACGCAGACTCCGATCCGCCGCCGCAAGATATCAAAGCAAGCGAGGCGAGCGGCGAAACCGCTAATTTCCAGTTTGCCAATATTTCCCCCTACAGTTTAATCACTTGCAGGCCCGCACCTGCTATTTCCTTGCCCCGGATCGATATGGCCGAATGCCGAGAGTCTGGCAACGAGCCGCGCGTAGGTCTCATCACCGCGGAAACGCTTCAGGGTTGGGCGATTCACTATCACCTCTTCGCCCCACCGGACTACTCAGTTGCCGTCTGATAGCCAGAGTCAGCCGACCACCTTGTCGACCGCCGCTTTCCATCCCTCCAGCCGCCGTTCGCGCGCATCGGCATCGATCGCCGGTTCGAACGTCTCGACGCTGCCGCGCATCGCGCTGGCATCCTCAAGCCCGGTGAACAGGCCGCATCCGACCCCGGCCAGCATTGCCGCGCCCAGTGCAGTCGTCTCGGCGAATTTCGGGCGTTCCACCGACACGCCGAGAATGTCGGCGAGATCCTGCGCCATCCAGTCATTGGTGACCATGCCGCCATCGATGCGCACGCTCTGCCAATCGACCCCGTCGGCGGCAAAGGCGGTCTTCAGGTCGTGCGCCTGATGCGCCATCGCCTCCAGCGCGGCGCGCACGATATGCGCCTTGCTGGTCGAGAAGCTGAGCCCGGACAGCGCGCCGCGCGCCTCGGGCTGCCACCATGGGGCGCCAAGGCCCGACAAAGCGGGAACGAGATAGACGCCGCCATTGTCCGGCACGCTGCGCGCCAGCGCTTCGGTTTCGGCAGCGGTGCCGATCAGGCCGATCTCGTCGCGCAGCCATTTGATCAGGCTGCCGGCAACGAACACCGACCCCTCCAGCGCATAAGCGCGGCGCCCGCCCAATTGCCAGACGATGGTCGAGAGCAGGCGGTTGCGCGAGGTGGGCGGGGTCGGGCCGGCCTGAGTCAGCACGAACGCGCCGGTGCCGAACGTCGCCTTGGTTTCGCCCGGTTCGAGGCAGGACTGGCCGATCGTCGCGGCCTGCTGGTCGCCGGCAATGCCGCAGATCGGGATTGCCGCACCGAACAATGTCGTCTCGCCGAAGTGCCCGGCGCAATCGACGATCTGGGGCAGCGCCTTGCGCGGCGCGCCGAACAATTCGATCAGCCCGTCATCCCAATGCCCGCTGCCGATCGCCATCAGTGCGGTGCGGCTGGCGTTGGTCGCATCGGTGATGTGCGCGCCACCCCCATTTTCCCTGGCGGTCAGCTTCCAGATCAGCCAGCTTTCGATCGTGCCGATGGCGAGGCGATTGCCGGCCTCCTTCAGCTGCGGCCAGTTGTGCATCGCCCAGCCGATCTTCGAACCCGAGAAATAGGGATCGAGCAACAGCCCGGTCTTGGCCTGCACCGCAGGCTCATGTCCGGCCTCGCGCAGGTCGCGGCAGATCGCCGCGGTGCGCCGGTCCTGCCAGACGATCGCCGGAGCCAGCGGCTCGCCGCTCTCGCGGTCCCAGAACACCACGGTCTCGCGCTGGTTGGTGATGCCTATCGCGGCGATCCGCTCGGCACCGCCGGCCTGATCGACCATCGCGCGGGTGACGGCCAGGGTCCGCTCCCAGATTTCCGTCGCGTCATGCTCGACGCGGCCGGGCTCGGGATAATGCTGGGTGAGTTCGCTGGCCTTGCTGCCGAGGCATTTCCCATCGGGTGTGAACAGCATGGCGCGGGTTGAGGTGGTGCCTTCGTCAATAACCAGGATCAGGTCGCTCATGTTGTCGCCTTATGTAAAAGCGGGGGATTCGGAAGCAGGATGCTGGCGATCAGGCCGCCGATCGACACGATAAAGGCAAAGCCGATTGCCCAGGTGAGGAATCCGAGCGGCAAATTACCGGGATGACTGTTGGCCGGATCAAGCAATTTGCCGAAGAAACTGCCATAGGCCATCCCCACCGCGACGCCCCAGGCAGCGGAGAAAAAGCTCCGCGTCGCGACTGTCGGGCGTCCGACGGCGATGGCGGCAGCGATCATCATCGTGCCGAGCAGCATGTCATCCATCCAGGCGGGCACTGGCCGACCAGTGCCCCAGGTGCGGTACGCCTCGCCGACCATGATCAGCACGGCGCCGATGATTGCGATGATGCGGAGCGCTTTCATGACGCGCGGGTCCGCTTTTGATCGAGCTCCCGCCGCATGAATTCTCTCCCATCCGCCTCTGTCTCTATCGACATGGCGCGGTGCGACCATATCCCACGACAATCAATCGCGACAACCGGCGCGGCGGCCGTAAATCGGGCATGCGCACGAAACAGGACCGACCGGGATTACAAGCCATGGGAATGAGGCTAGTGTCGCCGGGAATTGCGAAGGGCGGGTACCGGGTGGCGGACAAGGCGACGGAAGAACAAAAGCCGATCGAGCAGCCGAAGATCACGCCGGCATCGACGTTCGGCGCGTTCGGCCTGCCGCTGGTCGGCACGATCGAGGCGGGCGAGGATTCGCGGATCGCGATGCGCCGCGACCGGTTGCTTGCCGCCCTGACCCTGATCTGCGGCATCGGCCTGGCGCTGGCGCTACCCTTCGCCTTGAAAGCGGGGGCGGAGTTTTTTCTGCCGACCACCGCCGCGCTGGTCATTGCGATCGCGCTGGTGCCGGTGCTCGAATGGCTCGAGCGGCATCATGTACCCTCGGCCCTGGCGGCGCTGACCTGCGTATTGTTGTTCCTGGTTGCGGCGAATATCGCGCTGGCGGCGATCATCGTCCCGGCGATCGAGTTTTTCCGCAAATTGCCCGACCGGATCAACCGCATCCAGATGAACATCCAGCCGATACTCGATCTCTATTCGACGCTGGAAAAATATATCAACCGCACGGTGCGCCAGCTGGCCGCGAACGATGCGGTGCGCCAGCCGCAGACAGTCGCGGCGGCACCGCCCAATTCGATCCTGGAACTCGCCGCGACCTCGGCGCCGACATTGATTATCCAGGTCTTCTTCGCGATCCTGGTGGTCTTTTTCTTCCTCTCCGGCTGGACCCGGCTGCGCAAGAAGACGATCACCAGCCGGTCGAGCTTCGGTGGTGCGATGGCGACCGCGCGGGTCATTCAGGACGTGGTCGACGATGTGTCGGCCTATCTCGGCACGATCACGGTGATCAACCTCTCGCTCGGGCTGGTCATCGCCTTTGCCCTGTGGCTGCTCGACATGCCGTTCCCGCTGATGTGGGGCGGTATCGTCGCCTTGCTCAAT
Source organism: Sphingomonas sp. (assembly GCF_050725575.1). Taxonomy (GTDB): domain Bacteria; phylum Pseudomonadota; class Alphaproteobacteria; order Sphingomonadales; family Sphingomonadaceae; genus Sphingomonas. The sequence goes on along the minus strand of NZ_JBOHHW010000019.1, from coordinate 48,857 downwards.
TATATTCCCTATTTCGGGCCGATCATTGCCGCGATGCTGCTGCTGCTCGGCGGCCTGATGACGTTCCAGGATGTGTGGGTCGCGGTGCTGCCCGCGATCATCATGATCGGCGCGCACCTGATCGAGGCGAATGCGATAACGCCGTTCATCGTCGGGCACCGGCTGACCATCAACCCAATTCTGATTCTCATCTCATTGAGCTTCTGGGGATGGGTATGGGGCACGACCGGCGCGTTGCTCGCGGTACCACTGCTGATCATCCTGCAGACCGTGATCGGCGCGGCCGGCAAGCCCGATATCGCCGGTTTCCTGTTCGAACACGGCACCTTGACCCAGCAACGCAAGCGCCGCGGGCGGAATGATTTGCCCGAAGCATAAACAGTCTGTTGACAGGGTAGGGCACCTCGCTTAGGTGCCGCGCCTCACGCTTCATAAGCGGGTGTAGCTCAGTTGGTTAGAGCGCCGGCCTGTCACGCCGGAGGTCGCGGGTTCGAGCCCCGTCACTCGCGCCATTCTTTAGATGGAATGGCCCTGAACGCGGTGCCGGCCGATCAGCCGGTCAATCGAAAAAGCTCCCGCGCCGATCGTTGCGAAGACCAGTCCGAACAGGATCAGCGCGACCGACGGGAACGCACCGCGAATCCCCAGAGCTGCATCGACCATCACCAGCGCGACGATGAAATTGATCGCACAGACCAGTCCCGCCCAGCGCGCCGCCAGGCCGATGCTGAGCGCGATGCCGGTCAGGAACTGCGCCCAGACCGACAACGGGGCCATGATTTCGGGGGCTGTGAAGCGATTGTAACGCAGAAAAGCCGCGAATTCGTCCATTCGCTCGGCACTGGTCACATTGTCCCAGGTGCCCCAGACAAGGAACGCGCCGATCACGACCCGCGAGAGGAGCAGTGCGGCATCCCCTCCGCGGGCGAGAATGTCAGCCTTTACCAACTCGCGTCGCATTGCCCGTCTCCGCCTGGCGCCAGCGCCCGGTTTCCATCCACAGCAGCATGCGCCGCATCGGAAGGATCCACAGCCAGACGATGCCGGTGACGAGGTAAAAGGCAAGCTGCAGCAGCCAGTGCCACCTGCCGACCCAGTCCGACGCGGTGGCCACCAGCACGACCCAGAATGTGATCATCGCCAGAATCGCCAGCATGCCGACCGGTTTGCGCCAACTGGGCGTCATCGGGTGATCCATTCTTCTTCGGTGGCGATGGCGTGGAGCGGTACGTCCCACGAGTCGACGGGTAGTGATTCGACCTGTTGTATCGACCAGGCGATGCCGATACGCCAGCTGTCGGGAAAGCGCAGGAACGCGCGATCATAATAGCCGGCCCCTTGGCCGAGCCGGTTGAGCGAGCGATCGAACGCGACCAGCGGGGCGAGAATGATATCCGGGCTGAGTTCGGCAGCCTGCTCGGCCGGCTGATGCAAGCCGAACGGCCCGGCGATCAGCGCCGCCTCGGTATCCCAGCTGAGGAAGCGCATTGGGGTCGCGCGATTGACGATATGGGGCAGGGCAATGATGCACCCGGCCTCGACTGCGGCACGCGCGAGCGGGCTCGGATCGGCCTCGCTGCCCATCGGGACATAAGATGCCACGGTCATCCCATGCGACAGCCGCGCCAGATAGGCCGGCGGCAGGGCCATCGCCGGTCGCGTCGCCGCAACGAATTCATCGCGGGCAGCGCGCGTTGCGGTGCGCAAGGCTTGCTTGTCGGCCATCATCTCAAAATGCGGTGATTGTGGCGGGACCACCGTGGCCGTTTGCCTGAATATCCTCTGACGCCGTTAGCATCAGGTGGGGATCATGTACGACAGGCCAAGACCTGCGCAGGGACAACCCCCTAGGAAGAATAATCGCCTCAGGGATAATCGGTAAGGCTCGTACCGGGCAGTGCCCGCCACTTATTGTTATAGGGATTGAGAGGTTAATTCTCAAGTGCTTCGGCCAGCCCCTCCAGCCGGTCGGCAAGTCGGTCGAGCAGCGCGCTGCTGGCGCCTTGGGGCGGGCGGTTCTGGGCCTCGTCGAGCGAATCGGCGAGCATCAACGCGATGAACAGCATCGTGCGTTCGGCGTTGAGGCCGCCTGCAGCGCGCGACGCGGCTGCCCATTGCGCATCGAGCATGCTGCTGATGCGGAGCAGTTGATCCTCTTCGCCATCGCGGCAGGCGACGGTGTGGCGGCGGTCGCCGATGGTCAGCGTGACATCGGCCATCAGTCCTCACCCTCCTGCGCAATATCTTCCTGCGCGATGATGTCATCGAGCGCTGCGATCGCCTCGATCATGCGGCTGCGCAGCGCTTCATGGCGGATGGCAAGGACCCCGGCCGCCCGGTGCCGGGCAGCCATCGCGGCTTCGATCCGGGCAATGGCGACCTCAATACGGTCGGTGGCGGAAGAAAGGGCATCGGCCATGTTGTTGCGATAGCACGGCTTCGCGCTGCGACAAGATCGATTTGGACCATAAGGTTGACGCAGCGTGCGGGTCACCGCAAAGACCGCGCACATTATCGACTCGCCGGCTACCCCCAACCAAGACTTTTGCGCCAGGAGCTTTTGGGGCCCGGTAACCCGAGGAAACCGATGTCCGCATCCGATACCGATCTCGCCAATGCCATTCGCGCGCTTGCGATGGACGCCGTCGAGGCGGCCAATTCCGGACATCCCGGCATGCCGATGGGCATGGCCGATGTCGCGACGGTGCTGTTCACCCGCTATCTGAAATTCGATCCGGCAGATCCGGCCTGGCCCGATCGCGACCGGTTCGTGCTGTCGGCCGGGCATGGCTCAATGCTGATCTACGCGCTGCTCAACCTGACCGGTTATGCGCGCCCGACGATGGACGATATCCGCCGGTTTCGGAAACTCGGCAGCCCCTGCGCCGGCCATCCGGAGAATTTCGAACTGCCCGGTGTCGAGGCGACAACCGGCCCGCTGGGGCAGGGCTTTGCCATGGCGGTCGGCATGGCGGTCGCTGAGCGTCATCTGAACGCGGCGTTCGATGACAGCCTGGTCGATCACAACACCTGGGTGATTTCCGGGGACGGCTGCCTGATGGAAGGCATCAACCATGAGGCGGTCGGGCTGGCCGGGCATCTCGGCCTTGGTCGCCTCAATGTGTTGTGGGACGACAACAAGATCACCATCGACGGCGCGACCAGCCTGTCGACCAGCGAAGATATCCCGGCGCGCTACCGCGCCAGCGGCTGGCATGTCGTGTCGTGCGACGGCCATGACACCGCCGATATCGCGCGGGCGATGGACGAGGCGCTGGCCGATCCGCGGCCATCGCTGATTCAGTGCCACACCATCATCGGCAAGGGCGCGCCGAACAAGCAGGGCACGTCGGCGACGCACGGCGCGGCATTGGGCGCGGCGGAAGTCGCGGCGGCGCGCGAGACATTGGGCTGGAGTTCGGCGCCGTTCGAGATTCCGGCGGACATCCGTGACACTTGGCTGGCGGCCGGCGCGCGCGGCGGCGCGATTCGCAAGGACTGGCAGGACCGGCTGGCAAGTCATTCGGATCGTGCTGAATTCGAACGCCGCATGGCCGGTGACCTGCCGGCGGGCGATGTCGTCACCAATACCTTTGCCGGCTGGACCAGCACGCCGCAGAATGTCGCGTCGCGCAAATCGTCCGAACTGGCGCTTGACGTCCTGACGCCATTGGTGCCCGAAATGCTCGGTGGATCGGCCGACCTAACCGGATCGAACAATACCAAGGCTAAAGGTCAGCAGCCACTGACGCGCGACGATTATGCCGGGCGTTATGTCTATTACGGCATCCGCGAATTCGGCATGAGCGCGGCGATGAACGGCATGGCGCTGCATGGCGGGGTCATTCCCTATGGTGGCACCTTCCTGGTGTTTAGCGATTATGCCCGCCCCGCGATCCGCCTGTCGGCGTTGCAACATGCGCGGGTGATCTATGTCATGACGCATGATTCTATCGGGCTGGGCGAGGATGGCCCGACGCACCAGCCGATCGAGCATCTGATGAGCTTGCGCATGATCCCCAATCTCGACGTGTATCGCCCGTGCGATGCGGTCGAGACCGCGGAATGCTGGGCGCTGGCGCTGGAAAAGAAGACCGGCCCGGGCCTGCTCGCGCTGACGCGGCAGAATCTGCAACAGTTGCGCACCGGCGGTGAGATGCTCAGCGCAAAGGGCGGTTATCGCCTGCGCGAGGCCAATGCCGCGCGCCGCGTCGTGCTGATCGCGACCGGATCCGAAGTGCATATCGCAGTATCGGTCGCTGACCGGCTGGAGGAACATGGCATCGGCGCAGATGTCGTCTCGATGCCTTGCACCTCGCGCTTCGATGCGCAGAGCGACGCTTATCGCGCGGATGTGCTGCCCGACGGCGTGCTGCGGGTGTCGATCGAGGCCGGCGTGACCTGGGGATGGGAGCGCTACACTGGCGATGCAGGCTTGCGCTTCGGCATCGACAGCTTCGGTGCCTCGGCGCCGATCGAGCCACTATATGAGCATTTCGGCCTGACCGCAGAGGCGATCACGCCAAAGATTATTGCTGCATTGAACTAATGCCCCGGAATTAACGCCCAGCCGTTCGCCCTGAGCTTGTCGAAGGGTTAGCGCTTGGGCTTCGACAGGCTCAGCCCGAACGGGTTGAGGAGATCAGGAGGAAGACTATGACGATCAAGGTTGCGATCAACGGGTTCGGACGCATTGGCCGGCTTGTCGCGCGTGCGGTGCTGGAGCGGGGTGATACCGGCCTAGAACTCGTCGCGATCAACGATCTGGCCGACGCGAAATCGAACGCGTGGCTGTTCAGCCGCGATTCGGTGCATGGCAAATATCCCGGCAAGGTGTCGGCCGAGGGCCAGGACCTGGTGGTTGATGGCAAGCACATCCGCGTCACTGCGGAGCGTGACCCGGCGAACCTGCCGCACAAGGAATTGGGCGTCGACATCGTACTCGAATGCACTGGCTTCTTCACGGATCGCGAGAGTGTGCAGAAGCATATCGATGCGGGTGCGAAGAAGGTGCTGATCTCCGCCCCGGGCAAGGGCGTCGATCTGACCGTCGTGTATGGCGTCAACCACGACAAGCTCGAGGCTGGGCACAACATCGTCTCGAACGCGTCGTGCACGACCAACTGTCTGGCGCCGGTTGCCAAGGTGCTGAACGATGCGATCGGCATCGAGCGCGGCCTGATGACCACGGTTCATGCCTATACCAATGACCAGAAGGTCCTCGACCAGATCCACCCCGATCTGCGCCGCGCGCGCGCTGCCGCCATGTCGATGATCCCGACCACCACTGGTGCGGCCCGCGCGGTCGGCGAAGTGCTGCCGGAACTGAAGGGCAAGCTCGACGGCTCGGCGATCCGCGTGCCGGTACCGGACGTCTCGCTGATCGACCTGACCTTCACTCCGTCGCGCGACACGACGAAGGAAGAGGTCAATGCGATCCTCAAGGCGGCGTCGGAGAGCGGCCCGCTCAAGGGCATTCTCGATTACACCGATGAGCCTTTGGTTTCGATCGACCTGATGCACACGCCGGCATCCTCGACCGTCGACAGCCTGGAAACCGCCGTGCTCGACGGCAAGCTGGTCCGGGTGGTCAGCTGGTATGACAATGAATGGGGCTTCTCCAACCGCATGGTCGATACGGCCGGCGCGATGGCCAAGTTCATCTGATCACCATGCCGCCGTCCCGGTTGTCGGGGCGGCGGTTTTGATTTGCCGCACGACGTTCGTCGATGATGTGACCGGGATAGAAGAAGCATGAGCAGGCCATTCAAAACACTCGATGATATGGGTGATGTCGCCGGCAAGCGCGTGCTGGTCCGCGAGGATCTGAACGTGCCGATGGCGGACGGCGCGGTCACCGACGACACGCGGTTGCGTGCGACCTTGCCGACCGTGAGCGAGCTGGCCGACAAGGGCGCGATCGTCCTGATCCTCGCGCATTTCGGGCGGCCCAAGGGGCAGCGCAATCCGGACCTGTCGCTGGCGATGCTGACCAGGCCTTATGAAGTGGTGCTTGGTCGGCCGGTGCGCTTCATTGGCGATTGCGCCGGGGCGGAGGCCGCGGAAGCGGTGGCCACGCTGCAAGCTGGCGATGTCGCGATCCTCGAGAATACGCGCTTCCATGCCGGCGAAGAGAAGAACGATCCCGCGCTGGTCGCCGAGATGGCGAAGCTCGGCGATTTCTACGTCAACGACGCGTTCTCCGCTGCGCATCGCGCTCATGCTTCGACTGAAGGGCTGGCGCATGTCCTGCCGGCCTTTGCTGGCCGGGCGATGGAGGTCGAACTTGATGCGCTCGACAAGGCGCTGGGCAATCCGGAGCATCCGGTCGCGGCCGTGGTCGGCGGCGCCAAGGTGTCGACCAAGCTCGACGTGCTCAAGCATCTGGTTGCGCGGGTCGATCACCTGATCATCGGCGGGGGCATGGCCAACACCTTCCTGGCGGCACGCGGCGTCGATGTCGGCAAGTCGCTGTGCGAACATGATTTGACCGGCACCGCGGAGGAGATTTTCGACGCGGCAGAGCGGGCCAATTGCACCATCCATCTGCCCTATGACGTGGTGGTGGCGAAGGAATTCCGCGCCAATCCCCCGGTCCGCACCGTCAATGTGCATGAGGTCGCCGCGGATGAAATGATCCTCGATGTCGGACCCGCCGCGGTCGAGGCATTGGCGGATGTGCTGAAGAATTGCCGCACCCTGGTATGGAACGGGCCGATGGGCGCGTTCGAAACGCCGCCGTTCGATATGGCGACGGTTGCGCTGGCTAAGACGGCAGCGGCGCTGACTCGCGACGGATCGCTGGTGTCGGTGGCCGGTGGTGGCGACACGGTGGCCGCACTCAACCAGGCCGGCGTCGGCGACGATTTCACCTTCGTCTCGACTGCCGGCGGCGCGTTCCTTGAATGGATGGAAGGCAAGGAATTGCCTGGGGTCGCAGCGCTCTCTCGCTGACTCTGGACATTTGCTGCGACGCAGCATAAGCTATCCCCGATTTGGTCATTTCGTTGGGGCTCGTGAGACCCCGCGGGCGCGGTCGGCTCTGCCGGCGCCGTGTTCCATGATTGGATCGCGCTCATTGGGAGCACTTGCCTATCACGCAAGAGAAGACGGTTCGACTCCGTCCCTTTGGATAGCTCATCGGTAGAGCAACAGACTTTTAATCTGTGTGTAGCGGGTTCGAATCCCGCTCCAAGACAAGCCCGTGAAAAGGCTCTTCATAGGGAAGGCCGGCGGGGTGCTCAGGCTGAAGGAGATGCGCTGAAGCTTCGGCCGATGCGCGACCCCGATGCCAACCGGTTTCCGGCTTTGTGCCGGCGAGGATACCGGCAAGCCGCGCGGCGACGCGGCGCTTCTTCCAGGCTCGGGTCATGGCCCGTTCGCTGTGGGGGCGCTCAACCGCCAACCGGCCCGCCTCAATCGCCGGACCGCCGCGAAGACGGGGAGCATCCCCCGGCCGACCTTTTCCCGGTCTACCTCCCAACGCAAACGGTTCAAGATATGCACATTTCGTTATATGTTGCGGTGCAGCATTTTGCGCTTGCGCCGGTAACGATCCGGGCCTAACCGCCCCGTCCCGCTTGGCAATTGGGCCTGGCGGAAGAAGAGGAGGACGGCGATGATCCGCAAGGAATTCATTGTTGCCGAGAACCAGCGCGGCCTCCTCGTAAAGGATGGCCGCCTGCTTCAGATGCTCGACCCTGGACGTCATACGTTCTGGGATTGGGATAACCGGCTCAGTGCCGAGATCGTCACTGCACAGGGCGTGTTCAATTCGCCCTGGGCCGCGATCATCGAGAAGCTGCACTCGGAAATGGCGGCCGAGTATTTCATGGTCGTGCGGCCCGGCGAAGGCCAGGCGGCGGTGGTGTGGCTCGATGGCCGTGCGTCGCTGATCGCGCGGCCGGGCCAGGCAGTGCATGTGTGGAAGGTGCTGAATGACGTTCGCGTCGAGACCTTCGACGTGCTCGCCGAGCCGCGGCTGGGCAAGGCACAGCTTGTCGCGTTCGAAAAGGCCGAGGCCGGTACGGTCGCAGCGATCGCGATCGTGTCGGTGGCGGAAGCACAGGCGGGGCTCGTCTTTTTCGACGGCGAGCTCATCGAGACGCTGAAGCCCGGCCGGTACGGCTATTGGCAGATCGGCCGCAAGGTTACTGCCCGGACGCTCGACACCCGGCCATTACCGCTCGAGGTGACCGCGCAGGAAATCCTGACTCGCGACCGTATCTCGATCCGCGTGACGCTCACCAGCTTCGTGCAGGTGGCCGACGTGGAGAAGGCCGCGCTCGCGACGCCGGATTACCAGGCGCACATCTATAAGCTCGTTCAGTTCGCGGTCCGCGAGGCCGTGGGCGGACGGACGCTCGACGAGGTCCTCAACGACCGTGAGAAGGTCGATACGCAGATCGTCGATCATGTCCGGCGCGAGCTTGGCGATATCGGCGTGACGGTGACCGAACTCGGCGTGAAGGACGTGATCCTTCCCGGCGAGATGCGCGAGCTGATCAACAAGGTGATCGAGGCGGAGAAGATCGCGCAGGCGAACCTGATCCGCCGGCGCGAGGAGACCGCGGCGACGCGCTCGTTGCTCAACACGGCGAAGCTGATGGAGGACAACCCCACGCTGCTCCGCCTGAAGGAGCTCGAGAGCCTTGAGCGAGTCACCGAGAAGATCGGCCGGATCGACGTGCACGCCAGTTCGGGCGAGGGGCTCAATGCCATTCTCGACCGGCTCGTGCATCTCAAGCCGCGTGACTGACGGAGAACGGGGGGGGCCAGGCCTCTCCCCGTTTTTCTGTCCGGAGTCGCAACGTTATCGCGTCAGGAAGCTGGAACGGGCTCGTTCAGCAACGGCACCAGATTGGTATTCAGGTCTTCGAGGCTGAACGATGCCGCCTTGGCGTAGCGAATACGGCCGCTGCGATCGATGATATAATTGGTCGGCACGGCCTTGATCCGGCCATAGGGGCCGGAGATTTTTCGTACCGCAGGCATCTTCATCAGCGCGAACATCTTTTTCAACTGATAGATCGGTGCCGAGTCCTCGGTCGTTACGGCGAATATCTTAAGCCCGTTCTTCTTTTGTACCTCGTAATAGCGATCAAGCAACGGCAACTCTTCCCGGCATGGCACACACCAGGTTGCCCAGAAATTCAGTACGACGACGTTGCCGCGCAACTGATCCAGCGTGACCTTCGATCCGTCGACCAGGGTGATTTCGAACGGCGGCGCCATGTCGCCGACCTTGGGAACCTTCGCGCCGACCAGCGTCAGCGCAATCACGCCGAGTCCCAACGTCTTGCACAATGCCGAAAATCGATTCGCCATGTGACCATCCCCCCTGTCACCGAAAAAGTGTGATGTGTTCCATAGCGCGTCAAGTGCTCCTCGGCGCACCGCACATTGCCCCGCGCGCACAGCCCCGCTAACAGCCGCGCCAGCACATTCGTATAGGGGATTATGATGACGCCGATCGTGAAGGCTATTCTCGACAAATATGAATCGGACAATCCCGGCGTTAAGGCGAACCTCGCGCGCATCCTGATGCAGGGCAAGCTTGGCGGCACCGGCAAGCTGATCATCCTACCCGTCGACCAGGGGTTCGAACATGGTCCGGCCCGCAGCTTCTCGGTCAATCCGGCGGCTTATGACCCGCATTACCATTATCAGCTCGCGATCGACGCCGGCCTGTCGGCCTATGCCGCACCGCTCGGCATGCTTGAAGCGGGTGCGGCCACCTTTGCGGGCCAGATCCCGACCATCCTCAAGGTCAACAGTTCGAACAGCTGGGCGACCGGCGCCAACCAGGCAGTGACCGCTGGCGTCGAGGACGCGGTGCGGCTCGGCTGCTCGGCGATCGGTTTCACCATCTATCCCGGCTCGGATGACCTGTTCGACATGATCGGCCAGATCCGCGAACTTTCCGCCGAAGCCAAGTCGGTCGGCATCGCGACGGTCATCTGGTCCTATCCACGTGGCGGCGCACTGCCCAAGTCGGGCGAACTCGCGCTCGATGTCGGCGCCTATGCCGCGCACATGGCGGCGTTGCTCGGCGCACATATCATCAAGGTGAAGCTGCCGAGCGACCATATCGAGCAGAAGGAAGCCAAGCCGATGTACGAAGGCACCGACTGGTCGAAACAGTCGGACCGGGTGCGCCATGTGGTGCAGTCGAGCTTTGCCGGCCGCCGTATCGTGGTCTTCTCGGGTGGAGCCGCCAAGGGCGCCGACGCGGTCTATCAGGACGCGCGCGACATCCGCGACGGCGGCGGCAATGGCTCGATCATCGGCCGCAACACGTTCCAGCGCGAGCGCGGTGAAGCGTTGGCGATGCTCGAAAAGCTCGTTCGCATCTACAAGGGCGAGGAGTGAGCGATAGCATGATCGTCGGGCGCCGCGCCGTTGTCGGCGGCGCCGTTGCGATCGCGCTGGTTGGCTTGCCGTCGTCCGCGATGGCGGTGGAGGGCGATATGTACGGTATGATCGGGCGGATGATCGCCAAACCCGGCCAGCGTGATGCGCTGGCCGCGCTGCTGACTGTCGGTTCCGACACGATGCCGGGCTGTCTCAGCTATGTCGTGGCCGAGGACCTCGCCAATGCCGATGCGCTATGGGTGACCGAGGTGTGGGAGAACAAGGCAGCGCATGACGCGTCGCTGACGCTGCCCGTTGTGCGCGAGGCGATCGCCAAAGGGCGGCCGCTGATCGCGGAGTTCGACAGTAGTGCGGAGACGCGGCCGATCAGCGGCGTCGCCGGACCACGGGGATGAGCGATCTCGCCTGGACCCGTATCGACGAGTATATCGCGGCCCATCTGCTGGGTCCCGACGAAGCGCTGACCTCTGCGCTGCGTGCCAATGAGGCGGGCGGATTACCCCCGATCGACGTATCGGCGCCGCAGGGGAAGCTGCTCCATCTGCTGGCGCGCATTGCCGGTGCGCGGCGTATCCTTGAGGTCGGCACGCTTGGCGGCTATTCCACTATCTGGCTGGCGCGTGCGCTGCCTGCGGATGGCCGGCTGGTGACGCTCGAGCTTGAGCCGCATCATGCCGAGGTGGCACGGGGCAACATCGCCAAGGCAGGCTTGGCGGGCAAGGTCGATATCCGCGTCGGCGCGGCCGAGGACACGCTCAACGCGATGATCGCGGCGGATGAAGGCCCGTTCGACTTCGTCTTCATCGACGCGGACAAGCCCGGCAATGTCGCCTATCTGCGTGCTGCGATTGCGCTGTCGCGGCCGGGCGCGACGATCATCGTCGACAATGTCGTGCGCGAGGGCGGCGTGCTTGATGCCGACAGCGATGATCCGCGCATTCAGGGGACGCGGGCCCTGTTCGAGGCGGTGGCCGCTGAGCCACGGCTGAGCGCCACGGCGGTCCAGACAGTCGGCAGGAAGAAATGGGACGGCTTTCTGATCGCCGTGCTAGGGGCGCCGGCATGACTGACATAGACCCTCTTGGCCCGCTCGACCCGGGTTTCGCTGCACGTTTCACCCGCGATATCCGGCGCCCGCCGTGCCAGCTTTACCTGATTTCGCCGCTCGATGTCGGCGGCGGCTTCCCCGATCGCCTGGCGCGCGCGCTCGATACCGGCCCGGTGGCGGCGTTCCAGTTCCGCGTGAAGAATGTAGATCAGCATGAGGCGGCACGGCTCGGCGAGCCGCTACGCTCGATCTGTGCCGCGCATGATGTGGCATTCATCGTCAATGACAGCATCTCGCTCGCCAAGCGGCTGGAAGCCGACGGGGTGCATCTCGGCCAGGAGGACGGCGATCCGCGCGAGGCACGTTCGGTGCTTGGCCCCAATGCGCAGATCGGCGTCACCTGTCACGACAGCCGCCATCTCGCGATGGAAGCCGGGGAGGCCGGTGCCGATTATGTCGCGTTCGGCGCTTTTTATCCGACCACGACCAAGACCGTCAGCCATGTACCCGACCCGGTGATCCTGAGCTGGTGGTCGACCGTGTTCGAGGTGCCCTGCGTTGCGATCGGCGGCATCACACCAGCCAATGCCGCGCCGCTGATCGCCGCCGGCGCGGACTTCCTTGCCGTATCGCAGGCGGTTTGGGGCGGAGACGAGGCTGCAGCGGTCAAGGCGTTTCAGGTGGTGCTGGGATGAGCAGGGCATTTGACGGCGGCTGCGAGTGCGGCGCGACGCGCTACCGCCTGCACGGCGACCCGATCATGACCAATTGCTGCCATTGCCGCGATTGCCAGCGCATCACCGGATCTGCGTTCGCAATCAATATCATGACCGAAACCAACCGGATCGAAATACTCCAGGGCGAACCGCTGCTCCGACGCCTGGAGCGGGGAGAGGCTGGCGATACGCGGGCGTGGCGGTGTGGCGTATGCGACTCCCTGCTGTATGCCGATCATCCGATGTTCGGGGACAAGGCGCGCTTCGTTCGCGCCGGGACGCTCGATCAGGGCGAAGTCTTCGCGCCCGATGCGCATTATTTTACGCGGTCGAAATATCCCTGGGTCAAGATCCCGGCCGGGGTGGCACAATTCTCCACGCTTCCGGAAAACGGCACCGGCGTCGATCTGGGCGAGTCGCGGACCGCCCGGCTGTCAGCGGCATTCGTAGGGCCGCCGCGCTAGGCGCTTACCAGTAGCGCACGCGTCCGGTGTCGACATGGACGAAGCCGTCGCGCGGGTAATAGCCGACGCCGCCGCCGCCGAGCGCCATTGCCGCACCACGCAGCCGTTCCAGTGATACGCCCGGAATCATGATGTCACTTGCCTTGCCCAGCATATGCTGGCTCTGGTTTGCCACCCCGGTATGCTCGCCGCCCTGCGCGCGCAGCGCCGCATTGGTCTTGGGTGAGCGATAGCCGGAGATCAGGTCGATCTTGCGCGATCCCGTCACTTCGAGCTTCTCGCGCAATTGCACCAGCAGCGAGAGCAATTGCGGGTCCATGTGGAACATCTCCCCGGTGCGCCAGTCGCGCAGGCCATGATTCAGTTCGGCCAGGCCTTCCGGCACCAGGCGACCGGAGCGGACGAAAACGGCATCGACACTCTCATTGGTATGAACGTTACGAAGCGCCAGCCGCCACTCATCAGTTGCGGCAAGCGCGGGGAACGGCATCATCAGTGCCGCGCCGCCGGCAACCGCACCGCGAATCAGGGCGCGGCGTGACAGGACAGGTGTAACGGGATGCTCCAGGCCGGAAACATGCCCCCCAATCATCGTTGTCTCCATGAAGCAAGATGTAGGAGATTGAAACGATGAGGAAAATCGCGATCGCAACAGCTTGTCTGGCAATAGTCTCCATTGGTCCCGTTCGTGCCGTGGGGCAGGGAACAAAAGCTGCAGTGGCACCAGTGCTGGATCGCTCGATTCTTCATGCCCAGGTCATTCTCGACCATCTCGGCTTTTCGCCCGGCGTGCTTGATGGCCGGACTGGCAAATCGCTCGCCGCTGCGGTGAAAGGGTTTCAGGAGTCGCGCAACCTGAAAGAGACCGGCGTGCTGGACCGCGCGACGATGCGTGCACTCCATCCATTTCGCGGGCTTCGCCCAACCAAGAACCTGTCACTCGAGCCGGAAACGCTCGAGGGGCCCTTCGTTGATCCAATACCGGAAGATCCCGCGGAGCAGGCCAAATTGCCCGCACTGGGCTATCGCTCGGCGCTCGAGAAGCTGAGTGAGATGTTTCATACCACCCCTGAGGTGCTGGTGGAACTGAACGGTCCGACCGCTAGCCTGATGCCGGGGTCGGCGTTCGTCGTGCCCAACGCCTTGCCGGTATCGCGCGACTATGACCCGAAACTGCCCGCCGACTGGCGTAAGACACTCTCCGACCTGAATGTGGACGCCAATCAGCCGCAAGGTGCGAAGGTGGTGGTCGACAAATCCGACGAGGTGCTGCGCGTGCTCGACAAGAACGGCAAGCTGGTCGGCCAGTTCATGGCGACGATGGGTAGCAGCAACGATCCGCTGCCGATCGGCAAATGGACGATCAAAGGCGCCTCGTACAATCCGCCGTTCCATTATAATCCGAAGCTGTTCTGGGACGCTGACAGCAGCGACAAGGCGGCACGGTTGCCGCCGGGGCCGAACGGTCCGGTCGGCGTGATCTGGCTCGATCTCTCCAAGCCGCATTACGGCATCCACGGCACGCCGGAGCCGAGCACGGTGGGCCGCGCGGAAAGCCATGGCTGCATTCGCCTGACCAACTGGGACGCGGCGCGGCTGTCGCTGATGATCAAGCCCGGCACGCCGGCGGTGTTCCAGCCCTGAGCACGTTTCGTAAATTGGGCTATGGCCTGCTGATCGCATTCTGCGTGCCGGTCGCCCTATGGGTGGCGCTGCTGGTCTTTCTGCCCGATGCCCCGTCAGAACGCGCTCAGCCCGTCGTGCGGCAAGCAACCGAGCCGATAGTCCTGACCGACGCAGGACATGCGGTGCTCGCGATGCCCGTCGCGGGCGTGCCGCGCGAGCAATTGCAGGACAATTGGGGCGACCCGCGCGACAATGGCCTGCGCGCGCATCATGGCACCGATATTATGGCGCCGGCCAATACGCCGGTGATCGCCGCGGCGCCCGGTACGATCGAGAAATTATGGACCAGCGCGGCGGGCGGCATAACGATCTATGTGCGCTCGCCAGGTCGCGGCTGGACTTACTATTATGCCCATCTCTCTGGGTACGCGGCGGGCCTCCATGAAGGCCAGGGGGTGAAAACCGGGGATCCGCTCGGCTTTGTCGGCGATACCGGCAATGCGGGTGCGGGCAATTATCACCTTCATTTCGGCCTCACGCGTACCACACCCGAACAGCATTGGTATGAGGGAGAGGATGTCGATCCCTACCCATACCTTGCCGGAAAGCCCGCCTCCCGCTAAAGGCCGCCCCTTCGCTCTTTCCAGCTTGCAGGTTTCCCATGAAGATCAACGCGGTCGAGATTCGTCCCGGCAATATCCTCGAATTCGAAGGCGGCATCTGGAAGACCGTCAAGATCCAGCATACCCAGCCGGGCAAGGGCGGCGCCTATATGCAGGTCGAGATGAAAAACCTGATCGACGGCCGCAAGAACAATGTCCGCTTCCGTTCCGCCGAAAGCGTCGAGCGGGTACGGCTCGACACGGTCGATTTCCAGTTCCTGTTCCGTGAGGGCGATACGCTGACCTTCATGGACAAGAATAATTACGAGCAGATCACGCTCGATGCCGACATCCTCGGCGATGCCGCTGCGTTCTTGCAGGACGGCATGGATGTCGTGATGGAGTTGTGGGAAGAGCGCCCGATCTCGGTGCAACTGCCCGACACGATCGAAGCGCTGATCGTCGAGGCGGACGCGGTGGTGAAGGGCCAGACGGCATCGTCGTCCTACAAGCCTGCGATCCTTGAAAATGGCGTCCGCGTGATGGTTCCGCCGCATATCGGCGCCGGCACGCGCATCGTCGTCGATGTGTACGAGCAGACTTATGTGAGGCGGGCTGACTGACCCCGCTCGCGGGAGTTTAGGGAGGGCCTGTCCCGACCGCTGCTCGCGTGACATACCCTTTACCCGACCCTTCCCGCGTGCGGGAGGGGAGGAGAATATCATGGTTTCCCATTCCGGCCTGATGACTGTCATGGACCGCGCCGCGCGCAAGGCGGGGCCGCGGCTGCGTCGCGACTTCAACGAGGTCCAGCAGCTTCAGGTCAGCCGCAAGGGCCCGGCCGATTTCGTGACCATGGCCGACCAGCGCGCCGAACAGACCCTGTTCGAGGAGCTGTCGCGCGCGCGCCGCGACTGGGGTTTTCTGATGGAGGAGCGCGGTGAAGTTGCCGGCGATCCCAACAAGCCGCGCTTCATCGTCGATCCGCTCGACGGTACCACCAACTTCCTGCACGGTATTCCGCATTTCGCGATCTCGATCGCGGTCGAGGAAACCTTGCCTAACGGTAAGCGTGAAGTCACCTCGGCGCTGGTCTATCAGCCGCTGACCGATGAAGCCTTCTGGGCCGAAAAGGGCAGGGGCGCCTGGGTTCAGTCGGAGCGGCTGCGCGTGTCGGCACGGCGTGACCTGGCCGACTCGCTTATTGCAACGGGCATCCCGTTCCTGGGGCATGGCAATTTCGCCGAATGGAGCCGCATCTTCGGCGCGATCGCGCCCGAAGTGGCGGGCATCCGTCGCCTTGGCGCGGCATCGCTCGATCTTGCCTGGGTTGCGGCGGGTCGGTTTGACGGCTTCTGGGAATCGAACCTGCAGCATTGGGACACAGCGGCGGGCATGCTGCTGATCAAGGAAGCAGGTGGTTTCGTCACCGACTTCCGCGGCGGCGAGAAGATGGTTGAGCGCAGCGAGTATCTCGCGGCAAACGACGTGCTGCAATCGAAGCTGCACAAGCTGCTGGCCGGGGCGTTGCGCTAGGCATTTGCCCCGCCGATCCGGCGGGTATTTGCGAGTCATTCTCACCCCTCAAAGCCTTGCCCGGTAACGGCCATCGGCCTAAAGCCGCGGCATCTGTTCGCACATGCGAGATGCCCATTGTTCGACCTGTCGCAATATCTGCCGATCCTGCTGTTCCTGGGCGTAGCCATCGTCCTGTCCAGCGCCTTTGTGTTCCTGCCGATGATCGCAGCGCGCTTTACCGGCGCACATAAACCGACTGCGGAAAAGCTGACCGAATATGAATGCGGCTTTCCCGCGTTCGAGGATTCGCGCAGCCAGTTCGACGTGCGTTTCTATCTCGTCGCGATCCTGTTCATTATCTTCGATCTCGAGGCCGCGTTCCTCTATCCCTGGGCGGTCAGCGTGTTCACCCTCGGCTGGGCGGCATGGATTTCAATGATGGTCTTTATCGCGGAGCTTGCGCTCGGCCTTGTCTATGCCTGGAAGAAGGGAGCGCTGGAATGGGAGTAGAACTCACTGTGCCGCCGCCCGCCGGCACCTTGCCCGATGTTTCGTTCCTCAACGACATCAATGGCGAGCTCAACGACAAGGGGTTCCTGGTCACCTCGACCGAGGATCTGTTCCAATGGGCACGCACCGGCTCGCTGTGGTGGATGACTTTCGGGCTCGCCTGCTGTGCGGTCGAGATGATCCATGTGAACATGCCGCGCTACGATCTGGAACGTTTCGGCGCCGCGCCGCGTGCGTCCCCACGCCAGTCCGACGTGATGATCGTCGCCGGCACATTGTGCAACAAGATGGCGCCGGCGCTGCGCAAGGTTTACGACCAGATGTCGGAGCCGAAATACGTCATCTCGATGGGCTCGTGCGCCAATGGCGGCGGCTATTATCATTATAGCTACAGCGTGGTGCGCGGTTGCGACCGGATCGTGCCGGTGGACATCTATGTCCCGGGCTGTCCGCCGACTGCCGAAGCGTTGCTTTACGGCATCATGCAGTTGCAGCGGAAGATCCGCCGTTCCGGAACCATCGAACGGTGAGGGCGCCTGCACCGGCTTATGCCGCAAATGACGGCGTGATCGATTCCGCTGGCCGCGCGCTCGGCCCGGCGTTGCTGTCGTCGCTCGACGCGGTCGGCGAAGTCGCGCTTCATGTCGATCGCGTCTCCCTGGTCGAGACGATGATCGCGCTGCGCGACACGCCCGGCCTCGAATATCAGCAGCTGATGGAAATCGCCGGCGTTGATTATCCGGATCGTGAAGAACGGTTCGAAGTGGTCTATTGCCTGCTCTCGCTGACGCGCAATCACCGTATCCGCGTGCATGTGCAGACCGATGAGGAAAAGCCGGTGCCGTCGGTGACGGGCATCTGGCCGGTCGCGGGCTGGCTCGAGCGCGAAGTGTACGACATGTACGGCGTGCTGTTCGAGGGGAACCCCGACCTGCGCCGCATCCTGACCGATTACGGTTTTCGCGGTCATCCGCAGCGCAAGGATTTTCCGCTCTCCGGCTTTGTCGAACTGCGCTATTCGGAAGAAGCGAAGCGCGTGGTGTACGAGCCCGTCAAGCTCGCCCAGGATTTTCGCACCTTCGACTTTACCTCTCCCTGGGAAGGGGCCGAGTACGTCCTGCCCGGCGACGAAAAGGCTGCGTTGCCCGAAGCAAAGGGGGCGCCGACACCGTTGAAGGCGGACGAGATCGTCAAGGCCGACGCGGCGAAGAGCGAGGCTGCAGCGCCACCACCCAAGCCGAAAACGACTGAAACTCCGGCGCAGACCGGTGCCGGCAAGGCCGAACCTGACGCGAAGCCCAAGCCCGTAGATCCCGATGTGGTGAAGGCGCCGCGCAAGCCGCGCGCCAAGCCGACCGCGTCGGACACTGCGCCTTCCAAGCCGCGTACGCGCAAGAAGCCGGATACGAACAATGGCTGATTATCTCGACGAGATCGAACGCCGCACGGATGCCGCCGATCCGACCCCCGGTGACGTCGAAATCCAGAACTACACGATCAATTTCGGTCCGCAGCATCCGGCCGCGCACGGTGTGCTGCGTCTGGTGATGGAGCTCGACGGCGAGATCGTCGAGCGGGTCGATCCGCATATCGGCCTGCTACATCGTGGCACCGAAAAGCTGATCGAGTACAAGACCTACACCCAGGCGCTGCCCTATTTCGATCGGCTCGATTATTGCTCGCCTTTGTGCATGGAGCACAGCTTCGTGCTGGCGATCGAGAAGCTGCTCGATCTCGAAGTGCCGATCCGCGCGCAATATCTCCGCGTCTTCTTCGCTGAGCTGACGCGTATCTCGAACCATATGCTCAATCTCGGCTCGCACGTCATGGACGTCGGCGCGATGACGCCGAACCTGTGGCTGTTCGAGATCCGCGAAGACTGTCTGAACTTCTTCGAACGCGTCTCCGGCGCGCGCATGCACTCGGCCTATTTCCGGCCTGGCGGCGTGCATCAGGATACGCCGCTCAAGTTGCTGACCGATATCGCCGACTGGCTCGACACGCGCCTGCCGCGCCTGTTCGAGGACGCGATCAGCCTGGTTGCCGACAATCGCATCTTCAAGCAGCGCAATGTCGATATCGCCACGGTCAGCCGCGACGATGCAGTGAAATGGGGCTTTTCCGGTCCGATGATCCGCGGCTCCGGCATTCCGTGGGATCTGCGCAAGTCGCAGCCCTATGATGTCTATGCGAAGATGGATTTCGAGGTGCCGGTCGGCACGCGCGGCGATTGCTATGACCGGTTCATGGTGCGCGTCGAGGAAGTGCGTCAGTCGGCACGGATCATGAGGCAGTGCCTCAATGAAATGCCCGACGGGCCGATCGCGTCGCTCGACCGCAAGGTGGTGCCGCCCAAGCGCGCCGAAATGAAGCGCTCGATGGAAGCGCTGATCCACCACTTCAAGCTCTATACCGAGGGCTTCCATGTGCCAGCGGGCGACGTCTATGTCGCGACCGAAAGCCCCAAGGGCGAGTTCGGCGTGTATCTGGTCGCCGACGGCAGCAACAAGCCGTACCGCTGCAAGATCCGCCCGACCGCGTTCAGCCATCTCCAGGCGATGGACTTCATGGCCAAGGGGCACATGCTTGCGGACACGACCGCCATTCTCGGCGCGATGGATATCGTGTTCGGGGAGTGCGATCGGTGATCGCCGGCAGTGTGAAAATTTGGAATGCATTAGTGCTGACGGCTTGGCTGTCATTCACTCTTATATGTGTGCTCGTTGTCTTTGAGGTTATTGCCATGCCCCGTTGGGGTATGTGGGTTGTCGGTGCCATGGGCGTCTTCAACCTCGCAACTTTTGGTAAAGGCCTTTACGCACGCCGAGCAATCGAGCCGACCGGAACCGTTAATGGCTGAAGCACCCAAAATCCCCGACGAAGCCGAGACTCGCGCGCGCTGGAGCGCGTTTGCGTGGACCGACGAGAATCAGAAAAAGGCGACCGAAATCCTCGGCCGCTATCCCAAGGGGCGCGAGCAATCGGCGTCGCTCCCTTTGCTCGATCTCGCCCAGCGCCAGGTCGGTGCGGAGACGCAAACTCAGGGCTGGCTGCCGGTTCCGGTGATCGAGTTCGTCGCGCGCGCGATCGGCGTGCCCTATATGCGCGTCTATGAGGTTGCGACCTTCTACACCATGTTCAACATGGCGCCGGTTGGCCGCTATCATGTGCAGGTGTGCGGCACGACGCCGTGCATGCTCGCCGGGTCGGACGATGTGCTCTCGGCGTGCAAGAATCACGGCCTTATCAAGGGCAAGACCACGCCCGACGGCCTGTTCACGTTGACTGAGGTCGAATGCCTCGGCACCTGCGCCAACGCGCCGATGGTGCAGATCAACGACGATAATTACGAAGATCTCGATTACGACCGCACCACCGCGATCCTTGAGGCACTGGCATCGGGCAAAACCCCGCCGCCGGGCTCGACCACCGGGCGCAGGAGCAGCGAGCCTGCCGGCGGGCCGACCACGCTGACGGCGATGGTCGACGAGAATCACGATTATCGGGGGGAATGGGCATGAACAAGAACACCCTCATCACCATCCTCGCGGTCATCGGCGGCATCGTCGTGCTCGGCTGGGCGCTCAAGCTGACTTTCAAGCTGCTTGGCCTGCTGATCGTCATCGGCATTGGCCTGGTAATCTATTTCGGCGCGCAGAAGATGCTGGGAGGACCGAAGTGAATATTGGTCTGAACATCGCCCTGGTAACCGGACTGAGCGTTTCGCTGACCATGATCGTGGTCGCGTTGTGGTTCATCGTATCCGCTCGCCGCAATCGGAAGGGCGAAAAATAATGCTCGCCGACAAGGATCGCATCTTCACCAACGTCTATGGTTTCCAGCCATGGAACCTTGCTGCCGCGCAAAAGCGTGGCGACTGGGACAACACCAAGGCGCTGATGGCCATTGGCCAGGACGCCATCATCGACAAGGTGAAGGCGTCGGGCCTGCGCGGTCGTGGTGGCGCAGGCTTTCCGACCGGCATGAAGTGGAGCTTCATGCCCAAGGAGCCCAAGCCTGACCGGCCGAACTTCCTGGTCATCAACGCCGATGAATCCGAACCGGGTTCGTGCAAGGACCGCGAAATCATTCGCCACGATCCGCACAAGCTGATCGAAGGCGCGCTGATTGCGGGCTATGCGATGCGCGCGCGTGCCGCGTACATCTACATCCGCGGCGAATATATCCGCGAGGCGGAGACGCTTTTTGCCGCCGTCGCCGAGGCATATGACAAGGGCCTGCTTGGCAAGAATGCCTGTGGCTCGGGCTATGATTTCGACGTGTTCGTCCATCGCGGCGCCGGCGCGTACATCTGCGGCGAAGAAACCGCGATGCTTGAAAGCCTTGAGGGCAAGAAGGGTCAACCGCGCCTCAAGCCGCCATTCCCGGCCGGCGCCGGCCTGTATGGCTGCCCGACCACGGTCAACAATGTCGAATCGATCGCGGTCGTGCCGACCATTTTGCGCCGTGGGCCGGAATGGTTCGCCAGCTTCGGCTGCGAGAAGAATGAGGGCACCAAGCTCTTCCAGATCAGCGGCCATGTGAACAAGCCGTGCGTTGTCGAAGAGGCAATGAGCATCTCGTTCCGCGAACTGATCGAAGTGCATTGCGGCGGCATTCGCGGCGGCTGGGACAATCTGCTTGCGGTCATTCCCGGCGGCTCTTCCGTGCCGCTGGTGCCGGCAGCGGAGATCATGGATGCGCCGATGGATTTCGACGGGCTGAAAGCACTCGGCTCGGGCCTCGGTACTGCGGCGGTGATCGTCATGGACAAGTCGACCGACATCGTCCGCGCGATCAGCCGCATTTCTTATTTCTACAAGCATGAGAGCTGCGGCCAGTGTACGCCATGCCGTGAAGGCACTGGCTGGATGTGGCGCGTGATGGAGCGGATGCGCACCGGTGATGCCGATGTGTCGGAAATCGATACGCTCTATCAGGTAACCAAGCAGGTCGAAGGTCATACTATCTGTGCGCTTGGTGATGCGGCGGCCTGGCCGATCCAGGGCCTGATCCGGCATTTCCGCCCCGAAATGGAGCGGCGGATCATTGAAAAGCAGGGCGGCGGGCTGTCACCGATGATGGAGGCAGCGGAATGATGGTCAAAGGCATAAGCATCGCTTGTCTGGCAATCGCGATGATCGATCCTGCTGTGGCGCAGAAGGTGAATAGTGGGGAACGCGTGAAAGAGCAGGGGCGATCCTCTGCTAAGGCGGCGCAAGAGTTTGCCAACTGCCTTGTATATCGCCGCGGCGAGGATGTGCGGTTGTTTCTCGATATGACGACGCCGGACGCCGCTGCGAAGATCAGCCGGGGGCTGTTTAGCGAAGAGAACTGCCTGAGTATGCCGAATGCGATAGCGTTCACCGAGTCACTGCAACTGCAATCGCCGGCGGCGATCCAGCGCGGTGTGCTGGCAGAGGCATTGATGGGTGACATGAAAGATCAACCAGTACCGGAAGCCCAGCCGCTCAGAACCAATTATCGTAACCCTTGGTTTAAAGTGTCCGCGCGAGATCCAGCTGTCGATGAGATGGCGACGTGCGTTGCTGCAACCAATCCATCGGGAATCACGAAACTCGTCCATACCGTGGCGGAAAGTGGTGAAGAACGGGCTGCGGTTGCCAGCCTGTCGCCGTCACTTGGCCCGTGTCTGGTAAAGAACGCCAAATTGACCGCCAATCGGCAATCGCTGCGCGCTGCGCTTGCCGAGGCGCTGTATCACCGCATGGCAACGCCCGAGTTGCTGACGGCACCGGAAGCCGGTGGCGATCGGCCGGTCTCGACATCGCCGGTGAGAAACTGACATGCCTAAACTTAAAGTAGACGGGATCGAGATCGAGGTCCCAGCCGGCGCCACTGTGCTGCAGGCGTGCGAGATCGCCGGCAAGGAAATCCCGCGCTTCTGTTATCACGAGCGGCTGAGCATTGCCGGCAATTGTCGTATGTGCCTGGTCGAGGTGAAGCCCGGACCACCCAAGCCGCAGGCGTCGTGTGCTTTGCCGGCGGCGGACAATCAGGAAGTTTTCACCAACTCTCCGATGGTCAAAAATGCGCGCGAAGGTGTGATGGAATTCCTGCTCATCAACCATCCGCTCGATTGCCCGATCTGCGATCAGGGCGGCGAGTGCGACCTGCAGGATCAGTCGGTCGCCTATGGCCGCGGTCAGTCTCGCTATGACGAGAACAAGCGTGCCGTGACCGAGAAATATATGGGCCCGATCGTCAAGACGGTGATGACGCGCTGCATTCAGTGCACGCGCTGCATCCGGTTCGCCGAGGAAGTCGCCGGCGTTGAGGAAATCGGCGCGGTCGGCCGCGGCGAGGACATGCAGATCACGTCGTACCTTGAAGGCGCGGTGACCAGCGAGCTGTCGGGCAATGTCGTCGATCTCTGCCCGGTCGGTGCGCTGACGTCGAAGCCCTATGCCTTTGAAGCGCGGCCGTGGGAGCTTAAGAAGACGCTGACCATCGACGTGATGGACGCGGTCGGCACCAACATCCGCCTCGACAGCCGCGGCCGCCAGGTGCTGCGCGCGCTTCCCGTGATCAATGAGGACGTCAATGAGGAATGGGCGAGCGACAAGACCCGCCATGCCGTTGACGGCCTGGTGCGCGGCCGGCTCGACCGGCCCTATGTGCGAACCAATGGCAAGCTGATCCCCGCGACCTGGGACGAAGCTTTTGCCGCCATTGCGGCGGTGAGGGCGGGGGCAAGCGTCGCCGCTGTCCATGGCGACCTGGTCGATAGCGAGACGCTTTATGCCGCAAAGGCGCTGCTTGGTGCGATGGGCTCGACGCTGCTCGAAGGGCGGCAGACCGGTATGGCTTATGACGCCACGTCGATGGCGGCGGTCAATTTCAATACCACCATTACAGGCGCTGAAGATGCCGATGTGATCCTGCTCGTCGGCACCAATCTGCGCTGGGAAGCGCCGCTGGTGAACACGCGGATCCGCAAAGCGATCAAGAAGGGCGCGAAGGTCTTTGCGATCGGGCCGGAAACCGACCTGACCTACAAGACCGAATGGCTCGGCAGCGACCTCGCCTTGCTCGGCAAGCTGCCCAAGACGGTTGCCGACGCGTTCAAGGACGCGGCCAGGCCGATGGTGATTGTCGGCGGCGCGGCACTCAAGGGCGGGCACGGCGCAGCGCTGGCGCTGGTCAAGAAGCTCAACCTCATTCGTGACGGCTGGAATGGTTTCAACGTCGTGCATATGGCAGCGAGTCGCATGGGCGGGCTGATGCTCGGATGGGCACAGCCGGGCGGTATCGCCGATCTGGTCGCGGCGAAGCCGAAGCTGGCCTTCTTCCTCGGTGCGGACGAGCTGGATTTTGCGGCGTTCGCCAAGAGCTTCAAGGTCTATATCGGCCATCACGGAGACAAGGGTGCGGCGAATGCCGACGTCATCCTGCCGGGCGCGAGCTATGCCGAAAAATCCGGCACCTGGGTCAATCTCGAAGGCCGTGTGCAGCGTGGCGAGCGTGCGGTGTTCCCGCCGGGCGACGCGCGCGAGGACTGGACGATTCTGCGCGCGCTGTCGGCAGTGCTGGGCAAGACCTTGCCGTTCGACACGATTGAGGAACTGCGCACGGCGATGGGTAATGATACGCCCGATCTCGCCACGCTCGGCCTGCGTAGCTTCGCCTGGAACCCGCCGGCGCTCGACGCCAAGGGCGAGGGTGACCTGACCGGCTATCCGATCAAGGATTTCTACCTGACCAACGCGATCTGCCGCGCGTCACCGACGATGCAGCGCTGCTCGGCTGAGTTGGTCCATGGCCAGGAATTCGCGGAGGCAGCGGAGTGATCCTCACCGCCACCATCTTTATCCCCGCAAATGCGGGGATTCCGCTTTTTCTCGACCGTTGCCAGGGCAGCGGGATTCCCGCTTGCGCGGGAATGACGGATAATGGGTGCCGTAAATGACCGCCTTCTTCCAAAACTGGGTCGGCATGCCGTTCGAATGGGCGTGGTTCACGTCCACGATCGTCGGCATCCTGGTCATTGCGCTGCCGCTGATGCTGGCGGTTGCCATGATCATCTATGCCGATCGCAAGATCTGGGCGGCGATGGCGTTGCGGCGTGGTCCGAATGTGGTCGGACCGTTCGGCCTGTTGCAGAGCTTCGCCGACGGCCTGAAGGTCTTCCTGCAGGAAACCATTGTTCCGACCGCCGCGAACAAGGGCCTGTTCCTGCTCGCGCCGATCATCACCTTCACAGTCGCGCTCATCGTATGGGCGGTGGTGCCGTTCCAGGTCGGCGTAATGCTGTCCGATATCAATGTCGGGTTGCTCTATGTGCTCGCTGCCTCGTCGCTTGGCGTCTACGGCATCATCTTGGCGGGCTGGTCGTCCAACTCGAAATACCCGTTCTTCTCGGCAATCCGCGCCGCGGCACAGATGGTCAGCTATGAAGTCGCGATCGGCTTCGTGCTGATCTCGATCGTGCTGTGGACCGGCAGCTTCAACCTGTCGGCGATCGTCGAGGCGCAGAAGGGCCTGTACGGGTTTGCCAACGGCTTTATCTGGAACCCGCTGCTGTTGCCGATGGCGATCGTGTTCTTCATCTCCTCGCTGGCCGAGACGCAGCGCGCGCCGTTCGACCTGACCGAGGCGGAAAGCGAGCTCGTCGCTGGCTACCAGACCGAATATTCGTCGATGAGCTTCGCGCTCTACTGGCTCGGCGAATATGCCAACGTCATCCTGATGTGCACGCTGAACGCGACGTTGTTCTGGGGCGGCTATCTCCCGCCGTTCGACTGGGCACCGCTCTATTGGGTACCGGGTATCATCTGGCTGTTCGCCAAGATCCTGTTCTTCTTCTTCCTGTTCAGCTGGGTGAAGGCGACGGTCCCGCGCTATCGCTATGACCAGCTGATGCGCCTGGGCTGGAAGATCTTCCTGCCGCTGTCGCTGTTCTGGGTGTTCCTCGTGTCGGGCTTCCTGATGCTGGCGCGGGTGGGGATATGATTTCGCTCGTGGTCACTCCGCAATTTATAAGCTTGGCGATGCTGTCGTCAGTGCCTGCCGGCGCCGAAGCATTTGCACGGGCCTATACCTGTGAGGTGAAATCGGTCGATGGCAGTCGTCTGGCCAAGCTTCAACTTCAGGTGTCGCCCTCTAGCCGCGAGGCCATTGGGTTCGAATTTGACAGATCTCAGTTCCCATTGGTGGTCCGAATGACATCCGACAACGCAGACATTTCGGACTTTGTGATGCCGACGTCCGTCGCGACTTTGCATAAAGGGTTGGAGGTGGTCTCACGTCCCAGCGGTCCAAATGGGGCACCACCCACCGCATTCTCTCCGCGAACAGGCGTTCGGGTTTCTTTTCCGGGTGGAACTGCGGTCGATAACGGTGCCGTCGCAATCTACAAAGATGGACCGTCGCCGCACTTCGAGGTTGCAGGATATAACCTCGTCGCCTCTGGCATTTGCGTGGCCAAAATTTCGAAAGCTTCGAGATGAGCATTTCCCAGATCATCAAATCCTACACCCTGTGGGAATTCCTCAAGGCGCACGCGCTGACCTTGCGGTATTTCTTCAAGGCGAAGGCGACGATCAACTATCCGTTCGAGAAGAACCCGCTGAGCCCGCGCTTCCGCGGCGAGCATGCGTTGCGCCGTTATCCCAATGGCGAGGAACGCTGCATCGCGTGCAAGTTGTGCGAGGCGGTGTGCCCGGCCCAGGCGATCACGATCGAGGCCGAACCACGCGAGGATGGCAGCCGCCGCACCACGCGCTACGACATCGACATGACCAAGTGCATCTTCTGCGGCCTGTGCCAGGAAGCGTGCCCGGTCGATGCGGTGGTCGAGGGTCCGAACTTCGAATATGCGACCGAAACGCGCGAGGAGCTGATCTACGACAAGGCAAAGCTGCTCGATAATGGCGATCGCTGGGAACGCGCGATCGCCGCGAACCTTGCCGCCGATGCACCGTACCGTTAAGCGCCAGCCGACTTAGAGGGGCCTCCCGATTCCGTGATCCAAGCAATCGCCTTTTACCTGTTCGCGACCCTCGTGATCGTCAGCGGTGCGCTGACCATCAGTGCGCGCAACCCGGTCCATGCCGTGCTCTGGCTGATCTTCGCCTTTTTCAATGCGGCGGGGCTGATGGTTCTGGTCGGCGCCGAGTTCATCGCGATGCTGCTGATCATCGTCTATGTCGGCGCGGTCGCGGTGCTCTTCTTGTTCGTCGTGATGATGCTCAACATCGATTTCGCGGAAATGCGCGCCGGTTTCGCGCGCTATGCCGCGATCGGCGCTGTCTTCGCGATTGCGCTGGCGGCCGAGATCATGGTGGCCTTCGGGGCATGGAGCGCCGGCGCGATCGAGCTCGGCCGCCGGGCCGCGCCGATCGACCCGACCATCAACAATATCGAGGCGGTCGGCCGGCTGCTCTACACGCGCTATCTGTTCGTGTTCGAGGGTGCCGGCCTGGTCCTGCTGGTCGCGATGATCGGGGCGATCGTCCTGACGCACCGCGAGCGTGGCGGCGTGCGCGCGCAGAATGTGTCACGCCAGAACGCGCGCCGCCCGCAGGATGCAACACGCAATACGCAACCCGGGGTCGGGCAGGGGGTGGAGCTGTGATCGGGCTGACGCATTATCTGGTGGTCGCGGCGATCCTGTTCGCCCTCGGCGTGCTGGGCATCATCGCCAACCGCAAGAACCTGATCGTCATGTTGATGGCGATCGAGCTGATCCTGTTGTCGGTGAACATCAATTTCGTCGCCTTCTCGGCTTATCTCCACGATCTGGTCGGACAAGTGTTCGCGATGTTCGTGCTGACCGTGGCGGCGGGCGAGGCAGCGATCGGCCTGGCGATCCTGGTCATTTACTTCCGTGGACGCGGCACGATTTCGGTCGACGATGTCAACCGGATGAAGGGGTAATCGCAGCGTGACGTCGATCCTTTTCATCGTTTTCCTGCCGTTGCTTGCCGCGATCGTCGCCGGCCTGGGCAACCGCATGCTCGGCAATGTGCCGACCAAGGTCATCACCACCGGTGCGCTGTTCGTCTCCTGCGCCCTGTCCTGGCCGATCTTCTTCAGCTTCATCGCCGGCAGCGCCGAGCCAAGCGTCGTGCCGGTGCTTCACTGGCTGCGCTCGGGCGACCTGCAGGTCGACTGGGCGCTGCGCGTCGATGCGTTGACCGCGGTCATGCTCGTCGTCATCACCTCGGTCTCGGCGCTCGTCCATCTGTATAGCTGGGGCTATATGGCGGACGACGACAGCCAGCCGCGCTTCTTCGCCTATCTCTCGCTGTTCACCTTTGCGATGCTGATGCTGGTGACCGCCGACAATCTGGTTCAGATGTTCTTCGGCTGGGAAGGCGTTGGTCTTGCGTCCTATCTGCTGATCGGTTTCTGGTTCAAGAAACCCAGCGCCAATGCTGCCGCGATCAAGGCGTTCGTGGTCAACCGCGTCGGCGATCTCGGCTTCATGCTCGGCATTTTCGGCACGTTCCTGGTGTTCGGCACGGTATCGATCCCGGCGATCCTCGAGGCCGCGCCCGGCATGGCCGGCTCGACCATCGGGTTCCTCGGCCACCGTTTCGATACGATGACGATCCTGTGCCTTTTGCTGTTCGTCGGTGCGATGGGCAAGTCGGCACAGCTCGGCCTGCACACCTGGCTACCCGACGCAATGGAGGGCCCGACCCCGGTGTCGGCGCTGATCCATGCCGCGACGATGGTCACCGCCGGCGTGTTCATGGTCTGCCGCCTGTCGCCGATGTTCGAGACCAGTGCGGTCGCGTTGAGCGTGGTGACCACTGTCGGCGCCGCAACCTGCTTCTTCGCGGCAACGGTCGGCCTGGTGCAGACCGACATCAAGCGCGTGATCGCCTATTCGACCTGCTCGCAGCTCGGCTACATGTTCTTCGCCGCCGGCACTGGCGCGTACGGCGCGGCGATGTTCCACCTCTTCACGCACGCTTTCTTCAAGGCACTGCTGTTCCTCGGCGCCGGATCGGTGATCCATGCCATGCATCACGAGCAGGACATGCGTTACTATGGCGGGCTGCGCAAAAGCATCCCGATCACCTTCTGGGCGATGATGATGGGCACGCTGGCGATCACCGGTGTCGGTATTCCGGCGGTATTCGGCAACACGGCAATCGGCTTTGCCGGTTTCCATTCGAAGGACGCGATCATCGAGGCGGCCTGGGCTTCGGGCCAGTCTGGTGCCTCGATCGTCGGCATGATCGTCGCGCTGCTGACCAGCTTCTATTCCTGGCGGCTGATGTTCCTGACCTTCTATGGCAAGCCGCGCTGGACCCAGTCCGAGCATATCCAGCATGCTTTGCATGATGCGCATGGGCATGATGATCACGCCACCGCGCATGATCACCCCGCTCATGATGATCACGGCCATGTTGCTGGCGACGGCACCGGCGGCTATCACCCGCATGAGAGCCCCTGGTCGATGCTGACGCCGCTGTTGCTGTTGTCATTCGGCGCGGTCGCGGCGGGTTTCGCATTCCACGGCTTCTTCATCGAGCCGCAGGCCGGCGAGATCTTCTGGAAGGGCAGCATCGCGTTCAGCGAGCATCTGATGCACGAAATGCATGACGTGCCGTTGCTGGTGAAGCTCAGCGCGACGATCGCCATGGCGCTCGGCCTGTTGGGCGCGTGGATGGCCTATATCCGCGCACCTCGCTTCCCGGCGCAGGTCGCCGAGCAGTTCCGCGTGGTCTACGACTTCCTGCTCAACAAATGGTATTTCGACGAACTGTACGACCTGCTGTTCGTGCGTCCAGCCTTCGCCATCGGCCGCCTGTTCTGGCACCGCGGTGACGAGAAGACGATCGACCGGTTCGGGCCCAATGGCTCGGCCTGGCTGGTCCAGCAGGGCACGCGCGTCGCGGGGCGGTTCCAATCCGGATATGTCTATAGCTATGCCTTCGTCATGCTGATCGGCCTGACTGCCGCGATTACCTGGGCGATCAAGATTTGGGCAGCAGCGAAATGAGCGGTTTCCCGATCCTGACCGTCATGCTCGCGATTCCGGCGATCGCCGCGATCGCCTGCCTGTTCGTCACCGCGAACACGGCGCGCTGGCTTGCGCTCGGCGCGACCCTGGTCGACCTGCTGCTCGGCATCGGGCTATGGGCGCAATTCGATATCGGCGGGCCGCAATGGCAGTTCGTCGAACATCATGAGCATCTCTTCGGGGTGTTCGGCTGGTCGCTCGGCATTGACGGCTTCGCGCTGATGCTGATCATGCTCAGCGTGTTCCTGATGCCGATCTGCATCGGCGCAAGCTGGAGCGCGATTACCAAGCGCGTGCCGGAATATATGGCCGCATTCCTGATCACCGAAGTGCTGATGATCGGCACCTTCGCGGCGCAGGATCTGTTCCTGTTCTACATCTTCTTCGAAGCCGGCCTGATCCCGATGTATCTGATCATCGGCATCTGGGGCGGCGCGAACCGGATCTACGCCAGCTACAAATTCTTCCTCTACACGCTGCTCGGCTCGCTGCTGATGCTGATCGCGATGCTGTGGATGGTGCAGGAAGCCGGCACGACCAGCATTCCGGTGTTGCTCAACTATGATTTCCCGGTTCAGGCGCAGACCTGGCTGTGGTTGGCCTTCTTCGCCTCTTTCGCGGTCAAGATGCCGATGTGGCCGGTCCACACCTGGCTGCCCGACGCGCACGTCCAGGCGCCGACGGCGGGGTCGGTCATTCTGGCCGGCGTGCTGCTGAAACTCGGCGGCTACGGCTTCCTGCGCTTCTCGCTGCCGATGTTCCCGGAAGCCTCGGCGCAGCTCGTCTGGCTCGTCTTCGGCCTGTCGGCGGTGGCGGTGATCTACACCTCGCTGGTCGCGCTGGTGCAGTCCGACATGAAGAAACTGATCGCCTACTCCTCGGTCGCGCATATGGCGATCGTGACGATCGGCCTGTTCGCCTTCAACCAGCAGGGCATCGAGGGCGCGATGATCGTCATGCTCTCGCACGGTCTTGTCTCCGGCGCCTTGTTCCTGTGTGTCGGCGTGATCTACGACCGGCTGCACACGCGTGAGATCGACCGGTACGGCGGCCTTGCGATCAACATGCCGAAATATGCTTTGTTCTTCATGCTCTTCACCATGGCGTCGGTCGGTCTGCCCGGCACCAGCGGATTCGTCGGCGAGTTTCTGAGCCTGGCTGGCACGTACAAGGTGTCGACCACGATCACCTTGCTGTGCACGACGGGTATCATCCTCGGCGCGGCGTATATGCTCTATCTCTATCGCCGCGTGGTGTTCGGCGACCTGACCAAGGACGATGTCCGCGCCATGCCCGATATGAGCCTGCGCGAAGTAGCCTTGCTCGCACCGATCGCAGCGGTGGTGCTGTGGATGGGCGTCTATCCGGAAAGCTTCATCGCGCCAATGCGCGGCGATGTGCAGACCCTGGTCGCTCGCGTGGCCCGCGCCACGCCGCCCGGCGATTCGCAACTGAAACTCGGCAAGCCCGCGCCCGCCGCGGCGCACGGCGCCGCACCTGCCGCGCATGAGGGCGCTCACTGATGGATTACAGCGCTTCACTCCTGATGACTTTGCCCGAGCTGGTGCTCGGGGTCGGCGCGATCGCGCTGATGCTGGTGGCCGCCTGGGGCGGCCAGGCTTCGACCCGCGCTGTGTCCTGGACCGCGGTCGCTATCCTGGCGGGCGCAGGCATTGCGCTGATGGGTCCGGCGTCGAGCGGGGGCGAGGCGTTTTACGGCCTGTACCGCGCCGATGCCTTTGCCGCTTTTTCCAAGGTTTTGATCTATATCGCTGCGGCAGTCGCGATCATCATGGCGCCGCGTTTCTTCGCGCGCACCACTGGTGACGACCTGCGTCCCGAATATCCCGTGCTGATCCTCCTTTCGGTGGCGGGCATGGGCATGATGGTCTCGGCGGGCGATCTGCTCACGCTCTATGTCGGTCTCGAACTGCAGAGCCTTGCCGCCTATGTGCTGGCGAGCTTCATGCGCCGCGACACGCGCTCGGCCGAAGCGGGCCTCAAATATTTCGTGCTCGGCGCGCTGGCCAGCGGCATCCTGCTGTACGGTATCTCGCTGGTCTATGGCTTCTCCGGCAGCACCATGTTCGACCAGATCGCCGCCGCCTATGGCGCCGGCGCCGGTCATTCGCTCGGCCTGACCTTCGGGCTGGTGTTCGTGTTCGCCGGCCTCGCCTTCAAGATCAGCGCCGTGCCGTTCCATATGTGGACGCCCGACGTCTATGAAGGCGCACCGACCCCCGTTACTGCCTTCTTCGCCAGCGCCCCCAAGGTCGCGGCGATGGCCATGGCAGTGCGTGTCGCGGTCGAGGCGATGGGCCCGGCGACCGACCAGTGGCGCCAGATCGTGATCTTCGCCGCACTTGCCTCGATTATCCTCGGCGCGGTCGCGGCGATCGGGCAGAGCAATATCAAGCGGCTGCTTGCCTATTCGTCGATCAACAATGTCGGCTTTGTGCTGGTCGGTCTTGCCGCCGGCACGGAGGCGGGTGTCGCGTCGGTGCTGTTCTACCTGACCGTCTATGTCGCGATGACCCTGGGCAGCTTCCTGATTGTGCTGCAGATGCGCGACGCCGATGGACAGCCGGTCGAGACGATCGCCAGCCTGTCGGGCCTGTCGCAGACTCGCCCGGCGTTGGCGCTGGCGCTGGCCACCTTCATGTTCTCGCTAGCGGGCATCCCGCCGCTGCTCGGTTTCTTTGCTAAGCTGGCGGTGTTCAATGCGGCGATCGCAGCGGGGCTGTTCCCGCTGGCCGTGGTCGGTTTCGTCGCATCGGTGATCGGCGCTTATTATTACCTTCGCATCGTCAAGGTGATGTATTTCGACGACCCCGCGCCGGCGTTCGAGCGCAATGACAGCATCGTCGAGGGTGGCTTGATTGCGGTGGCGGCGGTGTTCGTCTCGCCGGCCGGCTGGATCCTGCTCGCGCCGCTCGGAGCGCTGGCCCTGACCGCCGCACGGTCGCTGTTCTGAGGTTCTTGCTGAATTTTATCGGAGCACTTGCCGGAGTTTTGCTGCTCGCAGCTTGTGGACACGCAAGTCAGGCACCCGTGGTTCTAACTGACGTTCAGCGTGCGCAATTGGTGGCTTTTATCGCTCAATCGAAGTTCGCGCCCGAAGGCGACTATGTCGGCTACGGCTCGGAGGATGTTCTGGCTCTGCCGGATGATCCATTGAACGACGTGGCGCGCGAGATCGTCAGGCGGGGATCGTTTACCAAGGACAGTTTCCTCGATCGGGCAATCGGAAAGCTGCACCTTTTCGACCGGACTGACACCGAAGATCGCGAGCGCGCCTATGCCGCCGTTGAGCGACTGATGGATATTCTCGGCATCGCATCATCCGACGGCCGCCTCAACGAGGCGCTTTATGGTCGGAAGATTAAACCGGGTGACGCACCATGACCATCCGCACCGTCGCCGAGACGGGATCGACCAACGCCGATATGCTGGCGCTCGCAGGGAGCGGCACGGAGGAAGGCGTCTGGTTACGGGCGGAGCGCCAATATGGCGGTCGCGGGCGGCAGGGCAGGGCATGGGCCTCGCCGGTCGGCAATCTCTACACCTCGACCCTGGTGCGGCTACGCGCCAGCGACCCGCAGGCGGCGACGCTGGCATTGCTCACGGCGGTGGCGCTTGAAGAGGTGGTTCGCGCCTATCTCGCTCGTCCGGGCGATAATGGCCGGGAGGTGCCACTCCAGCTTAAATGGCCCAACGACTTGCTGCTCGACGGGGCGAAGCTCTCCGGCATCCTGCTTGAAGGAGCAGGGGATGCGGTGGTGATCGGCATCGGCGTCAACCTCGCGCACCATCCGACTGACCTCGATCGCCTCGCCACCAGCCTCGCCGCGCACGGCATCACCCCCGACCCGGCCGATTTCCTCGACACCCTGGCCGAAGCGTTCGCGCGCTGGCTTGCGCGCTGGCGCGGTGAAGGCCTTGCGCCGGTTCGCGCGCGCTGGCTGGAGCGTGCGCATGCTCCCGGCACCGCGCTGACCGCCCGGCTGCCCGATGGCAGCGCGACCGACGGCCTGTTCGCCGGGCTCGACCATGACGGCGCGCTCATCCTGCGCTTGGCGGATGGCACGACCCGTGTCATTCACGCCGCCGATGTGTTCCTGATCTGAAAGGCCACCGCATGCTGCTCGCGATCGATGCCGGCAATACCAATGTCGTATTCGCGCTGGTCGATACCGGCGGCGGCAGCGGCGCTGGGGTCAAAGCAATCAAGGCGCGCTGGCGCATCGCCACCGACCCGCGCCGCACTGCGGACGAATATGCCGTGTGGCTCAGCCAGCTGCTCACGCTCGAAGGCTATGACCGCAAGGACGTGACCGCGGTGATCATCGCCACCGTGGTGCCGCGCGCGCTGCACAATCTGCAGATGCTCGCGCGCAAATATTTCGGCGGCGAACCGCTGATCGCCGGTCAGCCGCCAGTCGAATGGGGCATGCACCTTGATGTCGAGGAGCCGCATGCGGTCGGTGCCGATCGCGCGGTCAACATGATCGCGGCGCACGCGCTCTATCCCGGCGACCTGATCACGATCGATTTCGGTACGGCGACGACCTTCGATTTTTCCGATTATTCCGGTGCGTACAAGGGCGGGATCATCGCCCCGGGCATCAACCTGTCGCTCGACGCACTGGTCACCGCCGCTGCCAAGCTGCCGCGCATTGCGATCGAGAAGCCGGCCGGCAACCTCTCGGTGATCGGCCGCGATACCGTCAGCCAGATGCATATCGGCATCTATTGGGGCTATATCGCGATGGTCGAAGGCCTGGTCGCGCGGATGAAGGAAGAGGTCGGCCGCCCGGTCAAGGTCATCGCCACCGGCGGCCTGGCGACGTTATTTGAGCAACACACCAATGTTTTCGACTATATCGAGGGCGATCTGACCATTCAGGGACTGGCGATGCTGTGGGATCGCGCCCATATAAAGGCTTAGAGATTTGCGAGAGCGCGCCCGGGAATGGCGCCCCGCTCCATCCTCAACCAGATTATCGCGCTGAACGCGCACTCCTATGGCCGTCCGCTATCGCGGCACTGGCCGAACCAGAAAGACAATAATTTTAGTGACTAACCCAAAGAAAGAACTCCTGTTCGTCGCGCTTGGCGGCTCCGGTGAGATTGGCATGAACGTCAATCTCTATGGCTGTCAGGGCAAATGGCTGATGGTCGATTGTGGCATCACCTTTGCCGACCCGGCCTATCCCGGCATCGACGTGATCCTGCCTGACCTGCAATTCATCGAAGAACGCCTCGACGATCTGATCGGCATCGTGCTGACCCATGGCCATGAAGACCATATCGGTGCGCTGCCCTATCTCGCCGAGGATCTCGGCGTGCCGCTCTATGCGACGGCGTTCACTGCCGGCCTGATCCGTGGCAAGCTTGAAGAGGAAGGCAATGCCGACCGCGTGAAGCTGCATGTGAAGCGGCCCGGCGAACCCTTTGATCTCGGCCCGTTCGGTGTCCAGTTCGTCCCCATGTCGCACTCGATCCCCGAGGCCAGCGCGTTGCTGATCGACACGCCCTATGGCCGCATATTCCACACCGGCGACTGGAAACTCGACGCAGCACCGGTGCTGGGCAATCCGGCGACCACCGAACAGCTCGCCGCCATCGGCGATGCCGGCATTCTCGCGCTGGTGTGCGATTCGACCAATGTCTTCAATCCCGAAGCCTCCGGCTCGGAAAGCGATGTGCTGCTCGGCCTGATGGACACGATCGGCAAGGCAAAGGGCAGGGTGCTCGTCACCTCCTTTGCTTCCAACGCCGCCCGGCTCCACACGCTGGGCGAGGTCGCACGCGAAACCGGCCGGGCGCTGTGCGTCCAGGGCCGCTCGCTCGACCGCATCCTGAAGGTCGCCCGCGCGACCGGCTATCTCAAGAACTTCCCCGAAACGATCGACGCCGAAGCCGCGATGCGTCTGCCGCGCAACAAGGTGCTGATCGTCGCGACCGGCGGGCAGGGCGAGGAGCGCGCCGCGCTTGGTCGCGTCGCCAATGGCCAGCATCCGATCAGCCTCGATGCCGGCGACACCGTCGTCTTTTCGTCGAAGCAGATACCGGGCAACGAGGTTGCGATCGGCCGGATCCAGAACCAGCTTGCGGCCAAGGGCGTGGTGATGGTCACTGACCGCCAGGCGCACGTCCATGTCTCCGGCCACCCGGGCCGCCCCGAACTGGCGCAGATGTACCGCTGGATGAAGCCTGAGGTGCTGATGCCGGTGCATGGCGAAATGCGCCATCTGATGGAGCAGGCGCGCTTTGGCTTGTCCGAAGGCGTGCCGCAGGCGCTGGTGCAGACCAATGGCGACATCGTGCGGCTCGCGCCGGGCGATCCGCAGAAGGTCGGCCATGCCGTGGTCGGCCGTCTCGTGCTCGATGGCGACGTGATTCTGCCCGGCGACGGCGCGACGATCAACGAGCGGCGCAAATTGTCGCTGTTCGGCCAGATCTCGGTCGCGGTTGCGGTCGGCAAGAATGGCGCACTGCTCGGCCAGCCGCAGGTCCAGCTTCAGGGCATTCCGGTCGAGGAAGACCGCGACCCCTTCGTCGCCGAGGCAATCGACGCAGTGGTCGAGGCGGTCCGTTCGGGCGGCCGCGACCGCGCCAAGCTGCGCGACAGCGTCAGGCTTTCGGTCCGCCGCGTCGCGACGCGCTGGACCGGCAAGAAGCCGATCGTCGACGTGCTGCTGATCGAGGCCTGATCCGGCGATGCGGTGGACCTCGGCGCTCGCCATCTATTTCCTGTTCTGGGCCTTTTCGGTGTTCTTCGTGCTGCCCTTCGGGGTGCGCACGTCGGACGAGGCCGGGGTGGCGCGCGTGCCGGGCCAGGCCGAGAGTGCGCCGCATACCTTCCAGGCCGGCAAGGTGGCGATCCGTGTGACCATCGTCGCCACGATCCTGTTCGGGCTGTTCATGCTCAACTATCATTTCGGCTGGATCACGCCGCAGACCGTCGACCTGTTCGACCGGCTGGGTAACGAGGGGGCGTAGCTTCAGGGTTCGGCTAACGCCTTCTCGTCGGTTCCGGGAAGTGTGTTGTGCATCCGATCGGCGTGAGAGCGAACAACCGGCGTGGAAGCGAACGTCAGCTCAAGCCAGAATCGACTTGAAGCCGGTCTTTGTGGCGTTGCGCAACATGCCTCAAAGCGGGTGTTGAAGTCCTGAGACATCCTTGTAGCTTCCAAGAATGACTGGCTCCACAAGATGGCTTAAGCCCATCGGCCTCAGCTTCCTGCTGCTGGCGACCATTGGCGTTGGTTATCAGCAGTGGAGTGAATGGCGGGACGCACGAGCTTTTCCAATGCCGGGACGTCTCATCAATGTTGGCGATCACCGGCTTCACATCTGGTGTCTCGGACACGGCTCACCGACGATACTGATGCTTGCGGGGGGAGGTTCTCCATCGGTAAACTCTTACGACCTTCAGGCTCAACTGGCGACGACCAGCCCGGTATGCAGCTACGACAGAGCCGGGCTTGGTTGGAGCGATCCGCCTAAGCAAGCTATGGGATTGCCGCAGGTTGCCGCTGATCTCGAAAGCCTGTTGTCGCGTTCGGGCGAAAAGGGGCCTTATGTCCTGGTGCCGGAATCGTTTGGCGGCATGGTCGCTTTGACCATGGCTACTCGGACACCCGACCAAGTTGCAGGGATTGTGGCCGTTGACGCCTCGGAGCCGGATTCTTGGCATCGCCTCAGCGGTCCAATGTGCACACCCGGCAAAATGCGCGATCATATGTGGCAAATCGCTTGGCGTGTCGGCTTGGTTCGAGCGCTTTTCGAAAGCCAGGCACCGGCTTGGGTCGCCAATATGTCCCCCAAAGTACATGGTCAGTTTGCCGCAATTTGGTCTCGACCAATGGCAAGTTTCGCGAACGACTGGATAGACGCCTATCAGCAAACACCGTCTTCCGAACTTCCAAAAACGTTGCCAGGCCTTTTGGGCAACAAACCGCTGATCGTGATTTCCCACGGCCGGAGCGGCGAATATCTCAGCAGGGAATTCGAAAAGTCATGGCCTCAGGCGCAGGAGGCTTGGACCAAACTGTCAACGCGCGGCGAACATCTCATTGCCAGAGATAATGGGCACCCCATCGCTCAAGAAAATCCGCAGCTTGTGGCGGACGCAGTGGCGCAGGTCGTCGCGGATTTGCGGCATTGAGGCTACACGCCAGCGCAAATCACTCCAGCTTCAATGGAGCGGCTGGGTCACGCCGCACACCGTTGATCTGCTAGATCGGCTGGACATCAGCATTCGGGGGGTAGCCCTTAAAATTGGTACCAGTAGATATACAGGCGAACCTCGCCTCTGCTCGCCGGCGCAATGCCTAGATTCAGCGATTCCACCCCGCCGTGCCAGGGCAGTTGCACCGTTTCCAGCCCCTTGGTCTTGTCGGGAGTCCATTGGCCGCGATCGGTTCCAAGATGGAAGTTCGCCTCTGCCTCGAACGGCGATTGATCGGTTTTCGCTATTGGCAATCGAGCCAGCAACGCCTTCCAGTCGCCAACCGGCATCACGGCCACCAGCCGGGCTGAATCATCCTGTCCGGCCTGCTGCTCGGCGAATTCGATCCGGGCGGTGGGCGGCAGCTCAAGGCCAATGCGTTGCAGGATCGCGGTGGCGTTGCTCTGCGCCTTCTCGTTGGTCATCCGTGGTTTCTCCTGCGCGGGCGAAGCGCTGCATGCGGTGAAGGTGAAGGCCGTCGCGATCGTCAGCATTGACAGGGCCCGCATCATTATCGCCCTTGTCGTGTGAGAATGGATCGCTCGGGTGGGGGTGCCGCATCACCTTCCCAAGTGATGGCGCGCTGTACGGATCCGATGCAGTCGAACTCGCGGGCAAGCCCCTGACGGTGAAATTGGGCCATGAATTCATCGGTGATGTGAAGGGGACCGATGTCCACCGACTTGCCGCCATCCCAATTATACCGGTCGCGGAAGCAGTACGTGAAATCGACTTCATAACGTTTGCCGCGTTGGGTGGAGGTGATGGTCGCTTCGCCCTTACCCCAATAATAATAGCCGCCGATCGCGTAGAACCACTCTGCGTTCTCTTCTTTTTCGTTATACCCGCCTTCGGCGTTGCTCGAGGTGAACAGGTACCGGCCGGGCGGCATGCCCTGGAGGAAATTCTGCGCCTGGCGAAATTCAGCCACCATCGCGCGCTTCGCACTGGGCACACAGCGAATCATATCCTCCAGATCGATCGTATAGGTCGTTCCCGAATTATTGAGATAATGCTGTAGATGGAGGGTCGCATTGATACCGGGATAGACCATGGTCGGAACGCCGACCGCCTGACGGAGGGCGACGTATTTCGCGAGCGTTTCGGCCTCGACAGGTTTCGATTTCCAGGGGCCGGCACCCTGATCGGCCGGAGTCGGGGGATCGAAGGAGCCGGTACGGTAATGCCGACCTACGGTGGATAAGTTCGAGAATGGGACGGGCCCGGAAGGGTAGCGGTTTGACCGTGACATGGATGCGGACCTCAGCGGCGTGTCGGTGTGCGATAGGGGCGGCGCGCCAAACGAAGAAACGACATTCGGTCTCCTGTGCCTGATTGTCGGTCGGACGATATCATTGATGAGCGCGCGTTTACAGGCATCAATCCAATGATGATACAGTAGGTTGCAGCGCCATCATCCCATGGTTGCGTGTGTCGGCATCCCGCGATCGCCGGGCGGCCTGACAGCGAAAGACAGCTGCACATAACTCGACCGGTCTGACGGAACGCATCAGTGCTGGCGCTGCAGGAGGTTGTTACGATCGCGGGCTTTCCGGATTGGGCCGCATCAAAGAGCGCGACGGCTGACGCGCTCAAGATGCCACGCCAGAACCCCGATACGCCGCGGCTGAAGCGCGTGGTGCCCATCCTGTTCGCCCGCGATGTCACGGCCGCTGCCGCTTTCTACCGTGAGAAACTCGGCTTCGCGGTGGGTTTCCTGCACGGGCAACCGGCTTTTTACGGCGCGGTGTCACGCGACGGCGTGTGCCTGCACTTGCGGTTCGTGCACTGGACCAACTTTGCCGAACTGGCGGCGGCGGAAGAGTCGCTGATCCTCGCCTCGTTCGAAGTGACCAATGTCCGCACGCTGTTCGAGGAGTTTCTTGCGCGCGAGATGGAATTTGCGCAGCGCCTGATGAAGCAGGCCTGGGGCGGGACCGACTTCCATGTCCGTGACCCTGACCGGAACGTCATTTCCTTCGTCCAGTTCGGGTGATGCCGATTCAACATCGCTGATGGTCGTGGCAGCGTCGGGCCGACGAATCTCAACCGGGGCCCGCTATGCTCTTTCTTATGACTGGAACCAGGAACAGCGAAACTCCCTGTTTCGCCGGGAACAGGGAGCGGATTCTCCCTGTTATTCGCGCGCCGCTCCCTGTTAACCGATAACAGGGAGAATGGGTGTCAAGTCACTGAAACGGGGGCATTAAATTAGACGCATTTTCCAACTTAACAGGGAGAAAAAATACTTTGGCAAAGAACAGGGAGAAACAGGGAGATTCTCGCGCGAACAGGGAGCGGCGTCCCCGTAGGATCAGGCGCGCAGTCGCTCGATCGCCTGAGCCAATGCGACGTACAGCTTGCCCATGTCGGACGACAGCAACGTCACGCCCAGCGGTGAGCCATCCCGCTGCGCGAGGATCGCACGCAGCATTGCCTCGAAGTCGTGGATGTAGCGGTTGACCTGTTCGCGGAAGGCGGGATCATCGTCATAATGCCGCAGGATCTCGCGCGCCTCGCCCGCATCGAGCAGGCGCACCGCGCGGCGGGTGAAGACGCCGCGATCGCCCTTCAGATAGGCTGCCCAGGCACTGTCGGACACTTCGGCCGAGACCGATTTGGTGATGTCGATCGAAACCGAGTTGAGCGATTCGATCAGCAGCGACACACGCCGGGCGAATGTATCGCGATCAGCGGCTTCGCGTTCCTCGCGCGCATCGTCGATCCGGCTTTCGACCATCGCGGTCGAATCGGCGATGGCGAGCATCTGACGCGTCAGCCGCTCGGATGCGCGCTGCGCTGCCTCCGCCGCCATTTCGGCGGCCTCGCCGATCGACGCGATCTGCCGCAATACGGCATTGCCTGCGGCACGCTCCATCGCCGCGACGCTGGCCGTTTCGAGCGCCTGAGTCGCCTCCGGAATGACCGTGGCCAGCGTTTCGCGCGCCCGGTCGGCGGCGGCGCTGGCGGTATCGCGGACGCGGAGCAATGCCTCGACCAGCCGTGGTGCGGCTTCCTCGGCGAAGCGATGCGTGCGGCCGATCGTGTCATCGACCATCTGGCCGAGCGCATCGGCCTTGGCCTGGCCGCTGGTCAGCGTCTCGAGCAACGTGCCCGACAGCTTGTCGACCGTATCGCGCTGATGCGAGATGACTTGGGCGATCGCTTCGATCGCGTCATGCGTGCTCTCCGCCGCGGTGACGAGCGCAAGCAGTTCGGGCTTGGCCTCGCCGATGACCTTGCGGCTGTCGAGGATGCGCGTGTCGAGCCGGGTGAGCGCGTCGGGCAGCGTCTCGTCGATCTCGCGCGCCGCGGCGTCGAGGGCGAGCAGCAGCCGCTCCGTCGTGGTGATCGCGCTGGTCGCCATCAGGTCGCCGGTCTTGAGCGCCTCGGTCATCGCATCGGCCGACCCGCCCAGCGCACTGATCGATGCGGCGAGTGTCTGGGTGCGATCGACACCCTGTGCGTGAAGCGCGTCGAGACGGCCCGACACATGAGTGATGCCGTCGTCGAGTTCTACAATGATCGCGTCGCTTGCCCCACGCTGCTGGTCGAGTCGCGTGGCGATCCGATCGATCAGCGCTTCGATCGTGCTCATCCGCGCAGCCAGCGCTTCGGCGCCGTCCTTGCCGGCGCGGTCCAGCGCCGCCTGGTTGGTGCCCAGCATCGCCAGCATCGCCTCGCCCTGCGCGGTGATGCCCTTGCGCGCTTCATCGACCGCATCGGCGGTACGGCCGAGCAGGCCGTCGACCGCTTCGGACATCGTTTCGGTGATCTGTTCGAGCCGCGTGCCGGCGGTCTCGCCGGTCGCTTCCATCCGCGTGATGTGCGCGGCGAGCCGCTGCGCCGCCCCGCCGGCGACCGCATCGGCCTCGCGGCCGCGTTCGGCGAGCGCGGTCAGCTGCGCATCGAGTGCGCCGGCCTGTTCGGTCGCGCTCAGCCCGGTGCGCTCGAGCGTCCGCGCCATCTCGGCGGTTTCGCTGTGCGCGCGAGGCAGCATCGCCATCAGTACATCGAGCTTGGCATGGGCGATCGCCGCAGCTTCGGCCAGGGTTCTGGCATGGGTATCGGTCTCGGCGACCTGAGTCGCGAGGCCGGTGCCGATCGTCGCCAGCTTGGTGGCGGCGCCATCGCCCATCGCCATCAACGCCGTGGTCTGTTCGGCGAGCTTGGTGCGGTTGGCATCGATTGTGCGCGACAGCACGGCAACGGTCCGCTCCAGGCTGGCGGCTTCTGCGCGCATCGCCTGGGCGGTGATGCCGAAACGGTGTGCCTCGGCCCGGCTGGTGCGCAGCGCGAGAATCAACAGGATGCCGATCAGCGCCGGCGGGACGCACAGTGCCGCGATGAAGCCGGTCAGCGCCATCGGCTCGGCCACGGTCAGGCTCGGCCAGGACAGCCACAGCATCGCCCCGACCCAGCCGATCGAGACCAGCACGCCGAGGACGGGCGCGATCCAGCCGAATCGGGCCGGCGGCGCGTCATAAGCGTCGTCGTCGTCGAACTCGGGCGTCAGTTCAGGCGTTTCGATGGGCAAGGGATCCGACAAGATAAGGTCATCCTCCGGGGCGGCCTTGCCGTGACCCGGGCGGATATCGACAATGCGCGAACCCCCATTCATGTCACATGTTTACCATGATTTGCCGCGTCGGAAAGCGAATAGCGAAACCTCGCCTTAAGAGTTGCCTTGTACGACAGTGGCATGGCGTATGATCCTGGTGCAATCGATGCGACGCTGGCGGCCGCGGTGGGTGACGAACCCGCGCTGATCGCTGAGCTGCGTGAGGCGTTTCTCGACAGCGTGCAGCGCGGGCTGGCAGGCCTTGAGCGTGCGCGCGATACGGAGGGATGGCAAGCGGCCGCCTGGCGGCTGAAGGGCCTGGCGGCAAGCTTTGGCGCGATCCGGCTGATGGCGATCGCCACTGAGGCCGCGACCGTGCCACCCCAGGATGTCGTCTTGCTGCGCAAACTGCGCCGCGCGGTCGAACGTCTCTGAGGATCGCCGGGAAAGTCACACAGCTGCCGCTTCTTTTCGGCGCGCTGATGGGTGCATCCATCTCCTAACCTTGGCTCTGGCCGATTGGGGCCGGCGCGGGTCTTTGCCAATCGCGCCGTGACGCCCTAACAGCCGGATGATGCTGGCTGGATTGATTTTCGCGACTGAGGATGCCGACGATCGGCGCGGCACGCTGGCGGCGACCCTGCCGTTCGGCGGACTGACGTTGATTGAGTTCCAGGCCCGGCTGGTGGTCGCTGCCGGGGCATCGCAGCTGATCGTCGTGGTCGCACGGCTCACGCCCGAATTGCTTGGCGCGATCAGCCGGATCGGCCGGCGCGGCGTTGCCGTCGATGTCGTGCGCAATGCGGTCGAGGCCAAGCAGAAGATCCATCCGCTCGCCCGCGTGCTGGTTGTCGCCGATGGACTGGTGACGACCGGCGATGTCGTCGCGTTGCTCGCCGGCGATGGCGAGGATGCGATCCTGACCATGTCCGACCGCGACGCGGTGCCGGGTTTCGAGCGAGTCGGTGTTGATGCCGCCTGGGCCGGGCTGGCGCGACTCGATCCCAAGCGGATCGCTGAAGTGGCGGCGATGCCGCGGGATTATGACTTCCAGTCGACTCTGCTGCGCGTCGCCGCACAGGCGCAGGCGGTCCAGATCGCCATGCCGCCCGGCGCGGCCGGCGGCGCGCACGGCATCGAGCGCGATTCGCGCACCCTCGCCGATCGCGGCAATGTCATCCTTGCGGCCCTGGTGTCGAAGCCGGTTGCCTGGGCCGATCGTTTCCTGCTCGCGCCGCTTGCGCGGCTGGTGCTGCCTTATCTGATGGCGCGCGGCGTGCCGACCTGGGCTCTTGGGATGACAGGGGGCGTGATCGGCCTCGGAGCACTCGCGGCGATCTGGTTCCGCTGGCCCGGCACCGGGATCGCGTTGACCATCCTTGCCGCGTTGGCCTTCACCATCGGGCAAGCGCTCGCCTGGCTGCGCGATGAGGAGACGCTGTCGCGGGCGCAACGGGCCGCGATTCCCGGATTTGCGGCGCTCGCCGCGCTTGAACTGGGGCATGTCACCAGCATGCAAACCAGCACCGCGACCGGATGGACCCTGTCGATCGCGCTGATCGCTGCTGCGGCCTTGGTCGAACGCGCTACACGCGGCCAGACGCGCCGCGCCTGGTGGGGAAGCCCGGTCGCCTATCTGGTTGCGATGCTGATTCCGGTCGGCGCCGGCTATCCATTGATCGGATTGGCGCTGGCGGCGCTCTATGCCGG
This sequence comes from Sphingomonas sp., assembly GCF_050725575.1. Lineage (GTDB taxonomy): Bacteria > Pseudomonadota > Alphaproteobacteria > Sphingomonadales > Sphingomonadaceae > Sphingomonas. The sequence continues at coordinate 4,492 of NZ_JBOHHW010000019.1, read as the reverse complement.
TGTGACGCTTTTTGCCGCCATTGAGGCATTTCGAGAAAAGCCTTAGTTTCGTTTTAACGACATTTCCCTAAGCCGAGACACATGTCGATCAATGTTCGCGACATGGATGATGGTACCCAGAGGGGCGCCGGCCCGCTGCTCGTGCGTGCAGCCGGCGCAGACGCGCGTGCCGATCATCGGCTCGCGGTGGCGATCGACGACTTCTTTCTGCCCGACGATGCCAGGCTCGACGATCGCTCGCGGTCGGCGATGGCGACCGCGCTGGCCGCGATGGTGGTGTCGATCGACGCCGCGCTGCGCCAGCATGCGGCGCGCCTGCTGGCTGCGCGTAACGAGACGGTGCTGGCCGAGACGCTGACCGCGGCGAGTGTGTCGGTGCTTGACCGGCTGGTGGTCGCTGGCTTGTTGCGCGACATGGATCTGATGCGCGAGCTGATCGCGCGGGTGCAGCAGGATGCGCTGGGCGATGCACTGCCGTCGAGCGCACCCGACGAACCCGAAAAGCCCAGCCTGCTCGCCCGCCTGGTCAATCAGCCCGATTCGGTCGTGGCGGCTGGCGCGATGGCGCTGCTGACCGCAGAAAGCCGGCGGCGCGGCGCGATCGACGGCGGCATGGGGTCGCATACCGACTTGCCGGCCGACTTGCACCACCGGCTGGTCTGGTGGGTCGCGGCGGCCCTGCGCGAACGCTTCGCGACCGATACCGATGATGCGATGGCCGCATTGGACCGCGCACTTGCCGAAGCGGCAGCGCGTAGTCTTGCCGCGCATGATGAGGGCGACCGGCTCGAAGCCGCGGCGATGCGGCTTGCAGCAGCGATCGAGGCATCGCCGCACGAACTGCCCGCTCTGCTGGTCGAAGCGATCGGCGACCGGCGCATTGCGCTGTTCATCGCCCTGATCGCGCATGCGATGGGGCTGGACTTCAACCAGGCGCGCGAGGTGGTGATTGATCCCGATTCAGCCCGGCTCTGGCTGGTGCTGCGTGCGCTTGAGCTGGACCGTGAGCCGATCGCCCGAATCGGGCTTGCACTGTGCGAGGCCGATGCGCGCCGCGATCTCGAAGCCTTTGCCGATTCGATCGACACGATCGTCGCGACACCGGCCGATACCGCGCGCGCCGCGCTCGCGCCGCTCAGGCTCCACCCGGATTACCGCGCCGCGCTGCGCGCCCTGGCGCGGAAGCGAGTGTGAACATGCTCGATTCCAGCCTGCCGCCGGTGCGTGGTCTGCTCGATCCCGCCGGTCGGCTGATCGAAGCCGATCAGCGGCTGCATGAATTCAACACCCGTGCCGGCGGCGGCCTTGGCGAGCCGCTTGCGATCCCGCAGGTCGCGACTCTCGCACGGCTGGCGCAGCGGCTCGGCATCCTGATTTCGCGCGGTGTCGTCGCAGGGGATGGGGATGGCGATGTCGACCTTTGGGTTCGCGCCAATCCCGACGCGCGGGGCATCCGCCTCGAGATCACTGGCTGGCGCATGCGCTCCGCCTGGCATCCCGCCGCGCCCGATAGCGAGCGCGAGGGCGATTTCCTGCGCAGCGGGGCAGACTGGCTGTGGGAAACCGATGCTGCGCTCAGGATCAGCTTCCTGTCGGTCACCATCGGTGCGAAACACGGCTTCGACGCGGGCGAGATGCTCGGTCAGCCGCTGACTCGCCTGTTCCTGCTGGGCGAGGATCGTGAAGGCGCATTCCCGATCCTCGGCGGGCTGGCGATGCGGCAACGCTTCGACGATCAGCGTGCGACTGTGCGTCCCACGGGACAGGCCGTGCGGTTGGCGGCAACGCCGCGCACCGACAGCCAGGGCGCGTTTGCCGGCTTTATTGGTGCTGCGCATATGATCGATCCGGATCCGGCGCCGGCCGCGCCATTCCCGGAGAATGAAGGCGTGTCAGGCGCCTTTGCCGCGCGGCTCGATGCGGCGCTGCGTTCGCCGCTCGGCCGGATCATCGCCAATGCCGACAGCATCAATGCGCAGTCGGAGGGTCCGCTGCGCCAGGATTATGCAGATTACGCTGCCGATATCGCCAGCGCGGGCCGGCATTTGATGGGGCTGGTCGACGATTTGGTCGATCTGCAGGCGATCGAGCGTCCCGATTTCAAGGTCGCGGCGGAGCCGATCGACCTCGCCGATGTATCGCGCCGCGCGGCCGGCCTGCTCGGTGTCCGCGCGAGCGGCGCAAAGGTGCGCATCGACAAGCCGGCGCTGGAGGAGGTGCTGCCCGCGACCGGCGAGTTCCGCCGCGCGCTGCAGGTGCTGGTCAATCTGATCGGCAATGCGGTGCGTTATTCCCCGGTCGACGGCATGGTGTGGATCCGCACCGAACGCGAGGGCGATATCGCTGCGGTAATCGTCGCCGATCAGGGCAAGGGCATCGCGCTCGAGGATCAGAAGCGTATCTTCGAGAAGTTCGAACGCGTCGACCCTCACGAAGCGGGCGGCAGCGGTCTTGGCCTCTATATCGCGCGCCGGCTGGCGCGGGCGATGGGCGGCGATATCACCGTCGACAGTGCGCCGGGGCAGGGCGCTCGCTTTATCTTCACCTTGCCCTATCGCGAATAGAACAGCGCGGGGCTGGAGCGGAATGCGGCCGGCATGTGGATTGCCTGCCGCGACATCCGGCCAGAACGGCACGCCTGAACTGGGCTATCCTATATTCGGTGATTGGTTCGAAACGAACGGACTGATACCCGCGATAGCGATCAGTAATTCTCTTCCAGCTCACGCGTGAATTTGCGGATCAAGCGCCGCGCGTTGAACAATAGCAGCAGCTGCAACATAGCCACGCTCGCCAGAAGCCAGGCCCAGAGAATGACACCGGAATACATCGACCGGTAGTTCTGGCTGAGGACATAATGCGGCTCAGGTATCTCGATGCCGGCTTTCTCGTAACTGCGGCGTAACTCTCCCGGCATCGCATTTTTATAGAGTACGCCGGATATCCGGCCGCTTTGCCTGAGGTTGATCAGCAGGCCTTGGTCGATGCGCGAGTATGTCACCGGATTCACAAATATGAGCGGTGCATTAGCTCCCTCCGTTCCGACGATCGGAACGACTGCCTTGTCGGGCATCCGGCCCAAGCTTTCAACAGCGACCATCGCATTCATGACAGGCGTGCCTATCACAACGACCGGGACACCAGTTGGTGGGGCGGAGGCGAACGGCTTGTTGAGATCAATTGTAACGGCCGGGGGTGGAGCAGAGGGAAGAAATTGCGACCAAATGAAAAGGGTGGCGCTGGCAAGTGCAGTAAGAGGTAAGAAATATCTGAGGCGCGTCAGCCGACGCCTTTGACGGTAGATGCCTAATTCTTCCGCGGTGGCGAAGCTCCACTCGAAATCTTCGCGCTCGGCTTCAGAATCCGGAGAAAGTAGAAATCCCGGAATCGTGAGCGCGAGGCACGGAAGCATCGCCAGAAGGGGAAAATATATGCCAAAGAAACGAAGCTGTAGGTCAGCGACCCAGCGGTACAGGCCGACATAGTTGACCATCTGGTACATGGCCAGGCAAAATCCCAGGATTACAAGCGCAGATGATACGTACTTGTTCTTTGGAATCTTCATGCCCGTTTCCCCCGATCTAGAGCATCATGGCGTAGTCGGCTCTTTGCAACCGCCTTCATAACGGATGCGCTAACGATCCAGCAGTCAGGGGTTTACAAGGGGTATTCAGCCCCGCCGCGACCAGACGATCAAGCCGACCCCGAACGCGGCGATGATCGCACCGTAGATTGCCCATTGGCCCTGAGCGAGCATGAAGCTCTGCGCGGGCCACATGATGAGGCCGAGACCCTGGCCGCAGAAGAACAGGCCGAACAGCGTCACCAGGACGCCGCCGGCCCGCAGCATGGTCTTGATCAACGCTTGTCCACAGGGACGTAATCGCGCTGCGTCGGGCCGGTGTAGAGCTGGCGCGGACGACCGATTTTCTGTTCCGGATCGGCGATCATCTCGTTCCACTGCGCGACCCAGCCGACGGTGCGGGCGAGGGCGAACAGGGCGGTGAACATCGTCGTCGGGAAACCGATCGCCGACAGGATCACGCCGGAATAGAAATCGACGTTGGGGAACAGCTTCTTCTCGATGAAGTACGGATCGTTGAGCGCCATTTCCTCGAGCTTCAGCGCCACGTCGAACACGGGGTCGGTGACACCCAATTCGCCGAGTACTTCGCGCACGGTTTCCTGCATGACGGTCGCGCGCGGATCGTAATTCTTGTACACGCGGTGGCCAAAGCCCATCAGGCGGAACGGATCGTTCTTGTCCTTGGCGCGGGCGATGTATTCCGGAATCCGGTCGACTGTGCCGATCTCGCGCAGCATGTTGAGCGCAGCTTCGTTGGCGCCGCCATGCGCCGGGCCCCACAGACAGGCGATACCCGCCGCGATGCAGGCGAACGGATTGGCGCCCGACGACCCGGCAAGCCGCACGGTCGAGGTCGAGGCGTTCTGCTCATGGTCGGCATGAAGGATGAAGATGCGGTCGAGCGCG
>NZ_JBOHHW010000018.1:0-79380 GCF_050725575.1 Sphingomonas sp. | reverse complement strand
GTCGCGACGACATCGGCCGTGTCGTCGACCGACAAGGTGGTCTGGGTCAGGAAGGCAATGTTGGTCGGATCATCCGGCATGAACGCCTCGGCATCGGCGACATCCTCGATCAGCGTCATCGCGCCTTCCGGCACCTGGCCGAAGGTGCCGATCACCTCGGGGTGGCCGGTATGGCCGATGAAAACGATGTGCCGCCCCGCCGCGACGAGCCGCTCCGCCTGGCGGTGGACCTTCGACACCAGCGGGCAGGTCGCGTCGAGATAGGTCAGGCCACGATCCTGTGCGGCCGCGGGTACCGATTTGGGAACGCCGTGCGCGGAAAAGACCACAGGCACACCTGTGGGGACGGCATCCAGTTCCTCGACGAACACCGCGCCCTTGGCGCGCAATGTATCGACGACATATTTGTTATGAACGATCTCGTGTCGGACATAGACCGGCGCGCCGTGCTTCTCGAGCGCGAGTTCGACGATACGGATCGCGCGGTCGACGCCGGCGCAGAAACCGCGCGGTGCTGCGATCAGCAATTGCAGGGCGGGCTTTTCCGGAATGCTCATGTCATGCGGCTCTACGCGATTGCTTGCGCCTGCGAAAGCCGGTTCCTATGGTGGTTGTCGAACCGGGTCCGGCGTGCAAGCGCCAGGGCCCCATACTTGTGATAAGGTGCGTATGCCCGTGACAGCCTCGAAAATCGTCCTTCCCGTCATTGCGCTACTGCTGGTCAGCGGCTGCGCCAAAAAGGGCGATATCGACCTGTCGGGCGGCGTTGGCATCACTGCGGTTCGCTCGGCGTGCCCGACGGTCGGCATTCCGGCCTCGACCGGCGACATCACAATCTTCGATCCGCCAGCAAGCCGCGAGGCCTCGGCGATCGATGTGACCGCATCGATGACCAATGTGCGCTCGACCTGCGCCGATGCGACCAATGACATCGTCACCAGCGTGACCTTCGAGGTTCGCGCCAGCCGCGTTCGCGCCGATGCCGCGCGGGACGTGACGTTGCCTTACTTCATTACCGTCGTGCGCGGCGGGAGTGCGGTCGTCGCCAAGCGGATCGGGCGCGTGAACCTGCATTTCGACGCCGGCCAGACGCGTGCCTCGACCAGTGGCCAGGCAAGCTCGATCATCGCGCGCAGTGCGGCAACGCTGCCCGACGAAGTGAAGGCGAAGCTGACCCAGAAGCGCAAGGCCGGCGACAGCGACGCCGCGGTTGATCCGCTGACCGCGCCGGAGATTCGCCAGGCAGTGCAGCGCGCGACCTTCGAGGCGTTGGTCGGCTTCCAGCTGACCGACGATCAGTTGAAGTATAACGCCACGCGCTAATCGCGTTGCGGGGACTTGGTTATCAGGAGCAGACTTCCGCCTCATACCAGCGGTCATATCGCCTGAGTGACGCCTGCGCTTCAGTTCTGAGCCAGCTCAGCAGAGCCTGGACACCGCGACGCAAGCGCACGTCCTTGTTGGCATAATGCAGGCAATAGGATTGGTCGGTGGGCAGCCGCATGCGGGTGAACGCGACCAGCCGCCGATCGGCGAGAAAACGCTCCGCGACCATCGGAGTCGCGAGTGCGACGCCGAGACCGGATGCGGCCGCCTCATTCTTGAGTTGATTGGTGTCGTAGCGCGCGGTGACCTCCGGTGGTGGGCCGCGATAGCCGGCCTTGCGCAGCCAAAGTCGCCAGAGACCGGCATTCGCCCGCACTTCGATCAGTGGTTGTTCCGCGAGATCGTCGGGCGTCCGAGGTGGCGAGCGGTCGTCGAACAGCCGCGGCGCAGCAACCGGAACCGCATCGAGGTTCGCGATCACGTCGGCCAGCGGCGCCTTTTCCGGAGTGGGTCCGCCCCATAGCGCCACGTCCACCGCCTGTGAGCGCAGGCTTTCCGGGTCGCGCGACACGGTCAGCTCAAGCGCGATGCCGGTTTCAGACAATAGTTTCGGGAGGCGCGGCATCAGCCATTCGGCCGCCATCGAATGCGACGTCGCCATGCGTAACGCTCCGCCGTCGCCACCGACCTGGCGCAACGAGTTCGTCGCTTGCAGGATCGCCTCGATCGCAGGGTCGACATTCACCAGATAGTGCTCTCCGTCCGTGCTGAGGATCGCCGCCGCGCCGGAGCGCTCAAAGAGCTGCCGGCCGGTGAAGCGCTCGAGCAACTGAATGCGCCGGGAGAAAGCTGATGGGCTCAGCGCAAGTGACGTGGCGGCAGCGCGAAAGCTGCGCGACCGGGCTGCGGTGAGGAATGCCTCAACGGCTTCCAAAGGGGGCATCTGGCGCAGCATGCATCTCGCATAGCAGTGCTGCGTGACGGTTCCGTTGCGTAGCGCGCAACACAGTGTGCGGCTTTGTGCGATACCGGTGCCGATCGCCCGGCGCTTATGGACCGCCCCGAAAATTCGGGGGATCGACCATGCGCATAAAGCTCGCCATCATACTGTTTGCCGTATCGGCGGCATCGCCGGCGCTTGCCCAGAAAACGGAAGAACCCGGCGACATTCTCGTCGTCGGCAGCCGTGCTCCCGGCCGGTTGGTCGAGGAGTCGCCGTCGCCGGTCGACGTGTTCGACAGCGACGACCTTCAGGCACGGGGCCTGACCGACCTCAACCGCACGCTCCAATATCTCGCGCCCTCGTTCAACTATCCGCGCACGGCAACCGGCCCGTCGGGTGCCAATACGCGCGCCGCGACGCTGCGCGGACTGGCGCCCGACCAAGTGCTGGTGCTGGTCAACGGCAAGCGCTGGCATTTGTCATCGGTGCTCAATTTCAACAATGTCGTCGGGCGCGGATCGGTGCCGGTCGATCTCGGCACGATCCCGGTCTCGGCGATCGAGCGGATCGAGATTCTGCGTGATGGCGCCGCGGCGCAATATGGCTCTGACGCCATTGCCGGAGTGATCAACATTACGTTGCGCTCTTCCGCGAAAGGCGGCTTTGCCAGCGTCCAGTCCGGCATCACCGAGAAGGGCGACGGCAGGACGCTGGTTGCCGCGCTCAACCACGGCTTTGCGATCGGGGATGGCGCGCTCAACCTCACCGCCGAACTGCGCGACCGCGGTGCGACCAACCGCGCGGGAGTGGACAGCCGCTATGGCCGCATCACCAGCGAGCAGGGAGATCCGAAATCGCTCGACCTGAATCTGGCCGGCAGCTTCCGCCTGCCGGTTGGTGGGTTGGAGCTCTATGCTCAGGGCATTTATGACCATCGCCGCTCGACCAGCCCGGCACAATATCGCGCGCCGACCATTGCCCCGACCTTCTATCCGCAGGGATTCGTGCCGCATATCCGCGTCGATCTCGACGATGCCGGCGGTTCGCTTGGCGTCTCGGGTGACCTCGGGGCATGGCGGTTCGATCTCAGTGACACGGTCGGTTTGAACGATACGACCTTCAATGTGTTCGACACGGTCAACACCTCGCTGGGCATAGCCAGCCCGCGCGCCTTTGCAGGAGGCGGCGCGCGCTATTTCCAGAACGTCGCCAATCTCGACATCAGCCGGAAGATCGATCTTGCTGCCGGGCTCAACCTGGCGGCCGGCGCAGAGCATCGCTACGAGACGTTCAAGCTGCGTCGTGGTGAACCGGGATCCTATACCGGCGCGAGCGCGCAGGGCTTTCCTGGTTACAATCCGCCGATCCCGGTCGATGCGAGCCGCCACGCCTGGAGCTTCTACGCCGATGCCGAGCTGAGTCCGATCCGGGGCCTGAACCTGGGGGCTGCGGTTCGCCACGAACGCTATAGCGACTTCGGCAACGCGACCACCGGCAAGCTGAGCGTCTTCTACAAACCGGTGGAGGTGATCGCGTTCCGCGCCACTGCCTCGACCGGGTTTCGTGCGCCGTCGCTGCAGCAGCAATATTTCAGCACCGTCACCAGCCAGTCGAGCGGTGGCGTGCTGGTCAATATCGGCACCTTCGCCGTCTCGGACCCGGTGGCGATCGCGCTCGGCGCCGCGCCGCTGCGCGAGGAGCGGTCACGCAATTTGAGCGGCGGGCTGGTGCTCAAACCGTTCGGAGGCTTCGTCCTGTCGGCCGACGTCTTCCATATCGAGATCGACGACCGCATTGCGCTGAGCGAGACGCTGAATGGTGCAGCGGTCACGGCGATCCTCAAAGCGGTGGGCATCACCAATGCCTCACAGGCGCGCTTCTTCACCAACGCGCTCGACACCACGACCAGGGGGTATGAGATCACCGCCGACTGGACCCAGCGCTTCGGTGCCATCCGCGCCAACATCACCGCCAGCTATGCCCATATCGAAACCCGGGTGGACCGGCTGGCAGTCAATCGCGTGCTCCCGTCGCTGCCGCTGCTTGGCGGTCCCGCACTGCAATTGCTCACCGTCGCGCAGCCCGAGGAGAAGCTGACGCTTGCCGCACGGATCGATGCGGGCGATTTCAGCCTTGGCGCCGATGTGGTGCGGTTCGGCGCGTTCACCACCACCTCAGTGCTGACCCCGCAGACCTATGGCGCGGTGACGTCGATCGACCTGACCGCCGAGCTCAAGGTCGCCGAGCGTTTCCGCTTCGGCATCGGCATTCTCAACCTGACCGACGCCTATCCCGACAAGACAGTGGATCGGGCGCTGACTCAGGGGGGTGGACTGCTCTACCCCGAGGTCGGCGCGATCGGCACCAATGGCCGCGAGGTCTTCGCGCACGTGACATTCAGCTTCTGAAAGGGCCCGGGATGAGATCGCTGCTTGCATCGCTGATGATCGTTGCTGTCGTTGCACCCATGCCCGCCAATGCATGGAGCCGACCGGGGCACATGGTGGCCGCCGCCATCGCCTATGACGAACTGATGCGTGACGACCCGGCGGTGGTCGCGGAGATGCTGCGGTTGCTCGCTGCACATCCCGATCCCGGCCCGTTCCAGGTCGCGATCGACCGGACCGAAGGGGCCGAGCGCGACGGGCGGCTGTTCCTGGAAATGGCACGCTGGCCCGACGATGTGCGCGGCGGTCCGGACGACCATCCGACCTGGCATTACCGGCTATACGTGGTGGGCAAGGACGACGGGATCATCACGAAAGGATCGGGCGTGGAAGCGCTGGCGCTCAACCTCTCGGTCGCTCGTGATCCACGCGCACCGGCTGCCGATCGTGCAGTTGCGCTGTGCTGGATCCTTCATGTCGTCGCCGATCTGCATCAACCGCTGCACAGCGCCGAGCGGGTCGCACCCGACTGGCCGCAGGGCGACGAAGGCGGATCGAAGGTGTTCGTGCGCTATTCGGTGAGCGGGAAGCCGGTGTCGCTCCACTGGTTCTGGGACGATTCGGTCAGTCGTGACGGCTCCGCTGCAGCCGCCTTTGCGCGGGCGCGGGATCTAGAGGTGCGCTTTCCCCGTGCGCGGTTTGCCGAGGCGCTGTTGCATCCGGTCGCGGCACCCGATGCGAGCGAGCGCTGGCTAGCCGAGAGCTATGCGCTCGCGGTGTCGGTGGCTTATCGTGCCGATGCGCCGCATGCGACATCGGCGGCGACCGCGCGGCCGGCCGCGCCGGGCTATACCGAGGCGGTCGCCCAGGTGTCGGAGCAGCGAGTCGCCCTGGCTGGCTATCGCCTGGCCGACCTGTTGAGGACGGTGTTTGCCGCTCGGCCAGCGAATTGATGCGCGGCGCGCTCAAGGAGCGTTGACTCGGTTGCTGCACCGCGCCACACCGCAGTCGTCGATGCCGGGCAACCGGCATGGGCACGCGCGGGAGAGAGCCTTTCAATAGGCCGCCGAAGGAGCAACCGCCCCGGAATCTCTCAGGCAAACGGGACCGCGCGCGCCGATCGACACTCTGGAAAGCGGCTTGGCGGCGTTCGCCCGGCCCACCGAAGGGGTAAGCCGCGTCGCCACAAGGCGACCGGTCAAAGCTCTCAGGTTCCGTGACAGAGGGGGCGGCGGATTGCGGCGCAGATCGGCGCTGTGGCGCGCCGTGAACCTTTGACGGAGATTCTGTATGAGCAATCAGCCGGACGGCCCAGGGAATGACGGTCCCGAAATCGAGACCCTGACGCTCCCGCTCGATGCGTGGCATCGTGATCGCGGCGCGCGCATGGTCGAGTTCGCCGGCTATCATATGCCGATCCAATATAATGGCATCATGGCCGAGCATCTCTGGGTACGCGAGAATGCGGGTCTGTTCGACGTGTCGCATATGGGGCAGCTCCTCTTCACTGGCGAAGGCGCCGATGCAGCGCTTGAGGCAGTGCTGCCGGGCGATGTGAAGGGGCTGGGCGCATCGCGTATGCGCTATTCGCTGCTGCTCGCCGAGAATGGCGGCATCCTTGACGACCTGATGGTCACGCGCCTGCCGGCGGGTAACAGCTTTGATGCTGATGGCCTGTACATGGTGGTCAATGGCGCGACCAAGTTCGACGATATCGCCTATCTGCTCGACCATCTCCCCGACGACATCACCATCAACCTGCTCGAAGACCAGGCGCTGCTTGCGCTGCAAGGGCCCAAGGCAGTCGACGTGCTCAGCCGCCTCGTGCCGGGCGTCGAGGCGCTGGTGTTCATGACCTGCGCCGGGTTCGACTGGAACGGCACGCCGCTTTGGATCAGCCGCTCGGGTTATACCGGGGAAGACGGTTTCGAGATTTCGGTCCCGTCCGAGGCCGCCGTTGCACTGGCCGAGGCGCTGACTGCCGAGCCGGAGGTCAAGCCGATCGGTTTGGGCGCGCGCGATTCGCTGCGGCTCGAGGCCGGCTTGCCGCTTTACGGTCACGACCTCGATGCCGAAACCACACCGGTAATGGCCGATCTCGGCTTCGCACTGTCCAAGCGCCGCCGCGAGGAAGGCGGCTTCAAGGGCTATGACCGGATCATGGCCGAACGCGAGCAGGGCGCGATCGTCAAGCGCGTCGGGCTGAGCGTCGAAGGCCGCCAGCCGGTCCGCGAAGGAGCTGCCGTGGTCGACGCCGAAGGGTCCGAAGTCGGCAAGGTCACCAGCGGCGGCTTCGCCCCCAGCGTCGGGGCACCGATCGCCATGGCCTATGTGCCGACGGCACTGGCCGAACCGGGCACGACCATTCAGATTGCGCAACGCGGCAAGGTCCATCAGGCGACCGTCACCGCAATGCCCTTTATCCCCCACCGCTACGTCCGCACAGGAGGCAAGTGAGATGAGCCGTTATTTTACCGAAGATCATGAATGGATCGATGTCGATGGTGACATCGGCACTGTCGGGATCAGCGATTATGCGCAGAGCCAGCTCGGCGATATCGTGTTCGTCGATGTGCCCGAAGAGGGCAAGGAACTGACCAAAGGCGATGAGGCTGCAGTGGTCGAGTCGGTCAAGGCGGCATCCGACGTCTATGCGCCGGCCAGTGGCACGGTGCTCGAGGGCAATGACGACCTCGCCGACACGCCCGGCCTGGTCAACGAGGATCCCGAGGGCGATGGCTGGTTCTACAAGATCACGCTGTCGGACCCGAGCGAGCTCGAGAGCCTGATGGATGAGACCGCCTACGCGGCGTTCGTCGCGAAGCTTTGATCTGATCTTCCCCCTCCCGCTTGCGGGTGGGGTAGGGGTGAGCTCGCGCTCTCCCCTGACGTTTCGCCCGGATTGGCCGGGCGCCCACCCCTCGGTCCCCTCCTGCAAGCGGGAGGGGAGGAGTTGCCAATGCGCTATCTTCCCCTGACTCAGTCCGACCGCGAGGCGATGCTCGCCGTGATCGGTGCCGCCTCGATCGACGAGCTGTTTGTCGATGTGCCCGGCGTCGCCCAGCTCGACGGCCCGATCCGTGGCCTGCCGCTTCATGCGAGCGAACTCGCGGTCGAGCGGCACATGACCGCGCTCGCACGCAAGAATGTCGCAGCGGGGGACGGGCCCTTCTTCCTCGGCTGCGGTGCGTACAAGCATCATGTGCCGGCCTCGGTCGATCATCTGATCCAGCGTGGCGAGTTCCTGACCGCCTATACGCCGTATCAGCCCGAGATCGCGCAGGGTACGCTGCAGATGCTGTTCGAGTTCCAGACTCAGGTCGCGCGGCTACTCGGTACTGACGTTGCCAATGCATCGATGTACGACGGCTCGACCGCCTGCTGGGAAGCGATCGTGATGGCGAGGCGGATCACCAAGCGCGGCAAGGCACTGCTCTCATCCGGCCTGCACCCGCATTATGTCTCGGTCGCGAAGACGATGGCGAAGTTCACCGGCGATGTGCTCGACACCTCGGCGCCGACCCTGACCGCCGAGAGCGATATCGACCGGCTGATCGCCTCGATCGATGGCGACACCTCCTGCGTCGTGGTGCAATATCCCGACATCCTCGGCCGCATCGCCGACCTGTCGGCGCTGGCCGATGCGTGTCACGCGAAGAAGGCGCTGCTGATCGCGGTGGTGACCGAGCCGGTCGCGCTCGGCGCGATCAAGTCGCCGGGCGAGATGGATGCCGACATCGTCGTTGGCGAAGGCCAGTCGATCGGTGTCGGGCTGCAGTTCGGCGGTCCCTATGTCGGCCTGTTCGGCTGCAAGGAAAAATATGTGCGCCAGATGCCGGGACGGTTGTGCGGTGAGACGCTCGATGCCGATGGCCGGCGCGGCTTCGTGCTGACGCTGTCGACCCGCGAGCAGCACATTCGGCGCGAAAAGGCGACCTCGAACATCTGCACCAATAGCGGCCTGTGCGCGCTGGCCTTCTCGATCCACATGACCTTGCTGGGCGAGGCCGGGCTTCGCGCACTGGCCGAGACCAACCATGCCGGCGCATCGGCGGCAGCGGACCGGCTGGCACAGATCCCGGGCGTCGAGCTGGTGACGCCGGCATTCTTCAACGAATTCACCATCAAGCTGCCAAGGGAGGCACGTCCGGTCGTCCGTACGCTCGCCGATCGCGGCATCCTCGCCGGCGTTTCGCTCGGGCGGCTCTATCCCGGCGAGGCCGATCTCGCCAACGGGCTGGTCGTTGCGGTGACCGAGACCACCACGGTGGAGGATGTCGAAGCCCTGGCGACCGCGCTGCAGGAGGTGCTGGCATGACGATCAACGCAAGCGGCTGGCGTCCCGAAGCGCCTGTAGCCGGCAACAGCGCGGCCCCGACCTTTACCGGCAACAAGGGACTGATGCTTGAAGAGGCGCTGATCTTCGAGATCGGCTCGACCGAAACGACTGGCGTCGAAGTGGCGCCGCCAGTCAAGGCGACCTCGCGCCTCGGCACGCTGGGTCGCGCCAAGCCGATCGGGCTTCCCGGCCTTGCCGAGCCCGAGGCGGTGCGCCATTATACGCGCCTGTCACGGCAGAATTACGCGATCGACCTCGGCCTCTTCCCGCTTGGGTCGTGCACCATGAAGCACAATCCGCGCCTCAACGAGAAGATGGCGCGGCTGCCCGGTTTTGCCGATGTCCATCCGCTCGCGCCGGTCGATACGGTACAGGGCGCGCTTGAGGTGATTCATCAGCTTGCGCACTGGCTAGTCACGCTGACCGGCATGCACTCGGTCGCGATGAGCCCCAAGGCGGGTGCGCATGGCGAGCTGTGCGGCATCCTCGCAATTCGCGCCGCGCTCGAAGCGCGGGGCGAGGGACATCGCAAGACCATTCTGGTGCCGGAAAGCGCGCATGGCACCAACCCGGCGACGGCCGCCTTTGCCGGCTATGCGGTCGAGGATATCCCGGCGACCGCCGAAGGCCGGGTCGATCTGGCGGCGCTGACCGCGCGGCTCGGGCCGGACGTGGCCGGGGTGATGATCACCAACCCCAATACCTGCGGCCTGTTCGAGCGCGACATGCGCGCGATCTCCGATGCGGTGCACGCGGCCGGCGGGCTGGTCTATTGCGACGGCGCCAATTTCAACGCGATCGTCGGGCGCGTCCGTCCGGGCGATCTTGGCATCGATGCGATGCACATCAACCTGCACAAGACCTTTTCCACCCCGCATGGCGGCGGCGGACCGGGTTCGGGGCCGGTGGTGTTTTCCCACGCGCTCAGCCCCTATGCGCCGCTGCCGTTCGTCGAACAAACCGCTGACGGCTTCCGCCTGGTCGAGGAGGAAACCGCTGATGAGCATCACGACCACAGCTTTGGCCGGATGGTCGCGTTCCAGGGCCAGATGGGCATGTTCACCCGTGCCTTGACCTATATCCTCAGTCACGGCGCCGACGGCTTGCGCCAGGTCGCCGAGGACGCGGTGCTCAACGCCAATTACGTCCTGCGCTCGCTCGATTCGACGCTCGATGCGCCGTTCGGGGCGTCGGGGCCGTGCATGCATGAGGCATTGTTCTCGGATTCGAATCTCGCCGAAGGCTTTTCGACGATCGACGTCGCCAAGGGCCTGATCGACGAAGGCTATCATCCGATGACGATGTACTTCCCGCTTGTCGTGCACGGCGCGATGCTGGTCGAACCAACCGAGACCGAGAGCAAGGCGGCGCTCGACCAGTTCATTGGCGCGCTGCGTTCGGTCGCGGAACGCGCCAAGGCAGGCGATGTCGCGCTGAAGTCAGCGCCGCACTTCGCACCGCGCAGCCGGCTCGACGAGACGCTGGCGGCGCGCAAACCGGTGCTGGTATGGAAGGATCCCGATCTGGCGGTGGCCGCCGAATAATGCCGAAAGGCTGCCTGGTCGGCCTTGGCTTTATCGGCGGCGTGGTCGCGGGCTATCTCGCCTGCGTCCTCGCCTATCTGTTCTGGACCGTGGTGCTTGGCGGATTCGACCGCGAGGGCGCCTGGGCGATGGGTGTTGCGTTCGGCATCGGCCCGTTCGTCGCATTGCTGTCGGGGATCGCGGCTGCGCTCTGGATCGGGCTGCGCAAGCGGCGTAGAGCGGAGTAGCAGCGTTCCCCGGGGGCAAGATGCAGGTTCAGACGGGCAATCCCAATCAGTTGATGACCTATGCGATCACTGGCGTGGTGGTCGCGATCATTCTGTTCTTTCGCATCCGCCGGATGAGCCGGGCGCGGCCGCTGAAGCTCGAACGGCTCTGGGTCATGCCGGCCATCTATCTGCTCTTCGCGATCTTCGTCCTGTGGCAGGTCCCGCCCGCCGGGGTAACCTGGCTCTATTGCGCAGCCGCGCTGCTGCTGGGCGCGGCACTGGGCTGGCAGCGCGGCAAGATGATGCGGATCAGCGTCGATCCCGAGACGCATGCGCTCAATCACCAACCATCGCCCGCTGCGATCCTGTTCATCGTCGCGCTGATTGCGATCCGCTTCGCTGTTCGCGAAGCGGCACAGATGGGCGGATCGACACTGCACATCAACACTTTGGTGGTGACCGATGTGCTGATCGCGATGGCGCTCGGTCTGTTCGCGGCGCAGCGGTTGGAAATGTATCTACGCGCTACGCGGCTGCTGCAGGCGGCGCGCGCCACCTAAATTCGGGCGAGCCGGGTCCTGTTTTTCCTGTTTTCAGCGCGATATTTTTCCGGCGCGATAACAGGTGAGAAATTGACATTTCCTCAGAAATTTCTGACCTGTTTTCAATATCTTGATGAACATCCACCTGTTAATGAGATAACAGGTGGATGAACAGGCGAAAACAGGTCCTGTTTTCGCCGGAACAGGCCGGGCTGTTCCCTTGATTTCATGATGAGAAAGAGCGGCCGGATCCCGAGCTGAGGTCCGATTCGCGCAATATGACCTGATCGAGGGCCATATTGAATCGGCTTCGCGCGGCTTTCATGGCAAGCTGATCACAGGACGAGACGTCGTCCAGCAAAGCGGGGATGTCAGTGACGCAAGAAGCCGATGCACAGCCCTGGATCGTGGCGGATGTCGATGTGGATGTGCGCAAGCATGCGCCGGCGACGCTGCGCAACCGCGAGGCGATCGCGGCGGTGCTGCGCGACGTGTTGCCGACGACCGGGCTGGTGCTGGAGATCGCAAGCGGATCGGGCGAGCATTGCGCTTATCTCGCCACCCTGTTCGATCATCTCGAATGGCAGCCGAGCGATCCGGATGCCGGCGGTCGCGCATCGATTGCTGCATGGTGCGATGGCCTGGCCAATGTCCGTCCGCCGGTCGATCTCGATGCCGCCGCACAGGACTGGCCGATTGCGCGTGCCGATGCGATCCTGTGCGCCAATATGGTGCATATCAGCCCATGGGAGGCGACGCTTGGCCTGCTGGATGGCGCGGGCCGCATCCTGCCGACGAACGGGCCACTGATCCTTTACGGACCCTATCGCCGCGACGGCCAAACGACTGCGCCGAGCAACGAGGCGTTCGACGAGTCGCTGAAGGCGCGCAATCCGGACTGGGGATTGCGCCGGATCGAAGATGTCGCGGCGGTCGCGCGGCGCCATGGCCTCATCCTTGGCGAGATCATCGAGATGCCCGCGAACAACTTGACGCTGGTCTTCCATCGGGATTGAATTCCGGCCCGAGCGAATGCTCAGGCCGGAATGCGTTTCTCAAGGATTCAGTGCGTCGAGGATCAGCGGCTGGAGCTGCTGTTCCAGCGTTACTGCCTTGGTCGAGCCGCTGAGCAGGACGCGAGTCGCGATCAGGCCGTAATAGCCATGCTCGCGGTCGATCCAGCCGAGCCAGCCATTGGCGCCGGGCGAGGAATTGATCTTCGCCGTGGCGCAGGGGCGAACCGGCTGGCCGGCGGGCGGGTTATCATCGCATTCGACAAATGACCCGATCGCATATTGCCAGGTGCCGAACCCGTCGCCGTCGCCCGGGACATAGGGCCGGGGCAGGCCGATGGTGCGTGCGCCGGTGAAATTGTCCATGTCGGTGATGAAGCTGGTGCCAAGGAATGCCTGGAGCATCTTGGCATAATCATAGGCGCTGGATTGCGCGCCGCCGGCGATCCAGGGATTGGCGGCGCTGGCCTTGGTATATTTGGTCTTGGTCATGCCGAGCGGGGTGGTGAGGTATTCCGCGAACAGGGTGTTGAAGCTCTTGTTGCCGGCCTTTTCGAGCATTGCCGCGGCGACCTGCATATGGTGCGGGCCATAGGAGAAAGCACTGCCCGGGGCGGTGTCGACGCCCTGATTATGGATCGTCTGGGCACAGCTTTGCAGCGTATAGAGCAGGCCGTTCGAGACGCAGCCACCCGCCAGCGGACCCGCGTTGAAGCCGGAGCGCATCGACATGAGATGATCGAGCGTCATGGTGCGCCGGCTGTCGCTGGGATTGGTGGTCCAGAAGGTCAGATATTGTTGCGGGTGGTCGCCGAGGCTGGCCTTGCCCGCCTGGACCATGCGCATCGCCATCGCCGCGAATAGCCATTTCGAGCCCGAGGCGAGGTCAGTCGCCGCATCGGGATCGAAATTGCCCTTGGTATGGACATGCAGGATGCCGTCGGCATTGCCGATGATTAGCGTCATGTTGGGGATGACCGACGCATCGACCGCGCCATCGACGGCGGCGAAATCGGCCGCGGTCAATATGCTTGCCGATGCTGCCTGCGCGGTGGTCTTCGGCGCCTGCGTGCCGGTTGACCTAGCAGCCGGTTGGGCAACGCCCGGTACGACTGTCAGCGCGGTTCTGTCCGAGCCTGTCGCGTTCGGGCCAAAGCCGCTCAGTGCCAGGGCACTCACCGCGCTCACCGCCGCACCGGCAGCGAGACAGCGCATTATCGTGCGTTTCGACATCTCCATCTCCTCGATTGCGCTCACCGGGCTCACGGGGCGCGAGTCGAGCGGCGCTGACAGCGAAGATAATTCAAAGCGAAAGAATTATCGATAATTCATATGCGCCATTATCGATAATTCATGCGGGTCAAATCTGCGGTACCGTTTCGGTGGTCAATTGCGTGCGGCGATGATGTTCGCGCCAGACAATATACATGCCGCTGAGGATGATGATCGGCGCACCGACCCAGGTCCATTTGCCCGGCAGCACGCCGAACAGCAGCCAGCCATAAGCCGTCGCCCATAACAGGCTGGAATAATCCATCGGCACGACGACCGAGACGGGGCCGAGCCGAAGCGCCGAGGTCATCGCCAGTTGCGCGGTGCCGCCGATCACGCCGACCGCGAGCAACATGATCCAAACGATCGCGACATGCGGCTGCATGACGAATGCGTAGACAATGCCGAGCGGAATGAGTGACAGAGTGGAGAACCAGAACACCGTGGTCATCGTGCCTTCGGTGCGTGAAATCTGGCGCAGCAGGATCGAGACGCTGGCGGTCAGCAGCGCTGCGGCCAGGCCGCTGATCGCGCCCCAAAGCGGGAAATGCCCGCCGCCGGGCTGGGCGACGATCAGCACACCGGCAAAGCCGGTCGCGACTGCGGCCCAACGGTGCCAGCCGGTCGGCTCGTGCAGGATCAGCGCGCCCAGGATCGTGGCGAAGATCGGCATGGTGAAGCCGAGCGTGGTCGATTCGGCGAGCGGCAGCATCAGGATCGCGGTGAACGTGCAGGCCATCGCGCTGAGGCCGAGCACGGCGCGCGCGATATGGGCGGGCAGGCGCTGCGTCGCGACCGATTTCAGCCCTGGCCCGGTGGCGATGATCACCACCAGCAGGATCGCCGCGCCGAATTGCCGGAAAAACAGGATTTCGCCGAGGGTCGCGCCGCGTGCTTCGGCCAGCTTGATGACAGCATTCATGCTGGCGAACAGCGCGGCGGACAGGAGCCGCATCGCGATGGCGGGAAGGATGCGGTCGGGCGGCATTCGCGCAGCGTTAGTCACCCGGCCGACCGGCGACAACCGCGCGCTTCGCGTAAATCCTTATCCGGAACGTGAGGCGAGGAAAGCGTAGAATTGATCGGCCTTTTCGCCGGGCAACCCGTCAACCGCTTTCAAAAAGGCGATGCCCAGTTCGCAGCGTTCGACGGGGCTCAGTCGTGCCATCGCACTTTGGTTCTCGTCGAAGAATGCTGCGACCTGGCTTTGCTTCAGACCATAGGCGATCATGCTGGCGGCGATTGTTCGCCCAGTTTGGTCGCTGGGTTGTTTGATCGCTCGCTTGACTGGATTGTCCCGGCCGGCTGCGGTTGTTTCCCACGTCGTTGTACGAAAATCGATCAGCACTTTTTGATCGACCGCCGGGGCCGTGGTGCGGAACGACCCCTTGCTGATATATTGGTCACATAGATTCACATCGGCAGTGCGAAGTGTTGCGGCTACTTTGATCTCAGCTTGTCGATACGCTTCGAATGCGGCGTGCGGTGCCTGAATGATCTCCTTACGGTGGCGTCGGCCTGCATCGATCAGATAGGTAAGCATCGCCTCTTCAACCTCGGACGGCGATGCCCCCGCTTTGCTCCGCTGTAACATGTCCCGGGTCAGGCCATTGAATTCTTCAGGATAAGTCCGCTTGATGGTGGCGAACAATTGCCCGGTCTTTGGGTCGTCGAGCAGGGTGTTCTCGATCGTTGCGGCTGTCAGGGGCGGCTGTCCCCCGATCGTGGAGAGCGGCATCAGCACGCAGCGACCGAGCACCAGCACGGCGACGACCACACCGACCCAGGCCGAGTTTCCCTTATAGCCGCCTTCGCGATACCCCATTTCCGATCTCCCCCGAGGTGGTTGTTCGGATATGGCGTGAAGCTTTGCAAGCCATCAAACCGCGCGCACGGGCTTTGCTCGCAAACTCATTGCCGCTAGAGCGCCCGACCATGATCAAGCATGCACTCCCCGTCACCCGCGAGGCGGATTTTTCCGCCTGGTACCAGTCCGTCATTGCGGAAGCCGATCTCGCCGAGGAATCGGGCGTGCGCGGCTGCATGGTTATCCGGCCATGGGGCTATGGCATCTGGGAGCGGATCCAGCGGCTGCTCGATGACCGGATCAAGGCGACCGGCCATGAGAATTGTTATTTCCCGCTGTTCATTCCGCTGTCCTATTTCGAAAAGGAAGCCGAGCATGTCGAAGGCTTCGCCAAGGAAATGGCGGTGGTCACGCATCACCGGCTGATCTCCGACGGGAAGGGCGGGCTGACCCCGGATCCCAGCGCGAAACTGGAAGAGCCGCTGGTGGTGCGGCCGACATCGGAAACGGTGATCGGCACGGCGTTTGCGCGCTGGATTCAGTCGTGGCGCGACCTGCCGGTGCTGATCAACCAATGGGCGAACGTCGTGCGCTGGGAAATGCGCACGCGCATGTTCCTGCGCACCAGCGAGTTCCTCTGGCAGGAAGGGCATACCGCCCATGCCAGCGCTGCCGAAGCGCGCGAAGAGACGCTGAAGATGCTCGAAGTCTATCGCAGCTTCGCCGAAGATTGTCTCGCGCTGCCCGTCGTGGCGGGCGAGAAGCCGGAGAATGAGCGTTTCCCCGGCGCGGTCGCGACTTATTCGATCGAGGCGATGATGCAGGACGGCAAGGCACTGCAGGCCGGCACCAGCCATTTCCTCGGCACCAATTTCGCAAGCGCGCAGAATATCCGGTTTCAGAATGCCGCCGGCGAGTTGGAACTTGCCAACACGACAAGCTGGGGCGTCTCGACGCGGATGATCGGCGGCGTGATCATGGTGCATGGCGATGATGACGGCCTGCGGGTGCCGCCGCGCATCGCGCCGTGGCAAGTGGTGATCGTGCCGATGCTGCGCGATAACGACGAGGACGCTGCGCTGATCGACTATTGCAAGGCGCTACAGGCCGACCTCGCCAAATTGTCGGCGCTGGGCGAGCCGGTGCGTGCGCTGCTCGATCTCAAGCCCGCCAAAGCTGCGACCAAGCGCTGGGGCTGGGTCAAGAAGGGTGCGCCGGTCATTCTCGAGGTCGGCGGGCGCGATATGGCTGGCGGCAATGTCTCGATGATCTGCCGCGACCGGCTGTATCGCAATGACGGCAAGCTCAACGGCGCGGTCATTCCGCGGGATGAATTCGCCGCCGACGCACAGCGCATATTGGAAGACATGCAGCACGCGCTCCATGTCGAGGCGAAGGCGCGCCTGGAGGCGAATATCGCGCGCAACGTGACCGATTTCACCGGGATCGAGCGCGCCTTTGCCGAAGGCGTGAAGAATCCCGGCTGGGTCGAGGTGCAATGGTCGAAACCGACCGGGCCTGCGCTGGACAAGGTGGTCGAGCGGTTGAAGGCGCTGAAGCTCACCGTGCGCAACGTGCCGAACGATGCCGATGCCGCCAACGGGCCGTGTGTATTCACCGGTGATCCGGCGGTCGAGCGCGTGCTGGTTGGGCGCGCCTATTGAGGGGCTGGTTGCGGCGCGCGTAATGCACGGCGCAACATTCGCAGCGCGATGCGTAGGATCGCAGAATTACTCCCCGGTCGGCCATGCCTGGGTCGGCCGAGCCAGGCTTGTGACGCGGCTGGCGGGAGCAGCCGGTAGCCGGGCCCGCCGCTCGCGCGGCCTGTACCGTGCCCGGAACGACCGCGAATCGCCACATGCTGTCGCATATCGATAGGCCGAGGACCATTTTAGGAACAAAGCTCTATTACCTGTCCAATTCTTCCAATCCCCATACCACGCTTGCCGTTATGGCCTTTTTCGAGAAGGAGCGCGGATCATGCTTTGGAACAGGGCGAAATGTCTCGTCGGCAAGCATGAGCGCGCCGGGCGGCTGGCGCATTTCGATGGCGAGATATTCGTGTCGCAGTGCAAATATTGCGGCATCGGCATGGCCAAGGATTTCGAGCGTGGCTGGATCGCGGTCGACACGGGGTATGGCGCGAAAGGCGATCCGACCAATAGGGCATTGTTCCTTCCGGCCGATGCCGGCATGGGCGTCCCACGCGAAGAATAGGGTCGAGTGGCTCGGAATGCCCTGATCAGGACTTATCGTTCAGAACGGCGCCCACATGGGTTTCGCCCCGCGCTGCGGCGAGCAGCTCCTGCTTGTGCCGTTCGGCATAACCGGCGCGCCGTGCCGCATCGCGCGTAGCGTGGCAGGCAGGACAGCTCACTCCTTCGACATAGAACGGCGACTGGCGGTCACCGGGGCTGACCGGCATGCGGCAGCCATGGCATAATGCATGGGTGCCTATGCCGAGGCCATGCGTCACCGCGACGCGCTGATCGAAGACGAAGCATTCGCCCTCCCAGCGGCTGTCGGCGGCGGGCACTTCCTCGAGATATTTCAGGATGCCGCCGTCGAGGTGATAGACCTCATCAAGCCCCTCCGCCTTGAGGAAGGCGGTGGCCTTTTCGCAGCGAATACCGCCGGTACAGAACATCGCGACCTTGGGCTTTTCCGCGCCAGCCAGCAACGTCTCGCGGTTCGCGCGGAACCAGGCGGGGAACTCGCTGAACCTGTGCGTCTTGGGATCGACTGCGCCGGCGAAGCTTCCGATCGCGACTTCGTAGTCGTTGCGAGTGTCGATGACGATCGTGTCGGGCCGGTCGATCAGCGCGTTCCATTCGGTCGGTTTCACATAATGGCCGACATCGGCCAGCGGATCGATATCGGGCTCGCCCATCGTCACGATCTCGCGCTTGAGCCGGACCTTCATGCGGTGGAACGGCATGGTTTCGGCCTGGCTGTCCTTGACCTCCAGGTCGCCACAGCCGGGCAGGGTGCGGATATGCGCAAGCACCGCCTCGATCGCATCGGGCGTGCCGGCGATGGTGCCGTTGATCCCTTCACGGGCGAGCAGCAGCGTGCCCTTGACCGCGCCCGTTGTGCACAGGTCGAGCAGCGGCGCGCGCAACGCGGCCGGATCGGGGAAGCGGGCAAAGCGGTACAGGGCAGCGACTCGAATCATCGAAAACGTCATTCAACCTGGAAACGCGTTCGTCCACCATGTTGCGAAGCGCTGACGTTGTTCGGGCGTCAGATGCAGCGCCATCTTGCTCCGCCGCATCAATGCATCGTCGGGCGTTCGTGCCCATTCACGATCATGCATCCAGCGCGCCTCGACTTCAGTCAGGCCGCCGCCGAGATCCGCGCCCAGCCCGGCCTCATTTTCGATACCGGCGAGCATCTCGGCGAGCAGTTCGCCGTAAGCATGGGCCATCCGCGCCGATCGCGCCTCGCCGAGGAACGGCCAGCGTTTGCGAACGCTCGCCAGCAGCGCATCCCAGCCTTGCGCACCGGCACCGGGAAACAGACGGTCGCGGGTCACATGGCGCTCCCTGAACCCGAGCGGGTCGGCCAGCTTGCCCAAAGCTTCCTCGGCGAGATGGCGCGCGGTGGTGATCTTGCCGCCGAACACCGAAAGCAGGGCAGGGCCATGAGTGTCGAGCTCGAGCACATAGTCGCGCGTTACGGCCTTCGCCTCGCTCGCGCCGTCGTCGTAGAGCGGGCGCACGCCCGACCAGCTCGAGGTGACGTCGGCGGGCGCGATCTGGGCGATGAAATGGCGGTTCACGGCGTCGCAGAGATAGGCGATCTCGTCATCTGAAATGACTGCATCCTCCGGCCGGTCCACGGGAATGTCGGTGGTGCCGATTTCGGTAAAGCTGCCCTGATAGGGGATGGCGAAAACGATGCGCCGGTCGGGCTGTTGCAGCATATAGGCATGGTCGCCCTCGAACAGGCGCGGCACGACGATGTGGCTGCCCTTGACCAGCCGCACGTCCGACTTCGCATTGACGCCGAGTTGGCCCAGCATCTGGTGGACCCAGGGGCCGGCGGCGTTGACCAGCGCGCGCGCCGTGACGGTGCGACCATCGGACAGCGACGCCTGCCACAGATCGCCGTCGCGCCGTGCCGAGTCGAGCGTGGTGCGCACGGCGATCTCCGCGCCATTGTTGGCGGCATCCATCGCGTTGAGCATCGTGAAGCGCGAATCGTCGACGAACGCGTCGGAATAGACAAAGCCGCAGTCGCCACCCTGGAGCGGCGCGATATAGGCGGAGTCGCTCCTGCGCAGCCCGCGCGAGCGCGGCAGCGATATCCGGCCGCCGAGGAAGTCGTAGAGGTAGAGGCCGAGCCGGACCATCCACCACGGCCGCACGGCATTTTCCTGCGGCAGCACGAAGCGCATCGGGCGGATGATATGCGACGCTGCCTTGACCAGCCGTTCGCGTTCCCGGAGTGCCTCGGCGACCAGCTTGAAGTCGTAATATTCAAGATAGCGCAGCCCGCCATGGATCAGCTTGGTCGAGGCGGACGAGGTATGGGCGGCGAGATCGTCGCGCTCGACCAGCAGGACATTGAGCCCGAGCAGCGAGGCTTCACGCGCGATCGCGCAGCCGTTGATGCCGCCACCGATGATAAGGAGGTCGAAGGTCACCGTTGTCATATTCTCGCTCTTAGCCGTGCGCGCCGAGCTTGTCGAAGCGCTGTCCTGCTCTTGAAAGAAGAACGAGGCTGCGACAAGCTCGGCGCGAACCGAAAAAAAGCATGGGGTTGTGCGGCCACGGCGCCATTGACCACTCCCGAGTCGGCCTGTATAGGCGCCGCTGCCCCGGAGGACCTGGTCCCCCTGGGCTGCTTGAACATTGCTGGATGCATTCCAGGGCCAAGGAAGGCGATATGCTTTCCGATGGTCCTTTTTGTATTCTTAGGCGCTTCGGCTCCAGCAAAGTAACCATTTGAAAGGTGAAGGCTTCAATGCCGACGATTAACCAGCTGGTCCGCAAGGGCCGCGATCCGCAGAAGGCCAAGTCCAAGGTCCCTGCAATGGAGCAGAACCCGCAGAAGCGCGGCGTTTGCACCCGTGTCTACACCACCACCCCGAAAAAGCCGAACTCGGCATTGCGCAAGGTTGCCAAGGTCCGCCTGACCAACCAGCGCGAAGTCATCAGCTATATCCCGGGTGAAGGCCACAACCTGCAGGAGCACTCGGTCGTGCTGATTCGCGGCGGTCGTGTTCGCGATCTTCCCGGTGTTCGCTACCATGTGCTGCGCGGTGTGCTCGACACACAGGGCGTGAAGGATCGCCGCCAGTCGCGTTCCAAGTACGGCGCTAAGCGTCCGAAGTAAGCCGGTCGGCTCAAGTCCGATCACCAAGGCTGAAGTTTAGAAGGAAATTGAAATGGCACGTCGTCGTCGCCCAGAAAAGCGTATCATCCTGCCTGATCCCAAATATGGTGATGAGGTTCTGTCCAAGTTCATGAATTCGGTCATGCTGGACGGCAAGAAGTCCGTCGCCGAGCTCATCGTCTATGGCGCGTTCGAAACCGTCGAGCAGCGTGCGAAGAAGGACCCGCTCAGCGTGTTCCATGACGCGCTCGCCAATGTGAAGCCGGGCATCGAAGTCCGCAGCCGCCGCGTCGGTGGTGCGACCTATCAGGTCCCGGTCGAAGTGCGCCCCGAGCGCGCTCAGGCACTGGCGATCCGCTGGCTGATCAATGCGGCACGCGCGCGCAGCGAGCACACGATGGCCGCACGGCTGTCGGGCGAGCTGATGGATGCGGCGAACAATCGCGGCAACGCGGTCAAGAAGCGTGAAGACACGCATCGCATGGCCGAAGCCAACCGCGCGTTCTCGCACTACCGCTGGTAACCTCCGTTGCCGGTCTTTTGCCGGTAACACCGACTACCTATATCGGGCGGGCCGGGGCGTAAGTCCCGGCTCCTCCACATTCCAAGGAACCGATCATGGCCCGCAGCCATCCGCTCTCGATGTATCGCAATATCGGCATCATGGCTCACATCGATGCCGGCAAGACGACGACAACCGAGCGCATCCTCTATTACACCGGCAAGTCCTATAAGATCGGCGAAGTGCATGAAGGCACCGCGACGATGGACTGGATGGAGCAGGAGCAGGAGCGCGGGATCACGATCACGTCTGCGGCCACCACCTGTTTTTGGAACGACCACCGCATCAACATCATCGACACCCCCGGGCACGTCGACTTCACGATTGAAGTCGAGCGTTCGCTGCGCGTGCTCGACGGTGCGGTTGCATGCTTCGACGGCGTTGCCGGCGTTGAGCCGCAGTCCGAGACGGTGTGGCGTCAGGCCGAGAAGTATCACGTGCCGCGCATGTGCTTCATCAACAAGCTCGACCGCACCGGTGCGAACTTCAACATGTGCGTGCAGATGATCAAGGATCGTCTGGGTGCGCGTCCGGCGGTGCTGTATCTGCCGATCGGCCTGGAGAGCGATTTCAAGGGCCTGGTCGACCTGGTCGAGAACCGGGCGATCATCTGGCTCGAAGAGTCGCTGGGCGCGAAGTTCGAATATCGCGACATTCCCGCCGACCTGGCCGATGCCGCCGCGACTGCTCGTTCCGAGCTGATCGAGATGGCCGTCGAGCAGGACGACGACATCATGGAAGCGTATCTCGAAGGCAATGAGCCCGACGTTGCGACCCTGAAGAAGCTGATCCGCAAGGGCACGTTGAACTTCTCGTTCGTGCCGGTGCTGTGCGGCTCCGCGTTCAAAAACAAGGGCGTGCAGCCCCTGCTCGACGGCGTGGTCGACTATCTGCCGTCGCCGCTGGACATCAAGGACGTCGAAGGGCTCAAGCTCGACGGCGAAACCCCCGACACGCGTCCGCCGGAAGACGATGCGCCGTTCTCGGCGCTGGCGTTCAAGATCATGAACGATCCGTTCGTCGGCACACTGACCTTTGCGCGCATCTATTCGGGCAAGCTCGAAACCGCGTCGCAGGTGATGAACTCGGTCAAGGACAAGAAGGAAAAGGTCGGCCGCATGCTGCTCATGCATGCCAATGACCGCGAGGACATCCAGGTGGCCTATGCCGGCGACATCGTCGCTTTGGCAGGTCTGAAGGACACGACGACCGGTGACACGCTGTGCGCCATCAACGCGCCGATCATCCTTGAGCGGATGGAATTCCCGGACCCCGTCATCGAGGTCGCGGTGGAGCCGAAGACTAAGGCCGACCAGGAGAAGATGGGCATCGCGCTCAACCGCCTCGCCCGCGAGGATCCGTCCTTCCGCGTGACCTCCGACGTCGAGAGCGGCCAGACCATCATCAAGGGCATGGGCGAGCTCCATCTCGAGATCCTGGTCGATCGCATGAAGCGCGAGTTCAAGGTCGAGGCGAATGTCGGTGCGCCGCAGGTGGCGTATCGCGAGTATCTCGCGAAGCCGATCGAAATGTCCTACACCCACAAGAAGCAGTCGGGTGGTTCGGGTCAGTTCGCTGAGGTCAAGATCAAGGTCATCCCGGGCGAGCGTGGCTCAGGCTACCAGTTCTTCGACGAGATCAAGGGCGGCAACGTCCCGAAGGAATATATCCCTTCGGTCGAAAAGGGTATGCGCGAAACGGCGGAAACCGGCTCGCTGATCGGCTTCCCGATCATCGATTTCGAGGTCCATCTGATCGACGGTAAATACCATGACGTCGATTCGTCGGCGCTGGCATTCGAAATCTGCGCGCGTGGCGCGATGCGTGAAGCGGCCCAGAAGGCCGGCATCAAGCTGCTCGAGCCGATCATGAAGGTCGAGGTCGTGACGCCCGAGGATTATCTCGGCGACGTGATCGGCGATCTGAACAGCCGTCGTGGCCAGATCCAGGGCACCGACAGCCGCGGCAACGCGACTGCGGTGGAGGCGATCGTGCCGTTGGCGAACATGTTCGGCTATGTGAACCAGCTCCGCTCGTTCAGCCAGGGCCGTGCACAATACACGATGCAGTTCTCGCATTATGACGAAGTGCCCGCGAATGTTGCCGAAGAAGTGAAGGCTAAGCTGGCGTAACTTGAAATAGGTCGTTAAGGGGCCGCGTTCGCGTGGCGCCCAGAAGGCCGCGAATCTGATTCTAGAAGGTAGGAAAAATGGCGAAAGCAAAGTTCGAGCGGACCAAGCCGCATCTCAACATCGGCACGATCGGCCATGTCGATCACGGCAAGACGTCGCTGACGGCTGCGATCACCAAGGTGCTCGCTGAAACCGGCGGTGCCACGTTCACCAGCTACGCGAACATCGACAAGGCTCCCGAAGAGCGCGAGCGCGGCATCACCATCTCGACCGCACACGTCGAGTATGAGACGACCGCACGTCACTATGCGCACGTCGATTGCCCGGGCCACGCCGATTATGTGAAGAACATGATCACCGGTGCGGCGCAGATGGACGGCGCGATCTTGGTCGTTTCGGCGACCGACGGCCCTATGCCACAGACTCGCGAGCACATCCTGCTCGCTCGTCAGGTCGGCGTGCCGACGATGGTCGTGTTCATGAACAAGGTCGATCTGGTCGACGACGAGGAAATCCTCGAGCTGGTCGAGATGGAAATCCGCGAGCTGCTCTCGAAGTATGATTTCGACGGCGACAACATCCCGGTCATCCGTGGCTCGGCTGTTGCGGCACTCGAAGACAAGACCCCCGAGATAGGCCATGACGCCGTCCTCAAGCTGATGGCAGCGGTTGATGAATATCTGCCGCAGCCCGAGCGCCCGCTCGACAAGCCGTTCATGATGCCGATCGAAGACGTGTTCTCGATCTCGGGTCGTGGGACGGTCGTCACTGGCCGCGTCGAAACCGGCGTTGTGAAGGTCGGCGAGGAAGTCGAAATCGTCGGCATCCACCCGGAAGTCCGCAAGACCGTCGTGACCGGCGTCGAAATGTTCCGCAAGCTGCTCGACCAGGGCCAGGCTGGCGATAACGTCGGCGCGCTGATCCGTGGCGTTGCGCGCGACGAAGTCGAGCGTGGCCAGGTTCTCTGCAAGCCGGGCTCGATCAAGCCGCACACCGACTTCCAGTCGGAAGTGTATGTGCTGTCGAAGGACGAAGGTGGCCGTCACACGCCGTTCTTCGCCAACTATCGTCCGCAGTTCTACTTCCGTACCACGGACGTGACCGGCACCGTCGAGCTGCCTGAGGGTACCGAAATGGTCATGCCGGGCGACAACATCGCACTGGGCGTCAAGCTCATTGCACCGATCGCGATGGACGTTGGTCAGCGCTTCACGATCCGTGAAGGTGGCCGGACCGTCGGTTCGGGTATTGTCAGCGGCATCTCGAAGTAATATAGACGCGCCTTCGCCCGATTCTCTGTCTTCGTGACAGGGAGTCGGGCGATTGCTATTTTCGTGAACAACCAAAGAGTTGCCGTCAGGCAACCCGCTCTTTCGCATCGGTAGGGATTAAATGGAAACGCAGAATATCCGTATTCGTCTGAAGGCATTCGATCATCGTGTGCTCGATCAGGCGACCGGCGACATCGCCGACACGGCGCGCCGCACCGGCGCCCTTATTCGCGGTCCGATCCCTTTGCCGACGCGTATCGAGAAGTTCACGGTCAACCGCGGACCGCACATCGACAAGAAGTCGCGTGAGCAGTTCGAGGTCCGCACCTACAAGCGGATGCTGGACATTGTTCAGCCGACCCCGCAGACGGTAGACGCGCTGATGAAGCTCGATCTCGCCGCGGGTGTAGACGTGGAGATCAAGCTGGCCTAAAGGCCGCTGCTCCACACGAGATTCGGTTCCGCTTCGGCGGCACTTGATAAGGGATACCGCCGGGCTTGCCCGGGTCTGCGTCCCCCGTCACGTTTCCTCACGGAAACACCAGCCCGGGACGGGGCACGTACAAAATCGCTGGGCTGACACGCACGTCGGAAATCGTTCCGGCGTGCCTCTGTAATAAGGAGCATGATCATGCGCACGGGCGTGATCGCGAAGAAAATGGGGATGACCCGCTTGTTCAAGGATGATGGGCGCCATGTGCCCGTCACCGTTCTTGCACTTGAGGGCAACCAGGTTGTGGCCGTTCGCGAGGCCGATCGTGATGGGTATGTTGCCGTCCAGCTGGGCGCCGGCGTTGCCAAAGCGAAAAACGTTTCCAAGCCGCAGCGCGGCCACTTCGGCAAAGCCGAAGTCGAGCCCAAGGCGAAGCTTGCAGAATTCCGCGTGTCCGAGGACGCCGTGCTTGCAGTGGGCGCCGAGATTTCGGCTGACCATTATGTTGCCGGCCAGATTGTCGACATTCAGGGCGTGACCCAGGGTAAGGGTTTCCAGGGCGGCATGAAGCGCTGGGGCTTCGGCGGTCTGCGCGCCACTCACGGCGTCTCCGTCTCGCACCGTTCACTCGGTTCGACCGGTCAGCGCCAGGATCCGGGCAAGGTCTTCAAGAACAAGAAGATGGCCGGTCACATGGGTGACAAGAACCGCACCCAGCAAAATCTCGAAATCGTATCGACCGACGTCGAGCGCGGCCTGATCTTCGTCAAGGGCTCGGTGCCCGGCTCGAAGGGCGGCTGGCTGCTCGTCAAGGACTCGGTCAAGGTCGCGCGTCACGCCGATGCGCCGTACCCTGCAGGTCTGAAGGCCGCCGCGAACAGCAACAACGCTCCCGCTGAAACGCCCGCTGAGGATGTTCCGGCCGTGGAAGCGACCGAAGGCCAGGAGGGCTGAACATGAAGGTCAAGATTCAGTCCTTCGACGCCAAGGCGAAAGCTTCGGACATCGAGCTCAACGATGAGGTCTTCGGCCTCGATCCCCGGCCCGATATCCTGCACCGCGTCGTCACCTGGCAGCTCGAAAAGCGCCGCGCCACCGCGCGTGGCACTCGTGAGCGCGCCGATGTCGCCCGCACGGGCAAGAAGTTCGGTCGCCAGAAGGGCGGCGGTACTGCTCGTCACGGCGATCGCCGCGCCCCGATCTTCGTCGGTGGTGGTAAGGCTCACGGCGCCCGCGTCCGTGACTTCAATCCATCGCTCAACAAGAAGATCCGCGCACTCGGCCTGAAGATGGCACTCTCGACCCACGCTCAGGCGGGTTCGCTGGTGGTCATGGACAGCCTGGCGGTTGCGGAGAGCAAGACCAAGACGCTGATCGCGGATTGGGCCAAGCTCGGCCTCGGCAAGACTGCGCTCGTCATTGACGGCGATGCAGTCGATAACAGCTTCGCGCTGGCCGCGGGCAATCTTCACACGATCAACGTGATGCCGGCCGCCGGCGCCAACGTTTACGACATCCTGAAGCACGACACGCTGGTCCTGACCCGCGCTGCCGTCGAAAAGCTGGAGGCGCGCTTCAATGGCTAAGAAGCAGAAGGCGGACATCGATCTGCGTCATTACGACGTGATCGTTGCTCCCCACATCACCGAGAAGGCGACCTTGCTCAGCGAGAACAACGCCGTCGTGTTTCGCGTTGCTAACGATGCGACCAAGCCCGAGATCAAAGCTGCCGTCGAGGCGCTGTTCTCGGTCAAGGTGCTGGGCGTGAACACGATCGTCCAGAAGGGCAAGACCAAGAAGTGGAAGGGCGTGCCCTACACTAAGTCGGACATCAAAAAGGCGATCGTTACGCTGGCTGACGGCCAGTCGATCGACGTGACCCAGGGGGTTAGCGCGTAATGGCTCTCAAACATTATAACCCGACCAGCCCGGCACGACGCGGTCTTATCCTCGTCGACCGCAGCGGTCTGCACAAGGGCGGCCCGATCAAGGCGCTGACCGAAGGCAAGCGCAAGACTGGCGGCCGCAACAACAAGGGCCATGTGACCTCGCGCGGTATCGCCGGCGGTCACAAGCAGCGCTATCGCATCATCGATTTCAAGCGTCGCAAGTGGGACGTCGAAGGCATTGTGCAGCGGATCGAATATGATCCCAACCGCACCGCCTTCATCGCGCTCATCAGCTACGGCACCGATGATGCAGGCAAGGAAGATGTCGCTTACATCATCGCACCGCAGCGCCTCGGCGTCGGCGACAAGGTGATCGCGGCGAAGAAGACCGACGTGAAGCCCGGCAACGCGATGGAACTGGGTCAGATGCCGGTCGGCACGATCGTCCACAACGTCGAGATGAAGCCCGGCAAGGGTGGCCAGATCGCTCGTTCGGCCGGCACCTATGTGCAGGTCGTCGGTCGCGACAAGGGCATGGTGATGGTTCGCCTCAATTCGGGCGAGCAGCGCTATATCCACTCGAACTGCATGGCGACCGTCGGTGCGGTGTCCAACCCGGACAACGGCAACACCAACCTTGCCAAGGCCGGCCGCAATCGCTGGCTCGGCAAGCGCCCGCTGACTCGCGGCGTCGCCAAGAACCCGGTCGACCATCCGCACGGCGGTGGTGAAGGCCGGACCTCGGGCGGCCGTCATCCGGTTACGCCTTGGGGCAAGCCGACCAAGGGTGCGCGCACCCGTCACAACAAGTCGACCGACAAGATGATCATCCGGTCGCGTCACGCCAAGAAGAAGGGCTAACGCCATGGCTCGTTCCGTCTGGAAGGGTCCGTTCGTGGACCTCCATCTGCTGAAAAAGGCAGAAACCGCGCAGGAAGCCAATTCGCGCGCGCCGATCAAGACCTGGTCGCGTCGCTCGACGATCCTGCCGCAGTTCGTGGGCCTGACCTTCACCGTTTATAACGGTCGCAAGTTCGTGCCCGTCTCGGTCAACGAGGACATGGTTGGGATGAAGCTCGGCGAATTCGCGCCGACGCGCTACTTCCCCGGCCACGCCGCCGACAAGAAGGGCAAGCGCTGATGTCGAAGCCGAAATCCCCCCGCAAGGTCGGTGAGAAGGAAGCTCTCTCGGTCGGGACGCAGATTCGCGGCTCGGCTCAGAAGCTCGGTCTCGTCGCTGCGCTGATCCGCAACAAGCCGGTCGGCGACGCGATGAACATCCTCGCTTTCTCGACCCGTGCGATGGCCGTTGACGCTCGCAAGGTGCTCGCTTCAGCGATCGCCAATGCCGAGAACAACCACAATCTCGATGTCGATGCGCTGGTCGTATCGGAAGCGAGTGTTGGCAAGTCGATCGTCATGAAGCGGTTCGCCACGCGCGGTCGCGGTAAGTCGACGCGCATCCTGAAGCCCTTCAGCCGCCTGCGCATCGTCGTTCGCGAACAGCAAGAAGAAGAAGCCTAATGGGTCAGAAAAGCAATCCGATCGGGCTTCGGCTTCAGATCAACCGCACCTGGGACAGCCGCTGGTACGCGGAGGGCGCCGATTATGGCCGCCTTCTCCTCGAAGATCTCAAGATGCGCGCCTACATCATGAAGACGCTGCCCCAGGCCGCGATCTCCAAGGTGGTGATCGAGCGTCCGGCCAAGCTGTGCCGCGTGTCCATCTTCGCTGCACGCCCCGGCGTGATCATCGGCAAGAAGGGCGCGGACATCGAAAAGCTGCGCAAGACGCTCGGCAAGATGACCAGCTCTGACGTGTCGCTGAACATCGTCGAGATCCGCAAGCCGGAAGTCGATTCGAAGCTCGTCGCACAGGGTATCGCTGATCAGCTCGAGCGTCGTATCGCATTCCGCCGCGCCATGAAGCGTGCGGTGCAGTCGGCCATGCGTCTTGGTGCCGAAGGCATCCGGATCAATTGCGGCGGCCGTCTCGGCGGCGCCGAAATCGCACGGTCGGAATGGTATCGTGAAGGCCGCGTTCCGCTGCACACGCTGCGCGCGAACGTCGACTATGCCGAAGCGACGGCACACACCGCCTACGGCGTGTGCGGCGTGAAGGTGTGGATCTTCAAGGGCGAAATCCTCGGCCATGACCCGATGGCGACCGACCGGATCATGATGGAGGCTCAAACCTCCGGCGTGCGTCCGGCGCGCTAAGGAACATTTGACATGTTGCAACCGAAGAAGACCAAATTCCGCAAGGCGTTCAAGGGCCGGATCCACGGCGATGCGAAGGGCGGCACCACGCTGAACTTCGGCTCGTACGGGTTGAAGGCAATGGAGCCGGACCGGATCACCGCACGCCAGATCGAGGCGGCTCGCCGCGCGATCACGCGTCACATCAAGCGCCAGGGGCGTTTGTGGATCCGCATTTTCCCGGACGTGCCGGTCACGTCGAAGCCGGCCGAAGTCCGCATGGGCAAGGGCAAGGGTTCGCCTGAATATTGGGCAGCACGGGTCAAGCCCGGCCGCATCCTGTTCGAGCTGGACGGGGTTCCCGGCGACATTGCAGCGGTGGCGTTCAGCCGCGCGGCGATGAAGCTGCCGATCAAGGTAAAGGTCGTTGCCCGTCTCGGCGACACCTCGCACCTGGGAGTTGCATAAGATGGCTCGCATCGACGATTTGAAGGCGAAGACCGAGGACCAGCTGGGCGAAGAGCTCGGCAACCTGAAGCGCGAGGCGTTCAACCTCCGTTTCCAGGCCGCGACCAACCAGCTCGAAAAGCCGAGCCGGGTTCGTGAAGTCCGCCGCGACATCGCTCGCATCAAGACCCTGCAGACCGCGCGTTCGCGCGACGCTGCGGCTAAGTAAGGAACGATATCATGCCGAAGCGCGTGCTGACGGGGCTGATCGTCTCGGACAAGGGCGACAAGACGGTGGTCGTGAACGTGGAACGCAAGGTTAAGCATGCGCTCTACGGCAAGATCATCCGCCGTTCGAAGAAGTACCACGCCCATGATGAGGCGAACGAGTTCAAGCAGGGTGAAACCGTGCGGATCGAAGAGACCGCACCGATCTCCAAGCTGAAGACCTGGAAGGTGATCGATCGGGTTAACACCCATGCGACGCCGGAGCGGGTCGACGTCGACGCGTAAAGCGTCGCCATTGTTTTAGGCGGGGTCCGGTCGGAATCGGCCCCAGAGTGAGAAGGAACCGGATCGATGATCCAGATGCAGTCCAATCTCGAGGTCGCTGACAACAGCGGCGCGAAGCGGGTGCAGTGCATCAAGGTGCTTGGCGGGTCCAAGCGCCGCACCGCAGGCGTAGGCGACATCATCGTCGTCAGCGTCAAGGAAGCAGCCCCCCGTGGCCGCGTGAAGAAGGGCGACGTGCACCGTGCCGTCATCGTGCGCACGGCGAAGGACATTCGCCGCGCCGATGGCTCGGTGATCCGCTTCGACGGTAACGCAGCCGTGCTGGTCAACAAGAATGAGGAGCCGATCGGCACCCGTATCTTTGGCCCAGTGGTGCGCGAGCTCCGCGGCAAGAAGCACATGAAGATCATCAGCCTGGCGCCGGAGGTTCTGTAATGGCCGCAGCGAAGATCAAGAAGGGTGACCGCGTCATCGTCCTGTCCGGCAAGGACAAGGGCAAGACCGGTGAAGTGACCCAGGCCCTGCCGCGTGACGGCAAGGTTATCGTGTCGGGCGTGAATGTCGCGATCCGCCACACCAAGCCGAGCCAGGGCGACCCGCAGGGTGGCCTGGTCCGTTCGGAAGCGCCGCTGCATGTCTCGAAGGTTGCTCATGTGACCGCTGACGGCAAGCCGACGCGCGTCCGGTTCGAAACCCAGGACGGAAAGAAGGTCCGCGTGGCCGTCAAGACCGGGGAGAAGATCAGTGGCTGAAGCCGCCAATACCAAGCCGCGCATGCGGCAGATCTATGACGACAAGATCGTCAAGGCGATGACCGAGAAGTTCGGTTACAAGAACGCGATGGAGGTCCCGCGCCTCGACAAGATCGTCCTGAACATGGGCGTTGGCGAAGCGACGCAGGACAAGAAGAAGGTCGAGCAGGCCGCTGGCGAAATGGAGCTGATCGCAGGTCAGAAGCCCGTCGTCACCAAGGCGAAGAAGTCGATCGCGCAGTTCAAGCTGCGTGAGGGCATGCCGATCGGCGTGAAGGTCACCCTTCGTCGTGAGCGCATGTATGAGTTTCTCGACCGCTTCATCACGATCGCGCTTCCTCGCGTTCGCGATTTCCGTGGCCTGAACCCCAAGAGCTTTGATGGACGCGGCAACTATGCCTGCGGCCTGAAGGAGCAGCTGGTGTTCCCGGAAATCAACTATGACCGGATCGACAAGGTGCGCGGCATGGACGTGATTGTCACCACCACCGCCCGGACCGACGATGAAGCGCGCGAGCTGCTTCGCCTGTTCGGTTTCCCGTTCCCGCTGGAAGCGGCTGACGACGAAAAGAAGGCAGCGTAAGATGGCTAAAGTCAGTTCTGTAAACAAGAACGAGCGCCGCAAGCGGATGGTGAAGAAGTACGCCCCCGCTTATGCGAAGCTGAAGGCGATTGCGGGTGACGAGTCGCTTGACGATGGCGAGCGTCTGATCGCCCGCCTGAAGATGGCGCAGATTCCGCGTAACGGTAACCCGACCCGCGTTCGCAACCGTTGCGAAACCACCGGGCGCCCGCGCGCTTATTATCGCAAGTTCCGTCTCTGCCGTATTCAGCTGCGCGATCTGGCCAACAAGGGCCTCATCCCCGGCGTTACGAAGTCGAGCTGGTAAGGATCACGAGATGGCATTGACCGATCCCCTGGGTGATATGCTCACCCGCATCCGTAACGGCCAGCGCGCGCGCAAGGACTCTGTCCTTTCGCCGGCGTCGAAGCTGCGCGCTCGCGTGCTCGACGTGCTTCAGCGCGAAGGCTATATCCGCGGATATTCCGAAGAAGAGATGGGCCCAGCAAAGGGCATCCGTATCGAGCTTAAGTATTTCGAGGGCCAGCCCGCGATCAAGCACGTTGCGCGCGTCTCGAAGCCTGGCCGCCGCGTCTATTCGGGTTCGCAGGATCTGCCCCGCGTGATGAACGGCCTGGGCATCACGATCGTCTCGACGCCGCGCGGCGTTCTGTCCGACGCCGAAGCGCGTGAGCAGAATGTCGGTGGCGAAGTGCTGGCGGAGGTATTCTGATGAGCCGCATCGGTAAAAAGCCGATCACGATCCCAAGCGGTACCACCGCGACGATCGAGGGTCAGCAGCTCAGCGTGAAGGGCCCCAAGGGCACCCTCGCAATGCCGCTGCGCGAAGAGATCAGCTACACGCTCGAAGACGGCGGCATCTCGGTGCAGCCGGCCAATGCGACCAAGCGCGCTCGCGCGTTCTGGGGCATGCAGCGCACGCTGGTTCAGAACCTCGTCACGGGCGTGTCGGAAGGCTTCACCAAGAAGCTGCTGATCAACGGCGTCGGCTACCGCGCCGCCGCTTCGGGTCGCACGCTCAACCTGAAGCTCGGCTACAGCCACGACGTCAACATCGACGTGCCGGAAGGCATCGAGGTGAAGACGCCGGACAACACGACGGTTGAGATCTCGGGTTCGGATAAGCAGAAGGTCGGCCAGCTGGCCGCCGAAATTCGCCAGTGGCGCAAGCCTGAGCCGTACAAGGGCAAGGGCATCAAGTACG
Organism: Sphingomonas sp.; assembly: GCF_050725575.1. Lineage (GTDB taxonomy): Bacteria > Pseudomonadota > Alphaproteobacteria > Sphingomonadales > Sphingomonadaceae > Sphingomonas. The sequence continues at coordinate 46,673 of NZ_JBOHHW010000018.1, read as the reverse complement.
ACGGCGAGTTCATCTTCCGCAAGGAAGGGAAAAAGAAGTAATGAGCACCAAAGGTCTCTCCCTTTTCGCGAAGCGCCGTCTTCGCAACCGTACCGCGCTGCGTGGTCGTGCCGCTGGCCGTCCCCGTCTCTCGGTGCATCGTTCGGGCAAGCATATCTATGCCCAGATCATCGACGACGCAGCGGGCAAGACGCTCGCTTCGGCATCGACGCTGGAAAAGGACGTGCGCGGCACGTCCGGCGCGAACATCGACGCGGCGAGCTCGGTCGGCACGCGGGTGGCAGAAGCAGCCAAGGCAGCGGGCGTGACCAAGGTCGTGTTCGATCGCGGTGGCTTCCTGTTCCACGGTCGAGTCAAGGCGCTGGCGCAGGCCGCGCGTGAAGCCGGATTGGAGTTCTAAGAATGGCTGACGAAATCATCCCGACCGAAGCCGCTGCATCGCCCGAGGGCGCACCGCAGGACGCTCCTGGTCGTGGCCCGCGTGGCGGCCGTGGTCGTGGCGGCCCCGGTGGCGGCGGTCAGAACCGTGGTGGTCGTGACAATCGCGGTGGTCGTGACAATCGTCGCGGCGCACCCGGTGGCGACGATGGCGGCGAAGAGCTGATCGAGAAGCTGGTCCACATCAACCGCGTCTCGAAGACGGTGAAGGGCGGCAAGCGCTTCGGCTTTGCGGCACTGGTCGTCGTCGGTGACGGCAAGGGCCGGGTCGGCTTCGGTCACGGCAAGGCGCGCGAAGTGCCGGAAGCCATCTCCAAGGCGACTGCCGCCGCGAAGAAGGCTATGGTTCGCGTTCCGCTGCGTGACGGCCGTACGCTGCATCATGACGGCAAGGGTCATTTCGGTGCCGGCCTCGTGACCGTGCGCTCGGCACCGCAGGGGACCGGCATCATCGCCGGCGGCCCAATGCGCGCCGTGTTCGAATCGCTCGGCGTTGCCGATGTGGTGACCAAGTCGGTCGGCACGTCCAACCCGTACAACATGATCCGTGCGACCTTCGAAGCGCTGACCTCGCAGGTCTCGCCCAAGTCGGTCGCGCAGCGTCGCGGCAAGAAGATCGCCGACCTGCTCGGCCGTGGTGGCTCGCAGGCCGCCGAGGCTGAAGCCGCAGCGATCGCGGAGTAAGACAGATGCCGACGAAGAAGAAAGAAGCCGCTGGCGGCACGATCAAGATCACGCAGACCGGTTCGCCGATTCGTCGTGAGAAGGATCAGCGCGCCACGCTGATTGGTCTGGGCCTCAACAAGATGCACAAGACCCGTGAGCTGCAGGACACGCCCGAAGTTCGTGGCATGATCCGCAAGGTGGCGCACATGCTGTCGGTCGAAGGCTGACAATCCTATCCGGCCCTTCCTCGCTAGCGGGGAAGGGCCATTTCCTTAGCGCGACAAAAGCGAAAGCGAGTGCACGACATGAAACTGAACGAACTCCGCGACAACGAAGGTGCCCGTAAGTCCCGCATGCGGGTCGGCCGTGGTATCGGTTCCGGCAAGGGCAAGACCTCGGGCCGTGGTATCAAGGGCCAGACCAGCCGTGAGGGCGTGTCCATCGCCGGCTTCGAAGGCGGCCAGATGCCGCTGCACATGCGCCTGCCGAAGCGCGGCTTCAACAACATCTTCGCCAAGGATTTTGCCGAGGTAAACCTGGGCGCGATCCAGAAGGCGCTCGACGCCGGCAAGATCGAAGCTGGTGCCACGCTTGACCATGCCGCGCTGAAGGCCGCTGGCCTGGCACGTGGCGGCAAAGACGGCGTCCGGCTGCTCGGCAAGGGCGATTTCTCGGCCAAGCTGAACTTCACCGTGGCCGGTGCGTCGAAGGGCGCGATCGAGGCGGTCGAGAAGGCCGGCGGCAAGGTCGAGGTGATTCACGTCGTGCCGGCAGCCGAGAAGGCCGCCGCCAAGAAGGGCGTGAAGTACAAGGAACGCCAGGCTCACAAGGCCTCTTTCAAGGCATAACCGAGCTTTCCCCGGCGATCTGCCGGGGAACATGCTAGGCAAGCCCGCTTGCATGACTATATGAGCGGCGGGGCGGTAAAACGTTTCCCGCCGCTTTTGTTTCCCCGTTTCGTTTTTGGGACGATAAATCATAATGGCATCCGCAGCCGATCAGATGGCCTCCGGCCTCAGCCTGTCGAAGTTCGCGCAGGCGACCGATCTCAAGAAGCGCTTGTGGTTTACGATCGGCGTGCTGATCGTTTTCCGGATGCTCAGCTATGTGCCGCTGCCCGGTATCGATCCCACCGCGCTCCATACGTTGGTGCAGAAGACCAGCGGCGGCGTGCTCGATTTCTTCAACGCGTTCTCGGGCGGCTCGCTGTCGCGCGCCAGCATCATCGCGCTCGGCGTCATGCCTTATATCACCGCCTCGATCGTGGTGCAGCTCGCGACCTCACTGTCGCCGACGCTGGCAGCGATCAAGAAGGACGGCGAAAGCGGACGCAAGCGGCTCAACCAGTACACCCGCTACGGCACGGTCGGCCTGACCGCGGTTCAGGGCTATTTCCTCGCTGTCGGATTCGAGAGCCAGAATGTCGTGGTCGATCCCGGGATGCTGTTTCGCCTCGCGGCGGTGCTGAGCCTGGTCGGCGGCACCATGTTCTTGATGTGGCTGGGTGAGCAGATCACCAGCCGCGGCATCGGCAACGGCATGTCGCTGATCATCATGGCCGGCATCGTCGCCAGCCTGCCGCGTACCCTGGTAAATCTGTTCGAGGGCGGTCGTTCGGGTTCGCTTGATTCGTTCAAGCTGATCGGCATCATCGCCGCGGTGGTGATCCTGGTGCTGTTCATCTGCTTCATGGAGCGTGCGCAGCGGCGCATCCTGATCCAGTATCCCAAGCGACAAACGCAGCGTGGGATGCAGGCGGACCGCAGCCATTTGCCGCTCAAGATCAACACCGCCGGCGTGATCCCGCCGATCTTCGCGTCGTCGCTGCTGCTGATGCCGCTGACCATCTCGCAGTTCGCCGGCCAGCGCGTTGCGGGCGAGAGCACCTGGGGTGACATCATCATCACCCTCAACCAGTATCTCCAGCACGGCAGCCCGGTGTACATGCTGCTGTACGGTGCGGGGATCATCTTCTTCTCGTTCTTCTACACCGCGGTCGTGTTCAACCCGGAAGAGACAGCGGACAATCTGAAGCGCTATGGCGGTTTCATTCCCGGCATCCGCCCGGGCAAGAACACCGAGACCTATTTCGATTATGTGCTGACGCGCATCACCGTGATCGGCGCGGCCTATCTGACGGTCATCTGCCTTTTGCCGGAATATCTGGTTTCGGCGCTATCGATCCCATTCTATCTCGGTGGCACCAGCTTGCTGATTGTGGTCAACGTGACGATGGATACGGTAACGCAGATCCAGAGCCATTTGCTGGCTCATCAATATGGTGACCTGATCAAGAAGGCGAAGCTGAAGGGCGGACGCCTCCGTTAAGACGGGTGATATGAAGTCTAGGGGAGTGCGGCCGTGAATATCATCCTGCTCGGGCCCCCGGGGGCGGGGAAGGGCACGCAGGCGAGCCATCTGGTGGCGGACCGCGGTATGCTTCAACTGTCGACCGGTGACATGCTGCGCGCGGCGCGCGACGCGGGGACGCCGGTCGGCCTCAAGGTCGCCGCGATCATGGCGGCGGGCGAACTCGTCTCCGACGATATCGTCTCGGCATTGATCGACGAGAAGCTGGCGACGATGCCGGCCGACCAGGGCGCGATCTTCGACGGCTATCCGCGCACCGCGGCACAGGCGCATTCGCTTGACGATATTCTCACCAATCATGGCCGCACGCTCGACCATGTGATCGAACTGGAAGTCGATGAGGACGCGCTCGTCGAGCGCATCACCGGCCGCTATACCTGCGCGAAGTGTGGCACCGGCTATCACGACAGCTTCAAGCAGCCCAAGGTGCCGGGCGTGTGCGACGTGTGCGGCTCGACCGAGTTCAAGCGCCGCGCCGACGACAATGAGGAATCGGTCCGTACCCGCATGGTCGAGTACCGCGCCAAGACCGCGCCGATCCTGCCGATCTACGAAGCGCGCGGGCTGGTCCGCCGGGTCGACGGCATGGCCGATATCGAACATGTGACTCAGGCGATCGAAGCGATCCTCGACGGGAAATAGCTTCCAGCACGTCATCCCGCCGATGCGGGATGACGGCAGAGGTTGCGGATCATCGGCGGGGGCATATGATGCGGCGATCCATCGGGGGCCGCCACATGAACCGCTTCGTCCTACTCTCTGCGCTGGCCATTCTGCCGTTCGCCACGCCCGCCGCCGCGGACGTCGTCCAGGCCACGCCCGCCGGGTTCGAGATCAAGCAGGTGGTCACCGTCGACACGCCGATCGCCCAGACCTGGTCCACGCTGATCGCGCCGCAGCGATGGTGGAGCAAGGAGCACACCTATTCGGACGATTCGGCCAATCTCTATCTCGACAGCCAGGCAACCGGCTGCTTCTGCGAACGGCTGAAGGGCACCGATCGGGGCGGGGGCAGCGTCGAGCATGCCCGGATCGTCTATATCGCGCCCGGCCGGATGATCCGGCTGAGCGGCGCGCTCGGCCCGCTTCAGGCCGAAGCGGTGACCGGCACGCTCACCTTCAAGCTCGACCCCGAAGGATCGAACGCGACGCGGGTGACGATGACCTATATCGTCGGCGGCTATGTCCGTGCCGGTGCCGACACGCTGGCGCCCAAGGTCGATGAAGTGCTGGCGGTGCAACTGCTCGGGCTGAAATCCGCCGCCGAATCCATGCCGGCCGCGGAGCCGGAAAAGAAAGAGAAGAAGAAATAGGCCCGGCGCCAATGCTTCATGACGCGCTTTTCATGTGGGCGTCATCGGAAAGCACCGGGTGCACCGGCTAATGTCCTGACTGTGGCTGGCGAGAGCGCCGGCCCGATCAGGAGAAAGCCGATGACCCTCCGCATTCTGCTCCCCGCCGCCGCAATGGCGATGATCGCCATTCCCACCGTCGCGTCGGCCACGACTGCGCACGCCGCGCCGAAACACGCCCATCATGCCAAAGCCACCACCGTCGTCAAATCGAGCACGGTGAAAAAGGCCCACTGATCCGTCACCATATTCCCGGTGGTGTCGGAAGAGCCGGCGGAAGGCGAGGCTTTCCGTCGGCTCGCTTCGTTCGTACAGTCGGGAACAGACATCGGATGCCTGCTCATGACCCGCAAGATTCTCATCGTCGAAGACGACCATGCGACGGCAAGCTATATCGCCAAGGGGCTGGCCGAGGCCGGCTATTCGGTCGAGACCTGTCATGATGGCCGCGACGGCCTGTTCCTGGCCAGCGAAGGCATCTTCGACGTGATCGTCGCCGACCGTATGATGCCGGGGCTCGACGGGCTTGCCATGCTCGCTGCGATCCGTGCCGCGGGGATCTCGACGCCGACTTTGATCCTGTCCGCGCTTGCGACGGTCGACGACCGGATCGATGGGCTGCAGGCCGGCGCGGACGATTATCTGGTCAAACCTTATTCCTTCGCTGAGCTCCATGCCCGGATTGAAGCGCTGCTACGGCGCACCGACCGTGTCGCGTCCGACCAGCAGACCGTGAAGCTGAATGTCGGCGACCTCGAGATCGACCTGCTCGCGCGCAGCGTGTCGCGGCAGGGGCGGACGATCCTGCTCGGCGCGCGCGAGTTCAACCTGCTCGAATATCTTGCCCGCCATGCCGGTCAGGTCGTCACCCGCACGATGATGCTGGAGAAGATCTGGAACTATCATTTCGATCCGGGATCGAATGTGGTCGACGTCCATATCGGGCGGCTGCGGCGCAAGCTTGAGGAGGGCTTTACCGTGCCGATCCTTCACACCGTGCGCGGTGCCGGGTACCGGCTGTCTGTCGACGGGTGACGCGGCTCTCGGTCACTGCGCGCATCGCGCTGCTCGCGATCGCGCTGGCGCTTGTTTCCAACCTCGCCCTGGTCGGGTTCGTCTGGCAGCAGATCCATGACGATGCGGTCGGCGCGTTGCGGCGCAATACGCTCGAACAATCCGATGCGCTGGTGGCAGTATGGCGCGGCGGCGGCATGCCCGCACTGACCCAGGCGATCGAGGTTGCCCGCGCGCCGGGCGATGAATCGCTGATTCTCGCAGTGATCGACCGGTCCGGCCGGCGCATCGCCGGCATCGGGCCCGATCGGGTTACGATCGAGAGCGACGGTACCTCGTTCCAGATCGGCAGGGCCGGGACGTCGGCCCCCTGGTCGGAACGCGATGCCGGCTATGCGATCCGCACGATCGGCGCCAACCGGCTGATCAGCGGCCGTCTTCTTGACGATTGGGAGCAGGAGCAGCGCGACCTGGAGGGCGCGCTGGCGCTCGCCGTCCTGCTGTCGCTGGCGCTCGGCATCGGTGGCGGGCTGGTGGTCGCGCGCTATGTCGGACGCCGGCTCAACGGCGTGGCGAGCGTGATCGAGGGCGTCGCGGACGGTGACCTGTCGCGCCGGGTGGTGACGCTGACCGGCAGCGGCGACCCGTTCGACCGGCTTGCCAGCCAGCTGAACGCGATGCTCGACAAGGTCGAACGGCTGATGGGCGAGCTGCGCCTGGTCACTGACAGCCTCGCGCATGACCTGCGCTCACCGCTGAGCCGGCTGCGCAGCAAGACCGAGGGCGCCGTGCTGATGGAGGACCCGATGCAGCGCGAAGCGGCGCTGGGTGGCCTGATCGCCGAAACCGATATCGTCATGCGTATGCTCACCACGCTGATCGAGATCAGCCGTGCCGAGTCCATTTCACGCGATCGCTTCAGCCCGGTCGATCCAGCCGAGCTGATCGAAGAAATTGCCGAGCTTTACGCGCCGGTCGTCGAGGATGCCGGCATGCGTATGATCGTCGCGCTCGATGCCCGCCCGCCCGCATTGCTCCTCCACCGCGAGCTGATCTCGCAGGCGGTCACCAACCTGGCCGACAACGCGCTGCGCCACGGCGCCGGGGGCGGATCGATCACGCTGCGTGTGTCGGCCGGCGCGGGAGAGGTGCGGCTGCAGGTCGAGGATCATGGCCCCGGCATTGCCGCCGAAGACCGTGCCCAGGCACTGCGCCGGTTCGGCCGGCTCGATAGCGCGCGGACCACACCGGGGGCGGGGCTTGGCCTGACGCTGATCGAAGCGGTGGCGCGGCTGCATGGCGGACGGTTCGAGCTGGGCGACAATGCGCCGGGGCTGATCGCGGCGATTGTGCTGCCCGCCTAAACGCCTTGCAAATAATGCGCCTTTTGCGACGGGTAGTAATCGTCGAATGACGGCCGCGCCGTGCCCTCGCGCGCGGCGACCAGCATGTCGAGATAATATTCCCAGCCCGGCCCGACATCGCCCGCGAGCTTCGGGTCGCTCAGGTAATGTACCAACGACAATTCGGTCGTCTCGTCGATCTGCGTCAACGTCAGCGCGATGCGCCACTCGCCATAATCGTCCTTCATCGCGACGACCAGGCGGCGTGACGCCTCGCATTCCTCGATCGTCAGGTTCGTCCAGGGCTGATCCTTCTCATGGGTCAGCTGCAGCCGCACGACCTTGCCCGGGCCGGCATCGCCTTCCCAACGGCCGAACCAGCGCGCGGTGCTCTCGGACTTCGTCACGCTCGCCCAGACGTCATTGATAGGCGCGCGAAAGGTGCGCGTGAGGATCAGGTCGTTGCCGCGAACATGGCCGGTAGGCTTGGCGCTCATGCCGTCTCCTTTTCCCCGTCGTTGCGTCGCTGTGCACGATCGTCACCCGTAAAGACGGAGGCCGTCTGAGAATTCCGGACGCGTCGCGATCATGGGGTGTCGCGACGCGATGACGGCGCATAATCCGGCCAAAGACATTTGATGCCGGGAGGTGTTTTCCTGGCTGTTTTCGGCGAATGTTAATTTTCTGGCTGTTATGTTGGATTCAAGGCGCGATTCCTCTTTTATTTTCAAGGGGTTGTATATGGCTGGCTGTTAATTCGGAACAGCCAGCTATCAGCCAAGATAACAGCCAGCATAACAGCCAGGAACAGCCAGCAGGCTGGCTGTTAATCCCGGAACAGCCAGTAACGGGCAGATCCAATATCCAACGATGAGAAAGAGCGTGGCGAGGCCCCGGGGGGCAGGGCTTCGCTCCTGACTGTGCTGCCATGATCTTCACAGGCATTGAATCGACATAGCAACAAACAATGCGGCCGCGCTGCGCTACAGCGGCACAGCCGGTTCGAACCGGCGCAGGCCCTTCACGTCGCGCAGCGGCGGCGCGCCGAACAAGCGCCGATATTCGCGGTTGAATTGCGTCGCGCTCTCATAGCCGACCTGGAATGCGGAACTGCTCGCCTCCACGCCCGTCAGCATCAGCCGCCGCGCCTCATGCAGGCGCAGATGCTTTTGATACTGCAGCGGGCTCATCGTCGTGACGTCCTGGAAATGACGATGCAGCGTGGAAATGCCCATGCCCGCCAGATCGGCCAACTGCTCGATCGAGAGCCGCTTCGCGTAGTTCGAGCGCAGCCAGGCAATCGCACGCGCAATACGCTGGCTGGGCGAGCCGAGCCGTACGATCTGCCTCAGCCGATCGCCGCTGGATCCGCTGAGCAGCCGGAACAGCAGTTCGCGCTGGATCAGGTCGCGCATGATCGGGATGTCCTGCGGGCGTTCGATCAGCCGGACCAGGCGTAGCACCGCATCGAACAGATCGGCGGTGATCCGGCCATAGGCCATGCCGGTTTCGACCTGCGGCGCGGCCTCGATCCGGTTCATGTCGATGTCCGCCATCACCTGACGCGCCAGGTCGAGGTCGAGATTGATCAGCATGGCGGTATAGGGTTTTTCCGGGCTCGCATCGTCGATCGTTACGATCGCCGGCATGTCGGCGCAGAAGAGCAGAAAGCTGTCCTCACCATGGGTGAAGCGCTGTTCCCCGACCACCATATGCTTGGAGCCGCGGATGCACAGGCACAGGCTCGGGTCATAAACCAGCGGCGTCGGTGGCACCGGCGCAGTGAGCCGGCCGACATGGAGGCCGGTAACCGGCATTGCCTCTGAATTGTCTCTCATGGAAAATCGGGCAATTATTGCCTCAATTTCGAGACGAGTTTCTGCTTCCCGATCCATAGATTGCACCTGATTTACGAAGGATTTCCTATGATACTCCGTATCGGGCTATGATGGTGCGCGCTTCAGAAAAAATCAATGATGAGAGAAAAAGGCAATTTTTAGGGAGGATCAGGCTGACGGTGCGCACGCTGCGCGGCCTAAAGGTTCACCAGAAGCTGCGGTCGGGCTGCAGCGACAGTGTGAAAGGATAAGAGACATGGCGACCAGCATCATTGAGCGCATCCCAACCGTACAACTGGGCAAGACCGGTCCGGTCGTCGGTATTCAGGGCCTTGGCTGCATGGCGATGGCCACCGGCTATTATGGCGGGCAGGACGATGCCGAGACCTATGCCACGCTTGACCGGGCGCTGGACCTGGGCGTGACCCTATTCGACACGGCCGATGCCTATGGCGACGGCAAGAATGAGGAATTCCTCCGTCCGTTCGTGCGGGCGAACCGTGACCGCATCGTCATCGCAACCAAATTCGGGCTGGTGCACAAGGACGGCGGCGTCGCGATCGACAATCGTCCCGCGCATATCCGTAGTGCCGTCGACGCGTCGCTGCGCCGGTTGGGGATCGACGTCATCGACCTCTATTACATGCATCGCCGCAACCCGGAGATTCCGCTTGCTGACTCGATCGGCGCGATGAGCGACCTGGTGACGGCGGGCAAGGTCCGGTACCTCGGCCTGTCCGAGGTGAACGCGGCGGAATTGCGTGAAGCGCACGCCATTCACCCGATCAGTGCGGTCGAAACCGAATGGTCGCTCTTCTCGCGGGAGGCCGAGAACGAGATCGTGCCGGCTGCGGCCGAACTCGGGGTCGGCTTTGTCCCCTATTCGCCGCTCGGGCGCGGGCAATTGACTGGCGGTCATGATGCCAAAAGCCTGGAGGCAGGCGATGTGCGGCAGGCGATGTCGCGCTTCAGCGACGAGCACCACGCCGCCAACAGCGCCCTGATTGCCGGGATCGGCGATCTCGCGGCAACGCGCGGGGCAACGCCGGCGCAGATCGCGCTTGCCTGGCTGCACCATCAGTCGAAGGTCTTCAACCTTGCCGTCGTGCCCATTCCCGGCACGCGCAAACCCGCCCGGATCGAAGAGAATGTCGGTGGCGCGCATCTCGAACTCAGCGATCGCGAGATGGAGGAACTCAGCCGGCTCGCACAGGCCGTTCGGGGCGACCGCAGCCGGCAGATCTGACCTGATCCGGGCAAGAGGAGGTGTGGCGATCCGCCCTAAAGCCTCGCGATGCTGAGGGCGAGGCGGGCATGGATCGCTTCACCCTCGGCGGTCGAAAGCGGGCTGCCGGTGAGGTAGCTGGTCACCAGCAGCGGCGGGCGCTTCGGCGGCCACAGGATCGCGATGTCATTGGTGGTGCCATGGTCGCCGGTGCCGGTCTTGTCGCCGACCCGCCATGTCGCGGGAAGGCCGGCGCGCAGGCGCCTGTCGCCGGTCCGGTTGTCGATCATCCACTGCGTCAGGCGCGTGCGCGAGGGGTTCGACAGGACGGAGCCGAGCAGGATGCGGTCGAGCAGGCCAAGCGTCGCGAGCGGGGTGGTGGTGTCGCGCGGATCGCCCGGCGTGCAAGTGCCGAGGTCGGGCTCGTAGCGATCGAAGCGAGTCGCCGTGTCGCCGAGCGCGCGGGCGAAGCGAGTCAGGCCGGCCGGGCCGCCGATCACCGGCAACAGCAGATTGGCGGCGGCGTTGTCGCTGTTCGTCATGGTGGCCTCGCACAAGTCGCCAAGCGAGGCGTTGCCGCCGACGCGCGTTTCGCTGAACGGCGAATGGTCGAGAATGTCGCGCGCGCTGACCGACACCTTGTGGTCAAGGCTGGTCCGGCCGCGATCGACATCGCGCAGGATGGCGGCGGCAAGGGGCAGCTTGAAGGTGCTGCACATCGGGAAGCGCTCGTCGCCGCGATGCGCGAAGCGGGCGCCGGTTGCGGTGTCGAGGATCGCAACGCCGAGCCGTCCGCGGCTGGCCGTCTCGCAGGCCTGCACGGCCATGGCCAGAGTCTCTCCGCCCAGCGGTGCGACCTTGTTCCGGGCCGCGGGCAGACTGGTCGACACCAATGTCGCGCCGGTAACGATGAGAAATTTGCGCCTGTCCAACATGATCACCTCCTGAGGCGCCCCGGATATCCGAGGGAAGGGCGTGGCGGCAAAGCATATGATCTCGACAGAAGCATGAATTGAATTCATGGGGAGCGCATGGATCGATCGCGACTGCCGCTGAATGCCCTGCGCTCGTTCGAAGCGGCGGCCCGGCATTTGAGTTTCACCCGCGCGGCGATCGAGCTGTGCGTCAGCCAGGGGGCGATCAGCCATCAGGTCAAGGCGCTGGAGGATTTGCTCGGTACGCCCTTGTTCCGTCGCCTGCCGCGCGGGCTGGCGCTGACCGATGAGGGGCAGGCGCTGATTCCGGTGGTGGCCGATTCCTTCGACCGGGTCGGGGCGATGCTTGACCGGTTTTCCGAAGGGCGATTCCAGGAAGTGCTGACGATCGGCGCGGTGGGGACGTTCGCGACCGGCTGGCTGCTTGGCCGGCTGCCGGATTTTCTCCAGGCGCATCCTGAGATCGACTTGCGGCTGATGACCAACAACAATCGGGTCGACCTTGCCGGCGAAGGGCTCGATATGGCGATCCGCTTTGGCGAGGGCGCGTGGCACGGCACCCATGCCGAGCGGATCATGGCGGCGCCGATGACGCCACTGTGCGCGCCGGGCGTCGCGGTGCGGCTGAGTGATGCCGCCGACCTGGTCCGCGAACCCCGGCTGCGCTCCTATCGCGCCGACGAATGGCCGCGCTGGTTCGCGGCCGCCGGGCTGCCGCCGCCGGGGATGCGCGGGATCGTGTTCGACACGTCGCTGGCGGCGGCCGCAGCCGCTGTGTCGGGTGTCGGCGTGGCGCTGTTGCCGTCGGCGATGTTCGCACGCGAACTCTCGGCCGAGCAACTTGTCCGGCCCTTCGCGTGCGAGGTCGATGTGGGGCAATATTGGCTGACCCGGCTGCAGTCGCGCGCCGACAGCCCGGCGATGACTGCCTTTCGGCGCTGGATTGTGGCGGCGGCCGGGGAGGATTGAGGTTGCCGGCCGGGCTGGCTGTTTGGATATCCTCTCTACGCCTCTGTCTTCTTCCCCGGCGAAAGCCGGGGCCCAGTTGGAAGATAGAAGGTAACGGGCGCAGCGCGTCACCGCAGACGTTCCTCGACTGGGCCTCGGCCTTCGCCGGGGAAGCAATTGAAAGTTACTGAGACAAACCCCTTTATCGCCTCAGCGTCACCCCAAAGGTGATCGCAATAGGCGTCGTACCATCGACATAGCGACCGACCAGCAAGTCGATATCGATCCGGCCTTTGCCCGTAGTCCAGCGCACACCGGTCTGGCCGCCAGCCTTGCCCCGATCCCGGGTGAAGGTTTCGGCCATCAGGCTCAGCGACGGTTTCAGCGCAACCATCATCTGGCCGCCGACGAACAGATCGGCACGGTGGCCGGCCCGCGACCATTGCCAGCCGCTGTTGAGGTTCAGCGTCACCTGCCGGTCGACCGGAATGGTGACCGGCACGATCAGCGACACTTCGTGGAAATGACCGCGATCGACCTGATAGGCGGCGCTGGTCGCGATGCCGAGGCCGAGGCCGCGTGTTGCGGAGCGCAGCTCGATCTTCGGTGACAGGCCGACCAGCGTGTCGTGCGATTCCGGCGACCAGCCATGGGTGACGAACCCGCCAAGCTCGAGATTGGGCCAGGCTTTGCGGGTGCAGGCCGGCGCGCTGTTGATCAGCCGGCCGTCACCGCTGCTCAGCGTGACCCAGCTTTCGAGATGGCAGGTGCCGGGCGTTTCCACGCCCGAGCCGTCGATCACATGTGCGCCGCCATCGGCCAAGGCCGGGCTGGCGGCGAGCAGTGCGGTGGACAGGGCGGCGACGGCGAGACGCAGCCAGCGCATCAGCTTGGATCGTCAAGGCTGAATTGATCGGCATCCTCGTCATAGGCGAAGATTTCGGCATAGCGGCCCCAATGCGTCACCGTGCCTAATGTCTCGGCGGCATAATCCGGCGACATATGATCCTCCAGCTCATCGCGGAAGCGGCGGGCCGGCGCGACATGGTTGGCACGCTCGTCAAGGATGCGGCGGATATGATGCGCCAGCGGGACATGAGCGAGCAGAGCCTGGGCGAAGATCGCCTTGCGCGCATCGACATCGGCCTGAGCATAGCGCCGCGCCGCCGGGGTCAGTGCGATGTCGGCGCCGGTCAGTTCGGCGAAACGCATCAGCTGCAGCGTTTCCGCCATCGGGAACAGCTGATCCACCTCGAGCTGCAGCTGATCGGCGAGGTCTGCCATGCTGGCGCGCCCGTCATACGGGGCGGAATCGACCTCCTCGATCAGGCCGGCGAGCGCATTGGTCGACACGCGCGGTAGCACCATGGTGATGCCGCTGCCCGGGAACAGCCCGTCATTCGGCGATGTCGGGGCGGCGCGTGCCGTCATCAGCGCATAGATGTCGTCGACCAGTGCGCGGAACGCCGGATCGTCCCGGTCGCGCGGCTGCGGCAGATCGACCTTGATTTCGGCCGCCACCCGGCCGGGATTGGACGAGAAGACGAGGATGCGGTCGCACATCAGCACGGCCTCCTCGATATTATGAGTGACGATCAGGATCGACTTGATCGGCATCCGCCCTTCGGACCAGAGGTCGAGCAGATCGGTGCGCAGCGTTTCAGCGGTGAGCACATCAAGCGCGGAGAAGGGCTCGTCCATCAGCAGCAATGACGGATCGACCACCAGCGCACGGGCCAGGCCGACGCGCTGGCGCATCCCGCCCGACAGCTCCTTTGGATAGGCATTCTCGAAGCCGTCGAGGCCGATCAGATCGATCGCGGCGAGCGCACGGGTGCGGCGCTGTTCGGCCGGCACGCGCTGCGCCTCCAGGCCAAGTTCGACATTCTGCAGTACGGTGAGCCACGGGAACAGCGCGAAGGTCTGGAACACCATGCTGACGCTGGGCGCCTGGCCGTCCATGCCGGGCACGAACTGCACATCGCCCTCGGTCGGCGCGATCAGGCCGGCGATCGAGCGCAGCAAGGTGGATTTGCCCGAGCCGGAGCGGCCGAGCAGGCCGACGATTTCATTTTCATTGAGGGTCAGGTCGACATTGTCGAGCACCAGCATTTGCCCATGCCCCTTGCCGTAATGATGGCGCAGGCCGGAAACGGTGACGAGCGGACGGATATCAGCGATGGTGGCCATGGTCAGGCTCCTTTTCGGGTGTCAGTTCAGATTTTCAGAAGGGGTCAGGCGAGGCGCAGGCGGCGCTCGGCAAAAGTGTAAAGCGGTCGCCAGAGCAGCCGGTTGAAGGCGATCACGAAGATCGACATGACCGCGATACCGAGCGCGACGCGGGGATAATCCCCGGCGGCGGTGGCATCGGCGATGAAGGCGCCAAGCCCCGATGCGGTGAGCTTCTCATTGCCCCAGGAGACTGCCTCGGCGACGATGCTGGCGTTCCATGAGCCGCCCGACGCGGTAAGGGCGCCGGTGACATAATAGGGGAAGATCCCCGGCAGCGCGACTTGCCGCCACCATTGCCAGCCCCTGATGCCGAAGATGTCGGCGGCTTTGCGCAGGTCGGTCGGGATCGCGCTGGCGCCGGCGATCACGTTGAACAGGATGTACCACTGCGTGCCCAGCACCATCAGCGGCGACAGCCAGATATCCGGGCTGAGCTTCCAGTGCACGATCGCGATCACCGCGAACGGGAAAAGGACATTGGCCGGGAAAGCCGCGAGGAACTGCGCGACCGGCTGGAGCCGCTCGGCCCATTTCGGGCGCAGGCCGATCCACACGCCGATCGGGACCCAGATGAGGCTGGCAATGGCGATCAGCGCGAGAACGCGGGCCATGGTCAGGCAGGCCAGGCCGAACACGGTGACCGCATCCTCCCAGTGCAGCGTGCGCGCCACATAAGTGGCGATGGTCCAGACCGCGAAGAGCGAGGCGATGGCGAGCAGGGCAGTCCAGACCAGATTGCCGATCCGGCTGCCGGTGCGGTCGCGGTTGGCCACCGGACGTGCCGGACGGCCGCGGTCGAACCTGATCAGCATCTGGCCGATCATGGTCACCGGGGCGAACAGCACGGGCAGCAATCTGGTGCGGCGGAACAGGTCATAGGCCCAGGAGCGCGGCCGGTCGCTGCTGGCGGTCTGTTCGAAGCGGAAGCGGTCGGCCCAGGCGACCACCGGGCGGAAGACGAGCTGATCGTAAAGCAGGATCACCACTGCCATCGCGCCGACCGCCCAGCCGATGCTGACGAAATCACGGTGCTCGATCGCGATCGCGAGCCAGGAACCGATGCCGGGCAAGGTGACCGTGGTGTTGCCGACCGTGATCGCTTCCGATGCGACGACGAAGAACCAGCCGCCCGACATCGACATCATGGCGTTCCACACCAGAGCCGGGGTGGCGAACGGCAATTCCAGCCGCAGGAAGCGGCGCAGTGGCGACAGGCCGAAGCCACGCGATACCTCTTCGAGATCGGACGGGATCGAACGCAGCGACTGGTAGAAGCTGAACGCCATGTTCCAGGCCTGGCTGGTGAAGATGGCGAAGACCGCGGCGCATTCGACGCCGAGCTGCTGGCCCGGGAACAGGCCCATGAAGAAGGTGACGGTGAAGGTGAGGAAGCCGAGGATCGGCACGGACTGGAGAATGTCCAGCGCGGGCACGATGATCTGCTCGGCGCGCCGGCTGCGTGCCGCCAGGGTGGCGATGACCAGGGTGAAGATCAGCGACGCGCCGAGCGCCGCGAACATGCGCAGCGTGGTGCGCAGCGCATAGCCGGGCAGGTTCCACGGATCGAGCGTCACCGGCGCGGTACGCAACTGCGACAGCGGTTCGGCAACGCCTTCCGCACCGCGGATGACCAGCACCGACAATCCCGCCAGCAGCAGGAAGGCGATCACGTCGGCGCGGTTCGGCCGCGTCAGGCGCAGGATGCGCGAGAAGGGGCGTACGCCCCGGGCAAATGGGGGTAGTGTGTTCATGTCTCACCTCATCGAATGCCGCTGGCGGCACCCGGGGCGAGACTGATCGGATCAGGCTCGGTCGGAGACCGCCAGCAGCATTGGCAATCGACTACTGTCGCTTGGCATTGTCCGTTTGCTTTCCTGATCGTCAGCGAATCGGGCTGACTGGCGGCCGACTGCTCCCGCAGTGCAGCATTGTCAAGCGACCGCGGCCTGCCGGTCCGACTACCGGCGTTCCCGGCTGGCGCGGCACAGTCAAACGCGGCATAGGCCGGCGGTGGATTTGCTCACCGCCTTCGGCCTGTTCGCCGTCATCGTCATGCTGATCTGCTATATGCTGGAAGGGCGGAGCCCATGGTGGACGCTGGGCTTTGCCGCGGGGTGTGCGCTGGGTTCGGCCTATGGTTTTCTCCAGGGCGCATGGCCGTTCGGGCTGGTCGAGGGCGTCTGGGCGCTGGTCGCGCTGAAAAAATGGTGGTCGATCCATCAGAAGCGGGAACCTGCCGGTTGACTCCGCGTTTGCGCGCGCTTATCTGGCCCTATTCCGAAACCCCGGTTTCCCGGCGGCGCTTGTCTGCGCTCGCCGCTATCGTGCGTTTCGGAACGTTTAACGCTATGAGATGGGGTGACTGCCATGTCGCCCTGTGGAGCAGGAGAATTTAGTTCATGGCTCGTATCGCCGGGGTCAATATCCCGACCAACAAGCGCGTTGTTATCGCGCTCACCTATATCCACGGCATTGGCAACACCAAGGCCAAGGCAATTGTCGAAAAGCTGGGCATCGCTTCCGAGCGCCGCGTCCAGGACCTGACCGATCAGGAAGTGCTGCAGATTCGCGAGACGATCGACGCCGATCACACCGTTGAGGGTGATCTCCGTCGCGAAGTCGCGATGAACATCAAGCGCCTGATGGATCTGGCCTGCTATCGCGGCCTGCGTCATCGCAAGGGCCTCCCGGTCCGCGGCCAGCGCACGCATACCAATGCGCGCACCCGCAAGGGCAAGGCCAAGCCGATCGCCGGCAAGAAGAAGTAAATCGTCCGGGGGATGATTTACGCCGCCGGTGGCAGCGCTCCGCAAGGACCTCGCCGGCGTCAGCTTTAGGGTTAGGAAGATATAATGGCACGCGAACCTCAGCGCATTAAGCGGCGTGAGCGCAAGAACATCACTTCGGGCGTCGCCCATGTGAATGCGAGCTTCAACAATACCATGATCACGATCACGGATGCCCAGGGCAACGCGATTTCGTGGTCGTCGGCCGGCATGATGGGCTTCAAGGGCTCACGCAAGTCGACTCCCTATGCGGCGCAGGTCGCAGCGGAAGATGCCGGCAAGAAGGCCGCCGAGCACGGCGTCCGTACGCTCGAAGTGGAAGTAAAGGGTCCGGGTTCGGGTCGTGAGTCGGCGCTTCGCGCGCTGCAGGCGGTTGGTTTCCAGATCACTTCGATCCGCGACGTGACCTCGATCCCGCACAACGGCGTTCGCCCGTCCAAGCGCCGCCGCGTCTGACTTTTGTCTCGACCGCGCGCGGTTGATCGCGCCGCGCGGCCGATTCTCTCATGGCCGAAGCTCCCCCGCTTCGGTCCAAAACCAAGGGGAAGCCCATGTCCGTCAATGCGAAAAATTGGCAGGAACTCAAGAAGCCCAACGGTCTCGAGAAAAAGGCCGGTGGTGATTCGAAGCGCAAGGCGACCTTCGTCGCCGAGCCGCTCGAGCGTGGTTTCGGCCTGACGCTCGGTAACGCGCTGCGGCGCGTTTTGCTGTCCTCGCTGCAGGGCGCGGCGGTGACCTCGATCAAGATCGAGAATGTCCTTCACGAATTCTCGTCGCTGGCGGGTGTCCGTGAGGACGTGACCGACATCGTCTTGAACGTGAAGCAGATTGCGCTTCGCATGCAGGGCGAAGGCCCGAAGCGCCTCCAGCTCTCCGCGACCGGCCCGGCCGACGTGAAGGCCGGCGACATCGCGGTGTCGGGCGATATCGAAGTGCTCAACCCCGATTTGCTGATCTGCCATCTCGACGAGGGCGCGACGCTCAACATGGAACTGACCGCGGATGTCGGTAAGGGCTATGTCGCGGCGGTCGCCAACCGTCCGGCGGACGCGCCGATCGGCCTGATCCCGGTCGATGCGCTCTACTCGCCGGTCAAGCAGGTTAGCTACAAGGTCGAGAATACCCGCGTTGGGCAGGAACTCGATTACGACAAGCTGACCCTGACGATCGAGACCGACGGCACGGTGACTCCTGAGGACGCAGTGGCCTATGCCGGCCGCATCCTGCAGGACCAGCTCGCACTGTTCGTCCACTTCGACGATTCGGCGATGACCCGCTCTGCCCCGATCGGCCATGCGGCGCCGGCGGCGACCGGCGACTCCTCGGGCGACACGCAGCAGATCAACCGTTACCTGCTCAAGAAGGTCGACGAGCTCGAACTGTCAGTGCGTTCGGCGAACTGCCTGAAGAACGACAACATCATCTATATCGGCGATCTGGTTCAGAAGACCGAAGCGGAGATGTTGCGCACGCCGAATTTCGGCCGCAAGTCCTTGAACGAGATCAAGGAAGTGCTGTCGAGCATGGGTCTGCGTCTCGGCATGGAAATCCCGGGCTGGCCGCCTGAGAATATCGAAGAGATGGCCAAGAAGCTCGAACAGGAAATCATGGGCTAAGCGGTTTCGGCCCGGACTTGCGGGTTCGGGCCGGACGCCCCTCATGGAGATCCCTGCTTGTGCTGGGATGACGGCAAATTGGGTGGGCTCACCGTCCCCACCTGGTCTGGGGTTCCGTGAAACGGCCCCTTAACGAACGAAGGATGAAATCATGCGTCATGGTGTTGGCGGTCGTAAACTTTCGCGGACTTCGGCCCACCGCATCGCGCTGTTCCGCAACATGTCGGCAGCGTTGATCAAGCACGAGCAGATCACGACCACGGTCGCGAAAGCCAAGGAGCTTCGCCCCTATGTCGAGAAGCTGATCACGCTGGCGAAGAAGGGTGGCCTGTCCAACCGTCGCCTCGCGCATGCCCGTCTGCTCGACGATGCGCAGCTGCAGAAGCTGTTTGACGTGCTGGCGGCGCGCTATGCCGATCGCAACGGCGGCTATACCCGCATCATCAAGGCCGGCATCCGTGCATCGGACGCAGCGCCGATCGCGATCATCGAGTTCGTCGACCGCGACGTCAGCGCCAAGGGCCAGGATTCGGGTCCGGTGATCACCGACGAGGATTATGATCAGGCCGCCTGATCTGCGTTCTCGACCGCAAAATTGAACAGGGGCTCCGCGAAAGCGGGGCCCCTTTCATTTGTGCTGGCCGGATTAGGCCTGAATGCCGGGGTTGAGTGATGTCCGATGGCTGATAGGGTGCCGTCATCCAGTCCTTCCCGGGAGCTCTCCATGCGCCGTGCGCTACTCACGCTTTTGCCGCTTCTCTTCACCACGCCGGTCTTTGCCGCCGGCCAGACCACGGAAACCGCTGCCCCCATGCCGAAGCTGACCTATCCCGAAACCCGCAAGGTCGATCAGGTCGATGAGCAGTTCGGTGTGAAGGTTGCCGATCCCTATCGCTGGCTCGAAAATGACGTGCGCACCGATCCCGAGGTCGCCGCGTGGGTCGCCGCCGAGAACAAGGTCACCAGTGCCTATCTCGCGACCTTGCCCGGTCGCGACATCTTCAAAGCGCGCCTGAAGCAGCTGACGGATTATGAGCGCTTCAGCCTGCCGCACAAAAAGGGCGGGCGCTATTTCTACAACCATAATAGCGGTTTGCAGAATCAGGCGGTGCTATTCGTCCGCGACGGCGTGAACGGCGAGGGGCGGGCCCTGATCGATCCCAATAGCTGGTCGAAGGATGGTGCGACCGCGCTCGGCGAGTGGGTGCCGTCGGAGGACGGCAGCAAGCTGCTCTATTCGATCCAGGATGGCGGCACCGACTGGCGCACCCTCAAGGTTATCGACGTTGCGACCGGCGCGATTGCGAGCGACACGATCGAATGGGTGAAATTCTCCAACTTCGCCTGGGCGAAGGATGGATCGGGCTTCTATTATTCGCGCTTCCCCGAGGCGACAGGAGAAAAGAAATTCCAGGCGCTGAACGAAAACCAGAAGGTCTATTTCCACAAGCTCGGCACCGCGCAAAACACCGATAAACTGATCTACGCGACGCCCGAAACTCCCAGGCGCAACCATCAGGTGCAGGTCACCGACGACGGCAAATGGCTGGTCATCACGACCACCGAAGGGACCGACAACCGCTTCGAGATCACGGTCATCGACCTGACCGCGCCCAGGCCCGCCCCGCGCACGATCTTCAAGGGGCTGGAGAATGAATGGAGCTATGCCGGCAATCAGGGCTTCAATTTCTTCTGGGTGACCAACAAGGATGCGCCGCGCTCGCGGATCGTATCGACCAATCTCGCCGCGCGTTCGGCGGTGCCGCCGATCCATGAGATCGTACCGCAGGATAAGGCCGTGCTTGACGGCGCGGCGATCGTCGGCGGCAAGCTGATCGCGACCTATCTTGCCGATGTGAAGACCGAAGTTCGTCGCTACGCGCTGGACGGCAAGCCTGACGGCACGGTGACCCTGCCCGGCATCGGCACCGCGGCCGGGTTCGGCGGCGAGCCCGACGATCCCGAAACCTTTTATTCCTTCACCAGTTTCGCCACGCCGACCACGATCTACCGTTATGATATGAAGACTGGCCAATCCACGCCCTGGGCCGCGCCCAAGGTCGCGTTCGACCCGTCGCTCTATGACGTGTCGCAGCGTTTCTATGCCTCCAAGGACGGCACCCGCGTGCCGATGTTCGTGGTACGCCGCAAGGATGTGACGGGGCCGGCGCCAACCCTGCTCTACGCCTATGGCGGCTTCAACATCTCGATGATGCCGGCCTTTTCCGCGTCGCGAATCGCGTGGGTCGAACAGGGCGGCGTGCTGGCCGTGGCAAATATTCGCGGCGGCGGCGAATATGGCAAGGAATGGCATGACGGCGGGCGCCTGGCCCATAAGCAGAATGTGTTCGATGATTTCATCGCCGCAGGCGAATATCTGAAGGCCCAGGGCATCACGTCAAAGGATGGGCTGGCGATCCAGGGCGGCTCCAATGGCGGCTTGCTGGTCGGCGCGGTGACCAATCAGCGGCCCGATCTGTTCCAGGCGGCGCTGCCTGCGGTCGGCGTGATGGACATGCTGCGCTTCGACCGCTGGACCGCCGGGCGCTACTGGGTCGACGATTATGGCTATCCGTCGAAAGAGGCCGATTTCCGGACGCTCTACACCTATTCGCCCTATCACAATGTGAAGGGCGGCAAGGCGTATCCGGCAATTCTGGTGGCGACCGCGGACACCGACGATCGCGTGGTGCCGGGACATAGCTTCAAATATACCGCCGCCCTGCAGGCTGCCGATATCGGCGACCGGCCGCATCTCGCCCGGATCGAAACCCGTGCCGGCCATGGCAGCGGCAAGCCGACCGACAAGATCATCGAGGAGGCCGCCGACAATTGGGCGTTCGCGGCGAAATGGACTGGATTGACGGTTAAGCCGTTGCAATAATCGTCGTCACGCCGCAGCATCCGCCAACATGGCTATGCTGCGGCTGAACGATCGCGGCGCGTTAAAGAGTAAAGGGCGGCGACGATGCGCAATTTCAGCAAAATTGGTGTGACGTTGGGGCTGGCGGCAATGGCGATCGGCACGGCGCCTGTTCAGGCACAGCGCGGCGGCGAGCGCTCCTCGCCGCGCGAGCCGTATAATGAGGAAGAGGAGGGCCTGTCCGGGGACGAACCTTCCGAGTCCAACGGCGGCAGCGCCAAGGACAATGCGATCACCGAGTGCGTGGCAGCGGCGAAATCCGAAGGTCGCCGCTACGCCCGGATCGCTGAGATCAGCAAGGTCGATTCGGTCAGGCGCGCGGACAATGGCTGGGATATCCGCGGTACGCTGATCCTGCGTAGCCGTTACCGTCACCTCAGCCGCGACGAATATGGCTTTCGCTGCCGGGCCGACGAACAGGGTGTCGAAGACGTATTCCTTGATGACCTGGTCTATGTCGTAGACTGATCCGACCGATCCTCTCTCGTCGGGAGAGGGGTTCACTCCGGCGGCCCATCTGCTATCGGCTCGCCATGACACAGTCTTCGCACAGCCCCGATTCCATCCTGCCCGACTCGATCCTGATCGTCGACTTCGGCAGCCAGGTGACTCAGCTCATCGCGCGCCGCGTGCGCGAAGCGGGGGTCTATAGCGAGATCGCGCCATTCCAGTCTGCCGAAGCGGCGTTCGAACGGATGCAGCCCAGGGGCATCATCCTGTCGGGCAGCCCGGCCTCGGTGCTTGACGCCGACAGCCCGCGCGTGCCGCAGGTCATTCTCGACAGCGGCTTGCCGATCCTCGGCATCTGTTACGGCCAGCAAGTGTTGATGGCGCAGCTCGGCGGTATCGTCACGCTGGGCGACAGCGGTGAGTTCGGCCATGCGGTGATCGAGGTGAGCGACCGTTGCTCGCTGTTCGACGGCCTCTGGGCCGAGGGCGAAAGCCATCAGGTCTGGATGAGCCATGGCGACAAGGTGACAGCGCTCGCTCCGGGCTTCCGCCCGGTCGCGGCGAGCCCCGGCGCACCCTTTGCGGTGATCGCCGACGATGACCGGCGCTATTATGCGATGCAGTTCCATCCCGAGGTGGTGCACACGCCCGATGGCGCGAAGCTGATCGCCAATTTTGCCCGCCATGTCTGCGGCCTGACCGGCGACTGGACGATGGCCGAATTCCGCGCGACCAAGATTGCCGAAATCCGCGCGCAGGTCGGCAAGGGCAGGGTGATCTGCGGCTTGTCCGGCGGCGTCGATTCGGCGGTTGCGGCGGTGCTGATCCATGAGGCGATCGGCGACCAGCTGACGTGCGTATTCGTCGATCACGGCCTGATGCGCTCGGGTGAGGCGGATCAGGTCGTCGGCCTGTTCCGCAACCATTACAATATCCCGCTGGTCCACGTGAACGCCGAGACATTGTTCCTGGGCGGCCTGGCCGGAATCACCGATCCGGAAGCGAAGCGCAAATTCATCGGCGCGACCTTTATCGACGTGTTCGAGGATGAAGCGAGGAAGATCGGCGGCGCGGAGTTCCTTGCGCAGGGCACACTCTATCCCGATGTGATCGAAAGCGTCAGCTTCACCGGTGGCCCGTCAGTGACGATCAAGAGCCATCACAATGTCGGTGGCCTGCCCGAACGCATGAACATGAAGCTCGTCGAGCCGCTGCGCGAGCTGTTCAAGGACGAGGTGCGCGCGCTGGGCCGCGAGCTTGGTCTGACCGAGGCGTTCGTCGGACGGCATCCTTTCCCGGGACCCGGTCTCGCGATCCGCATCCCCGGCGAGGTGACGCGCGAGCGCTGCGACATCCTGCGCAAGGCCGATGCGATCTATCTCGAGGAGATCCGCAATGCCGGGCTCTATGATGCGATCTGGCAGGCCTTTGCCGTGCTGCTGCCAGTACGCACGGTGGGCGTGATGGGCGACGGGCGGACTTATGACTTTGTCCTCGCGCTGCGTGCTGTCACCTCGACCGACGGCATGACCGCGGCTGCCTATCAATTCCCGGGCGACTTTCTGCCGCGCGTGGCGACGCGGATCGTCAACGAGGTCAAGGGCATCAACCGCGTCACCTATGACTATACGTCGAAGCCGCCCGGCACGATCGAGTGGGAATGATCCTTACCCTCCGGCAATATCCGTCTGAAATTTGGTCATACCGTCGCGGCTCAAGGCTTCTCCTTGCTGAAGACCAACGCCATCATGCGCCATCCGTCCGGCGTTCGCATGAGTAGCGCGCGATCGGTCCAGTCACCACTTGCAGACCGGAAGGACCAACGGGCGATGGCGATGTCACCCCGAGACTCTACAATCCGGCTCGTGACGTCGAAGGTATTACCAGACGAGGTACGCTTCCGATCGCGGTAGCGCGCCTGCCATTCCGCGGAGGTAGCGGCTACGAATTCCCCTTCTTCGACCGTCATGATCAACGCGCGCGGATCGATGCTCGTCCCCAGCAAACGATCGTCCCACGTCCGGTCAGCTTCCAGCTTCATGTCTATGACGCGATCCGCGGCCGCACGTCCCGCGCCATCTTCCCGTGCTCCGGCCTGGCAGAGCTTTCCGACGATGCGCCAATCAGCACCGATCCGCGCGAGCAGTAGATAGTCGATGAACAATCTATCGCCTCGCACTGCCTGGACCCGTGCAACCGCCGTTGTTTCGCCGGCATCGAGCCATTCCAGGCGAGTTGATGAGGACGCAGGCCTTGGGGTGCCGGCTAGTCGGGTCTTCCATTGAGCCTGGCTGGTCGCGCTGATGACCCCATTGTTAGTGCAATACATGATGGCGCTCGGCTGAAAGGCGCGCGCGAGGGCAGACGGGCTGCTTGCTTCGATAGCCTCGGCATAGCGTGCCACCGCATCGGCAGGAGCGACGTTCGTGGCTGTTGCTGCAGCAGCTATCAGAAGCGGGATAAACATGGGCGGCTCCTCTCACTTGAGGGCTAGCAGCCAAACTGCTCTTCACAAATTCGTAAATGACGTGCAGATAATTCGCTCAGGATGAACGATGAAACTTGATCTCCGTCGCGCGGCAACATTCCACGCGGTCGCACGCGCGGGCGGTATTACTGCGGCGGCGCGCGCGGAGGGACGGTCGCCACCCGCTGTTCATGCGGAGCTCCGACGGTTCGAGCGCGATGCGGGTGTGGTGCTCACGGAACGAGTGGGTCGGCGGCTTCGACTCACTCCTGAAGGCCGAAGCATTTATGCGGCTATCGATAGCGCTCTCGCCGAGATCGCGCGTGCGACTGAGAGTGTTCTCTCCGGCGTACCGGCCGAACTGCCCCTGCGACTCGGCTGCGTAACGGCATTCGGCCGCTACCGGTTGGCACCATTGCTGCTCGGTTCGATCGAGAAGACGCGCCCGGTGCGACTGCATACGGACAGTCATGATCAACTCCTCGCTAAGCTAAGCGGAGGACAGCTCGATTTCGCCCTGACATACCGCTCCGTTGTTTCAGCGCCGATAGAGAGCCGTGTGATCGCCACCGAAATGCTTTGGCTTGTCGGTGACCTCCCCGAGGATTTATCGCCGGCAGCGCTCAGCCGATTTCCATGCAGCGTTTACGAGGAGCATGAATATGTCTTCGCGCGATGGTTCGACGGTGCGTTTGGCAGGCAACCTAAGGCGCTCCTGCCGTTAGATCGCACCAACGAGCTTGAGGAGGCGCTGCTCTCGGTACGAGCGGGACGCGGTTTCACGATCGCTCCTAAAGAGGCGTGTCTCGCACATGGTCTGCACCCTCAAGGGCCAGAAGTGCCCAACGACATAATCCTGTGCGCTGTCGGGGGGCGATTGCTGTCGGAAGATGCCAAGTGGCTTACCAAACTGGCTGGACAATAGGAGCTGGGAGACTGGCCCTTCGTCTGCGTCGCTTGCCGACGGGCGGACGCACGACTTCGTCCTCGCGCTGCGCGCCGTCACCTCGACTGACGGCATGACGTCGGCCGCCTATCAGTTTCCCGGCGACTTCCTGCCGCGCGTCGCGACGCGGATCGTCAATGAGGTCAGGGGCATCAACCGCGTAACTTATGATTATACCGCGAAGCCGCCGGGCACGATCGAGTGGGAGTAGGGGTAACGACTGCTCCTGAAGACGAAAGGTGCGAAGAGTGTGGCTCGCTCGATGTCAGGCTTAGCCCGCCGCATTCCTGTAATTAGCTGCCAAGCGACGGTGGCGACGCCATCTGGCCGATAAAGAGGCGCAAAGATTTCCGTACGGCGATGGGCGGCGGCTCCGACGGATGCCATTCCGCGAAATGGCCATCGATCACCATCCGGGCCAGGCCGTACACCAGCGCGCGGGCACCGAGTACAAGATGTTCAAAATCCACGTCAGATTGGAGTTGGCCTTGCTGCAGCGCCTGCGTGAGCAGTTCAACCATCCTGCTGCGGATTGCCTCGTTCTGGGCGCGAAGACTGTCTGATCCGTTGAAATCGATCAGCGTGCGGGAACTGATGATCTGGAAATGCGTGGGGTTGGCAATCGCCCATTGCAGATAACCCTGGCCAATTGCCTCAAAGGCGGCGATCGGATCTGCGCTGCCGACCTTGGATTGCGCGTCGGCAACGGCCTTCGTCAGCCGGTCCATGGCCTGTTCGGCGACTGCTGTCAGCAATGCCGTTTTCGACCGAAAATGCCGAAAAGGCGCACCAGGCGAGACCCCGGCCCGTTTGGCAGCCTCCCGTACCGAGACATATTCCACGCCACGCTCTTCAATGATCTCAACGGTCGCGTTGATCAAAGCCTCGACCAGATTGCCATGATGGTAAGGCTTGGAGTGGCCTGATTCCTCTGCGCCGCTTTTTCTGGTCATGCCGGCAAACTAGCATGGTGCTGCGATGTAATCACCGATTATTTCCTTGCGCGCGAGTCTTTCAAGATGTAATCGCTGATTACATACTCAATGGAGGTTGCCATGTTTCGCATCGCCGCGATCGGTCTGGCATTTGCCGCATTTCCCCACGCATCCGCACAAGCCCAGGACCGGCCAACGCTTGAAATACTCTGGCCAAGGGCCGGCTCGGCTATTGAACTCGGTGCCGATCCGGAAAAAGCGGTCGGCGTGATCGTAAGGAGCAACTTCACGCTGCTCCCGGCGGGCCGGTGCGGAGACAATCGTCAATGCGGCCATGTTCACATGAAGATCGATCCGAACGGAGACACCTGCAATATCCCCGGCAAGCCCTATAACAGTATGAACAGCGACGTTGGCGGTGATCTTATCAAGGCTCGCTTTGGCCATTGCCCAAGCCCCGCCGGGCAACATGTGATTGGCGTCTTACTCGCAGATGATCACCACCGGCCCATTCTCGTGGACGGCAAACCTATTACCGCCCTTGTGACTGTGACAACAAAATAGGGCTATGCGAAAGAGCAGGCGCGCAGGCCGTGCGAAGGCCGCTGACCGTCTCGTTCATGCGGGGAAATTGGTAGAGCGGGAGAGTGCGTCCCAATCACCCATTTCATCCCTTATTTGCTCGAGCTTCTGTTCCACCAGGCCCATAGCGTCATCACCGAGAAACAGCCGCGCTGGCGGGTTTTTCGCCTCGATAAGGGCAAGCACCGCTTGAGCGGCCTTTGCCGGATCGCCGGGCTGGTAGCCGTTCTTCGCCGTTCGGGCTGCGCGGATCGGGTCCATGACATCGTCATAATCGGCGATGCTGCGCGGTGTGCGGTCCATCGATCGGCCGGCCCAATCCGTCCGAAATTGTCCCGGTGCGAGCGCTGTCACGCGGATGCCGAAAGAGGCGACTTCCTTGCCGAGCGACTCCGAAATGCCTTCCAGTGCGAACTTGCTGCCGCAATAGAAGCTGATCCCCGGCATTGTGATGAAGCCGCCCATCGAGGTTACGTTGATGATGTGGCCACGGCGGCGCTCACGCATGCCGGGCAGGACGGCTTTGATCATCGCCACAGGGCCGAACACGTTGGCGGCAAATTGCCGGTGCAGATCCTCCATCGAGGATTCCTCCAGCACGCCTTCATGCCCGTAACCGGCATTGTTCACGAGCACGTCGATCGTGCCCATGCGCCGCTCCGCCGCCGCCACGGCGTCCGGGACAGCATCATAAGCGGTCACGTCGAGCATGACGGGATGCGCGAGGTCAGGTGCGAGCGCAGCGAAGGCGTCGGCGTCGCCCGCTCGCCGCACTGTACCGATCACGCGATGCCCGGCCTCGATCGCCGCTTGTGCGAAGGCTCGGCCGAGGCCGGAACTGACACCGGTAATGAGCAATGTCCTGGGTACGACAGTCGACATCGGGTAACTCCATCTTGCGAATGATATATATCATGATATATTTACGGCATGATGTCAGACAAGAGTGTTTCGAGATCCGTCAGGGGTGAACCGGTTCGCCAGCGCGTACTGGACGCCGCCGAACGTCTGTTGCGGCAGGGCAAGGCGGATTTTTCCATGCGAGACCTTGCGGCTGAGGCCGGCGTCAGTTTCGCCACGCCGTTTAACCGGTTCGGCAGCAAGATCGCCATCATGCACGCGCTCTCGGCGCGGCGCATTGCCTCGATGGAGGCGCGGCTGAGCAGCGCCGCCCTGACCGGTGACGCGATCGATCGGATATTCTTCACTGCTGAAATCGCGGCGTCGGTGATGTTGCTGGAGCCGGTGGTGAACCGGGCTGTCATGGGATCGCTCGGCGCGCCCGGCTCCGCACCGGGCGCCGTCATGGAACAGTCCGCGCGGCTCTGGTCGGCGGCGCTCGATCGTGGCGAGGGTCTGGCCGATGCCTGGCGGAGTCGGGGACTCGCGATCTTGCCGGCGCAACTCGCGTTCGGATTTCGGGGGATCCTGTCCTTCTGGACTGCGGGCGAATTGACGGACACCGATCTCGCGCCAGCGGCCAGACGCATGGTTGCGACGCTGATGCTCGGCTTTGCGGATCGACGCCGACGACCGGCATTGATCGAAGCGGTCTCGCCTATCTTTTGAATAAGTGTTTGATATATAACATATTATATGGGCTCCCCATCGGGCAGCGGCGAACAAGATATGGAACAATAGGTGTCCCATATCTCCCTCTACCCCTCCCTGCAGTCCGAACACTGGCGAAACGTTCAAGACCTACGCGCCTCGGATGTGGGACTTTCCGAGGCCGCAGTTCATGCGGCGCGGAGGAATATCATGGATGCCGATCAGAAATTCGTACCGGCCCTGGGCAAATCAAGCCTGACGGGCAGTTACGACCGAGTGGTTGCGGTGATGAGCCGCGAGCGTCGCTGGCGATCGGCGTTCATGGACTTGATAGGGCCCTAGCATGGGGACTCGATCGTCGATTTCGGTGCCGGAACCGGGACCCTTTGTATTGGGCTGAAGCAGCGCGCAGCCGATTGCCGGCTCGTCGGCATCGACCCGGATCCCCAAGTGCTCGCAATCGCCAGGGCCAAGGCCGAAGCGTCAGGAATGACGATCGACTGGCGTCAGGCCATGGGCGACCGGGCCGGAGAGGTCATAGCGGACGGATCAGCGACCAAGGTGGTCTCGAGCCTGGTTCTCCATCACTGCGATCTTCCGATGAAGCAGAATATGCTTCGCGCCATGGCCAGCGCCCTGCAACCCGGAGGCCGCCTGTTCATCGCCGATTATGGACGGCAACGCACGCTGAGGATGAGGGCCGCGTTTCTGCTGGTACAGGCGGTCGATGGTTTCACGACAACCGGCCAGAATGCTCGGGGGATCTTGCCCGAGCTGATCGCTGACGCCGGTTTCATTCAGGTTGCGGAGGATCTGGTCGTTCCGACGCCGACGGGGTCGATCTCGCTTTATACCGCGCGCAAGCCATGAGCTTTGCGCAATGAGGTGGCCGCCACGCGCGGTGTGATGCCGAAAAATCGCCCCATGATCCTGGTCAGATGCGCCTGGTCGCTGAAGCCCGCCTCGGCGGCAGCGTCGGCCAGTGATTGGCCCGTCGCGATGATGGCGGCCGCCTTTGCAAGCATGCGCCACTGACGCCATTGGGCGAGCGGCGCGGCCAGCGCCTCGGCTGCCAGTGCGCGCAGGCACGATACCGAAACGCCGGCCGTCAAGGCTGCGCGGCCGATGGCGCCCGACCCGCCCGGATTTTCCGCGAGTGCCGTCAGGACTCGGGCGAGACGATCGTCGAACACGCGGTGCGGACACGCGTCTGTCAAGCGGCGCATTGCCGCCGCGACGTCTTCGCCTGCCCGAAATTCGTGCGCGAGATCCGCTGGAGCCTGGAAGATATCGTCGTCGATCGTTGCCGACTGCCACGCCTGGCCGGCCCGGCTGTCGACCTCCACGAAAACGCATCGGACCCCGCCCGGGGCAGGAAGGAGCCGGTGGCGTGCCCCGGCGCGCACCAGAATGGCGGGGGCCATGACCGTGCCACGATCGCCGGCGATGGCAACCGGCTCTTTCAGGCCGATCGCCAGCTGAATGGCGAGATGGCGATGTGGCCTGGAATCGGCGGTCGGCCCCTCATAGGCCGCCCAGCCGTCGCCAAGCCTTGTTTCCCCGTCCCAATCCATAAGGCCCCTCTAGATATGCGAGCGAGGAGCAGCAAATGTTGAAGCCGCTGTCGCGGCGCGCTGTCGGTAGTGGCAACCGCAGACGGTCTTGCGTAGGCTGAGCGCCGCGACCAATCGAAAGCAGTCTTATGCGTTGTATGAAGCTCCTTGGCCTGGCGATCGCGCTGTTCCTGCCGGCGAACGCGCGTGCCGATGCGCCCGGGACGGATGTCATTGCCTTCATCCACGTCAATGTGCTGCCAATGGACCGCGAACGGGTCCTGCGCGATCAGACCGTTATCGTCGAAGTGGCGACAATCAAGGCGATCGGTCCTGAGCTGAAGCCGCCCGCCGGGGCGAGGATCATCGATGGGCACAAAACGGCCTATCTGTCGCCGGGGCTGGCCGACATGCATATCCATTCGGATACGCGCAACGACCTGGCCATGTATCTTGCAAGCGGCGTGACGACGGTGTTGCACATGGGGGGCGCTCGCGCGGGTTTTGTCGATACGATCGTACCCGAAGCGAATGGCGGCAAGATCCCGGCGCCGCAAGTCTATACCGGCTTCCTGGTCGACGGGACGACGGCTTATAATGCATTCGTCATCAAGACGCCTGACGAAGCGCGCGCGATTGTCGGTCTGGCCAAGACCAATGGCTATGATTTCATCAAGGTCTATGTCGGCCTGACACCGGATGTTTATGAAGCACTGGCCGCAGAGGCGCTGAAGCAGAATATCCCGCTGGTGGGGCATGGGGTCTATGCGGTTCGGCTCGACCGGCAGCTGGCGGCAGGCCAGGCGATGGTCGCTCATGCCGAAGAATTCTTTTACTCATACTTCACGCCCGCGGGTGTGAAGGAGAAGGATGCGCCGCCGTCGCTGTCCCGGATCCCCGAGGCCGTGGCGCTCGTACAGCGCTATAAGCCAGCCATTACCGCCGACCTGCTGACCTATGGAACGATCACGAGATTGATTGGGCATCCCGAGACGCTGGCGCCGATCATGAGTCGTCCGGAGATCGCATATCTGACGCCGGCGGATCGGATGGCGTGGCGCAAGAGCGATTATTTCACCAAGACCGTCAATCTGAATGCGAAATTCGCCTTTCTGCAGCGCTTCGTGAAGGCGCTTGCGGATGGCGGGGTCGAGCTGATCGCCGGGACCGATGCCCCGACGATCCCAGGACTGTTCCCGGGACGCTCATCGCATGATGCATTGGATGCGCTCGAAACTGCCGGGCTGTCGCGCTTCCAGGCACTGTCCACCGCCACCCGCGCGCCGGGTGCTTTCATCCACAGGACCAAGGGCGGCAGACGCTTCGGCATTGTCGCGCCGGGCTATGCTGCCGACCTGATCCTGTCGGACTCCAATCCCTTGGACGATCTGGCGACATTGCGGACGCCCATCGGTGTGATGGCGCAAGGGAGATGGCGCGATGCCGCGTCGCTGGACAAGATTCGCGAGGATGTCCGCACGTCCTATGAAGCCATCATCTCTCCCAGCAAGAATGCCGCAGCGCGCTAGGCGATCAACTGCTGACGCGGGACTGAACATGGGGACCGAACATATCCCGCATCCTCGCCAGATAATGTTCCTCCGAGGTCGTCCAGCGCAGATCGGCAAGAAGCTTGGTGTCTGCACCGGCCAGATAGCGGATCCTTACGCTGTCGTCGGTCGCTGCTGCGAAACTCGCCTCGGCCACTTCGGCTTCCGAGCAATAGGCGGTCGGATAATTGGCCATTTGGGCGAAACAAGCTTGCGCGAACGGCTCATACTCCGCTGGGATCAGGCCCTGCATGCGCGGGCCGCCATTGGCGGTGAAGTTGGTGGTCGGGGCATAGCCCGGCTCGACCAGCCGTGCCTTGATGCCGAACGGATCCAGTTCATAGGCCAGCGATTCGGTGAACCCCTCCACTGCCGACTTGCTGGCGGTGTAGATCGCCACCAGTGGCATGACGCCGAGCGTACAGCTCGACGTGACGTTGATGATGGTGCCGTGTCCCTGCCTGCGCATCTGCCGAATGATCGCGCGGCACGTGGCGAACACGCCGAAGCTGTTGGTCTCGAAAATCTCGCGGATTGTGCTGTCCGGTGTAGCCTCGACGACTGAGGCCATGCCGATCCCGGCATTGTTGACCAGCACGTCGATCGCGCCAAACGCCTCGACGCCCGCGGCGATTGCCGTATCGATGCTGCCGCTGTCTGTGACGTCGAGCGGCAGGACCTTCAGCCGAGCCGAAGATGTCGCGAACACGCCCGGATCCGGGCGCCGCATCGTCGCGATGACATTCCATCCACGATCGAGAAAAAGCTCCGCGATCGCCTTGCCATAGCCCGACGACGTGCCGGTGATGAGAATCGTCCTGGTCATTGCTGTCTCCGTTTCTTCTGGCGTCAGGATAGACAGAGTTCTGGGACGGTATATAATTGGAGATCCATAAATTAT
This sequence comes from Sphingomonas sp., assembly GCF_050725575.1. Taxonomy (GTDB): domain Bacteria; phylum Pseudomonadota; class Alphaproteobacteria; order Sphingomonadales; family Sphingomonadaceae; genus Sphingomonas. The sequence goes on along the minus strand of NZ_JBOHHW010000018.1, from coordinate 14,052 downwards.
TATCGATCGTCCAAAATGGATCCGCTCAGCGACATCATCTCCTTGCTTCGTCCGCACACGGTGCTTTCCAAGCCGATCACCGGGCGTGGGGATTGGGGTGTCCGCTATGCCGCCTATCGGCAGCCGGGATTCGCTATCGTTCTTGACGGGCAATGCTGGCTCGCGATCGACAAGGCGCCGCCGGTGCTGCTGGCGCGGGGCGATTTCGTGCTGCTGCCGTCCACGCCGGCCTTTGCGATGTTCAGCCGGCCGGGTGTCGATTGCGTCGCCGGTACGCCGTCAGACACCGAAGTTCGCCACGGCGACCCGGAAGGCGAATCCGATTTCCGGATGCTTGGTGGCGCGTTTCAGATCGAGCCGGTCAATGCGCCATTGCTGCTCGCGCTGCTGCCGGGGATCATCCATGTCCGTGCGGCCAATGGCGGTACGGGGCGGCTGTCGCGCGTCATCGACTTGATCATGGAGGAATGCAGGGCGGACCGGCCGGGCCGGGACATGATCCTGGCGCGGCTGCTGGAAATCATGCTGGTGGAATGTCTGCGCTGGCAGGGCATCGATGGAGATAGCCTGCCAGCCGGGTTGCTGGCGGGCATGCGGGACCCGGCTCTGGCCAAGGTTCTGGGTGCGATCCATGCCGATGTTCGGGCCGGATGGACGGTGGGTGACCTCGCACAACTGGCCGGCATGTCGCGCTCGGCCTTTGCGGTCCGCTTCGTCGAAACGCTTGGCTGCGCGCCGATCGAATATCTTGCGCGCTGGCGCATGGCCTTGGCGCAGGATGCCCTGAGCCGCGGTGGAAAGCCGCTCGATCGCCTGGCCGAAGAGATTGGCTATGAGTCCGCCAGTGCCTTCAGCACCGCGTTTCGCCGGCGGATCGGTGTTTCGCCAGGTGCGTTCGCCCGATCGCGTCGAACCGGATCAGAGCTGGGCAAGATGGCCGCGAAAGGCGGCTAGGCCTTCCGGGAGGCCAGCGCGGCCGAAGCCGATACGGAAACGATCGGTTGGCGTCGGTCCCAGATCGGATCGGTAGATGCTCGATGGCAGCACCAGCACGCCGGCTTCCTCGACCAGCTTGGTGGCGAAGGCATCGACTGACCCGGGACCGGTCCAGCGCGGATAGCCGACGCAGCCGCCATCGGGGCGGGTCCAGTCGAACAGGTGCCGGTGATCGTCGAAAAAGGCGTCGAACAGGGCGAGATTGTCGCGCACCAGCGCGTTGTTGCGGGCGAGGATGCGGTCTCGCGCGCGCAAGCCGATGACCGCCAGGCGTTCGCTTGGTCCCGAATTGCAGATCGACAGATAATGCTTCATCCGCTCCAGGCGGACCAGCAGGTCGCGGTCGGCACAGGCGATCCACCCGATACGCAGGCCGGGCAGGCCATAGGCCTTCGACATCACGTTGAGCGACAGGCCGCGTTCGTACAGGTCGGCGACCTGAGGCAAATGCCGGTCGCTATCGGGGCCGAGCAGGCGATAGACTTCATCGCTGAACAGCCAGATGCCGTGCCGGCGGCAGAGCGCGATCAACCCGTCGAGCGTGTCGCGTGCGATGATGCGGCCGGTCGGGTTATGCGGGAAATTGATCGAGATGAGCTTTGTGTTCGGTCGGATCGCCGCGGCGACCCGGTCGAGGTCGAGATTCCAGCCGCTCGCCGGATCGAGCGGTACGCCGGTCACGGCACAGATCGAGAGCGGGACGGTCTCGGCCGCCTGATAATTGGGAGTCACCACGATCGCATGGTCGTCGCGCGCGAGCAGGACATTGGCCGCGACGTAAAGCCCTTCCTCGGCACCGGCGAAGCACAGAATATCGTCGGCCGCGCGGACGTCATAGGTCCGCGCGATCTCGGCGCGCAGGTCGGGCGCGCCGAACGTCTCGGTATAGCCGAGCCACATCGCATCAAACGCGGCCACATCCTGCGGATCCGCCAGGTCGAGCAGCTCGCGCAGCGTCATGCTCTGCGCATCCGAAGCAGTGAGATGGAAGCGCGCCCTGAATTCCCATTTGGAGAAATAGGTTTCGAGGCGGAAATCCTGCAGGGCGGGCATTGTCGATCCTCGATTGGCTAGCGGCACGATGTCGGGGCGGGCGCAGTGTCGCGTGCGGCCTTCAGCGCCTTGTAGAGTGTGGCACGCGACAGGTTCAGCAGCTGCGCGATGTATGGCACGGCGGTGCGCACATCGAACAATCCCCGACCGTCGAGTTCGCCGATCAACGTCAGGCGCTGGTCGGCGCTCAGCGCACCGGGCGTGGCGCCGCGTATCGAGACGAAATGCCCGACCAGCTCATTGGCCTCTTCCCGCCAGTCGCGATGGAAAAGGGCGGCGGGGCGTTCGGCGGTTTCCTGGTAGGAGAGAAAGTCTCGCGTCAACGCCCGAAGCGTCTCGAGCATCGAGATATCGACATTGATGCACAGCAGACCAATTGGCCGCTTATCCTTGCCGGGAAGAACGGCAGTGATCGATTTCAGCTTCCGGCCATCCCAATTGGTTTTGAGATAGGGGCCGATGACCGGTCGGTCGAGGATCTCGATGTCACTCAGGTCAGTCAGGGAATCGCCCAACGGTGCCCGGCCGGACAAGCCTCCCGCGACATGATGCACGGTTCCTTTGGCCAGATCGTGGATGACCGCCTCGACATGCGGTTGGAAAACCATGGCGATCGCATTGGCGACGGGAATGAACGAATCCAGATTGGGCATTGAGCGGCGGTATAACGGTTGAGACAAACTGTCTATTAGGAAGACGGAATGTATTATCGGTGGAGGAAACAAATTAGTATTGACTAATCAATTAGCATTCACTAATTGGTTGGCATGACTGAAGCCGCCTCCATCGACGCCATCATGCGCACGCTCGCCGACCCAACCCGGCGTGCCGTGTTCGAACGTGTCGTCAGCACCGACGAGATCAGCGTCGCTGAACTGACTGAAGGCAGCGGCGTAACGCAGGGCGCGATCTCGCAGCATCTCAAGTCGCTGAAGCTGGCCGGCCTGGTGGTCGAGCGGCCGGAAGGGCGGAAAGTCTTTTATCGCGCTCAGCCCGACGGGCTCGCGCCGCTGGCCGAATGGATGCGCCATTACGGCGTCTTCTGGCGCGAGCGCTTCACCAATCTCCGCACGCTTTTGAAGGAAATCGATGATGAGTGACATTTTGCAGAAATCCGACACGCAGGAGATCGTGGTCGACGAGGTTTTTCCGCATCCGCCGGAAAAACTGTGGAAGACCCTGGCCAGTGGCGACCTGATGGGCCGCTGGCTGATGGTGCCGACCGGGTTCGAGCCGGTGAAGGGCACCCAGTTCACGTTTCAGACCACGCCGGCCGGTGCGTGGGATGGTCTTATCCGCTGCGAAGTGCTGGCGGCGATTCCCAACGAATGCCTCGTCTTTGCCTGGAAGGGCGGGGATGAAGGCAATAGCGGCTATGGATCGAAGCTCGATACCGTGGTGTCGCTGACACTGTCGCAAGCGGAGGGTGGGACGCGGCTTCGTCTGGTCCATTCCGGCTTTGTGACGCCGAAGAACGACTCCGCTTTCGCCAGCATGAGCAATGGCTGGAAGGGCGTGATCCGCAATGTCGGCGCGATCGCGGGCGAGCCGGAATAAGCGCCGACCCGGCGCACCCAAGATCCACCCCAGGAGAGAAAAGATGAGCGACGCCTATACCGGCGGCTGCGCGTGCGGCGCGGTTCGTTATGAAATCTCGGCCGAGCCGATGGTATCGAACCATTGCCAGTGCCGCGACTGCCAGCGCAAGAGCGGGACCGGGCACGGATCCTATCTGACCTTCGCCCAGCGCGATGATGTGACGCTCGCCGGCGAAGCGGCGCACTGGGATATCGTGGGCGACAGCGGCAATGTGAAGACGCGCAGCTTCTGCCCAACCTGCGGCTCGCCGGTCTATCTGACCTTCTCGGCCATGCCCGACTTCTTCACGATCCACGCCGCGAGCCTTGATGACCCGAGCCGGTACGTGCCGCAAATGGTGACCTATGCCGTCCGCGGGCATGTCTGGGATCAACTCGATCCGGCGCTGCCGACGTTCGACAAGATGCCGCCGATGTGAGCCGTCTTTCAGGCCGTAACGCCGGGTAAGGCAGCCGCCAGCGCGTCGACGGCCAGGCGGACCTTCAGCGGCAGATGCGGAGTCTGCAGCCATAGCGCATGGCAATCATACGGAAATTCCGGCTGTTCCGGCAAAAGCTGAACCAGCGTGCCGGCGCGGATGCGGTCGCGCACCAGCCAGGAGGGCAGCCAGGCCAGCCCCATGCCGATGACCGCCGCATCGGCGATGGCGTCGAGGTCGTCGAGCTGCAGCCGGCCGGCCGGCATGATCTCGACCGGCGGCTGATCGCCTTGCGGAAACAGCCAGGGGCGGACCCGGCCCGAGCGGCGATAGATGATCGCGGCGTGACTGCCGAGCTCGTCCAGCCGCTGTGGCGTGCCATGCTGGTCGAGATAGGATGGCGATGCGCACACGATCATGCGCTGGCGCGCGACGCGGCGGGCGATTAATCCCGCCTTGTCCTCCAGCTCGCCGGTGCGGATAGCGAGATCATATTCGTCCTCCGCAAGGTCGGCGAAGCGGTCGTTCATCGACAGATCGAGCTCCAGCGCCGGATAGCGCCGCGCAAGGTCCAGCAGGATCGGCGCGACGCAGCGCCGCCCGAAATGGACCGGCATGGTGACGCGCAGCTTGCCGCGCGGTTCGGACAGCTGGTCGGCCGCCAGCGCATCCGCGGCCTCTGCCTCGGCGAGGATCATGCGGCAGCGCTCATAATAAGCGCGTCCGAACTCGGTCAGATTCTGGCGGCGCGTGGTGCGGTTGAGAAGGCGCACGCCAAGCCGCTCTTCGAGAAACCGGACATGCTTGCCGACCATTGGCCCGGACAGATCCAGCGCATCGGCCACGGCAGCGAACGAGCCAAGATCGACCGCTTTGACGAACACCGCCATGCTGGTGAGTCGATCCATATTCGGAACCCCTGGTTACTACTGTTGAGCTTTAGCCACCATTTATCCAATCATGCTCCCATATCATATCCAATTCAGTTCATCTGATTTGGAGTTGCCCAATGGCGCGCGTGGTTCGCTTTCACGAATATGGTGGTCCCGAGGTGCTGCGGATCGAGACTGCCGATATCCCCGCGCCCGGCCCGGGCGAAGTGCAGATCCGCGTCAGGGCGCTGGGCCTCAACCGCGCCGAGGCGCTGATGCGCGCGGGCACCTATATCGAATCCCCGACATTGCCGTCCGGTCTCGGCCTCGAAGCGGCAGGGGTGGTTGAGCGGGTCGGGGAGGGCGTCGAGGGAGTCGCGCCCGGCGATGCCGTCAGCGTCATCCCGCCCGTGTCGATGGTGCGCTGGCCGGCTTATGGTGAGGTGATCACCTATCCGGCCAACCTTGTCGTCAAGCATCCGTCATCGCTGGGCTGGGAAGAGGCGGCGGCGGTGTGGATGGCTTATCTTACCGCCTATGGCGCACTGATCGACATCGCCAAACTCGGCTGCGGGGAGTTTGTCGTGATCACCGCGGCGTCGAGCAGCGTCGGGATCGCCGCGATCCAGATTGCCAATCGGGTTGGCGCCACCGCCATTGCGGTCACACGGACATCCGCCAAAAGACAGGCCCTGATCGACGTCGGGGCGGCGCATGTCATCGCTGCTGCCGAGGAGGATCTGGAGGCCCGTCTGAGGGAGATCGTCGGCCCCGGGGGAGCAAGGGTCGTGTTCGACCCGGTCGGCGGGCCGATATTCGAACCGCTGACGGTGGCGATGTCACCGGGCGGGATCCTCCTCGAATATGGCGGCCTGAGCTCGGAGCCGACCCCGTTCCCGCTGTTCACCGTGCTGGGCAAAAGCCTGACGCTGCGCGGGTATCTGGTTCACGAGATCCTTGGCGATCCGGCGCGCCTCGCGGCGGCCAAGGCGTTCATTCTCGATGGCCTGGCATCGGGGGCGTTCAGGCCGGTCATCGCCAGGATCTTCGCGTTCGACGAGATCGTCGAGGCGCATCGCTATCTCGAATCGAACGCGCAGTTCGGCAAGATCGTCGTGACGATCTGACCGGTCAGGCTGCCCTGGCCGTACTGTGTTCGGGCAGATCGAACAGCGTGCGGCCAATGGCGCGCGCGACGTTGAGATGGGCCAGAGGATCGCTCGTTTCCGAATCGAGCAGCAGCTCCGAGGTCACCACGCGGGCGCCGCAATAGTCGAAGATCCCGTGGTCAATCTGGGTCGCCATCGCGTCGGCATAGCCGTGCCGGCCATAGGTTCCCGTATCGGCGCCCCCGACGCCGATGAGGTGAACGCGCAGGCGGCCGAGTTTCTTCTCGAGTGGCTGGTCCAGGTTGAAGTCGAACGCCCAGCCATTGGCGAATACCCGGTCGATCCAGCCCTTGAGCAGCGCCGGCATCGACCACCAATAAACCGGAAAGACCAGCACCAGCGCATCGGCACGATCGATCCGCGCCTGCTCCGCCGCGACATCGGCAGGGGGCGGCGCTTCGCGGCGATGTACCGCGAGATCGGCCGCGGTGAAGCGCGGATCGAACCCTTCCGCCATCAGGTCGGCGATGTCGACCGAGTGATCAGGGCCGGACAGCGTCACACCCTGCGCGACATGCGCGGCGACACTGTGGCTGAGCGAACCCGGATCGGGATGAGCGACGACGATGAGCGCGTGCATGACGGATACTCCTGCTTGCCGATCGCAGGCGACCGGTCTAGTGTAATATACCTTTAGTAAGTTACCGTTGGTATATTATCAATGCCAAGCAATCAGGCTGGAGAATTGGCTGCCGATGCGCCCCGGCGGCGTTTGTCGCGCGAAGACCGGCATCGCCAGCTGCTCGACACGGCGTGGCGGCTGATCAGCGATGAAGGGACCGAGGCGCTGACACTTGGCCGGCTTGCCGAGCAATCCGGCGTCACCAAGCCGGTGGTCTATGACCATTTCGGCACGCGTGGCGGGTTGCTCGCGGCGCTTTACCGCGAATTCGATGCGCGCCAGACGGCATTGATGGATGCCGCGCTTGCCGCCAGCGAGCCGAGCCTGAGGAGCAAGGCGGCGGTGATTGCATCGTCCTATGTCGAATGCGTGCTGCTGCAGGGGCGGGAGATCCCCGGCGTGATCGCGGCGCTGGCCAGTTCGCCCGAACTCGAGCGGATCAAGCGCGATTACGAGGTCGGTTTCATCGAGAAGTGCCGGATCGTCCTCGCGCCCTTCGGCGGCACCGGAACCATCGCCTTGCCAGGCCTGTGGGCGATGCTCGGTGCGGCCGAGGCGCTGTCCCATGCCGCGGTGACCGGGGAGATCAGCGCGGCTCAGGCGCGGGACGAGCTGTTCGAAACGATCGTTGCGATGGTCGTAAGAAACGCGCGTCAGGCGTAACGCGACGCGGCCATCGATATTGTCGTGACCGCAAGCAAGATGGCCGCGAGCCGGCAGGCCGCCGTGATGCGCGACCGCGCGGCCGGATCACCACCCTCGGCCTTGCGCAAGGCCCTGACCGCCGAACCGACGCCGAACCCCTGCACGGCAGCGGCGACGAGTGCACAGACGGCGCCGACCGCCAGCCAGGTTTCCGCCGTCCCGAACGTTCCTTGATGCACGCTGTGCCAGAGATAGATGCCCGACAGGACGGCGACGGTCGCCGCGCCCATTTGCGGGCGGAACAGCTGCTCGGCCCCGACGCCCCCGCTGCGCGCCAGCGTGAAGGTGGAACCCGCCCAGAAGACGGCGGCGAGAATGTGAAGGGACAAAGCTATCATCAGAATTTGCTGCATGTCATGACTCCGCTTGGGCTGTGGCTCGTGCTTAAATTATCTATACAGTGTGTATAGTAGAATTCCAAGAGGCAGCAATGTCGACGCGTTCCTATGTCAGTTTGGTGCGGACCGCGGCGGCGGCCGAGAAGCGCGACCGTGTGATCGAGGCTGCGGCCGGCTTGTTGCGTGAAGAATCGGGCGTGGCCGGCTTCTCACTGGAGGCGGTGGCCAAGGTGGCGGGGGTGACGCGGTTGACCGTCTATCATCAGTTCGGGTCACGACGCGGGCTGCTGGAGGCCGTGTTCGACGAGATTGCGCAACGCGGGCGGCTGTCCCGGTTGCGGGAGGTCAGGACCGATGCTGATCCCAGGCGCGGGCTCAATCAGCTGATCGGGATTTTCTGCGAATTCTGGAGCGGCGATCCCGCGGTTGCGCGGCTGCAGGATGCGGCCGTGCTTGATGCCGAATTCGATCAGATACTGACCGAGCGCCATGGCCGCCGACGGAAATCGTTAGAAATACTCGTCTCGCGCATCGCGCCCGCTGCGTCTGCCGAGATGCAATGCGAGACGGTCGATCTGATTTTCGCGCTGACCAGCTTCGCCATGTTCCGGATGCTCATCCCGGCGCGATCGGCTGAGGCGGTCCGTACGCTGATCGAGGATATGGCCGGCGCAGCGATTGATCGCATTGCACCAAACTGATCAGGCGCGAGAGCCTGGCACGATGGTGCCGCGGCAATGCTGTTTTTTTTCCGACAATAAGAAAGAGCGTGCCGGTTCAGTCCGGCAAGAGATGAGATGCCCGATCCTGTGTCGTGGTTGAATCGCCGACGGTGACGGCGCTGCCGGGACGGGCCTGAAGGGGCGGCGGTGAGAGATATGGGACACCGGTTCCGGCATATCCGTCCGTCGCTGCGAAACTGCAGGATCGGGCAGAAAGAGGTGGGCGGTGAGAGATATGGGACACCGGTTGTGCCGTATCTTTTCGCCGCCGCGTCACTGCATGACCGGGCAGAAAAGGGGGTGGGCGGCGAGAGATATGGGACACCGGTTGTGCCATATCTTTTCGTCGCCGTTCGGCTGAACGTGCTAGTAATATCATTATATATCAATTAGTTAATGATATCTCACCCGCGTATGTCGCGAAGGACCTCTCGCTCATGAAGTCGGCAGAGGCGCGCAACCTGGGTGGGAGATGGCTAGAGATCGAATGATTGCTGCGCCGGCGGCGGCGGCCCGAGATGCACGCCCTCCAGCTCAAGCATGTGCGCTTTCGCCACCGAGCCGCCCGGCGCCGAGAAGCCGCCGACCTTGCCGCCTGCCGCCAGCACGCGGTGGCACGGGATGATCAGCGGCACCGGATTTCGCGCCATCGCCTGACCGACATCGCGCGCGGCCTCCGGCCCGGCGCCAAGCTCTTTCGCCAGCGTGCCATAAGTGGTCGTCTCGCCCCAGCCGACCTGCCGCGCGGCGGCATAGATTTGCTCGAAGAACGTCTCCTGCTCGCCGATGTCGAGCGTGACGCCGGAAAAGTCGATTTCCTCGCCCTCGAAATAGCGCTTCACCGCGGCGACCAGATCGAGCAGTTTCGGCGAGGCGATGCCGCGTTCGGCACGGGGGAGGCGGCGCAGCAGATTGCGCTCGGTTGCCTCCGCACTGGAGTCCGGGAGCTGGAAGCGGGTGATGCCGACCTGATTCCACGCAATGCCGCAATAGCCGGCGGCGGTTGCGAAGATCAGATAATGATGCCCATTCCCGTCCATGACCGGCTCCCGCGGCGCTGATGTCCGTTCACGGTTCGTACGCCATGCCTGACGTGTCAAGCCCGGCGCGCGATCGTCAGCCCGCCGGGGCCTGCCAGCCTCCGCCCAGTGCCTTGAACAGATCGACCCGTGCCGAGCTCAGTTGCTGGGTGGATTGCGCCAGCGCCGCGCGCGCGTCGATCAGGTCGCGCTGCGAGACCAGGCTGTCCAGCAGCGAGATCGATCCCGACCGATAGCGCGCTTCGGCCATGCGATAGGCATTCTCCGCCCGGGTCCTGGCCTCCACCAGCGCGCGGTTGCGGTCGCCTTCGGCAGCATAGCTGGCCAGTGCCTGTTCGGTTTCCTTGAGCGCGGTCAGCACCGTGCCGTCAAAGGCGGCGAGCGAGGCGTCGCCCTGCGCCTTTGCCTGGGCGATGCGCGACCGCGCGACGGTCATGTTGGGAAAGCTCCAGGACAGGAGTGGCCCAAGCGAGAAGGAGAAGGAATTGCTGCCCTTCACATCGTCATTGCGGAAGAAATTGCCCGATCCGCCCAGCGTGACTCGCGGGAACAGGTCGGCGGTGGCGACCCCGATCCGCGCGGTGTCGCCGGCCAGCCGTCGTTCGGCCTCGCGAACGTCCGGGCGGCGCCGCAGCAATGCCGCGCCGTCACCGACCGGCAGGGCGGCGATCGGCGTCGGCACCTGAACACAGGCGGCGGCCGCCGCCGGAATGCCCGACGGTGTTTCGCCCATCAATGCGGCGAGTTCGAACAAAGCGACGCGGCGCCGGCCCTCGAACGGTGCGATCGCCGCGCGGGCGTTGGCGGCCGTGGTTGCCGAACGCTCGACATCGAATTTGCCGACTGACCCGGCCTTTTCCTGCGCCGTCACCACGCGCAGGCCGTCCTCGGCAGTCTTGAGCGAAGCGCGGGCGATCGCGGCGGCATCGCCATAGGCACAGGCATCGAGATAGGCGCGGGTGGTTTCCGCGGCGATGGTGGCCCGCACGCTGTCGCGCACCGCCTCGATCGCCTGGGCATCGGCGCGGGCCGCCTCGATCGTGCGGCCGACCCGGCCGAACAGATCGGCCTCCCACGCAACCGACAGGCCGGCATTGTAGGAGAATTGCTCGCTTTGCTGCCCACCGCCTGCCTGACCGCCACCGCCCTGGATGGCGTCGCCATAGGAAACGCCGCCCGAGACATTGGTGCCCGGCAGGCGTGCCGATCGCGCTTCGCCGAGGATCGCCCGCGCCCGCGCCAGATTGGCGACCGCGACGCGCAAATCGGTGTTCGCCGCAAAGGCCTGGCGGATCAGGCCGTCAAGCACCGGATCATTGTAGAGCCGCCACCAGTCATCGGGCAGCGCTGCGCCGGCATCGACCCCGGCGGGACTGGTGACGAACGGCCCGGCGGCGGCCACCGGCGATGGCGGCGCGATATAATGGGGGCCGACCGCGCAGGCCGCCGTCAGCAGCGGCAGCATCAGGATCAACTTACGCATGGGCCACCTCCGCTGCCGCCAGTTCGCGCTCGCGCGCACTTATCGCCTCGGCACGGTGATCGCGCGCGATCAGGCTGTAGACCGTCGGCAGGACGAACAGCGTGAACAAGGTGCCGATCAGCATGCCCATCACCACCACGATCCCGATCGCGAAGCGGCTCGCCGCGCCGGCGCCGGTGGCGAACAGCAGCGGCAACAGGCCGGCGACCATTGCCGCCGTGGTCATCAGCACCGGCCGCATCCGGACCGCGGCGGCGCGGCGGATCGCGGCGACCCGGTCGAGCCCGTCATGCTTCTGGATCTCGTTGGCGAAGGTCACCATCAGGATGCCGTGTTTCGAGATCAGGCCGATCAGCGTGACCAGGCCGATCTGGGTATAGATGTTGAGCGTGGCATAGCCGAGATAGAGCGGCACCAGCGCACCGCATACCGCCAGCGGCACGGTGACCAGGATGACCAGCGGGTCGCGGAAGCTTTCGAACTGCGCGGCGAGCACCAGGAAGATCACCACCAGCGCGAAGGCGAAGGAGATGGTCAGCCGGTTGCCCTCGGTGACGTACTGGCGGCTGTCGGCGAGCCAGTCGACCGTCGCGCCGGGCGGCAGTTCCTGTGATTTCAGGAAGGCGACCGCCTGGCCCATGGTCACGCCGGGCGCGAGCACGGCAGACAAGGTCGCCGCATTCATCTGGTTGAACTGCGGCAGCATATTGGCCTGGGGCCGCATATCGACGCGCACCACGGTCGAGAGCGGGACCAGCGTGCCCGACGCCGCCTTGACGTAAAAGCGGCCCAGGCTGTCGGGGGTCAGGCGCTGCCCCTGTGGCACCTGAGTGATCACGTCATAGGAGCGGTCGTGCCAGTTGAAGCGGTTGGTGTAATTCTCGCCGACCAGCACGGCGAGCGTGTCGGCGATCGCCTCCATCGTCACGCCGACCTGGCCGGCCTTGGCGCGATCGATCGTGATGCGCGCCTCCGGGCTGTCAAAGGCGAGATCGCTGTCGACAAAGGCGAACAGCCCGCTGCCCCAGGCCGCGCCCTTGATCTTCTCCAGCGCGCCGTAGAGTGCCGGGAATTCGTCGGACGAGCGCAGTACCATCTGCACCGGCAAGCCGCCGCTCGAGGCGGGCAGGGGGGCGGGCTGGAACGCGGTCGCGTAAATGCCGGTGATGGCCGAGCCTTGCGCATTGAGCTTCGCCTGCACGGTATCGGCATTTTCGGCGCGGTCGCTCCATTCCTTGAGGATCACGCCGCCAAAGCCGTTATTGACGCTGCTGCCGCCATTGTCGAACCAGCTGCTGACATAGTCGGGGAGGGCGCGGAACAGGCGTTCGACATCCGCGGTGTAGCGCGAGGTGTACTCGATATTGGCATATTGCGGCGCCTTGGTCGCGACGAAGACATAGCCCTGGTCCTCCTGCGGTGCGAGTTCGCGCTGCGCGCCGGTGAACAGGACGACGATCGCCACCAGCACCGCGGCACCGACTGCCAGCACCGCCGGCCGTGCGGCAAGGGTGCGGCCGAGCAACCGGTCATAGCCCTGAGTCACGCGGCTCATGCGGTGCTCGATCGCCTGGGCGAAGCGGCCTTCGGCCAGTTTTCCGTGCAGCAGCCATGAGCTCATCATCGGCGACAGAGTCAGTGCGACCACACCGGAGACGATCACCGCGCCGGCCAGCGTGAAGGCGAATTCGCGGAACAGCGCGCCGGTCAGGCCGCCCATCAGGCCGATCGGCGTATAGACCGCAGCGAGCGTGATGGTCATCGCGATCACCGGCGTGACGATCTCGCGCGCGCCGACCAGGGCCGCCTGCACCGGCGACAGGCCTTCCTCGATATGGCGGTGGATATTCTCCACCACCACGATCGCGTCATCGACCACCAGCCCGATCGCCAGCACCATCGCGAGCAAGGTCAGCAGATTGAGCGAGAAGCCGAAGGCGAGCATCAGCGCCGCCGTGCCGACCAGCGACAAGGGGATGGTGAGCACCGGGATGATCACCGCGCGGACCGAGCCGAGGAACAGGAAGATCACGATCACCACGATCACGATCGCCTCGATCAGCGTGTGCGTGACCTCATCGATCGCCGCATTGACGAAATGCGCGACGTCGAACTGGCTGAACACTTTCAATCCCGGGGGCGCGACACGCTGTACGCCGGGGATCAGCGCGTTCACCGCCTTGACGATCTCCAGCGGATTGGCGTCGGGGGTGGGCGAGATCGCGATCGTCACCGACCGGTGCCCGCTAGTGACCGATTTGCTGTCGTAATTCTGCCCGCCAAGCTCGACCGTCGCGACATCGCCAAGCCGGACCGGGCCGGTCGGGGTGCTCTTGACCACCAAGGCGCGGAAATCCTCGATCCCGGTCAGGTCAGTGCCCGCGGTGATGTTGACCGCGGTGTCGGCGCCCTTGAGCTGGCCGGGCGCGGCCTGGACATTGTTCGCCCGGAGCGCCGCCGAGATATCGCTCGCCGACAGGCCGCGCGCGGCGAGCCGGCCGGGATCGACCCAGATGCGCATTGCCAGCGTCTGCCCGCCGCCGATTTCGGCCGAGGCGACGCCGGGCACGGCAGTGATCTGCGGCTGGGCGATGCGGGTGGCGAAATCGGTGATCTGCGGAATGGTCAGCGTGTCGCTGACGAACGCCACATATTGGATGCCCGACGCGCCATCGGTGATCTTGGTGATCACCGGGTCGTTGGCGCCGGTCGGCAGCCGGTATTTGACCTGCTGGATCTTGGCCAGCACCTCGGTCATCGAGCGGTCGGCATTGGCGTTGAGCACCAGCTTGGCCTGGATATGGCTCTTGCCCTGAGTCGAGGTGGAGGTGAGATATTCGATGCCGTTGGCGGTCGCGATCGCCTGCGCGATCGGGGTGGTGACGAAGCCCTGCATCACGTCCTGAGTTGATGGGGTGGATGCCCCCTTCGCCCGGCATCGTATGATGCCTGACCGGCGCGACAGTGCGCTGGAGAAGGAGGAGCACATGACTGACGTTCACATTCTCGCGATCGATCTTGCCAAGCGCAGCTTC